>NZ_JAHUXC010000001.1:0-748785 GCF_019218665.1 Aeromonas sp. sif2416
TCTCCTTGCGCCAGAACTCCCGCATGTTCCAGGCCCAGAAGCCCGACGAAATCCTCTCCATCCTGCTGCAAGAGCACGGCATCACCGACTACGCCTTCGCTCTGAAAAACGAGCATGCCAAGCGGGAATATTGCGTGCAGTACCGGGAGACGGACCTCGCGTTCGTCAACCGGCTCGCCGCCGAAGAGGGGCTGTTCTACTTCCATGAATTCGACGCAGGCAAACACCGCATCGTGTTTGCCGACGACGCGGCGGCCCTGACCGCCGGCCCCGAGCTGTTCTTCAACCTCGGCAACCGCTCGCTGGAGCAGGGGCCCTACGTGCGCCAGTTCCACTACCGGGAGGCGGTGCGCCCGAGCGACGTAGAGCTGAAAGACTACAGCTTCAAGACCCCGGCCTATGGCCTGTCCCACAAGAAGCTGGGGGCCGAGCTTGAACACCAGCGCGATACCTACCAGCACTTCGACTACCCGGGCCGCTACAAGCTGGACCCGAGCGGCAAGGCCTTTGCCCAGCACCGGCTGGATGCGCTGCGCAACGATGCGGTGACCGGCTTGGCTAAGTCCAACTGCGCGGTCCTGCTGCCGGGCCAGACCTTTGCCCTGACCGAGCACCCGAACGGTAGCTTGAACACCGACTGGCAAGTGGTGCGTATCAGCCACACCGGATTGCAGCCGCAGGCGCTGGAGGAAGAGGGCGGCAGCGGCCCCACCGTCTACCACAACGAATTTGCGGTGGTGAAGGCGAGCACCAGCTGGCGTGCCCGCATCGGCAGCCCACAGGTGCCCCACAAGCCGATGGTGGACGGCCCGCAAATTGCCACCGTGGTGGGGCCGGAGGGGGAGGAGATTTACTGCGACGAGCATGGCCGGGTGAAGCTGCAGTTCCCCTGGGACAGATATGGCAGCTCCAACGACCAGAGCTCCTGCTGGGTGCGGGTGAGCCAGGGCTGGGCCGGCGGACAGTACGGCATGCTGGCCATCCCGCGCATCGGCCACGAGGTGATTGTCTCCTTCCTGGAAGGGGACCCGGACCAGCCCATAGTCACAGGCCGGACCTTCCACGCCACCAACAGACCCCCCTACGAGTTACCGGCTAACAAGACCCGCACCGTGCTGCGCACCGAGACCCACCAGGGCGAGGGCTTCAACGAGCTGCGCTTCGAAGACCAGGCGGGGCAGGAAGAGATTTACCTTCACGGTCAGAAAGACCTGAACGTGCTGATTGAGAACGATGCGGCCTGGCACATCAAGCATGACCAGCACACCGACATCGACAATGAGCGGGTGGCCCGCATCAAGGCCAATGACCATCTGATGGTGGAGGGGGAGAAGCGGGACCAGGTCAAGGCTGATTACTCGCTCACCGTGGATGCGTCTATGCACCAGAAGCTGGGTCAATCCCTACTGGTGGAAGCGGGCAGTGAGGTGCACCACAAGGCGGGCATGAAAATAGTGATGGAGGCGGGCTCCGAGTTGACCCTGAAAGTGGGAGGTAGCTTCGTCAAAATCGACCCGAGCGGTGTCACCCTCAGCGGCGGCTCCATCAAGATGAACTCGGGTGGCAGT
Organism: Aeromonas sp. sif2416; assembly: GCF_019218665.1. NCBI lineage: Bacteria > Pseudomonadati > Pseudomonadota > Gammaproteobacteria > Aeromonadales > Aeromonadaceae > Aeromonas > Aeromonas sp. sif2416. The sequence continues at coordinate 1,569 of NZ_JAHUXC010000001.1, forward strand.
CCGGGGGCTGGCTCCGGCTGGGGTGGGCAGATGCCGAGCTTGCCCGGTGCGGTAGAGGTCGTAGCCCCACCCAAGCCGCCGCTGTTTAAGGCTATGCCGCCCCTTGAAAAGCCGGTCTGTATTCCTTGCATGCTGAGAGCCATGGCTCAGGGCGATGCCGTGGTGAAGGGAGAGTAAGATGCTACCTGAATCAATCTGGCGTGAAGGAAAGACGGTAGCACTTCTCGAAGCGGCCAATCTCAGTGCCGAGCAGCGAGAGAGGCTGAATGAGGGGCGTTTTTTGCCGCTCTATCTGCACGACGACCTGTTTGATCTGGTCAATCTTGGCCCCTGGCTCTGGCTGTGCTCACAACTGGATGCAGGCTTGCTTGCCGAACTCGCCGAGCAAGGGCATGTTGTTGGGCTGATTGACTGCGAGCGACCAGTGGAAGCCCTGCAAGAGCAACTGGCGCTCGGGGCAAGGGTAATAGAGCCGGGTGGCAAGTACAGTATGTTGTTGCGGTTCTATACACCTGATGCCTTACCCTTGTTGCTTGACCAGCAGAATGCGCCCTGGCTTGGCGGTATCTTTGGCGGCATCAGCTGTTGGTGGCTGCGGGAGTGCGATGGCAACTGGCGTGAGCTGGTCTTGTCTATCCCCCCGACAGAACCAGAGTTGCTCCAACTGACCCCGGCACTCTATCAGGCACTGGAAGGCTCACCGCAAGCCCATCGCCTGCTGGCTCTCTGGCAGTCAGGGGAGAACATCGCTCAGTTTCCGCCTTGTGAGAGGATGGCCATGGTCCGCAAGGCGCTCGACAAAGCCAAGCAAACTGGGGCAACCGACGCTCAGTTAATGCTCTGGGGATTGGCCTATCTGGAAGGTGGGCGTTCTGCCCTGGAAGAACAAAAGAGACAAGCATGACAGTAGAAAGAAGCCTGACACGATTTATCTCCACGATGGCTACGGCAGCGTGGGACTTGATGCCTCGTTGGGGACGCTGGCTGAGTGCCATTGTACTGGTGCTCTGGCTGGGATGGACGTTTCTGGTGCAGGAGCGTCATGGCGGGGCCTCTATCGACGTTGCTTCCGTGATGGACCGCCCCATCAGCTACGTCTACGTCAACGGTAAAATGGGCAGTAATGCGTTTGCGTTTGACGGATTAAATGCTGGCGGTGGTAGTGCTGGTCCCTATCGGATCGACGGCGACACGGTGAAGATCGATTGGGAACTCGATATGACCGAGGAGCAAGAGAAAGCAGGCTACCAATTTGAAAAGCACTCGGTCACTTTGCCCATGCCCAAACGGGAAAAGGGGCAGGATGATTTCTGTGTATTGATGCTACCTGACAATACCCCGATGGTACGCTGGGCCCATAGCTGCGTTGTAGAGATGGATAGTATCGTTGACACCTACCGTACGAGGAAAGGAAGATGATCGACAGGGATGATTTAGCATGCCGCATAGCTCGTGAGGAGAGCCTCCATCAGGCAGGTATTGGCACCTGCTCTCTAGCATTGCAGATTGGTTTCTTCTTCGATGGTCGCCAGCGGAATATAAATGTTGATGAGGACAGTCAGCGGTTGACCAATGTAGGGCGTCTGTTTCGAGCACATCCAAGGGAAATGACCGCAGCACTGACATCTTCATATACCTATGACAAAGTCTATATTCCTGGCTTGGGCACGCAGCTTGATGACACCACTGCTGAGCGACTGGACAGCATTCTGGATGCAAGGCAGCAGGCGTTGGCTGGCGATTACCTTGACGATCTGAAAGATCAGGCTAAAGAAACTGTGGTCGAAGCTGTCAAAGGGGATTGGAGCAAGGTTCTGACCAATAAACTCGGCGATATGCTGACCCTGAAGAGCAGTTTCGAGGCATCGGCCTCAGCGGCCAAAAATGCGGCCAAGCGAGCATTGGTTGAGGCCATAGCCCCCATCCGGGATCTCCCGTGGGTCGCCGACTTGTTTATGACCGGGGTCGATGCCAGAGTCGATTATGCCAAGAATAAGTTCAAACTGAGCGTGTCTGCTTCCAAAGAACTGAACAAGCTTCCCATCAAGTTGATCCAGGTATCGGTCTTCGGGGCAGATTTGGGGGCGGCTCTTGCCCGCCGCTTTATCGAGGAGCTGCTGGAGTCAGTCTGTACCAAAGTGGGCAACGAGTACCGCTACGAGGAGAGCAAGGTCGAGGTGATCTTCGCTGGTCTGTTCGACAGCTCACGGCGTAGCCTGCTCGATATGGGGGACACTGTTGCGGAGGTATCTGACTGGGCAGGTCTGTTGACCAAGAATCCGGCTGGCGTGCCGTTGGGCGTGGTGGCTGGGGCCAAGGTGATCGAGTATGACAAGCCACTCCATCCTGCCGTCAAGCGAGCCCTTCATCTGGTTGCCGCCCACGAGCGGAGAGACTATCGCCCCCTGCTACCCCTTGGGCCGCTCAAGCCAGGTTGGCGGGAGGAGCTCTGCCCTGGCATCAGCGAAGATGTTACTGGGGGCTTACTGCCCAACGAACAGCGGCCCAGTGCCGAGCTTTGCCGGGTGCCGCTTAGAAAAATGTTTGATACCGCTCGTCGGGCTCAAGTGCCCTTCCCCAACTTCCGGTCGTTGGAAAAAACATCCCGCAAAGTGGCGAGCTACTTCGTTATGCTGGACAACTTGGCGGGACGCTCAGTGCAGGATTTCAGCGACTATTACCAGCAGTGGGCCGGTCGAGTCGACCCGACTCCGGCAGGTTTTGAACGCCATATGACTTGTTACTGCACCTGGCTGGGGGAAAAGCGGTTCGACTACGAGGCTCGTCTGGAAGTGGCGCGTGGTAGTGAACGCGCTGAACTCAAGGCGCGTTGGGGCTGGCTTGAGCAGGTAGGGAAGGATGCAGATGACATCGTGATGTGGCAACGTTACAACAGCAAGACGGTACAGGCTGCCAAGCGGGTGAAGTTTTTTAATGACTCAATGCGAGTTCCACCAACTGTTGATGCATTCTTCAACTATTTCATGCATGACTTCAGCTCGAAGGAGCTCATGCACGCCATCCTCGACGCTCAGGCCAACACCATGCTTAGCAGTAACAATTTCTTCGTTCCCCGTGGCATTGAGGCCGTTGAGCCAGGTTAGGAGGCTGTTGCATGCAGCCATATAAAAATTGGTCGGCCGCATTGTTGAGTCTGCTGGGTAATAAGCACATACAGGCCATCCGCAGACTGAGAATATTTTTGATATTGATGAGGAAGAAGGAAGGTTTTTATATATCCCCACCGCCGTGCCAGCAGCCAATATATTACCAATACAAATAGACATGAACCAACTGTCAGCAAGGAGAGACGCGAGCTGATAGGTAACAAGGAATCATGATGATAAAGCGATGGATGTGGATCCTGGGGATGCTCTGCCCCTTGCTGGCCTGCGCGATGGAGGCGCCGCTAAAGCCCTTTTCTTGGCGTTATGGCACCGGCAGCAATATCGATAGAACTACAAATACCAAGACAGAGTTTTATCGTGATGGCGAGTTGGTTTATGCCGACCAGCTTGGCTGGAGGGGGGGCTGGCGGCTTGCTTGCCGATCGCATAAAAGGGCAGCGCTATTACTGGGCTGGCGGTGGTGGTCTGCCTACGGACGGCGTGCCTGTACCCGATAAAGCCGTGATCGAGATGGTTTCATCTCATGATCGCAAGCGTTACCGCATCAAGGTGAATTTACCCGCAGATTTAGAAAAACAGATGCGCCAAGCTTATTTAGTTGACGGGCGCTATGATCGCCGAAATCGCCTCTATTTCGGCCTAGCTCCCGGTGGTTATTTTGAGGTCGTGCTAACCGGAGGGGGACTGCAATTGAGCCCTGATCTGTTGCTCACCCGTGGCATTGCCAAAGAGGTGACTGACGACTGGTATGATAAAAAGGTTTCGGTAGCTCGCCAATATGGAATAGACGACTTCGACAAGGAATATGGCGCGTTATTCAAACAATATCCTGTGCCGCTCGGGATGGACTGGGCATCCATTATGGATGCCTACCGCGCCAAACAGCCCAAAACAGATCAAGAACCGGTCAACTGAGAGGCTTGAATATTGAATTATGGCACTAGCAACGAGTTAACAATAGCTCTATTGTGGACGTTTCCTGCCTCTGTTTATTTTATATAGTTATCTCATTCTATAATGTCCATATCCATCTAAAGGCCGATTGTGCCGAAGGGGTGGTACATCTTACCGTATAGGATGAGGTGCGGACTCTACCTCGTTAAACGACCAGTGGTTAATCTGGTTACGCTGGATCAGCTTTGGATCCAATAAGCCACAAAACAAAAGGTGGTGGAAAACTTGGCTTATTCACTATCCCTCGTTGATTATCGCGCGCTGCGTCGTGATTATTTGCATCATAGCGCCAGTAGTCAAGGGATTGCTAACCCAGCTAATACCAATAAATACGAGGCAACAGTCAGCAAGGAAAGGCGCGAATTGATAGGGAACAAAAAGGAATGATATTAAATAAATTATTTATCCTGAGTAACCTTGTGTGGTCTCTGGCGGTTTATGCAGTACAGCCGATTTATTGGATTTATGGAACCGGAAGTAATATTGATGAGATTTGGACTAGTAAAGCTGAATTTTATCGCAATGACCGTTTGATCGTGAGTTATCCGGGCGGAGGGGGAGGGCCAGAGACTAGTGAAAAGCGTATTATTCAAAAAAAATACTACTGGAGTGGAGGAGATGGTGGGCCGACTAATGGGGCTCCTGTACCAGATAAAGCCATTATTGAGATGGTTTCATTTCACGATCGTAAACGCTATCGCATCAAGGTAGATTTACCCGCCGATCTGGAAAAATGGATACGACAAGAGTACATGGTCGATGGAAAGGTTGAGCGTCGCCATTGGCTATATTTTGGGTTAGCCCCTGGTGGTTATTTTGAAGTGTTGTTACAGGGATTCAGGATTAGGCCTGACCAGCTGCTTGCCCGTGGCATCGCCGAAGAGGTGACCGATGATTGGTATGATAAAAAGGTCTCTGTGGCGCACCAATATGGCATGGATGATTTCGACAAAAAATATGGCGAGCTATTCAAGCAATATCCCGTGCCGATGGGCATGGACTGGGCTCCGATTATGGATGCCTACCGCGCCAAACAGCCCAGAACAGATCTGGAGCCAGTCAACTAGCCAGCCGCGTTCACAACCTTCGCTTTATGGCATCACCATGGGGCCGGCGACTGCGAGGGCGGCCTCGTCACCGCGCAGCACCCGTACTATCTCGAGGGCAAACTCGATGGCGGTGCCGGGTCCCTGACTGGTGATGAGGCGATGGGCATCATCCCGCACGACCCGCGCCGTGCTCAACTGTGCGGCGGGCAGGCTTGCTTGAAAAGCCGGGTGACAGGTGACGCTGGCATCCCCCAGCAGATGGTGATGTTGCAACACCACCACGGGGGCGGCACAAATGGCCGCCCGCCAGCGGCCGAGCGCCGCCTGCTCCCTGAGCAGGTCGATGGCGAGCGGCGTATCGCGGATCGTCTCGCTGCCGGGCAGGCCGCCCGGCACGACTATGGCCTCGAAGTCACGGCTGCTGAGTTCGTCGATGTGGCAGTCGGCGACCAGTTGCACCCCGCGAGAGGCGCGGATCTGGCGCAGACCCGCCGGGCAGCAGGAGGCGAGCAACACCTCGATGCGGGCCCGCACCAGGGTGTCGACGATGGCGACGGTCTCGATCTCTTCCGAACCCGGGGCTACCAATACCAGTACGCTCATCTGTCACTCCTTCTGCCGGCTATCCAGCCGGGCTCAGCTCTTCTCTTTGATGGCCTGATAGAGGCCCTGATTGACCGGCACCGCGATGCCGTGCTGGGCGGCTCTGGCCAGCAGGAAGCCGGTGATGGCCTCGATCTCGGTCTCGCGGCCCAACTCCATGTCCTGATACATGGAAGAGTAATTGTCGGCGGTGAGCTCCACCACCATCATGGCGCGGCGCAATAGTTCTTCGGCACTGGTGGGCTGGCCTTCGGCCTGCATCACGTCCGCCACTTCCACGCAGATCTGCTGCAGGGCGTCGGCGAAGCGGGGGCCGGTCAGATCGCCATTCTTGAGTCTATACAGTGCGGTCAGCGGATTGATGGCGCAGTTGATGGCGAGCTTCTGCCACTGGCGGGCCAGGATGTGCTCATCCCAACCGGCCTGGCCGAGGGCGGCGGCGAGCTCGTCCGCCAGGCCGGCGTGGGCCTTGGCGGCCTCGTTGACCGGGCCTAGCCAGGTCTCACCCTTGCCGGTATGGCGGAACACGAAGTGACCGTTCTGCATGGCGCCGTGGCTGGTGACGCCGGCGATCACCGGGTTGTGCGGGAACAGCTGCACCACCTGCTCGGCGATGCCCATGCCATTGTGCAGCAAGATGATGGGGATGCCTGCCACCAGCTTGCCCACCAGCGGGGTCAGGGCCGACACCACCTGACCGGCCTTGGTCATCACCAGCAGTCGCTTGATCTGGCCGGGCTCACTGACGAAGCCCCGCTCGATGGCGATCAGCTGGGTATGGCCTTCCAGCGAGGTGAAATCGATGCCGGGGTGCAGGGTAGAGCGGTGCCGATCGCGCAGCAAGACGCGGGTCGATTGGCCGCTCAGGGTCAACAGGGATGCGAACACGCCACCCAGGGCACCACAGCCCAGCAGTGACCATTGGGGGGAGGAGGGCTGTCGGCTGTTTTTAAGGTTTAAATCGCGTAATCCGCTTGGCATGGAGAGGCTCAATCAAGGTAGGGGCTGCGTTCCGAACAACCACCTGCCGGGGATAAGTGAAGATGTCGCATGGCGGACACTAACGGGTCTCGCCATTCCTGTGCGCAGGGGATTCTAGCAGAGCAGCCCCATCGAAATCAGCAAATTTGCCGGTTTTCTGGTAGATTTGCCCCCCTATAAGCGCAACTTGAGGAGCCCTGACATGCCGTCATTCGATATTGTCTCTGAAGTCAAAATGAACGAGGTGTTGAACGCCGTCGATAACGCCAATCGTGAACTGGCGACCCGTTTCGATTTTCGTGGTGTTGAAGCCAGCTTCGAATTGAACAAAGAAGAAGTCAAGCTGGAGGCCGATGCCGATTTCCAGCTCAAGCAGATGGTCGAGATCCTGCGCGGAGCCCTGCTCAAGCGCAACATCGAAGGCAATTCCATCGACGTGGGTGACAGCGTCCACTCCGGCAAACGCTTCCACCTGAACGTCAAGTTCAAGCAGGGGATCGAGAAGGAGATCGCCAAGAAGCTGGTGAAGCTGATCAAGGATTCCAAGATCAAGGTACAGGTCGCCATCCAGGGTGACGAGGTGCGTGTCACCGGCAAGAAGCGTGACGATCTGCAGGAGGCCATGGCACTGGTGCGCGGGGCCGAGCTGGGTCAGCCGATGCAGTTCCAGAATTTCCGCGATTGATCGCAGGCGGGGAGGGTTCGGCCCTCCCCCTTGTTCAATGGCAAGACGTTCGATGGCAAGACAGTCGATGGTCGAGCCATAAAAAAACCGGAGCAGCTGCTCCGGTTTTTTGTGTCCGCGATACCCGTTCGATTAGAACTTGTAGGTAACGGAGAAGTAGTGACCGAAACCTGTGGTCTTCAGGCCGTAGGAGCCGTTCTGGATGCCATAGATGTCGTTGAAGTACTTCAGGCCGTAACCGACGGCGTAGCGGTCGGAGTGCCAGTACAGGCCGTTGAACATGGCGGTACCGTCGGTGGAGGTGTCCTTGGCATCAAACAGGTGATCCAGGTAACCCTGATACGCGATGAAGCTGCCGTTGGAGAAGGTGTAGAAAGGCTTGAACCAGTTCATGGAGAACTGATAGCCGTTCCAGCCCTGCTCGCCGCTGCCTTCGTTGACGTGACGGGCATACAGGTTCATGCCAACCTTGCCGAACCAAGGCACCTGTACGTCGGCACCCAGACCGGTCATGGCTTCAAACAGACCATCCGGACCACCCACGTTGATCAGGTTGGCGATGTACAGTTCTTGCACCGGGCCGAAGGAGAGATCTTTGCCGGTCATGCCGTCGATGGAGATACGCGGTGCAAACTTGATGAACAGGTTGTCTTGGTTGTGCTTGTCGTCGCTGTTGTTCTGGAAGATGTCGAAGACGTCGACATAACCGTACAGATCGAAGATACCAGAGCGGCCACCAAACTCCATTTCGAAGTAGGTATCGTTGTAACCACCTTCAGATTCGCTGTAGGGCATCTGATCGATGGTGTGCATCACGTTGAACTGGAACCACTTGTAGTCGTTCTTATGGATGTCACCGCTGTAATCGGCAGCAAAAGCCGGGGTGGCGGAGGCAGCCAGCAGACCGGCAGCGATCAGAGTCTTGGTAAATTTGGCCATTTTATTGGTCTCTTGTGTATTTAGTTGAGGTTTTCCGTAGCCTGCCCACAAGGAGCGGGAGGGATTCTAGCCAAATAAATTCAGCGGATAAACAAGAGCCAGGGAACTTTGTCAGGAATTGTGAATCTAATCACCCCCTCATTGGCGCAAACGCTTGCTATTTGTTCGCTTTCGAAGACAAGTGTTTGTTTCGTTTGGCTACCATTATGATCAGCACCATCACCGGGATGCCGAGCAGGCTGGTGCCGATGAAGAAGCTGCTGTAGCCAAACAGCTCGACGAAGTGGCCGGAGAAACCGGCCAGCAGCTTGGGCAACAGCAACATGATGGAGCTGAACAGCGCATACTGGGTCGCCGAGAAGGCGACGTTGGTCAGGCTCGACAGGTAGGTCACGAAGGCCGCCGTGGCTATCCCGGCGCTGAGGTTGTCCAGCGAGATGATCAGGGTCAGCAGCTCCAGGTTGTGGCCGACCTGATTGAGCAGCGCAAACAGCAGGTTGGTGCTGGCGGTGAGCACGGCGCCGAGAAACAGGATGCGCAGGGTACCGAAGCGCATCACCAGCACGCCCCCCAGCGCGGCGCCCACCAGCGTCATGATGACGCCATACACCTTGGTGATGGTGGCCACCTCCGTCTTGCTGAACTGCAGATCCACGTAGAAGCTGTTGGACATCACCCCCATCACCACGTCCGAGATGCGATAACAGGCGATGAGCCCGAGGATCAGCAGGGCGGAGCCGCCGTATCGGCGGAAGAAATCGGCGAAGGGGCACCAGATAGCCTCGTAGATCCAGGCCCCCAACCCCGCCAACGGGCGCGGCCAGCCCTGGCCGAGCAGCAGCGTCTTGCGCATCGCCTGCTGTTCATCCTGACGCTTCACATCGATATCGGGCTCATGACTGAGCAGGGTGGTGATGATGCCAAGGGACATCATTCCCGCCATCAGCAGGTAGGTGAGCTGCCAGCCGCGGTAGTCGTAGCCGCTGTTGCTGCCGAGCCAGGCCGCCAGCGCCAGCGCGCCGGCCCCCGCCATGATCATCGCCAGCCGGTACCCCGTCATGTAGGAGGCCGCCATGGCCGCCTGCAAGCGCTCAGGGGCCGACTCGATACGATAGGCATCGATGACGATATCCTGGGTGGCGGAGCAAAACGCCACCAGCAGGGCAAACAGGGCGAGCTGGGCGAGCTGGGTCTTGGGATCGCAGTAGGCCATGCCCACCAGGGAGAGGGCGATCAGCAGTTGGGAGAGCAGCATCCAGCTGCGCCGCCGCCCCAGCAATCGGGAGAGCAGCGGCAGCGGCAGCCGGTCGACCAGCGGTGACCACATCCATTTAAAGCCGTAGGCCAGCGCGACCCAGCTCATGTAACCGATGTCGGTCAGGCTGACATCGGCCTCACGCAGCCAGAAGGAGAGGGTGCCAAACACCAGCAACAATGGCAGGCCGGAGGAGAAGCCCATGGCAAACAGGGTGAGAACCCGCCTCTCCAGATAGACGACGAGAGAGTCGCGCCAGCTTGTTGTGCGGCTCGGGGGGCGAACAGTGTTCAAATGCCTGACTCCTCTGGGAAAAGGGGGTCATTTTGTCAGGTTCGGGAGGGATAGCCAAGGCAAGCCCGACAGGCGGCAGACAAAAGGCCCACCCCAAGCGGGGTGGGCCTTCAGCCGGACGGCAATCTCTGTCACTGCATGGCGACAGGGATGAGCCGGGGTTACTTGCTCGCTTTCTTGTCGGTGCTGCTCTCGGCCAGCAACACCACCTTTTTCAGGATGATGGGGCTGGTCGGCACGTCGTTGGCGCGCAGGATCGAGCTGTAGCCCGTCTGCACCTGGGCCAGCTTGTCCAGCACCTCCATGCCTTCGACGACCTGGCCGAACACGGTATAACCGGCGCCGGCATTGGCGTTGAGGTTATCGTTGTCGGTCAGGTTGAAATAGAACTGGCGGGTGGCGCTGTCCACCGCCTGGGTGCGTGCCATGGCGATGCTGCCACGCTTGTTGGGCAGGCCGCCCTTGGACTCGTTGACCACGGGCTCGAAGGTCGGCAGTTGCTGGAACTGCTGGTTGTAACCGCCGCCCTGCACCACGAAGTTCTGGATCACGCGGTGGAACAGGCTGCCGTCATAGCTGCCGTCCGCCACATAGCGCAGGAAGTTCTTCACCGTCTGCGGCGCCTGCTTGGAGGCCAGCTCGATCACGATATTGCCGTGGTTGGTCTCCATCCTGACCTTGGGGCCTGCGAACGCCAGCGGGGCGATCAGCATGGCCAGTAACCAGAGTTTTTTCATCTAACTATCCTCGCTCAGCTCGTCGGCTGGCCCTTGAGATAACCGCGCAGCGCCTCGTCTGCCATGATCTGCTGCAATAAACTGCCAAGCTGCTGGTTCAGGATGGACTCCAGCTCGGCCATGCTCGGTTCACCCGGCTCTTCCTTGCTGGAAGACATGTTGAACTGTTTGGTCAGCTTGCTGCCCTGGAAGTCGGCGATCACCTGCAGGCTGACCTTGGACTTGGTGACATAGGTGAAGGTCTTCTCTTCCACATTGACCGCGGCGGTGGAGATGGCCAGGGTCAGGTTGGTGGTACCGCTGTTGCCCACTTCCAGGCCCTGGCTGCGCAGCCCCTCGGCCAGTTTTTCGGCCAGCAGGTTGTTGAGCGGCTGCTCGCTGTTGACCAGCACGGCGGCCTTCTCTTTCTTCTTGATGGAGAAGACATAGGCGGCCTCGCGCTTGTCCACCCCTTCCATGGTGATCCGGTTGCCAGCGTAGTACTGCTGATTGGAGGGGATTACCTGCGGGTTGAGCAGCGCGGTCTCCGGCCAGTGAGTGGCGCAACCACCCAGCATCAGGGCGGCCAGCAGCAAGAGTGACTTTTTCATCGTGGGTTTCCTTTAGCTTTATCTTTAGCGTTTGATGGCTTTCAAAATAACGAATTTGCTGTTCGATGCAACGACTTGTGCGTTGGCAAACAGGCGCTTGAGTTTGTTGTGATAGTCCAGATGACGGTTGCCAACTATCCAGAGTTCCCCCCCCTGAGGCAATACCCGGTGCGCGTCGCTGAACATCTGCCAGGCGATATGATCGGTGATCGCCTGCAACTGATGGAAGGGGGGGTTGCAGAGGATCCGATCCGCCGCGCCGACCGCGACGCCGTCGAGACAGTTGTTGACCATGAAGCGGGCGCGGGGCAGGGCATCCGGCAGATTGTGCTCGACGTTCAGCCGCGCCGAGGCGACCGCCATATAGGATTCGTCGATGAAGGTCACCTCCACCTCGGCATCCCGCGCCAGCAGCGCCAGCCCCAGTACCCCGTTGCCGCAACCCAGATCGATCACCTTGCGTGCACTGTGCACAGGCAAATTATCCAGCATAAAGCGGGCGCCGATATCTAGGCTGGTGCGCGAAAACACGTTGGCATGGTTGTGGATCAGCAGGTTGCTGCCCTCCAGCGGCCAAGTGGTCGGGAAGGGGTCGGTCAGGGCCGGGCGCTCGGCGACCGGCGTGTCATCGACGCTGCAGTGGATCAGGCGCGCCTTCTTCCAGGCCAGGGAGGTCTGGGTCGGCCCCAGGTATCTTTCAAACAGCTTGAGGGTCGAGCTGTGGATGTCTTTCGCCTTGCCTGCGGCCAGGATGCGGGTGGCCGGGGTCACCACCTGGCGCAGGGCCAGCAGCTGTTGCTCCAGCAATGCCTGGTACTTGGAGACCTTGATCACCACCAGCGCGGGGGCCGCGGGCAGTGGCACCAGCGCATCCTGCAGGGTGACCTGCGCGGGATCCAGCTCGTTCTCGCTCAGATTGGCCAGGGTGGCCCGCTCGCTGATATAGGAGTCGCTCACACAGACCGGGGCATGGCCGTGCAGGTAGGCGGTCAGGGCGCCGAAGCCGTCGTTCATGATGATGACGGGGCCGTCCGCCGCGAGGGGGGTCTCGGCGAGCTGGTTGATCAGGTACTCGTCCGCCGCATCCCAGGCCTGCAGGGGATCCTGGCTCTGCCGCGGGTAACGATACAGGGTCAGGCGACAATGGGCCGTGTCGAGAAGGGTTTGCATAAGAAAGCGTCCAGGATGATGCATATAGATGACAACTGCCCGCAGAGTGCTGCCCGGCAGGCGTGTGAAGTGGCGCTATTCTAGCGGGGGCGGAGAATTTCACCAGCCCGGCGCGACGCGCGGTGGTGGCCCTATTTCCCGCCGGCCTGATGCATCGGGGGCACAACCCTGGCTACAATGGCCAGACATCCATCTTGGGAGTCTTTGTCGTGAGCATGCAACAACAGATCGAGGCCAAACTGGCCGCAGCCTTGTCCCCCAGCCACCTTGAGGTGATCAATGAGAGCTACATGCACAGGGTGGAGCCGGGCTCCGAGAGCCACTTCAAGGTGATAGTGGTGAGCCAGGCGTTCGAGGGGCAGCGCCTGCTGGGGCGCCATCGTCAGGTCAATGCCGTGCTGGCGGACGAGTTGGCCCATGCCATCCATGCGCTGGCGCTGCATACCTATACCGAGGCGGAGTGGCAATTGCGGGAGCAGGCCCCCAAAACCCCGGGCTGTGTCAGCAAGTCCCCCTTTGCCTGAGTCGTTGACCTTTTCATTACTCAATTGTCGATTAATTAACAAAATAATTACAATTAGCTCGTGGCGCGAGCCCCCGGCCCCGAGCGCATCGCCCGCGAGTGAGGATTACTTTTTCTAATCAACCTTTGGGACATGTAAAATTACCCCTAACTGGGTAGCAAAACAAAAAATCCTTTAAAACCACGGGTTGCAGGGGCGGCAGGGAATTATTCATTAGAGGTTAATTTTGTGATAGCGCGGGGATTTTCCCCATTTGGCGTGGCGACTGACTTGTCTAAGGTGGTAAACTCAGTCGCTTTTGAATGAACCTGTATGTTGCTGATTTGTTTGTTTTATCGACAATTTGCCGCGATATTGACGGGCTCATTCAACAACTCGTCGTGATGTATTTCTCGGCGCTAACCAACCTGTCTTCCCTTAACGGTAGTGCAAGTGAGTATGATTACAATTAAAAGAGGACTGGACATCCCCGTGCTGGGTGCTCCGGAGCAAGTAATCTACGATGGCCCGGCCATCACCCGTGTTGCTACACTCGGCGAAGAGTTCGTGGGGATGCGTCCTACTATGTTCGTCAAAGTAGGTGATCGCGTCATTAAAGGTCAGGAGCTCTTCGAAGATAAGAAGAATCCCGGCGTTAAATTCACGGCCCCTGCCACCGGTGTGGTTTCTGAGATCAACCGTGGTGCCAAGCGTGTTCTGCAATCTGTCGTCATCGACATCGATGGCTCTGACGAGCAGGTGACCTTTGAACACTTTGCGTCTGCCGAGCTTGCACAGCTCGAGCGCAGCAAGGTGCAGGAGATCCTGGTCGCATCAGGTCAGTGGACCGCATTGCGTACCCGTCCATTCAGCAAGGTGCCGGCAGTGGGCTCTGCCCCGCGTGCCATCTTCGTCACCGCGATGGACTCCAACCCGCTGGCTGCCAATGCCGAGCTCATCATCAAGGAACAGGCCCAGGCCTTCCTCGATGGCCTGAGCGTGCTGAGCCGCCTGACCGATGGCAGCGTCCACGTCTGCAAGGGTGAAGGCAGTCTGCCGCACTCCAACCTGGCGCAAGTCAAGGAAGCCGTGTTTGTTGGCCCGCATCCCGCCGGTCTGCCTGGCACCCATATCCACTTCCTGGATCCGGTCGGCAGCAAGAAGGTGCAGTGGCACATCAACTATCAGGATGTGATCGCCTACGGCAAGCTGTTCACCACGGGTCAGATCTTCACCGACAAGGTGATCGCCCTGGCCGGTCCGAACGTGGTCAAGCCACGCCTGTTGCGCACCCGCATGGGCGCCTGCATCAGCCAGCTGACCAACAACGAGCTGCGCGCGGATGAAAACCGTGTCATCTCCGGCTCCATCCTGAGTGGTGCCAAGGCCGAAGGGGTCCATGACTACCTGGGTCGTTACCACAATCAGGTGAGCGTGCTGGGCGAAGGCCGTGAGAAAGAGTTCCTGGGTTGGGTCAATCCCAGCGCCGACAAGTTCTCCATCACCCGTACCACCCTCTCTCATCTGATGAAGGGCAAACTCATCAACTTCACTACCACCACCAACGGTAGTGATCGCTCCATGGTGCCTATCGGCAACTATGAGCGCGTGATGCCGCTCGACATCCTGCCGACCCTGCTGCTGCGGGATCTGGTCTCCGGCGACACCGACAGCGCACAGTCGCTCGGCTGCCTGGAGCTGGATGAGGAAGATCTGGCGCTCTGTACCTTCGTCTGCCCCGGCAAGACAGAGTACGGCCCGATCTTGCGTGAGTGCCTGGCCAAGATAGAACTGGAAGGTTAAGCGATGAGTTTCAAGCAACTTCTTGAAAATTTGGAACATCACTTCGAGCCGGGCGGCAAGTACTCCAAGTACTATGCCCTGTTCGAGGCGGCGTATACCCTGTTTTATACCCCCGGGTCCGTGACCCGCAATGCTGCCCACGTCCGTGATGCGATCGATCTGAAACGCATGATGATCATGGTGTGGCTGGCCGTGTTCCCGGCCATGTTCTGGGGCATGTTCAACGTCGGTAATCAGTCCATCGCCGCCATCGCCCATCTGGGCAGCGCGGCCGGTGCCGATACCTGGCAATACACCATCGCGACCCTGCTGGGTGCCTCGCTGGATCCGGCCGTGGCCGGCATCGGCAGCAAGATGCTGATCGGTGCGGCCCACTTCCTGCCCATCTACCTGACCGTGTTCTTGGTCGGTGGCTTCTGGGAAGTGCTGTTCGCCATGGTGCGCAAGCACGAGATCAACGAAGGCTTCTTCGTGACCTCCATCCTGTTCGCCCTGATAGTGCCGCCCGAGCTGCCCCTGTGGCAAGCCGCGCTCGGCATCACCTTCGGTGTGGTGCTGGCCAAGGAAGTGTTCGGTGGTACCGGCAAGAACTTCCTGAACCCGGCCCTGGCGGGTCGTGCGTTCCTGTTCTTCGCCTACCCCGGTCAGATCTCCGGCGATGCCGTCTGGGTGGCCGTTGACGGCTATTCAGGCGCGACCGCGCTGAGCCAGTGGGCCCAGGGCGGCCAGATGGCGCTGATCAACGGTGCCACCGGCGAAGCCATCAGCTGGATGGATGCCTTCCTGGGGAACCTGCCAGGTTCCATCGGTGAAGTCTCCACCCTGATGATCCTCATCGGTGCGGCCATGATCGTCTACATGCGGATCGCCTCCTGGCGCATCATCGCCGGTGTGATGATCGGCATGGTGGCCACCTCCCTGCTGTTCAACGTCATAGGTTCCGATACCAACCCCATGTTCAACATGCCGTGGCACTGGCATCTGGTGCTGGGCGGCTTCGCCTTTGGTATGGCCTTCATGGCGACCGATCCGGTCTCCGCCGCCTTTACCAACAAGGGCAAGTGGTGGTACGGCGCCCTCATCGGCGTCATGGTAGTGCTGATCCGGGTAGTGAACCCCGCGTTCCCGGAAGGCATGATGTTGGCCATTCTGTTTGCTAACCTGTTTGCCCCCTTGTTTGACCATTTCGTGGCGCAGGCGAACATCAAGCGGAGGATCGCACGTGGCGTTTAATAAAGACTCAACCATCGGTACCCTCACCGTGGTGACCGGTCTGTGTCTGGTGTGTTCCATCGTGGTCTCCGTGGCCGCCGTGGGGCTGCGCCCGGCTCAGCTGGAAAACAGGGCGCTGGACAAGCAAAGCAACATCCTGTCCGTTGCCGGTGTCGATGTCAGCTCCGTGGCCAAGCGTGATCTGGCCCAGCTGTATGGCAACAAGATTGAAGCGCGCCTGGTCGATCTGACCACCGGTGAGTTCGTTGACGGCGATGCCGACAACTTCGACACCAAGCTGGCGGCGAAGGATCCGGCCAAGAACACCCGTCTGGCCCCGGCCGACGACAAGGCTGGTCTGCGCCAGATCTCCAAGCTGGTGCCGGTGTTCTTCGCGAAGGATGCAGAAGGCAAGGTCGACAACATCATACTGCCGGTCTACGGCCAGGGTCTGTGGTCCACCATGTACGCCTTCGTGGCGGTCGCGGCCGATGGTCAAACCATCAAGGGCATCACCTACTATGATCACGGCGAAACACCGGGTCTGGGCGGCGAGATCGAGAATCCGGCCTGGCGTGAACTCTTCGTCGGCAAGAAGCTGTTCGATCAAGACGGTCAGCCCGCACTGCGAGTGATCAAGGGGCATGCTCCGGCTGGTTCCGAGCATGACATCGATGGCCTGTCCGGCGCGACCCTGACCGGCAATGGCGTACAGCACACGTTTGACTTCTGGATGGGACCCAAGGGCTTTGGTCCTTTCCTGGCCAAGGTTCGTGCAGGAGAAATCAACAATGGCTGACAAGAGCGAAATGAAAAAATTGCTGTTGACGCCTGTGCTCGGCAACAACCCCATCGCCTTGCAGGTGCTGGGTGTCTGTTCCGCGCTGGCCGTTACCAGCCAGATGAAGACGGCGTTCGTGATGACGCTGGCCGTTACCGCGGTCACCGCCTTCTCCAACCTGTTCATCTCCCTGATCCGCAATCAGATCCCGAACAGCGTGCGGATCATCGCCCAGATGGCGGTGATTGCCTCGCTGGTTATCGTGGTTGACCAGGTGCTCAAGGCCTATGCCTATGACATCTCCAAGCAACTGTCGGTATTCGTGGGCCTGATCATCACCAACTGCATCGTGATGGGTCGTGCCGAAGCCTACGCCATGAAGAGCGCCCCGCTGCCCTCCTTCCTGGACGGTATCGGCAACGGTCTGGGTTACGGCGCCGTGCTGCTGGCCGTGGCCACCGTGCGTGAAATCCTGGGCTCCGGCACCTGGTTCGGTATCGAGCTGCTGCCGCTGGTGAACAATGGTGGCTGGTATGTGCCTAACGGCCTGCTGCTGCTGCCGCCGAGTGCATTCTTCATCATTGGTCTGATCATCTGGGGCGTTCGCACCAAGGATCCCAAGCAGGTGGAGGCAAAGGATTAAGGTATGGAACACTATCTGAGTCTGTTGATTCGTTCGATCTTCATCGAAAACCTGGCGCTCTCCTTCTTCCTGGGGATGTGTACCTTCCTGGCGGTGTCCAAGAAGGTCAAGACGGCCATGGGTCTGGGTATCGCCGTCATTGTGGTACAGACCGTGGCCGTGCCGGCCAACAACCTGATCTACAACTACGTCCTGAAAGATGGCGCCCTGGTATCCGGCCTAGATCTGAGCTTCCTGAGCTTCATCACCTTCATCGGGGTGATCGCGGCGCTGGTGCAGATCCTGGAGATGGCGCTGGACAAGTATTTCCCCGCGCTCTACAACGCCCTGGGTATCTTCCTGCCGCTCATCACCGTGAACTGCGCCATCTTCGGTGGCGTCTCCTTCATGGTGCAGCGTGACTACAACTTCGTGGAGTCTGTGGTCTATGGCGTGGGCTCGGGTGCCGGTTGGATGCTGGCCATCGTGGCGATGGCGGGGATCCGCGAGAAGATGAAGTACTCCGATGTTCCTGAAGGCCTGCGTGGCCTCGGCATCACCTTCATCACCGCGGGTCTGATGGCGCTGGGCTTCATGTCCTTCTCTGGTATTTCCCTGTAATCGGAAAGGAAATATAGATGGAAATTATTCTGGGTGTGGTCATGTTCACCGTGATCCTGCTGGCCCTGGTGGCAGTCATTCTGTTCGCCAAGTCCAAGCTGGTGACCGCCGGTGACGTGACAATCAGCATCAACGGCGACCCGGCCAAGGCTGTCACCAGCCCGGCGGGTGGCAAGCTGCTCGGCGTGTTGGCCGGCAGCGGTATCTTCGTCTCCTCCGCCTGTGGCGGCGGTGGCTCCTGTGGTCAGTGCAAGGTGCGGGTGAAAGCCGGCGGCGGCGATATTCTGCCGACCGAGCTGGATCACATCAGCAAGGGCGAAGCCCGTCATGGCGAGCGTCTCGCCTGTCAGGTCACCGTCCGTTCCGACATGGACATCGAGCTGCCGGAAGAGATCTTCGGGGTGAAGAAGTGGGATTGCACCGTCATCTCCAACGATAACAAGGCCACCTTCATCAAGGAGCTCAAGCTGCAGATCCCGGATGGCGAGAGCGTCCCGTTCCGCGCTGGTGGTTATATCCAGATCGAAGCCCCTGCCCACCACGTGCAGTACAAGAACTTCGATATTCCCGAGGAGTATCGCGGGGACTGGGATCGCTTCAAGATCTTCGAGCTGGAGTCCAAGGTCAATGAGCCGATCATCCGTGCTTATTCCATGGCCAACTATCCGGAAGAGTTCGGCATCATCATGCTGAACGTGCGGATCGCGACCCCGCCGCCCAGCAACTGGACCGCGCCTCCCGGCCAGATGTCCTCCTACATCTTCAGTCTCAAGGCTGGCGACAAGGTGACTATTTCTGGTCCGTTCGGTGAGTTCTTCGCCAAGGACACCGACGCCGAGATGGTGTTCGTCGGCGGTGGTGCGGGCATGGCGCCGATGCGCTCCCATATCTTCGATCAGCTGCGCCGCCTGAAGACCAAGCGCAAGATGAGCTTCTGGTACGGTGCCCGTTCCAAGCGCGAGATGTTCTATGTCGAAGACTTCGACATGCTGGCCGCCGAGAACGACAACTTCCAGTGGCACGTCGCGCTGTCCGATCCGCAACCGGAAGACAACTGGGATGGCTACACCGGCTTCATCCACAACGTGCTGTTCGAGAACTATCTCAAGAACCACGAGGCGCCGGAAGATTGCGAGTTCTACATGTGCGGGCCTCCCGTCATGAACGCTGCCGTCATCAACATGCTGAAAAACCTCGGCGTTGAAGACGAAAACATCCTGTTGGATGACTTTGGTGGTTAATCCATGCACAGTGTTGTAAAGACCTGGCTAGCCTTCGGGCTAGCCTTTTTCTTGACGGGGTGCGGTCAGGAAACGGTCCAATCCAAGCCGGAGATCCACATCACCGGCAGCACCATGGGTACCTATTATTCCATCAAGGTGGCGGATGGCAGCGTCACAGACGCGGCCAAGCTGCAGGCCGAAGTCGATGTCCTGCTGGAGCGGGTCAACGATCAGATGTCGACCTACCGCCCCGATTCCGAGCTGTCGCGCTTCAACCAGCACAAGGGCTCGACCCCGCTGGTGGTGTCCCGCGACACCGCACGGGTGGTGACCGAGGCCATTCACATTGGCCGCGAGAGCCGCGGCGCACTGGATGTGACCGTGGGTCCCCTGGTCAATCTGTGGGGCTTTGGCCCGGACAAGCGGCCGACCAAGGTGCCGTCCGACGAGCTGATCAGCCAGACCCGCCAGAAGACGGGGCTGGGCAACCTGCACGTGATCACCTCCGCCGATGCCGATACCCTGCAGAAGGACATTCCGGATCTCTACGTGGATCTCTCCGCCATCGCCAAGGGCTTCGGGGTGGACAAGGTCGCCGAGTATCTGGAATCCCTGGGGTCGCGCAACTACCTGGTGGAGATCGGCGGTGAGCTGCGCATCAATGGCGTCAACGGCAAGGGACACCCCTGGCGCGTCGCCATCGAGAAGCCGACCGCCAATGCCGGCTCGGTGCAGGAGGTGATCCTGCCGGGGGACAACGGCGTAGCCACCTCGGGTGAGTATCGCAACTACTACGAGATGGATGGCAAGCGCTTCTCCCACACCATAGATCCGGTGACGGGCAAGCCCATCCAGCATCGCATGGTATCGGTGACGGTGATCCACCCCTCCTGCATGACCGCAGACGGGTTGGCGACCGTGTTCATGGTGATGGGGCCGCAGAAGAGCCTGGCCTATGCCAAGGAGCGGGGTCTGGCGATCTTCATCATCACCAAGACGGACGACGGCTTCGAAGAGGCCTATTCGGATGCCTTCAAGCCCTATCTGGTTAAGAAGTAAGGGGTAACAACATGCAGATTTTTCTGATTACCTTCGGGGTGTTTCTGGCGGTAGTGGTGGCCATGGCCATCGGCTACATCTTCCAGAAGAAGACCATTTCCGGTTCCTGTGGAGGGCTCGGCACTATAGGGATCGAAAAGGAGTGTGATTGCCCGGAGCCCTGCGACAACCGCAAGAAGAAGATGGCCAAGGAAGAGGCCCGTCGCAAGATGCTGGTCGATAACCGGATCATCTGACTCGCGGCCCCGGTCGCAACAGCTCTCGAATGCCAGCGAGCCGACCCATGGTCGGCTCGCTTTTTTATGGCGCTCAGTAGTCGTACTGGCGACAGCGCTTCTTGTTGAACTCCGCCTGCCAGCGCGCCAGCTCCTCCCGGGTGCCGAGCTCGTCCCCCTGTTTGATGGCCTTCTCCAGCAGCTCGATGCGCTCGAACAGCCAGCTGCACTCCGCGGTCGGTTGATCCTTGGCCATGCCCAGCAGCGGCAGCAGGCAGAGTCCCAGCCAGAATTTTCTCATCTCTCTCCTCCTTGAGTCTCAGATTGAACGGTGCCTTAAGAGTCTATTCTCTCTCCTCCGCTCGCGTGCTGGCAGAAATGACAGGGCTGGGGTAGCATGGGAATATTGCCTGTCTATTTATACAGTGGTATGCGCAAGATCATTCACATCGACATGGACTGCTTCTTCGCCGCGGTGGAGATGCGGGACAACCCGGCCCTGCGCGAGGTGCCGCTGGCCATCGGCGGCTCCGCCGATCGGCGCGGCGTCATCTCGACCTGCAACTATGTGGCGCGCCGCTTCGGGGTGCGCTCCGCCATGCCGAGCGGCCTGGCCATGAAGCTCTGCCCGCCACTGGTCCTCATCCCTGGCCGGATGGCGCTCTACAAGGAGGTCTCCCGCCAGCTGCGCGCCATCTTCCTGCGCTACACCGAGCTGGTGGAGCCGCTCTCTCTGGACGAGGCCTACCTCGACGTCACCGACAGCCCCAACTGCGGCGGCAGCGCCACCCTGATGGCGGCCGAGATCCGCGCCGCCATCGTCAGCGAACTGGGGCTGACCGCCTCGGCCGGGGTCGCACCGAACAAGTTTCTGGCCAAGCTCGCCTCCGAGCAGCGCAAGCCGGACGGCCTGTTCGTGATAAGGCCGCAGGAGGTGGACGAGTTCGTGCGCCAGCTGCCCCTCGGCAAGCTGCCCGGCATAGGGCGCAAGACCGCGGATCGGCTGGAGTCCCAGGGGCTCTACTCCTGCGAGGACGCCAGGGCCCTCTCTGCCGGGGAGCTCTGCGCCCGCTTCGGCAAGCTGGGGGAGATGCTGACGGGGCGGATCTGGGGCCAGGACGATCAGCCGGTGCAGGCCCAACGGGTGCGCAAGAGCATAGGGGTGGAGACCACGCTCGCCAGCGATGTGCTGGACGAGGCGGCCTGCTGGCAGGTGTTGAGCCAGCTCATCCCCGAGCTGGAGCTGCGCTTCGCCCGGGCCTGCCCCGCCGAGGCGCTGATGGGGCAGGGGATCAAGCTCAAGTTTGCCGACTTTCAGCAGACCACCGTCTACCGCCGCGGGGGTTATCAGGCCGCCCTGTTCCACGACCTGCTGCACGAGGGGCTGCAACGGGCTCAAGGAAAACCCATTCGCCTGCTTGGCCTGGTGGTGGGTCTGCCCGGTGCCGGGGAAATCAACCAACTCAGCCTGGATCTGAGTTGATATGGTTAAGTTTTAGTTTCCTAAACCGATACAGTACTTACACCTTTAGAAGTCAGGAAATGTGGCATGAGTTCTCTTTCTGTTCAGGGCCGGATCACCCTGATCGCCGGCTGTTGTTTACTGGCCAGTGCCGCGGCACTGGTGACGTCCTCCCTCTTCAATGCCGCTCGCATGCAGGAGCAGGTACTCACTTCCACCACCCTGGAGGCGCAACATGCGGCGGAGAACTGGATGCAGGCCATGGGCGCTACCCAGGCGGCCAGGGTGACCAGCTATCTCGATGAAGCCTATTTCCGGGCCACCCTGCTGGCCGAGAGCGTACTGTTCCAGCGCAAGAACGCGGCCGACAACTTCGTCCACTCGGAGGCGCTGCGCGGCGCGGTGAACCAGCAGCTGCAGGATGCGGCTGAATCGTCCGCCAACCTGCTCGGGGTTTATGGGGTCTTCGAGCCCAATCAGCTCGATGGCGAGGACGCCAACTACCAGGGCTCGACGGCGCTGGGGGCCAACGACAAGGGGCGCTTCTCCAGTTACTGGGCCAGGGTCGATGGCAAGGTGACCCTGGAGGTCATGGATGAGGCGGTGCTGGCCGATGACAAGCCGACCGCCAACGGCGGGGTGGAAAATGGCTGGTACAGCTGCAGCATCCGCTCGCGGGCCCTCTGCCTGCTCGAGCCTTATCTCGACGAGGTCGGCACCCGGGAGGTGCTGATGACCTCGGTGACGGCCCCCCTGCTGGAGCAGGGAACCCTGCTCGGCATGGTCGGGGTGGATATCTCCTTGACCAGGCTGCAGAGCCTGGTGGAGGAGATGGACAAGACCCTCTATGAGGGGCAGGGCAAGGTGCTGTTGCTCAGCCGCGAGGGCCGAGTGGCCGGGGTGGAGGGATTCGAGGTCGGGCTCGGCAACCTCCTTGGCCAGCAGGATCAGGGGCTGGCGACGGATCTGAAGGGCTGGCTCGGCCAGGGCGAGGTGGTCACCCGCTGGAGCCCCGATGGCGCCTTGTTGCAGACCTTCGTGCCGGTCAGGATGCGTGGCACCGATCGCAAGTGGGGCATCTACATCGAGCTGCCCCGTGCCGTGGTACTTTCCTCTGCCCTGCAGCTGCAGGGGGAGCTCGAAGGTCAGGCCCAACGCAGCGTGGTCGCACAGCTGCTGATCGGGGGCGTGATCTCGCTGCTCGCCCTGCTCTGCATCTGGCTGATGGCGCGGCGGATAGTCGCCCCCATTCGCACCGTGGTGGCCCGTCTCAAGGACATCGCCAGCGGCGAGGGGGATCTGACCCAGCGCATCGATCTGCAGCGCGATGACGAGATCGGTGAGCTGGCCAGGTGGTTCAACAACTTCCTCGACAAGCTGCAATCCACCATCAGCCAGGTGATCGACACGGTCGCCGGCACCCGGGCCAGCGCAACCCAGGCGGCGCAGGGGGCCGAGCGCACCAGTGCCGGCATGCAGGCCCAGTATCAGGAGGTCGATCTGGTCGCCACCGCGTTCGAGGAGCTCAGCGCCACCGCCTTGCAGGTGGCGGGCAATGCCAACTCGGCGGTGGATGCGGCCAATCAGGCCGACACGGCGGCGCAGGAGGGCAAGTCCGTGGTGGCCGACACCCAGCAGGCCATGTCCAGGCTGATGACGGTGATCAGCGACGCCAAGCCCGTGGTGGAGCGGCTGGCGGCCAACAGCGACAACATCAACGACATCCTCATCGTCATTCAGGGGATCGCCGAGCAGACCAACCTGCTGGCGCTCAATGCCGCCATCGAGGCCGCCCGGGCCGGCGAGCAGGGGCGCGGCTTCGCGGTGGTGGCCGACGAGGTGCGCAACCTGGCCGGCCGCACCCAGAATGCCATCGTCGAGATCCAGACCCTGATCAGCCAGCTGCAGTCGGGCACCGAGGCGGTAGTCAAGGCGATCATGACGGGCCACAGCCAGGCGGATGTGACGCTCGGCAAGGTGGAGCTGTCGGTCAGCGTGCTGGAGCAGATCATCCAGGCGGTCGGCACCATCCACCAGATGAACGAGCAGATTGCCCGCGCGGCGCAGGAGCAGAGCGGGGTGGCGGACGAGATCAACCGCAACGTCAGCAACATCCGCGATGTGAGCCATACCATCAGGGCCGAGGCGGCCACCTCGGCCGACAACGGACGCGAGTTGTCGCAACTGGCGGACAAACAGCAGCAACTGGTGGGGCAGTTCAAGGTATAGGGATAAGAAAAAAGGCGCCATCCAACCGGAGGCGCCAAACACATTCAGATGACAGACTGGGTTAAATCGGTCCGATTTAAGCCCTTCTTCCCGCAGAGGAAGAAACACAACACCACAATCTTTGCCGGCCCACTCACAAAAACCACATGTAAACCAACATGGAAGAGAAGGTGTGAGCCATATGGCAACGGATTGCGTGGCGAATTATGTTTATTCACTGGTCGGCCCGCAACCGACAATTTATAATGCGCACCATTAGAAAAACTCATCGTCGGTCATCTCATGTCTCGTCGTTTACCCCCGCTCAATGCACTGAAAGCGTTTGAAGCCGCCGCCCGTCACTTAAGCTTTACCCGGGCAGCGGAAGAGCTGTTCGTGACGCAGGCCGCCATCAGCCACCAGATCAAGGCGCTGGAAGAGTACCTCGGCATCAAGCTGTTTCGCCGCAAGAACCGCTCCCTGCTGTTGACCGAGGAGGGGCAGAGTTACTTCCTCGACATCAAGGACATCTTCGCCTCCATCTCCGAGGCGACCGACAAGCTGCTGGCCCGCAGCGCCAAGGGCGCGCTCACCGTCAGCCTGCAGCCGAGCTTTGCCATCCAGTGGCTGGTGCCCCGGCTGGTGAAGTTCAGCGAGCGCCATCCGGACATAGACGTGCGGATCAAGGCGGTGGACATGGACGAAGGCTCGCTCACCGATGACGTGGACGTGGCCATCTACTATGGCCGCGGCAACTGGCCGGGTCTGCGCTGTGACAAGCTGCACACCGAATACCTGATCCCGGTCTGCTCGCCGCTGCTGCTGACCGGCCCCAAGCCGCTGCGCACCCCTGAGGATCTGGTTCGGCACACCCTGCTGCACGACACCTCCCGTCGCGACTGGAAGGCCTGGTTCCGCCAGCTCGACATCGATGCGCCCAACGTCAACCAGGGGCCCATCTTCAGCCACTCCACCATGGTGATCCAGGCGGCGATCCACGGCCAGGGGGTGGCGCTCGGCCACAGCGTGCTGGCCCAGCCCGAGATCGAGGCGGGTCGTCTCATCTGTCCGTTCGAGCAGGTACTGGTCAGCAAGAACGCCTTCTATCTGGTGTGCCAGGAGCAGCAGTCGGATCAGGGCAAGATAGTGGCCTTCCGCGACTGGATGCTGGAGCTGGTGGAACAGGAAGAGGCCCGTCGCCGGGCACGTCTCGCCGATGCCTGACGTCATCATAGAGGGGGCGGTGGACGCCCCCGTTCGCATTCTGGTGGCCCACGGCGCCGGTGCCGGCATGGAGCACGACTTCTTCACCCGGCTCTCTGCCTTGCTGGCGGGGCCGGACATCGAGGTAGTCCGCTTCAACTTCCCCTACATGAGCAAGCGGGCCCTGGATGGCAAGCGCAGGCCGCCAGACAGGCAGCCGGTCCTGCTCGCCCATTGGCGCGAGATGGTGCACCAGTTTGCCCATCCCCGGCTGTTTCTGGCGGGCAAGTCCATGGGGGGACGGATGGCGGCCGAGATCTGCGACGAGATGAATGCTGCAGGATTGCTCATTCTCGGGTATCCTTTCCACCCCCCGGCCAAGCCCGACAGCTGGCGGGGCGAGGTGCTCAAGCAGATCAAGACGCCGACCCTGTTGTTGCAGGGGGAGCGCGACACCTTCGGTAGCCGTGCCGAACTGGCCGATTTCCCCTTCTCACCCGCCGTATCGGTCCACTGGCTGACCGATGGTGATCATGGCTTCAAGCCGAGAAAAGCCAGCGGGGTGAGCGAGCAGGAGAACCTGCAACAGGCGGCGGATCAGATGAGGCGCTTTATCGACGCGACCTCGGCAACGCGCTGAGTGCCTTGAAGAGCAAGGAGAGTGGGATGCAAATCCATCGACATTGGCTGGTGCTGGCCGGCCTGTTCGGCCTGACGGCCACCATGCTGGGGGCCTATGGCGCCCACGGACTGGCGGCGACCGGCATCGATGCCGGCCGTCTGGCGGCGTTCAACACCGCCGTGCAGTATCAGTTTTTTCACGCACTGGCCCTGTTGATCCTGGGTTGGTGCGGTGTGCGCAGCAAGGTGATCACCTTCGCTGGCACCGCCTTTGTGCTGGGGATCCTGGGATTCTCCGGCAGTATTTATGCCATGGTGCTGCTTGGCAGCAAGGGGCTGGGGCTCATCACCCCGGCCGGTGGCCTCTGTTTTATGTTGGGATGGACGGCTCTGATATGGGCTGGCTGTCGTCTTGGAGGAAAGAATGAATAATCTGCTGCTTTATTGCCGCCCCGGTTTTGAGAAAGAGGCGGCGGCAGAGATCACCGAACGTGCCAGTAGCATGCAGTGTTACGGTTTCGCCCGGGTCAAGGACGACAGCGGCTATGTGATTTTCGAGTTGTATGACGAGGAGCAGGCCGATCTGCTGGCCCGCAAACTGCCGTTCAAGGAGCTTATCTTCATCCGCCAGATGCTGGTGGTGACCCATGAGCTGAAGGATCTGGATCTGTCCGATCGGATCTCGCCCATCATAGAGGCGGCCAGCGGCTACACCATCTGCGGCGATCTGCGGGTCGAGACCGCCGACACCAACGAAGCGAAAGAGCTGTCGGCCTTCTGCCGCAAGTTCACCGTGCCGCTGCGCCAGGCGCTGCGCAGCAACGAGTTGCTGACCAAGAAGGAGACGCCGCACCGTCCGGTGTTCCACGCCTTCTTCATGGCCAACGATCACCTGCTGATCGGTTACTCCTACTCGTTCAACAACTCCGAATTCCACATGGGGATCCCGCGTCTGCGCTGCCCGCCGGACGCACCGAGCCGCTCCAGCCTCAAGCTGGAAGAGGCCTTCTATGTGTTCGTGCCCAAGGAAGAGTGGGATCTGCGCCTCACCTCCGGCATGAAGGCCGTCGATCTGGGCGCCTGCCCGGGTGGCTGGACTTATCAGCTGGTGCGTCGCGGCATGATGGTGACCGCGGTGGATAACGGCACCATGGCCCCGTCCCTGATGGACACCGGTCAGGTCAAACACCTGCGCGATGACGGCTTCGTCTGGCGTCCCAGCAAGAAGAACATCTACTGGCTGGTGTGCGACATGGTGGAGAAGCCGGCACGGGTGACCCACATGATCGCCGACTGGTTCCGCGAGAACGACTGCCAGGAGGCCATGTTCAACCTCAAGCTGCCGATGAAGAAGCGCTATGCCGAGGCGGTGCACAACATAGAGGTGTTGCGTGGCCTGCTCAAGGAGATCGACAATGCGTTCGTGATCCAGGCCAAGCAGCTCTATCACGATCGGGAAGAGATCACGGTGCACGTCTACAACAAGTACTGGGTTTCCAAGCTGGAGCCCAAGGTCTGACCTCGGGATAGCACCCTCGCAGTCATCGTGACGGCAAAACAGAACCGGACGGGTATACCCGTCCGGTTTTTTGCTATGGGATGCTCTTAGAAACGGTAGTCGAAGCGCATCATGGATTCGTCATCCGTGATCTTGAGCTCTACCTGCAGCGGTATGGTCTTGTCGGTCGGGTTGAACTGCATCTTGACCCCATCCCCCCTCAGCTTGACCGCCGTGTTGATGCCGCCGGCGTTGAACTTGATCCTGGGTTTGTGCTTTTCGAAAGAGAGACTCACGCTCTTCTCGGCCGTCAGGTTCAGTTTCTGGTAGGGGGTGATCTGTTGGGCGCCGTTGCTGTCGGTCATGATGTCCACGCCAAACGAGAGCTGTTTGGGAGCCTTGAGCAGGTCATTGGTATCGATAGTGGACTGCCAGACTTGCGCGGCCGGTTGAGCGCTCTGGGGCGGTGGCGTCAACCAGGCGTTGTCGATGGGTCTGTCTAATGCCATGGCACTGCTGCTGAAGATCAGCAAGATGAACGTAGCACGCATAGTGGATCTCCTTATCCCTCATATGAACATAGTATTCATCTGACGAGGGAGGTAGGGGGATCCGGTATAAAACAAAGGGAGCCGAGGCTCCCTTTTAAAATCATATGGTTAGGCGCATTTACAGACGGTCGATGATGGCCTGGGTAAATTCGCTGGTGGAGGCGCTGCCCCCCAGATCCTGCGTCACCCGATCACCGGACTCTATGGTCGAGCGCACCGCCTCGCGGATGCGCTCGGCCTTGTCCTGCATGCCGAGATATTCCAGCATCTGGATGGAGGCAAGGATCACCGAGGTCGGGTTGGCGATGTTCTTGCCGGCGATATCCGGCGCCGAGCCGTGTACCGCTTCGAAGATGGCGGCACCCTCGCCGATGTTGGCGCCAGGGGCCATGCCCAGACCGCCGACCAGACCGGCACAGAGATCCGAGAGGATGTCGCCGAACAGGTTGGTGGTGACCATCACATCGAACCGCTCCGGGTACATCACCAGGTTCATGCAGGCGGCGTCGACGATCATCTCCTCGTTCTGGATATCTGGATAACGGGCGGCGACCTCGCGCGCCACTTCCAGGAACAGGCCTGAGGTGGACTTGAGGATGTTGGCCTTGTGGATGATGGTGACCTTCTTGCGGCCTTCTTGGCGGGCCAGCTCGAAGGCGAAGGTGACGATGCGCTCGGCGCCGTCACGGGTGATGATGCTCATCGCCTCGGCGCTGTTGTTGTCATCGCTGCGCTTCTGGCCCGCACCCGAGTACATGCCCTCGGTGTTCTCACGCACCGTGATGATGTCGATGTTGTCGTAACGGCTGCGGGTGCCCTTGAAGGAGATGACAGGGCGCACGTTGGCGTAGAGGTTGAACTTCTTGCGCAGGGAGACGTTGATGGAGGTAAAACCACCGCCGACCGGGGTGGTGAGCGGGCCCTTCAGGCTGACCTTGTTTTTCTCGATCAGATCCAGCGTGGCCTGGGGCAGCAGCTCGCCGTGCTTCTCCAGCGCGACCAGGCCGGCATCGGCGTAGTCGTATTCGAAGTCACAACCGGCGTGAGTCAGGATCTGGATGGCGGATTCGATGATGCTGGGGCCTATGCCGTCGCCCGGAATGACGGTAATTTTTCTTTTTGACATGAGAGGTATCCACTTCTAGGGAACAGAGGGGGAGGATTCGGCTGTTTTATACCATTTTTGCACCACATCCTCCATGTTTCTTTACATTTATCCCACTTATGTCAACAGGAGCCGCACCATCGGATGCAGCGTGCTGACGGCCTGGTCTCATTCATCGGCTTGCGGCGGGTAGCGTATCTCCCGCAGGTTGAAACCGAGCGGGATATCCCGCTGCAGGCGCACCAGCCGCTGGGCCAGCAGCGCCTCAGCCTGATGCTGGCGCAGCTTGAGCAGGGGCTTGCCGGCCTCTTCCTGCTGGCAGGCGCTGAGCAGGGCGGCCAGGTTGCCATGTTGCAGCAGTAGTGCTGTGGCGGTCTTTGGGCCTATGCCCGGCACCCCCTTGATGTTGGAGCCGCCGATGCCGGTCAGGGCCCAGAAGTCCACCAGCTGGTCGGGGGTGACGCCATATTGCTGCTGCACGAAGGCCGCATCCAGCCAGCGCTTGTTGAAATGGTCCCGGATCTGGATCTGCGGGCAGATGAGCTGACAGAACCCCTTGTCGGTGGAGATGATGGTGGCCCTGGCTCCGTGCTGGGCAATCCCACTGGCTAAGGTGGCGATAAGATCGTCCGCCTCGTCGGTCTGGGAGAGCAGGGCATCCACGCCGCACTCCCAGAAGGCATCCTGCAGGTCGGCCAGCCCGTCGCGCAGCTCGGCTGGCATGGGAGTGCGCCCCTCCTTGTAGGCCGGATAGATCTCCTTGCGCCAGCTGTGCACCTCGCCGTCAAACACCGCGATGACGTGGGTCGGCTCGCTGCTGGCCAGCAGCTTCTTGCAGGTGTTGATGAGATTGGCGCGGGTGGCGAGCAAGGCCTGGGCCGGGGTCAGCGCCTGCTGGGCCTGAACCGCATGCAGACGACGGATGAGGTTGAGGGCATCGATGATGAGCAGGTGTGGCCTGAGGTTTGACATGGGGCGCTCTTGGAAGTCGGGACGGCCCATTGTAACAAGGGACGGGCGTCATGGTAGCCCTTCATGTGCTGGGGTCTTGCTGTCAACGAGAGAGGGGCACCCGGGTGCCCCTACTGTCATGACCGGCGCAGTGCCCTCATCTCGCCGCTTACTTCACTATCTCGTAGCAGGGGATGTATTGGCTGCCGGGCAGCTTCATCCGTTGCTGTCTGACGAAACTCTCCAGCAGCCGGTCCATCAGGTGCATCAGCTCCTTGTCACCGTGCAGCTTGAAGGGGCCCTTCTTCTCGATGGCGCGGATGCCCCCTTCCTTCACGTTGCCGGCGACTATGCCGGAGAAGGCGCGGCGCAGGTTGGCAGCCAGCAGCTGGGGTGGCTGGTTGCGGTGCAGATCCAGGCTGGCCATGCTGGCGTGATCCGGCTCGAATGGCAGCTGGAACTCCGGCTCGATCCGCAAGGACCAGTTGAAGGAGTAGGCATCGCCGACCGACTTGCGGTATTCGCGGATCTTGGGCATGGCCTCCTTCATGACACGGGCCACCTCGGGCGCATCGCCGATGATGATCCGGTAGAGGCGGGTGGCCGGTTCCCCCAGGGTCGCCTTGACGAAGTCGTCGATGGCGCGGAAGTAGTCGGCACTCTCCTTGGGACCGGTCAGTATGATGGGGATGGGTTGGCGCTCGTTGGCCGGGTGCATCATGATGCCGAGCAGGTAGAGCAGCTCCTCGGCGGTACCGACCCCACCGGGGAAGATGATGATGCCGTGGCCCAGGCGCACGAAGGCCTCCAGCCGCTTCTCGATGTCCGGCAGGATCACCAGCTCGTTGACGATGGGGTTGGGCGGCTCGGCGGCGATGATGGACGGTTCGGTGAGGCCGACATAGCGGCCGTTGCGTACCCGCTGCTTGGCGTGGCCGACGGCGGCCCCCTTCATGGGCCCTTCCATGGCGCCCGGGCCGCAGCCGGTGCAGATGTTCAGCTCGCGCAGCCCCAGCTCACTGCCCACCGAGCGGGTGTACTGGTATTCGATCTCGTTGATGGAGTGGCCGCCCCAGCACACTACCAGGTTGGGATCCGCCCCCGGCAGGATCGCCTTGGCGTTGCGCAGTATGGCGAACACCAGGTTGGAGAGGTGGGTGGCGTTGGTCAGATTGACCTGGCGGTTCGACTCCAGCTGGGCCGAGACGTAGAGGATGTCCCGCAGCACGGAGAACAGATGCTCCTGGATGCCGCGGATGATCTCGCCATCGACGAAGGCGTGCTCGGGCGCATTGAACAGCTCGAGTTTGACCCCGCGCTCGCGCCGGATCACATGAATGTCGAAAGACTTGAAGCGCTCCAGTATCTCTTTGGAGCTGTCGGTGTGGCTGCCGGAGTTGAGCACCGCCAGCGAGCAGTTGCGAAACAGTTGATAGATATCGCTGGAGGCGGTCTGCTTGAGGCGATCCACCTCGAGTTGGGACAGCAAGTCCATGCTGCCGACAGGATTGATGTGCGTAATCATAAGTTCCCCTTCACTCGTCTTGTTATCGTTGTGCTTTCCCTGGGGAGAAAACGGGATGCCGTGACATCCCTCGATTTCGATAGTAGAGGCAAGCGGTGGGGCAGGGGAATAGGGCGGGAGTGCGTTTGCCGGTTTTTTAGCCAGCGGTCAGGCCGGGTTCAGGCCAGATTGACCTGATCCCGCCCCAGATTTTTGGAGCTGTAGAGCGCCTTGTCGGCCCGCTCGAACGCATCAGTGGTGTGATCCCCCTCGCGAAACAGGGTGGCGCCGATGGAGATGGTGATCTCGACCCTGGCGTCCCTGAACCGGAACGGGATGCTCTTGATGGTCTGGCGCAGGTTCTCCAGCGGCTTCTGGTACTTGTCCGGGTTGATGTTCGGCAGCAGCACCACGAACTCCTCTCCGCCGAAGCGGGCGATGAAATCGGTATCACGCAAGGCGCTCTGCAGGGCCTTGGCGACCACCTTCAGGGCCTTGTCACCGGCCATGTGGCCGTAGTTGTCGTTGATGTTCTTGAAGTGATCGATGTCGATGATGGCCAGGCACAGCGGGGTGCTGTAACGCAGCCAGCGCTTATATTCCAGTTCGAGCCGCTCGTCGAGCGCCGCCCGGTTGTGGACCTGGGTCAGGCTGTCGAGGAACAGCTTGTGTTTCTGGATGGTGAGCCGCTTCTTGTACTCGGCGGTCTCCTCCTTCATCAGCCGCAGCTTGGCTTCCATGTTGGACAGGTGGGTGAGCAGATGGCGCTCACGGCTGGCCATGGTTTCCCTGTCCTGCTGCAGGTGGCGAATGGTGTCCAGGTGGCTGGCGATGGCGCCCTTGAGCTCCATGGGGGAGTCGTGCCTGGCCAGGGTGTGATCGATGGCCTCCAGCTCCCGATCGAGCGCCTGGCCGCTGAGCAGGGTGGCATTTTGCAGCGCCCGACCCTCGTCGAGGGATTCGGTGAAGCTGAAATGGACCGCCGACAGGCTCTCGTTGAGGGTGCTGAGGAAGGCCTGGGAGGACTTACGCTCCTCCCTGGTGCCCTCGATGATGAGCTCGATGATCTGCAGGCAGATCTCGGCCAGCAGCGGCGGCGTGATGCCCCCCAGCAGCTGGCGGCGGATGTCCGCCAGGCTCTCGCCCACGGCGCCGGCGAAGTCGAGCTCGGTGATGAGCCGCTGCAACTCGTCGGCAATCTGGGCGTGGGCCTTCACATCGAAGGGATCCATGGGGCCGGGCGCCGCCAGATCGGTGGCCGCCCCCTGGGTGGGGGTGAGCAGCGGCTGGGTCGGCAGCAGCTGGATCTTGATGGCCTGCTGGTAGAACTCCAGCAGACGGACCACCTTCTTCTGGTGATCGCCGATGCCATAGCCTTCGGGGCTCGCGAGGAACTCCTTGAGCGAGCGGCGGGTCTCTTCCGGGAAGCCCTTGATGGACTTGAGCTGCTTGCTGCCCAGTTCTATGGTGGCCTGGGTCAGGCTAATGGACTCCTCCAGCGCGCTGCCGTGTTGCTGCAGCAGCTTCTCGATGGCGGCCAGATCCCCATCCAGCGACGAGAGCGGGGGATTGCCATCGAGTTTCTGCTTGAGCTTGGCGAGCCGGTTGTCCAGTTCACGATCGTGACCGCGGCAGGCCTGCATCAGCTTGCCGATGAACTGGATGCCGCGGGTGCGCTCGGCATCGGAGAACGTGGCCATGCCATCGAGCTCCTGCTGTTTCTGCTGGAGGGATTCCCTGAGTCTTGCCAGTTGTCCTGTTACGGCAGCGATGTCATTCATTATTCAGGTCGCCCTGTTCATTATCGTTTTTGTATCGTCCAGCAACAGTAAGCCAATGAAAGACCCCGTTGAGTACCTAATGTCATGGGTTGTCCGGCACTTTCGTCCGTGAAAGCTGAAGCCAATTAACCCATTGCTTTTCATGAGAAGAATTTACTTTTACCAGTCCCTTGTCAATTGCCATCAAGCAGCATTGCCACACATCGCCATTAAAAAACGCGGCCTGTTGGCAATCGATGGCGGCCAGCTCCAACCAGACGCTTTGGCGGTGTTTTTCACTGAGCTGCATGGCCCCTGACAGCGCCAGATAGCAGAGGTCGAACAGGCCATGGTGGTCGAGGGCGGTCGCCGCCTTAGGCAGGAAGGGGTGGCTGACGATGCCGAGGCTGATGTGGCGATCCAGCGGGTAGTCACAGGGGAAGGCGGCCAGGGTATCGAGCAGCTCCTGCGCCAGCTGATGCAGCTGGGCCACGTGGCGCTGCGGCACCACATACAGCAGGTGGCCCTCGCGCAGATCGTAGATGCGGCCATCCTGGGGGGTCAGCCGGTTGATGTAGTGGCCGAAGGCCTGCTCTATCTCGCGGCTGACCTGATAGCCGTGCCGCTCCAGGCTGTTGACCAGGAAGGGCACCCGAAACAGCAGGTAGTGCAGCTTGTCGTCAAACTCGCTGGTGGGCTGCTCGCTCAGATACCAGCGCTCGGATTTCTGCTGGCGCTTGGCCATCTCCCGCGGCCAGCGGCTCATCAGCCGCTGCCAGTTGGCCAGGCCGCTGCGCGGCTCGATCAGCAGAGCCTCTCCCAGTTGCCTGGCATTGAGGCGGGCGACCCGCAGCTTGAGCCAGAGCGTGAAGAACAGGTAGATAAACAGGGCCAGCAGCAGGCCGGTGCTGACGCTGGACCAGAGATAGCGCTCCTGCTGATGCTGGCTGACGTCGAGGCGCTGCTCCAGCTCCTTGACCTGCTGTACGCGCTCCACCTGGGCATAGTTGTCACGGACAGCTTCCTGCTCCAGATCGAGCTGCTGCTGGCGCACCAACTCGCTGCGCTGGTGATAATTCTTGTAGCTGTCGAGGGCCTGTTTGAGGTAGCCCTTCTGCTCGTAGGCGATGGAGAGCAGGCGGAAGATCTCGAACTGGCGGCGGATGTCCCCGAGCCGGTTGGCCAGGGTCAGGGCGTTTTCCAGCTGCAGTATGGCGATCCCCGCCTCCTTCTGCTTGAGGTGCAGCTCCCCGAGCAGCAGCAGGGTGTCGATCAGCGACTCCTTGTCATCTCCCATCTCGTGGGACTGGCGCGCCGCGTTGAGGTAGTTGCGGGCCAGGGTCAGGTTGCCGGTCTGCAGATAGGTCTTGCCGATCTCGAACTTGAGGTGGGCGATGCGGGTGCGGCTGTTGTTCTCGTCGAGCAGGTCCAGCGCGTTGAAGAAATAGACCAGCGCCATGTTCATCTCGCCCTGATCGCGGTTGAGGCGGGCGAGCACGATCAGCGCATCGCTCAGCAGGGAGGGGTTGCCGAGCGCGTGGAAGTAGTTGGCGGCCTCATTGGCATATTGCAGCGCCTTCTGCGGCTCCTGCTCCTCCTGATAGAGGTTGACGACCTGGTTCGACAGCAGGCCGAGGAACAGCGGATCCTGCAGGCTCTTGGCCTGCTGCTGGGCATCGATGTAGTCACCGAGGGCCAGCTGGGGTTGTCCGAGTGCGTGGTAGAGATCTCCCCCCACGGCACTGACCCAGGCCATGGCCAGGGGATTCTTGGCCTGCTCCGCCCATTGGTGGGCCTCGCTCAGCTGGCGCTTGGCCAGATCGAACTGCTGCCCTTCTATGCTGGCGTTGACGTGCAACAGCCGGCTATAGACCTGCAGCTGGCTCTCCTTGAGGCCGGGGTTGGCCAGCAACTTGTCCAGTTCATCGAGCAGGATGGCGCCGGCGCCATGGGATCTCTCCTGCTGGTTCCGGCTGCGGACCTTGAGGTAGAGACCGTGGGCCTGCAGCTCGAACTGCTGCTCCTTCTCGGCCATGGCGATGGCCTGATCGAGGGATTCCTGGGCCAGCCTGAACTGCCCCAGTTGCTGCAGGCACTCGCCCTTGAGCAGATGGGCTCCGGTGGCCTGGGTGGCCGTGCCATAGCTCAGCATGGGTTCCCGATAGCCGTATTCCTGGCGGTTACTGATGATTTGCTTGGGATTATTGGCTGTGCGTTCGAGGAAGGAGGAGGCAATCTGGACACATCTGGCGGGATCGGTCAGCACCAGGGTCTGGGCCTGTTGCAGATCGATAGACAACTGCTCCTTGGCCAGATCCAGATCCGGAGCCGACAGGGAGGACATCATCATTGCCAGAAAAAACAGTTGATTCATTGGATTGAGAGCAGCACAGGGGTGCAGGCATGTTATCCAAGCCCCCCCTGTGCGTCCAGAGTTTACTGATGGCTTGCGCGACGGGCCGCCGGGCCCCGCCCGTCAGCCGCGTCCCGCGGTTACTGGCGGATGAGGCGCAGGTTGGCGGGCACCCGCTCCCAGTCGCTGCGGAAGGGGTTGATGTCCAGCCCGCCGCGGCGGGTATAACGGGCATAGACGGTCAGCTGGCTCGGGCCGCAGAAGTGCTTGAGATCGATGAAGATGCGCTCGATGCACTGCTCGTGGAACTCGTTGTGCTGGCGGAACGAGATGAGATAGCGCAAGAGTTTTTCCCGATCGAGGCGCGGGCCGCGGTAGTGGATCACCAGGGATCCCCAGTCCGGCTGGCGGGTGACCAGGCAGTTGGACTTGAGCAGATGGCTGTGCAGCGTCTCTTCGACGATGTCAGTGCCCGCCGCGCCCTGCAGCAGGGTCTGGTCGAACTCGTAGCCGTCGATCTCGATGTCCTGCTCGTCGATACACTCCCCCGGCAGCGCCGCTATCTGATGGGGCGCCTGATCGAGCGGGAACAGGGTGACGCTCACCTCGCTGCCGGCGCAGGCGCTCAGATCCTTGACCAGCAGGGCCTGCACCGCCGCCAGCGAGTCGCAGCGGGTCTGGTTGAAGGAGTTGAGGTAGAGCTTGAACGACTTGGATTCGATGAGGTTCGGGCTGGTGGCGGGCACGGCCACCTCGCCGAGCGCCACCATGGGCTTGCCTTTGGCATTGAGCCAGGAGAGCTCGTACAGGGTCCAGACGTCGCAACCCTGGAAGGGCAGGGTCTCGCCCAGGCCCAGGTCGTCGCGGTTCAGGCTGCGTGGCACGGGTTGCAACAGCTCAGGGGCGTACTGGCTGATGTAGGCCGACTGCTGGCCCAGGCTCAGGCCCTGCAGCGCGCTGGCGCCCGCGTATCTCTCTTGTTTGCTCATGCTTGTTTGCTCAACGGTTTGATGGTGCAATGACCGGCTTTTGCGGTCATTTTATTGCGGCTATCCTTGGCCGCTATTGTGGGGAATATCGATGTCGGATCAAGTCTTGTCTGCCCTGGAGCAGTTTTTTTTACGCTGGCAGCGCGATGGCGAGGCGAGGCGGGGCCTGCCCCTGTGCGAGTGGGAGCCGCAATGGCGCTCGCCCTGTGAGCTGGATGAACCCAAGGAGGGGAGGGT
This sequence comes from Aeromonas sp. sif2416, assembly GCF_019218665.1. Classification (NCBI taxonomy): domain Bacteria; kingdom Pseudomonadati; phylum Pseudomonadota; class Gammaproteobacteria; order Aeromonadales; family Aeromonadaceae; genus Aeromonas; species Aeromonas sp. sif2416. Next base: position 38,435 of record NZ_JAHUXC010000001.1, read on the forward strand.
GGCCTGGCGCCCGGTGCAACGCGACACACCGGCAGATTTCACCGCCATGAGCGAGGCGCTGGAGCTGGTGCTGCACCCCGCCGCCCTCGCCCTGTTCGGCCACTGGTTCAGCCGCCCCATCCCCTGCTCCTACAAGGGGCTGCGCATCGAGTTGATCCTGCCGTGGAACGAGGCGGATCTGGACTTGCTCAGGGAGAACCTCATCGGTCACCTGCTGATGCTGCGCAAGTTGAAACGCTCGCCGTCGCTGTTCATCGCCACCACCCGCAACGAGATGACGCTGATCTCGCTGGATAACGAGAGCGGCCAGGTGTGGCTGGAATGGCTCGACTCCGGCCGCCGCCTGTCGCTGGCCCCCTCGTTGCCGGCGTTCCTCACCCGGCTGGAGACCCTGCCGTACTGAAGTGGGTCTGAGGGCGGGCAGTGCTCGACCCCAAGCCCTGAGTCGGCGTGAATGAGAAGGGCCTTGCCAGCTGGCAAGGCCCTTCTCTATGTGCGGCGTTTGGTGCGGCGCGGGGTTTCCCTGCTGGCCGGCGCCCCTAATCCTTGAAGTCCCAGGAGAGGTTGGAGACCAGCCGGCAGGCATCGCACTTGAAGTCGAAGATCTCGTGCAGCGGGGCCTCGAGTGTCCAGTTACCACCACAGCCGGGGCAGGGGCGTGCCTGCTCCGCGGCTTTGCTCAGGCCGCCGACCCGATAGAGGTAGTAGTAGGTCGGGATTCCGCTCGAGCCCTCCAGCCGTTTGGCAAGATCGCTGCCCCGGCGCTGCAGGCGGCTGCCCACCTCGCCTATCTCGTGCAGCGCCGCGTGTTCGGCGATGGAGCCGTTCATCTGCAGCTGATCGCAGGCCTCCCAGTCCTCCTGCCACTTGATGATCTGCTTGTGGTCGCCGTTGGCGATGGCGGGCAGGCGATAGAGCGGGATGGGGGCGAAATGATCGCCGCAGCGCAGCGGTGAGCAGCTGTGCAGGAAGCTGGTGTAGAGCAGCATCCAGCTCGGTCGCTCGTCAGTCTGGCCGCAGGGGTCCGTGCTGTCGGACAGCAGATCCATCCCTTGCAGATGCAGCTTGGGGGCCAGCAGACCGGCCTGGTGCAGGCCCTGTTCGGCCAGCGCGACCTGCTCGCTCTGATTATCCGGGTGCAGGCTGTCTTGCTCGGGGCAGACGACCCGGCTGACGAAGTGACCATCCTGCATGCTGGTGGGAAACTCCCGCCCCAGGATCTGCCCCTGGTAGCGCAGCATGTCGAGGTAGTTGACTATGGCCGGCTCGGCTTCGCCGAGGGAGGTGTCACGGTAGCATTCAAAGCTGAGTTCGAGGATGTACATGGCGGCGCTCAGTCCGGCTGCTTGAGCAGCAGGGCGGTCAGGCGATCGACCTTCTGCTCGAGCCGCTCGAGTTGCTCGCTCAGCTGTTGCAGGCTGACCACCTCAGCCGGGGGCGCTGCGACCACCGGGGGCGTGGCCGCAATCGGCTCGGCCGGCTGGGGTTGCTGCTTCCATTGGCTCAACACCTTGAGCAGCTCGGCCATGGGCACGGGGTGACTGAGGCGGGCCTTGACCATGGCGGTCGAGGGGGTGATCCCCCTGGCACTCAGTTCGTTGGCGATCTTGATGATCTCTTGGGCTGACATCTGGGCTTCTCACTGCGACCTGACTGGCGGCCGTCTTGCTGCTTGCGGATGGAGGCACAGAGCTTAATCAAAGCCTGCCCTTCAGGAAAGCAGAGCGAAGGGCGCCGGCTCAGTTTGTTGGGGGCGGGGGGAAGCCAGGGCGATTGAGAGGTGATTGAGGCACAGAGCTCAAACCCCACCTGTCAGGAAAGCGGGCCGACGCTGGCCCGCTCAGTTTGCCTGGCGCAGCATCACGTCCAGCTGGTCGATGGCTTCCGACCAGTCGGAGTCATTCCAGAGCGCGTCGCGCAGAAACACCGCCTGGGAAGGATTCCAGAAAGTGGCCTCGGGCAGCAGGGTCTGGTTGTCCAGATGGTGTTCGCGGATGAAGCGGTGCAGGCTTATTTCGTCATTGGCCAGGCCCAATTGGGCAAACAGGGCGGACATGTCGTGGGTCAGCAATTCCATCTCGTATCTCCTTGAGGGCGATTGTCGAGAATTATAGCCAGCCTCGTCACCATTGCTCCCAACCGCCGCTACGAAGGCAGGCGATGAGGGGGCAGCTCGACCCCGGTGACATGCAAGCCCTGCATGCAGAGCTGGCCCTGGTAATGGCTCTCCCCATCGCTGGAGAACTCGAACTGGTAATAGGTCAGCAGGCGCAGAGGCTTGTGCCCCAGCGCACGGTGGGTGCGGGCCAGCGACAGCAGTTGCAGATCGTGATGCTGGCAGTAACGCCGCATGTATTGCCAGGCCAGCTCCGCCTGACGACGCTGTTGCCAGAAGGCCCCCCCGACGAAAATCAGCAGCAAGATTCCAAGCATTTCTCCCATCAGCGGGTTCCTTCTGTGAGGTATGAATGAGGGCCCTGGCCCGCCCCTTGACGATGCGGGCCAGAGCCGTCGCCTGTGGCTATGCCGAGGCGAACAACCGGCCTATGGCCTGGCCGAGGGCATCGCTGCGCTCGGGGTCTCGCAATCTCGCCAGCATATCATTGCGCAGGGCCGGCAGGGTCACCAGCTCGGCAAACAGCTGATTGAAGAACTGGGTCTGTTGCAGCGCCAGCTGCTCCAGAAACAGGCTGAGCAGCGCGGGGGACTGCAGATCGGGCCAGAGGCGGCCGGCGATGGCGAGCAGCAGGGCCGGGCTCGGCTGGGTTTGCAGCAGGGTCAGCAGCTTGTTGCTGCGCAGCTTGTTGCCGGGGCAGGAGGCCAGCGCCCGGCACAGATAGGCCAGGGTCTCGGCATTGGGGACCGCGCACTCCTGCTCCTTGCCGATACGCTCGAGCAGCGCGCCTTGCAGCGCCGGCGGCAGCGGGGCGTTCTCCAGGCTCTGGCACAGGCCATAGAGCGGGGCCTGGGGCAGTCGCGGCAGCGCCTTGCACACCAGCGCCAGATTGCGCTCGTCCTGCAGCCGCTCGGCCAGATCGGCGAAGCCTTGCAACCCCAGGCTCTGCCAGCCCTCTTCACCCGGTGCCGCCAGATAGTGACAGAGGGCGTCGTAGTAGGCGGAAGGGGCCTGCTCCAGCTGGCGGGCCAGCTTGGCGTGCAGGCTGGCCATCTTGGCCTCGGCCGGGCGGAAGGTGTAGGGATTGTCGGCCAGTCGCTGGGCCTTATCCTCATCCAGCTCGCCGGTCAGCTTGTAACCCAGCGTCTCGATCACCTGATCCATGAAGTGCTTGGGGCCGCTGCCGATGAGCAGACCGCGCTCATCGAGCGCGAACTTGAGGAACCAGAGGTAGTGTCTGGATTCGGCCGGCTGGAAGAAGTGCACGCCGAGCCAGGCGTGCTGCTGCAGCGGCCAGGGGTAGGGCTCCTGCTGCTGTTCGATGCGCACGAAGAGATCGCTCGCCAGCGGGCGCACCTGGCGACCCATGTCGAACAGCTGGAACTCGGTATCGGCCTGGGTCAGAAATTCGGTCAGGGTATTGATGTCAGACATGTGATGGTCCGGCTTAAATGAGGATGCCGGCGATTATAAGGAGGCTGCATCAGATAGCCAGTGGTGGCGTGTGAGGGCGCAGCCGTGATGGCAACATGGCAGCCGCCGGGGGGGCGGTGTATAGTAGCGCCCCTTTTTGATGAGCTCGGCCATCTCCCTCTGTCATGCAGTGGGTGGGCCGTTAATGTGGTGATGAGGAAGAGAGCGAGATGAATCAATATTTGCTGGTAGCCAACCTGCTGGGTGAACTCACCGCCGAGTTGCAACGCCTCGATCGCTGGCAAGCCGAGCATCCAGGGGCCGAGGCGCTGGCGAGCGAGCTGCCATTTTGCGTCGATACCCTGAGCTTCGATCAATGGCTGCAGTTCGTGCTGATCCCGCGCATGGAGCAACTGGTGATGTTGCAGGCGCCGCTGCCAACCAGCGTCTCCCTCTATCCCATGGCGAGCGAAGTCTACAAGGAAGAGCTGGCCGAGGTCGCCGATCTGCTGCGGCTGATCGGCCGCTTCGATCTGCTGCTGAGTGGTAAGGTGGTAGAGCAATAATGAAGCTGACTCGGCTCTATCAGAAGGAAGCCCTGGCTGGGGTCATGGGGCCTCTGCGTCTCATCGGAAGTTGTTACGACCTGCTGTCAGGTGGCAAGGCGGTGGAGCAATGAAACTGACCCTGCTCTATCAGGATGACTGGCTGGTGGCGGTCAACAAGCCGTCCGGTCTGCTGGTCCACCGCAGCTGGCTCGACAAGGCCGAGACCCGCTTCGCCATGCAGATGACCCGGGATCTCATCGGCGGTCGTCACGTCTACCCCGTGCACCGGCTCGATCGCCCCACCTCGGGGGTGCTGCTGTTTGCACTGGACCCGGCGGTGGCGCGCACCCTGACCGAGGCGTTTGCCGCCCGCAAGGTGCACAAGGAGTATCTGGCGCTGGTGCGGGGCTGGGCGCCCGAGCAGGGGCTGATCGACCACCCGCTCAAAGAGCAGCTGGACAAGATCGCCGATGCCATGAGCAACCCCGATCGTCCCGCCCAGGAGGCGGTGACCACGTTTCGCAGCCTGCACCGGGTCGAGTTGCCCCATGCGGTCTCCAAGAAGCATCCCACCAGCCGTTACAGCCTGGTCCGGCTCTTCCCCAAGACGGGCCGCAAGCATCAGCTGCGTCGCCACCTGGATCACCTGTTCCACCCCATCGTCGGTGATACCACCCACGGTGATGGTCGTCATAATCGCTTCTTCCGCGAGCATTATGGCTGTGAGCGGCTGCTGCTGGTCGCCCACAAGTTGAGCTTCGAGCACCCGGTGCTCAAGGTGCCGATGCGGATCCAGGCTCCGCTCGGACCAGAGTTGCTGGGTCTGTTTGCCAGGCTGGGCTGGCCTGCCAGCGAGAGCGACTACGCGGTCTAGCCATCCCCACGGTCTGTTGCCTCTGACCGGGCTGTGGCATGCTGTAGGCCACGTCAGTCAGAGGAACAGGTTATGGTTCAGAGAGATACCCCGCTAGCCACCCCGTGTGCCCCGCACCTGCCGGGGGCCGAGACCCAGAACATCCTGCGAGATCCAGGCCCTCTCCTTCGCCAGAGGAGCCGCTGATGGCCGAGATAGATATCCTGGTCGGCACCGTCTACGGCTCGGCCATGCTGGTGGCCGAGACCCTGAGCGATCATCTGCAAGCCGAGGGCCATGTCTGCCGGATCTTCGACGAAGCCGAGCTGGAGGACATAGACGCCTCCCGCTTCTTGCTGCTGATCAGTGCGACCACCGGGCAGGGCGACATTCCCCCCAACCTGCTGCCCTTTGCCAGCGCCCTGGCCGATCGGGCGCCCTACATGAAAGGGTGGCGTTATGCCCTCATCGCCTTGGGGGACAGCAGTTACGAACACTTCTGCGGGGCCGGTCGCCAGTTGGATGGATTGTTGCAGGAGCTGGCCGCCGAGGCCCTGGTACCGCGTCTGGAGATAGACGCGACTGTGGAAGATGAGCCCGAAGTTGCGGCCATGGCCTGGTTGAAAACCTGGGAAAATAAACTGTAATCCTCTTGGTCCAGTATTCTTATTTTATCCCCCATCGGCTTGCCGCTGGGGGATAGTTATTTTGGGGCTTAGCCAAGCTTTCTCTTAAATATATCCTGTACTTTGTCAGGTTATTTTCTGTACCCGGACTCTGCTAAAAAAGCCGTTATTCATCAGAACTGCGACAAGTTACAAAATTAAAAGTTCCGCATTGAAAGCGATTTCAGTCATGTTTTTGTCATGGAATTGAAGGTTCTCATCTTATTCCTCATCGCGAATTAATAGTTGAAAGCGATTTCATTGGTGATTTATTGCTTCATTGCTGGATGTGGTGATGCATTGGTTGTTGTCATTGTTAGTTTTACATCCTTCATTCACTTGTCATGACTCTGGTGCGCGATTTGTCGCCGTTTTGTGAATCAGCTCATGTTTGTCGCGAAATTCGCTACTTATAATCGACCCCGGTTATCACCGAAATGATTTCTGGTGATAAGAACTTGAATATCAGGATCACACTCCCAGCGGGAATAAGGAAAAATGAAAATGAAAGCAAAGTGGCTCCCGATTGCAGCAGCAGTAACCGCTGCCCTGGCTTCCCAAGCCGCCTTCGCCGTTGATTTCCACGGCTACTTCCGTTCAGGTGTTGGTGTTTCCGGCGACGGGGACATGGTGAAATACAACGTCAACAAGGTTGGCCGTCTGGGTAACGAAAACGATACCTATGGCGAAGTGCAACTGGGTCAGGAAGTTTTCAACAAGGACGGCAAAACTTTCTATGTAGACTCCATGTTTGCCATGGCTTCCAACGGTTCCAATGACTGGGAAGGGACCGGCACCGTCTGTAACTTCGATGCCAAACAGTGCAACGGCGACTCCGATTTTGCGCTGCGTCAGTTCAACGTCCAGGCCAAGGGCCTGCTGGGCTTTGCACCGGAAGCGACTCTGTGGGCTGGTAAGCGTTACTACCAACGTCACGACATCCATATCTCCGACTTCTACTACTGGAACATCTCCGGTGCCGGTGCCGGTATCGAAGGCATCCAGGCCGGTCCTGGCAAGATCTCCTTCGCCTGGGTCCGCAACGACCGCAGCGCCGCCGACGTATTCGGTCAGTACACCGAAACCAGCCCGGGCGTGTTCCAGAAGAATGAAGATCTGAACGTCAACACCCTGGATCTGCGTTATGCCGGCATCCCGCTGTGGCAGGATGGTTCTCTGGAGCTGGGCGTTGACTATGCCATCGTCAACGAGACCGAAGCCCAGAAAGATCTGAAAAACGACAACATGAAAGACGGCGTCATGCTGACTGCCGAACTGACCCAAGGCATCCTGGGTGGCTTCAACAAGACCGTGCTGCAGTATGGTAGCGAAGGCTACTCCAAGACCATGGCCTTCTACGGTGACGGCTCCTGGTACGGCGCCGAAGCGAAAAGCGGTGCCGATGGCTACCGTATCATCAACCACGGTGTGATCCCGATGGGTAACTCCTGGGAGATGGGTCACCAGCTGGTGTACGGGGTAGGCAACGAGATGTGGGATGGTCACGACCAGACTGAAACCTTCTCTGCCGTCGTCCGTCCTATGTACAAGTGGGATGATTTCAACAAGACCATCTTTGAAGGCGGTGTCTTCAAGGACAAGACCAGCTACACCAGCGGTGGCAGCGACAAGGATGGTGGCTACAAGCTGACCCTGGCGCAGGCCTGGTCCGCCGGCCCCAGCTTCTGGGCCCGTCCGGAAATCCGTGTGTTCGCCTCCTACCTGGCTGATACCGAAGCGGATAGCAGCGGCAGCAAGAATTCCTTCGAAGGCGGCACTTCCAAGGACACCTATCAGGTTGGTGTGCAAGCGGAAGCTTGGTGGTAAGCAGTATCTTCAGTTAAGTTAGTCACTGCCCCCTCTTGGGGGCAGTTTTGTTTCACAGGATTTGGCAACCGGGTTATGGAGATAAGAAGAATGAAACTGGTAAAGATGTCTATCGCGGCCGTGGTTACCGCGCTGTTGGCCGGTTGTTCCGGTAGCATGGTGGTGCCCATAGAGGAGCACGCCTCCATCCTGAGCAATGCCGATCAAGCCAAGCAGGCGCTCTCTCAGACCACCAGCTGCTGCAAGGGCTTCAACGAATTCAACTATGTTTCTCTGCCGGAAGGCGACACGCTGCTGGTCATCGATGGCAAGCAGCCCAGTTATCAGTTTGACGAGGGGATGAGCTACTTTGCCGCCTATCGTCTACCGGCCAACACCGGCAACCTGGCCATCACCGTGGCTTCTCAGGTGAGCAAGACGGTGCTGGTGCCCAAGGTGATCATGCTGGATGCCCAGTTCAAGGTCACCCGCGTGCTGGGTGAGTCGGCATTCACTTACCAGCCGGCCTATCTGCTCAACAACGATCGGATTGAAGGCAATCTGCATGTCAATCGCAGCACGCCAGGCAACCCGGCGACCGAAACCTATATGGTGGTCTACGCGCCGGCCGATGAGCTGGCGGGCAGCACCACCATATTGCACCCGGCCAAGGCTTTTGCCCGTGCGAACGGGACTGTCGAGCCGGACATCAAGGATCCCGTTATCCCGCACTCTCCCTGGGGGCTGGTGCAGATCGAGGTGGTTGATACCGCCAAGGGGCAGGGCCTAGAGGCGGTGTTCAAGCCCGAGTACTCGGACAAGGTGGCGATGAGCCAGGCCCAGCCTGCCATAGCTGCAACGGCAGCCACCACAGCCGTGGTCGCAGCGACCCCCAGCAAGCCGGCTCCAGCCATGCTGACCGAGACCGAAACCTTCTATAACAGCCAGATCGAGAAGGCGGTCAAGGCCGGTGACATCGACAAGGCGATGCAGTTGGTGAACGAGGCAGAACGTGCTGGCTCGACCAAGGCCAAGTCGGTCTTTATTGATGCGGTCAAACGCTCACAGAAGAATTAAATAGCCGCGTTTAAATCGGCTAATATTTATTTGAGGCCTCCCTTGTTGGAGGCCTCTTTAATCGGTAGACTAGATAATAGAAAACAGCAATAAGTTACATTGAGTTACAATATGTTTCTTTAAGAATTGTTGAGACGTATAAAAATACAATGTGAAACAGCACTTTTCATCTCGCTGTAATAATATGAGTGTGCGAAGTAATATTCCGATTGCCCCCAGTAAATCCCATTTATTTATCTTGTGATCTCTCCTCCAAATTTATTATTCCCTTCGGCGCGACGGAGGCATTTCCCGCGGCGCTGGGTTATATTCTGTTGGTCAAAATAAGTAAACCCGAGTCGTATTCAGTGCAAGCGCGGATGACGAACGCTGTCATCTATAAATTGCACTGAGTCGCTGACGGAAAAAAATCCATTCAGGAGCGCACACATGTTAAAAAATGCTTTCTCTAATCTGCAAAAGGTCGGTAAGGCGCTGATGCTGCCAGTATCGGTCTTGCCCGTTGCAGGTATTCTGCTGGGGGTGGGTGCTGCCCACTTCAGCTGGTTGCCGGAAATTGTCTCCCAGTTGATGGAGCAAGCCGGTGGTTCCGTATTCGGTCAGATGGCCCTGCTGTTCGCCGTGGGCGTGGCACTTGGCTTTACCAATAACGACGGTGTATCCGGTCTGTCTGCCATCGTAGGCTACGGCATCATGACCGCTACCTTGAGCGTGATGGCACCTGTGATGGGTGTGGAGAAGATCGATACCGGTGTACTCGGCGGTATCCTCGCCGGTGGTGTCGCCGCCTGGGCGTTCAACCGCTTCTACAAGATCCAGCTGCCAGAGTATCTGGGCTTCTTCGCCGGCAAACGCGCCGTGCCCATCATCACTGGCTTCGTTTCCATCGGTCTGGGTGTGATCCTGTCCGTGATCTGGCCGCCAGTGGGTGGCGCTATCGCCGCCTTCTCCGACTGGGCTGCCAACCAGAACCCGGTACTGGCCTTCGGTATCTACGGCGTGGTTGAACGCTCCCTGATCCCGTTCGGTCTGCACCACATCTGGAACGTACCCTTCTTCTATCAGGCTGGTACCTGTGTCAACGGTGCCGGTGAAACCGTACACGGCATCATGACCTGCTTCCTGACCGCCAACGACGCTACCCGCGCCGCCGGTAACGGCTTCGGTCAGCTGGCCGGTGGCTATCTGTTCAAGATGTTCGGTCTGCCTGCTGCCGCCTTTGCCATTGCGCATTGTGCCAAGCCGGAAAACCGCGCCAAGATCGTTGGTATCATGGCCTCTGCCGCCCTGACCTCCTTCCTGACCGGTATCACCGAGCCTATCGAGTTCTCCTTCCTGTTCGTTGCCCCGGTACTGTATGCGATTCACGCCCTGCTGGCTGGTCTGGCCTATGTGCTGACCAACTCCCTGGGGATCGTACACGGTCACACCTTCTCCAACGGCTTCATCGACTTCGTGGTGCAGTCACCCCGTGCCGATAACATGCTGTTGCTGGTGGGCCTGGGTCTGGTCTACGCCGTCCTCTACTATGTGGTCTTCACCGTGGTGATCCGTGCCATGAACCTGAAGACTCCGGGTCGTGAAGACGAAGCGGCTGAAGAAACCGTCGCCCAGAGCAAAGACGAGATGTCTGCCGCCCTGGTCGGTGCCTTCGGTGGTAAAGACAACATCGCCTCTCTGGATGCCTGTATCACCCGTCTGCGTGTCGGTGTGAAGGATGTGTCCAAGGTTGACCAGGCTGGTCTGAAGAAACTGGGCGCTGCCGGTGTGGTCGTGGCTGGTTCTGGTGTTCAGGCCATCTTCGGTACCAAGTCCGACAACCTGAAAACCGAGATGGACATCTGGATGAAGAGCAACTAATACAGTTGCCTGAAACTCAGAGTCTGAAAAAGGGAGGCGCAAGCCTCCCTTTTTGCTGGGCGCTCGGCGGTGTATCCGAGGCTGGTGGTGTGTGAGCCCCTCAGCCGGTGACATCGACAGGGGAGGGGCTGCCAGGGTAGATGTATACCATGGGTGGATATGAGCGCCGCCAACGCTTAGCACAAAGAAAAAGGGCGCCTGAGGGGCGCCCTTTGCCGTTGCCGGGTCTGGGTTACAGCTTCTCCAGATCCCGCTCTATCTCGCTTATCTTGTTCTGCACCACTTTTTCCAGGTGGCGCAGATCGCGTAATATCTTCTGCTTGATGTCAGGGTCAGCCTGGACGTGCACCCCCTGAGTCAGGTTGTCCAGCTCATCCACCACGTACTTGAGGTTGGCGTTGATTTCGGTGACATCCTTGTACTCATGGGTGCCCGAATCGATCAGTATGGTCTTGCGCTGACGCGGATACTTGAACTTGACACTCTTGGCGAAGAACTCGCCCTTCTGCTTCTTGAAGTAGATCTTGAGGATGTCGTGATTGGCCTCCTGGCGCAGGGTGTAGCTGTCCACTGAGGTGGGTTCCTGGATCCCCAGGCTCTTTAGATTCTCGTACATCGGGCTTCCTCGATTTGAAACGATCCTGACCCATCTATCTTAACCGAGTCACCGTAGCTTGCCTGTGACAGGGGCGCCAAAATCAAAAGGGTCCCAAAGGGCCCTTGCTGTGGGGTCGCCGGCTGGGCAGTCATCGATGACTCGCAGCAGGGTGTTGAAGCCAAGCATCCTGATGGTATCTATATTCATGATGCACAAAACAATAAAAAAGGGCGCCCTCAGGCGCCCTTTTTTTGCACGGCGACATCTTATTCGTCGATGGAACGCAGCAGGGCGTTGATGCCGACTTTGGCACGGGTCTTGGCATCCACCTTCTTGACGATCACGGCGGCGTACAGGCTGTACTTGCCGCACTTGGAAGGCAGGGAGCCGGAGACGACCACCGAGCCAGCCGGCACGCGGCCGTAGTGGATCTCGCCGGTTTCGCGATCATAGATGCGGGTGGACTGGCCGATGAAGACGCCCATGGAGATGACGGAGCCTTCCTCCACGATCACACCCTCTACCACCTCGGAGCGGGCACCGATGAAGCAGTTGTCTTCGATGATGGTCGGGTTGGCCTGCAGCGGCTCCAGTACGCCACCGATGCCGACGCCGCCGGACAGGTGCACGTTCTTGCCGATCTGGGCGCAGGAGCCGACGGTGGCCCAGGTGTCGACCATGGTGCCTTCATCGACGAAGGCGCCGATGTTGACGTAGGAGGGCATCAGCACGGTATTGGGGGCGATGAAGGAGCCTTTGCGAGCGGTCGCCGGCGGCACCACGCGTACCCCGGCAGCCTTGAACTGCTCGGCGGTATAGTCGGAAAACTTGAGGGGAACCTTGTCGTAATACTGGGCGTCGTCACCCTTGATTATGCCGTTGTCATTGATGCGGAAGTAGAGCAGTACCGCCTTCTTCAACCACTGGTGTACCACCCACTCGCCGGCAATCTTCTCGGCGACACGGGCCTTGCCGGAATCCAGCAGTTCGATGACTTGCAGGATGGCGGTCTTGGTGGCGGCATCGACGGAGCCGGGAGTGATGGAATCACGGCGTTCGAAGGCCGCTTCGATGATCTGTTGCAACTCGGTCATGACAGGTTTCCTTTAAATAATTCCGTTTGTTGTATCACACTTTTCTAATTGTTTTTAAGGGCCCGGGCCGATTTCTTCGGGAGAATGGCGACTTATTGTGCGTTGGTTGCTCAAGCGCTTGTTCTGATTGATAAATCAGCATGAAAATTGGTGTCCAGTGGAGCCGCCTCCCGATTGATCCGCGCCCTCTTCCTGCGGATTGAGCTGATTGACCAAGCGCTCCTCCAGCGCCTGCTGTTCGGCCTGGTTCAGAGGTTCCCCCTCGAGCGTAGTGAGGCTGAAGAAATCCTCCACCCGCTCGCCTATGGTGGTGATCTTGGCCGCATGCAGGGAGAGGCCGCACTGCTGGAACACGGCGCCGATGCGGGCCAACAGCCCCGGGGTATCCAGCGCCGTCAGCTCCAGCAGGGTGTGGCGGGTCTCCCCTTTATGGAGTGAGGAGCGGGGCAAGAACACCACCCGGGTCGGCACGCTGAACTGGCGGTGGCGGCGCGACAGTGGCTTGTTGCGCAGCACCAGCTTGCCCGGCTCCTGCAGCGCCTTCTCCAGCGCCTTCCTGATGGTGGCGGTGCGGTTCGGGCTGATGGGATCGCCGGTCGGCTCCAGCACTATGAAGGTATCCAGCACGTAATCACTGCGCGAATTCATGATCTGGGCGTCGTGGATGTTGAGGTTCTTCTGATCCAGCGCCGAGGCCACGGTGGCGAACAGATTCGGGGTGTCGCGGCAATAGATGAACACCTCGCTGCCGCCCCGGGTGGGGTGCTTGCCGATGATCACCAGCGGGGCGGGATTGTCGCCATGAGCGATGATCTTGCGGCAGTGCCAGGCGATCTGCTCCGGGTTGTGGCGCAGGAAGTAGTCGGCCTTGAAGTCGCTCCACAAGGCGTTGATCGCCTCCTCCGGCACCTCACGTTGTGCCAGGATCTGCTTCGCCTGACGCTGGTTCTCGCGGATCTTGAGCCGCATGTCGGGCGGGTTCTCCAGCCCCTGGCGCAGGGCCTTCTGGGTGGCGAAGTAGAGCTCGCGCAGCAGGGTGCCCTTCCAGTCGTTCCAGAGGGTATCGTTGGTGGCGCAGATATCGGCCACGGTCAGGCAGTAGAGCAAGTCGAGGTGCAGCTCGTCGCGCACCTTCTGGGCAAAATCGGCCACCACCTCAGGATCGTAGATGTCGCGCCGCTGGGCGGTGACCGACATCAGCAGATGGTGGCGCACCAGCCAGGCCACCAGCCGGCTCTCGTAGCGATCCAGGCCGTGCAGCTGGCAGAACTCCAGCGCATCGACGGCGCCGAGCTCGGAGTGATCCCCACGGCGGCCCTTGGCGATGTCGTGGAACAGGGCGGCGATGCTGAGCAGCTCCGGCTTGCGCAGCTGGGTGAACACCTCGTGACAGAGCGGGTGGGTCTGACGGCTGGCCGGATTGGCGAAGCGATGGATGTTCTTGAGCAGCCGGTGGGTGTGCTCATCCACCGTGTAGGCGTGGAACATGTCGAACTGCATCTGGCCGACGATGAGGTTCCATTGGGGCAGATAGGCCGCGAGGATCCCGTACTTGTGCATCAGGGTGAGCGCTTGACCTATGCCATTGGGGTGGCGCAGCAGCGCCATGAACAGGCGGCGACACTCGGGCAGGTCCTGCAACCAGCAGCTGAGGGTGCGCCGCGCCTCGCGCAGCTGACGCAGGGTGGCGGAGTGAATGCCGGCGATGTCGGGATGCTGGGCAATCTGGTAGAAGAGCCGCAGTATGGCGGCGGGATCGCGGCCAAACAGCTCGGGATCCACCGCATCGATGAGCCGGCCCCGCAGCTGAAACTCGGGGCAGAGGCGGCGGACATCCATGGCGGTGTTGCCCAGAATGGCTTCGTCAAACAGCTGCAGCAGCATCTCGTTGAGCTCGGCGACCCGCCGCACCGTCTGGTAGAAGCGCTTCATCATCTGCTCGACCGGGCCATTGCCTTCGCCCTCGAAGCCCAGCATCTGGGCCACGGTCCGCTGGCGGTCGAACAGCAGGCGGTTGTCGCCCTTGTTGATGGCCATGTGCAGCGCGAAGCGCACCTTCCACAGGAAGTTCTGGCAGTCGAGCAGCTCGCGGTACTCGGCCCGGTTCAGGAAGCCGTGGCTGGTCATCTCATAGAGGGTGGTGGCGCCGAAGTGGCGGCGGGCGACCCAGGCCAGGGTCTGGATGTCGCGCAGGCCCCCCGGGTTGCTCTTGAGATCGGGTTCCAGCTTGTAGGCGGTGCCGAGGAACTGCTGATGGCGCAGGCTCTGCTCCTCGCGTTTGGCGCGAAAGAACTCCTCACTCGGCCAGAAATGCAGAGGATGGGTCGCGGCTTGCAACTGCTCGAACCCGGCCAGACGACCGGTGATGTAGCGCGCCTCGATGAGGTTGGTGGCGACCGTGATGTCAGCCCGGCCCTGCTCGATGCACTCGGCCACGTTGCGCACCGATTGCCCCACCTCCAGCTTGAGATCCCACAGCAGGGTGATGAACTCGCCGATGCGCAGCCCCAGCACCTCATCGAGCTCCTCCCCTTCATAGAGGATGAGCAGGTCGATGTCGGAGTGAGGATGCAGCTCACCGCGGCCATAGCCGCCCACCGCGATCAGGGTGAGTGCCGTCTTGTCGAAGCCGAATTTCTGCCACAGCCGGATCAGCAGCTGATCCATGTACTCGGAGCGGGTGGCTACCAGTTCGATGATGTTGTCACCGGCATCGAAGCGGGCATGCAACCAGACAAGGAAGCGGCTCAAGTACTCCTTGCAGTTCTCGCGGGTGAGCTGATCATCGGGCAACAGATGGGGGGAAAGCAGGCTGGCATCCATGGCATCTCACACTCTGGTCGGGCGGCTAAAAACAAAACCCCGGTGCAGGGCCGGGGTTTGATGTTAACCGTGTTTGTAGAACCGGTCGATAGTGTCGTCGGGGCGCAGGGTCAGCACCTCGCAGCCATCGTCGGTGACCAGCAGGGTGTGCTCCCACTGGGCGGAGTCGCCGCCATCCTTGGTGGTCACTGTCCAGCCATCCTTCGGGTTGACTCGGCAGTGGTATTTCTTGCTGTTGACCATGGGCTCTATGGTGAAGCACATGCCGGCCTTGAGCTCCAGCTTGCCGCCGTTGCGGTAGTGCAGGATCTGCGGCTCTTCATGGAACTCGCTGCCGATACCGTGGCCACAGTAGTCGCGTACCACGGAGAAACCGGCCTGCTCGACGATGGGCTGGATCACGGCGCCGATCTCGGTGATGCACATGCCGGGACGCACCCGCTTGATGGCAGCGTACAGGCTGTCCTGGGCCACCTTGCACAGCTGGCGGCGCAGCGGGGTGGTCTGGCCGACGATGAACATGGCGGAGGTGTCGCCGTGGTAACCATCCTTGATGACGGTGATGTCCAGGTTGATGATGTCCCCTTCCCGCAATTTCTTGTGGTTGGGGATGCCGTGGCAGATCACGTCGTTCACCGAGGTGCAGATGGACTTGGGGAAACCGTGGTAGTTGAGGGGGGCGGGGACCGCCTGCTGCACGTTGACGATGTAGTCGTGGCACAGGGTGTTTAGCTCGTCGGTGGTCACGCCGGTGTTAACATGGGGGGCGATCATGACCAGCACATCGGCAGCCAGCTGGCCGGCAATGCGCATCTTTTCAATCTCTTCCGGTGTCTTGATTTTGATGGACATGGGATCTCTCTTGGGGCCTGACTTCTCATCCTGGGATGACCTAAAATCAGGTAATGAAAAATAGATGCGTTTGCAATCAGGGCGAAATTTTATCCCCAACCTCCGTTTACTTCCAGTGTGATTGTCATCACAGCGTCAGCCAGCGGTCGCATTCCCGCTCCTGGGGATCCATTTTTAGCGTGGCTGCTGGTGGTGTCCTGACCAAAGTTATGGTATAAAGCGCGCCGGAATGGGGAACTTGCGTCTGCATTTCATCACCCTTACTCAATAACACACACACATCGACACCTGTACCGGGGTGCCCCTTTGGGGTCGGTTACATGGGATGTGTGGAGGCCTAACCCCAATACAGAGGTATAAAATGGCTAAAGTTTCTATGCGCGACATGCTGCAAGCCGGCGTTCACTTCGGTCACCAGACTCGTTACTGGAACCCGAAAATGAAGTCCTACATCTTCGGTGCCCGCAGCAAGGTTCACATCATCAACTTGGAAAAAACCGTTCCGATGTTTGACGATGCCATGAACTTCATCAGCTCCGTAGCTGCCAAGAAAGGCAAGGTACTGTTCGTTGGTACCAAGCGTGCCGCGTCTGAAGCCGTAAAAGATGCCGCCATTCGTTGCGACCAGTTCTATGTTAACCACCGCTGGCTGGGCGGCATGCTGACCAACTGGAAAACCGTTCGTCAGTCCATCAAGCGCCTGAAAGATCTGGAAACCCAGAGCCAAGACGGTACCTTCGAAAAGCTGACCAAGAAAGAGGCGCTGATGCGTACTCGCGAAATGGACAAGCTGGAGAAGAGCCTGGGTGGTATCAAGAACATGGGCGGCCTGCCTGACGTTCTGTTCGTTGTCGATGCCGACCACGAGCACATCGCTATCAAAGAAGCCAACAACCTGGGTATCCCGGTCGTTTCCATCGTTGATACCAACTCCAACCCGGACGGCGTTGATTACGTCATCCCGGGTAACGACGATGCCATCCGTGCCGTCAACCTGTACCTGAATGCTGCTGCTGACACCGTACTGGAAGCTCGCGCTCAGGACATCGTTGTTCAAGCCGAACAAGATGGCTTCGTTGAAGCTGAGTAATTGATAAGGACTGAAAAGCCCTTATTAACCAAGCTGATGTAATTGGTTAGCAGGGGCCCTTGTGGCCCCTGTTTCTTGTCAAATCAAGACCGAGGATACTGAACATGGCTAACGTTACTGCCGCCCTGGTAAAAGAACTGCGCGAGCGCACCGCCGCTGGCATGATGGATTGCAAAAAAGCACTGGAAGAAGCCGCTGGTGACATCGAGCTGGCTATCGAGAACATGCGCAAATCCGGTCAGGCCAAAGCCGCCAAGAAAGCCGGCCGTATCGCCGCTGAAGGCGTGATCTTTGCCCGTACCGAAGGCAACATTGCCGCCATGATCGAGCTGAACAGCGAAACCGACTTCGTCGCCAAAGATGCCAGCTTCATGGCCATGGGCCAGAAGATCGCCGACATCGCCGCGACCCAGAAGATTGCTGACGTTGACGCCCTGAAGGCCGCCGATTTCGGTAACGGTGAGTCCATCGAGCTGACCATCACCAACCTGATCGCCAAGATCGGTGAGAACATGAACCTGCGTCGCGTGATGCTGGTTGAAGGTGACAACCTGGGCACCTACGTACACGGTTCCCGTATCGGTGTTATCACCAAGCTGATCGGTGGTACTGCCGAGCTGGCCAAAGATCTGGCCATGCACGTTGCTGCCAACAGCCCGCAGTTCGTCAAGCCGGAAGACGTGTCCGCCGAAGTCGTTGCCAAAGAGCGCGAAATCCAGATCGACATCGCCATCAACTCCGGCAAGCCGAAAGACATCGCCGAGAAGATGGTTGAAGGCCGCATGAAGAAGTTTACCGGTGAGGTTTCCCTGACTGGTCAGCCGTTCGTGAAAGATCCTTCCATGACCGTTGCCGAGCTGCTGAAGAAAGAAGGCGCTGACGTTGTTTCCTTCACCCGTTTCGAAGTGGGCGAAGGCATCGAGAAGCAAGAGACCGATTTCGCGGCTGAAGTTGCAGCCCAAATCGCGGCCGCTCAGAAGGCTTAATCGAACCGGTTTTTCCGTTTCCCCAGACCGCGACTTATGTCGCGGTCTTTATATGACCAGGAATCAGTGACATGAGTACCAATCCCAAGCCTGCATACAGACGTGTTCTTCTGAAGTTGAGTGGTGAAGCCCTGCAAGGATCCGAGGGTTTTGGCATTGATCCAGCGGTGCTGGAACGGATGGCCCAAGAGATCAAAGAGCTGGTTGAGCTGGGTGTTCAGGTCGGTCTGGTCATCGGCGGCGGCAACCTGTTCCGCGGTGCCGGTCTTGCCAAGGCGGGCATGAACCGCGTGGTGGGTGACCACATGGGCATGCTGGCGACCGTCATGAACGGCCTGGCCATGCGTGATGCCCTGCATCGTGCTTATGTGAATGCCCGTCTGATGTCTGCCATCTCGCTGCAAGGCGTCTGCGACTCCTATAGCTGGGCCGAGGCCATCAGCCAGCTGCGTGCCGGCAAGGTGGTGATCTTCTCTGCCGGTACCGGCAATCCCTTCTTTACCACCGACTCCGCAGCCTGCCTGCGCGGCATCGAGATCGAAGCCGACGTGGTGCTCAAGGCCACCAAGGTCGATGGTGTATTCAACGAGGATCCGGTTAAGAATCCGGACGCCGTGCTGTATCATGAGCTCAGCTACAACGAAGTGCTTGATAAAGAGCTCAAAGTGATGGATCTTGCAGCCTTTACCCTGGCCCGTGATCACGACTTGCCGATCCGGGTGTTCAACATGAACAAACCGGGTGCCCTGCGCCGCGTTGTCATGGGTGAGCCGGAAGGCACACTGATCCATCACATCAGCAAATAAGGTAGCAGCAAGCCGGAAGGCGCTCTTATCCATTACGTCAGTAAATAAGTCAGAAGCGGACCTGCTCAGGGTTCGCTCGTCAAAAGGAAAACCACTGTGATCAACGAGATTAAAAACGACGCCAAGGACCGCATGGCCAAGAGCGTAGAATCGCTCAAGACCCAGATGTCCAAGATCCGTACCGGCCGCGCTCACCCGAGCCTGCTCGACGGTATCCAGGTGGAGTATTACGGTGCAGCCACTCCTCTGAAACAGTTGGCTAACGTAGTGGCAGAAGATGCCCGCACCCTGTCCATCTCCATCTTCGATCGCTCCATGATCCAGGCGGTGGAAAAAGCCATCCTGACCTCGGATCTGGGCCTGAACCCGTCCAGCAACGGTCAGACTCTGCGCGTGCCGTTGCCGCCGCTGACCGAAGAGCGTCGCCGCGATCTGACCAAGATCGTCCGCGCCGAAGCCGAAGGTGCCCGGGTTGCCGTGCGCAACATCCGTCGCGACGCCAACGCCGACCTGAAGTCCTTGCTCAAGGACAAAGAGATCTCCGAAGACGACGATCGTCGTGCCCAGGAAGAGATCCAGAAGCTCACCGACGCCTTCATCAAGCTGATAGACGAAGCCCTGGCTGCGAAGGAAAAGGAGCTAATGGAAATCTAAGCCTCCGACAGGTATATTACGAGCGCCGTGTAGTGCCCCTGCACGGCGCTTTTGTCTTTGTGGGAGAAATGAATGTCGCTTTTGGCAGCGCTAGGCGATAGCGCCAGCTCGTCCTTGCCTCGTCACGTCGCCATCATCATGGATGGCAACGGTCGCTGGGCTCAGAACCGTGGCAAGATGCGGGTCTTTGGCCACAAGGCGGGCGTGAAGTCCGTGCGCGAGGCCGTGACCTTTGCCGCCCGTGCCCAGCTGGAGGCGCTGACCCTGTTTGCGTTCTCCAGCGAGAACTGGCGGCGCCCGGAAGGGGAGGTGAATGCCCTGATGGAGCTGTTCCTGACGGTGCTGGGCCGCGAGGTGAAGAAGTTGCACAGCAATGGCATTCGGCTCAAGGTGATAGGCGACACCGCCCGTTTCAGCGATCGGCTGCAGGCCAAGATCGCCAAGGCCGAGGCACTGACCGCCGACAACCAGGGGCTGACCCTCAACATCGCCGCCAACTATGGTGGCCAGTGGGACATCGCCCAGGCGGCCCGCAAGCTGGCCCGCGCCGTGGCGGCCGGTGAGCTGGATGCCGAAGCGGTCGATGAGACTGCGTTGGCGCAGCAGGTCTGCATGGCCGATCTGCCGCCGGTGGATCTGCTGATCCGCACCGGAGGCGATCATCGCATCAGCAATTTTGTGCTATGGCAGCTCGCCTATGCCGAGCTTTATTTTACCCCGGTATTGTGGCCCGATTTCAACGAGGCCGAGTTCAGCGAGGCGGTTGCCTCCTTCGTGACCCGCGAGCGCCGCTTCGGGTGCACGGGTGAACAGATACGGGAATTGATCGCCGAGCACCAGACCGGCTAAACCCCGCTCCCAAGAGAGAGGTTTCTTTTGCTAAAACAACGAATTATTACCGCATTACTGTTAGTACCCCTGGTTTTGGGGGCACTGTTTTTCCTGCCGTTGAAATTCTTTGCCCTGCTGGCTGCCCTGGTGTTCTTGCTGGCTAGCCGCGAGTGGAGCGCCTTCGTCTCTGCCCAGCCGCAGCAATGGCTGCCGCTGGTGTTCTGTCTGCTGCTCGGGGCCAGTCTGTTCTGGGTGCCGGTGGAGCAGCTCTGGATCCCTCACTTGCATCCTCTGTTGATGGGGGTGCTCTGGACTGCGGTCAGTTGGTGGCTGCTGGGCCTGCTGTTGGTGTTGCGCTATCCCCAGAGCGCCAGCCTGTGGAAAAAGTCCGTCTGGCTGAAATCCCTGTTTGGTCTGGTCACCCTGGTGCCCTTCTTCTGGTCACTGGTGGCCATCCGTGGCTACAACTTCTATCACGACCCCATGATGGGGGCCTGGATCCTGCTGTTCGTCATGGGCCTGGTCTGGGCGGCAGATTCTGGCGCGTATTTCTTCGGCAAGGCGTTTGGCAAACACAAGCTGGCACCGGCCGTCAGTCCGGGCAAAACCATTGAGGGCATGCTGGGCGGCCTGTTTACCGCCAGCCTGCTGGCGATTGGTGTAACCTGGTTCATGGGCCTCGTGCCCGCCAAGATGGGGGTCGTGCTGCTGTGCTCCCTGCTGGCGGTGCTGGCCTCCGTGCTCGGCGATCTCACCGAGAGCATGTTCAAACGGGAGGCGGGCATCAAGGATTCCGGCACCCTGCTGCCGGGCCACGGTGGCATCCTCGATCGCATCGACAGCCTGACGGCGGCCCTGCCGGTCTTCCTGCTCAGCTATCTGTTACTCGGTCAGGGGTTTTGATGCATAACTTTCTGATGATATCGAGGGCCGCTGGCTCCATCGGTCTGTTACTCGTTCAGGAGTCTTGATGCACAACTCACTGGTGATCCTGGGAGCGTCCGGCTCCATCGGTCAGAGCACCCTCAGGGTACTGCGGCAGAATCCGGGCCGCTGGCAGGTGCTGGCGCTGACGGCTGCCCGCAGCGTGGATGCCATGCTGCGCGATTGTCTCGAATTCTCCCCCCGTTTCGCCGTGATGGTAGATGAGACCGCGGCCCGCGAGCTGGCCGAGCGGCTCAGGACCCACGGCAGCGCCACCCGGGTGCTGGCCGGTCAGGCGGCCCTGTGCGAGGTCGCCGCTCACCCGGATGCCCACAGCGTGATGGCCGCCATCGTCGGGGCCGCAGGGCTGGCCCCCACCATGGCGGCCGTGCGTGCCGGCAAGCGGATCCTGCTGGCCAACAAGGAGGCGCTGGTGATGTCCGGAGCCTTCTTCATGGAGGCGGTTCGCCACCATGGGGCCGAGTTGCTGCCCATCGACAGCGAACACAACGCCATCTTCCAGTGCCTGCCGGAGGCCATTCAGCGCCAACCCGGCTTCTGCGATCTGGCGGGGGCGGGCATCAGCAAGATCCTGCTGACCGGCTCGGGCGGCCCCTTCCGCTATACCGATATCAACGCGCTGGGCAAGGTCACGCCAGCCCAGGCGATCGCGCACCCCAACTGGTCCATGGGGGCCAAGATCTCGGTGGACTCTGCCACCATGATCAACAAGGGGCTGGAGTACATAGAGGCGCGCTGGCTGTTCAATGCCCTCCCTGAGCAGATCCAGGTGGTGATCCATCCCCAGTCGGTCATCCACTCCATGGTGCAGTACAAGGATGGCTCAGTGCTGGCCCAGCTCGGCAACCCCGACATGTGTACCCCCATCGCCCACGCCCTGGCCTATCCGGGCAGGGTAGAATCTGGGGTGGAACCTTTGGATTTCTTCAGTGTCGGAGAGTTCAGCTTTATCCGTCCCGACTACGAACGCTATCCCTGCCTGGCGCTGGCCATGGCGGCCTGCCAGCAAGGACAGGCGGCGACCACCTCGCTCAATGCCGCCAATGAAGAGAGCGTCGCGGCTTTTCTTGCAGAGCGGATTGGATTTATGGATATTGCCAGAGTCAACGAGTCCATCATGGCGGCGCTGGGCAGTTCTGCCGTAACATCGCTTGACGATTTGATTGCACTGGATGGCACGGCGCGTGTCCGTGCCCACCAACTGATAGAGGAGCTTGCTCGATGAACGGACTGTGCTGGCCAGAGGCCCCTCTCTACGCCCTCGGGTATGACCTCGGGATCAACCACTGATGGGTGTTGTACTGTGGAATGACAACGCCCTCGGGCGCCCTGTTGGCGATGAGCACGAGGTGATCGGCTGATGGGCGGCGTACTGTGGAATATCGGTGCCTTCATCGTCGCCCTCGGGCTGCTGGTGGCGGTGCATGAGTTCGGCCACTTCTGGGTGGCCCGCCGCTGTGGCGTCAAGGTGGAGCGCTTCTCCATCGGCTTTGGCAAGGCGATCTGGCGCCGTGTCGGCAAGGACGGCACCGAGTACGTGCTGGCCCTGATCCCGCTGGGTGGCTACGTCAAGATGCTGGACGGTCGGGTCGATGAACTCAAACCGGGGGAGGAGGCGCAGGCCTTCAATCACAAGAGCGTCTGGGCGCGGATGGCGATCGTCGCGGCCGGTCCCATGGCGAACTTCGTGTTCGCCCTGTTCGCCTTCTGGCTGATGTTCATGATAGGTGTGCCCAGCGTCAAGCCGGTGATCGGCGAGGTGCGTCCCGCCTCCATCGTGGCCCAGGCCGGCATAGCGCCGGGCATGGAGATCGTCGGGGTCGGCGATGAGGAGACCGGAGACTGGGAGAGCGTGACCTACGCCCTCATCAGCCATCTGGGGGACAAGTCGGTACAGCTCAAGTTGAAGGCGGCGGACACCAGCTATGGGATCGACAAGACGCTGATGCTGGAGAGCTGGACCTTCGATCCGGACAAAGAGTCTCCCATCGGCAGCCTGGGGATAGTGCCGCTCGGTGGCAAGGTGCTCCCGGTGGTCGAGGCCATCGTGCCCAAGAGCGCCAGCGAGAAAGCCGGCATGCAGGTGGGGGATCGCATCAAGCGGGTCGGCGAGCAGGAGATCACCGAATGGACCCAGTTCGTCGAGCGGGTACAGCAATCGCCGGAGCAGCCACTGCAGGTAATGGTGGAGCGCGGGGGGAATGAGTTGACCCTGACCCTGCTGCCGGACGTGAAAAAAGTACGGGGCCAGCTGGTCGGTTTCGTCGGCCTGTCGCCGCAACTGGTTCCATTACCGGATGAGTATCGAGTTCTGTTACAGTATGGGCCTTTGCAAGCCCTGTGGCATGGGGTCCAGAAGACCTGGAGCCTGATCACGCTGACCTTTGACATGATCGGCAAGCTGATCGGCGGCATCGTCTCGTTGGACAATCTGAGCGGCCCCATCTCCATCGCCAAGGGGGCCGGCAGCAGCGCCGATTACGGGTTGGTCTATTTCCTCGGTTTCCTGGCGTTGATCAGCGTCAACCTGGGGATCATCAACCTGTTTCCCCTGCCGGTGCTGGATGGAGGCCACTTGGTCTACTTCCTCATCGAGGCAGTCACCGGCAAGCCGGTACCAGAAAAAATTCAGGAAGTTGGGTTCAGGATAGGCGCCGCCATTCTGATGTTACTGATGGGCATTGCGCTGTTTAATGATTTCGCTCGCCTCTGAGGCTAGAGCATCAACAAGGACACATAAGAACAAAATGGCTGTTAAAAAAGCATTGGTGTTGAGTTGCCTGCTGGGAGCCAGCTTCCTGGCTCAGGCGGCCCCTGCCTCTTTTGTGGTGCAAGACATTCAGGTCGAGGGTCTGCAGCGGGTGACCCTGGGCGCCGCCCTGTTGAATCTGCCGGTCCGGGTCGGTGACTCCGTGGACTCGGTGGCCCTGGCCAACGCCATCAAGAAGCTGTATGCCTCGGGTAACTTCGAGGACGTCAAAGTCTATCGTGACGGCCAGGTGCTGCAAGTCGTGGTGAAGGAGCGCCCGACCATCTCCAGCATCGAGTTCTCCGGTAACAAGGACATCAAGGAAGAGCAGCTGACCCAGAGCCTGGAGTCCTCCGGCATCCGGGTGGGCGATCCGCTGGATCGTACCGTGCTGAGCTCCCTCGAGAAGGGGCTGGAAGACTTCTACTACGGCGTGGGTAAATACTCCGCCAAGGTCAAGGCCATCGTCACCCCCTTGCCCCGTAACCGGGTCGATCTCAAGTTCACCTTCGTGGAAGGGGAAGCGGCCAAGATCCAGCAGATCAACATCGTCGGCAACCAGGTGTTCCCGGAAGAGAAACTGCTGGCCCAGCTCTCCCTCAAGGACGACGTGCCCTGGTGGAACTTCACCGGCGATCAGCGCTATCAGAAGCAGAAGCTGGCCGGCGACATCGAAGTGCTGCGCTCCTACTACATGGACCGTGGCTACATCCGCTTCCAGCAGGAGTCGACTCAGGTCTCCATGACCCCGGACAAGAAGGGCGTCTACGTCACCCTGAACATCAAGGAAGGGGATCAGTACAAGGTCTCCGGCATCCAGGTCAAGGGCGATCTCATCGATCGCGGCAGCGAGATGAAGGGGCTCATCCCCATCGAGGCGGGCAGCGTCTACTCCGCCAGCCAGGTGACCCACACCGAAGAGGTGCTCTCCAAGTTCCTCGGTCGTTACGGCTACGCCTATCCCAAGGTGACCACCTTCCCGCAGGTCAACGACGAGACCAAGGAAGTGGAGCTGATCGTCAACATCGAGCCGGGCCCCCGGGTTTACGTGCGCAACATCAACTTCAGCGGCAACGTCACCACCCAGGACGAAGTGCTGCGACGCGAGATGCGTCAGATGGAAGGCACCTGGCTCTCCTCCGACAACGTTGAACAGTCCAAGACCCGTCTCAACCGCCTCGGCTTCTTCGAGAGCGCGGAAGTGGACACCAAGCGGGTGCCGGGCAGCGATGATCAGGTCGATCTCGACTTCAAGGTCAAGGAGCAGCCGGCCGGCTCCATCAACGCGGGTATCGGTTACGGTACCGAATCGGGTCTGAGTCTGCAGGCGGGCCTGCAGCAGGACAACTTCATGGGTACCGGCAAGAAGATCGGTATCAACGCCAGCACCAACGACTACTCGAAGAACATCGATCTCAGCTACAACGATCCCTACTTCACCGTCGACGGTGTCAGCCTGGGTGGCCGACTCTATTACAACGAGTTCAGCGCGGCCGATGCCAACATCGTTGACTACGAGAACACCACCATCGGCTTCCGCCTCTCCAGTGGCTTCCCGGTCAACGAGAACAACCGTCTCGACTTCAGCCTCGGCTACGAGAACAACAAGCTGTCCCAGCCCAACCCCTATGTGCAGGTGGATGAGTTCTGGAAGGTGTACAGCGGCAACCTGGATGGTGACAACCGCATGGTGTTCAACACCGTCGACGTCACCGCCGGCTGGACCCGCTCTACCCTCAACAAGGGCCAGTTCCCGACCGCCGGTGACCGTCAGCGTGTCAACGCTAAGGTGACTTTGCCTGGCATGGATCTGCAGTACTTCAAGCTGAACGCCGAAGATGCCCACTACTTCCCGTTCGATGCGGACCACCAATGGGTCATGCTGGCCAAGGCCCGCGCCTCTTACGGTAACGGTTACGGCAGCAACGGTGACTATGACCACGTGCTGCCGTTCTTCGAGAACTACTATGCCGGTGGTTTCGATACCCTGCGTGGCTTCAAGAGCAACACCGTGGGTCCGAAGGCGCTCTATTACTACAACCTGGGTGGTAACGACGTGATCCAGGGCACCGACAGCTCGGTGGGGGGCAACGCCCTGGCGGTCGCCTCCCTTGAGATGATAGTGCCGACGCCCTTCGCCTCCGAAAGCTATCAGCCCCAGCTGCGGACCAGCTTCTTCATCGATGCCGGCAGCGTGTGGGATACCACCTTCAACTATGAGCAGTACCAGAACCGCTGCTTCAGCGGCTGTAACTACCTGATGGATTACTCCGACCCCAGCAATATCCGGGTGTCGGCCGGTCTGTCGCTGCAGTGGCTCTCTCCCATGGGCCCGCTGGTATTCGTGCTGGCTCAGCCGCTCAAGAAATACGAAGGGGATGATACTGAAGTATTCTCCTTCAACATCGGCCGTACCTTCTAAAGAGGGCGGACGCTCCCCCACCTCGGTGGGGGTATTCAATGATGGGACGCGCAGCTTGCGTGCCTCACCAGGTAACAAGCCGGTCCCAAGGACTGCTTGCACAATCAGTTAAATCAGGTAGCCCTCGACCGAGGGACCAAGGAGTAAGTGTGAATAAAGCGTTGAAAGTAGCTGGTTTGAGTTTTGCACTGATGGCTGCCGGTATGGGCTCCGCCTGGGCTGAGACCAAGATCGCCGTGGTTGACATGGGCGAAGTCTTCCAAAAGCTGCCCCAGCGTGAAGCCGTGGCCAAGAAGCTGAAGGGCGAGTTCGAGCCGCGCATGCGCGAGCTGCAGAAGCTGGAATCCGACGGTCAGGCACTGGTCGAGAAGTTCAAGAAGGACGAAGCCTTCATGAGCAACGAGCAGAAGAAGCAGAACCAGGAGAAGCTGGCCAAGCTGCAGATGGAGTTCAACCAGAAGCGTCAGGCGTTTGAGAAAGACAACGGCCGTCGCCAGGCGGAAGAGCGCAACAAGATCCTGACCAAGGTCCAGGCTGCCATCGATTCCATCGCCAAGAGCAATGGTTATGATCTGGTGCTGGAGCGCAATGCCGCGCCTTATGCCGCCAGCAAGCTGGACATCTCTTCCCAGGTTATTTCTCAGGTAAGCAAGAGCAACTAATTGATGGCATTCACTCTCGCACAGCTGGCCCAGCAACTGGGGGCCCAGGTCCATGGCGATGGGACCCAGGAAATCCGCAAGGTAGCGACACTGGAAAAGGCCGGGGAGGGTGACATTGCCTTCCTGTCCAATCAAAAATACCGGCATTATCTGGAGCAGAGCAAGGCCACGGCCGTGCTCATTACAGAGGCGGATTTGCCATTTTGTCCCACCAATGCTCTGGTGCTCAAAGACCCCTATGTGGGGTTTGCCCGGGTAGCCCAACTGCTGGACACCACCCCGCAGCCGGCCACGGATATCCATCCGAGTGCCGTCATTGCGGCGGACGTGCAACTGGGCGAGAGAGTGGCCATCGGCGCCAATGCGGTCATCGAATCCGGCGTCGTGCTGGGGGATGACGTGCGCATTGGCCCGGGTTGTTTCGTTGGCAAGCATACCCGACTGGGAGCGCGCTCCCGGTTGTGGGCCAACGTCACCCTCTATCACAACGTGACCCTGGGCACAGACTGTCTGGTGCAAGCCGGCACTGTGATCGGGGCCGACGGCTTCGGTTATGCCAACGAACGTGGCGAGTGGATCAAGATCCCCCAGCTCGGTGGCGTGACCATTGGCAACCGGGTCGAGATCGGAGCCTGTACCACCATAGACCGGGGTGCGCTGGAAGATACCCGCATCGCGGATAATGTCATCATCGACAACCAGTGCCAGATCGCCCACAACGTCGAGATTGGTTATGGCACAGCCATCGCGGGTGCGACCACGATGGCCGGTAGTCTCAAGGTCGGCAAATATTGTATCATTGGCGGCGCCTCCGTCTTTAACGGGCACATGGAGATCTGCGACCAGGCCACCATCACAGGTATGGCCATGGTGATGCGACCCATTACCGAGCCCGGTATCTACTCTTCCGGCATCCCCCTGCAATCCAATAAAGAGTGGCGCAAGACCGCCGCCCGGGTGATGCGTATCGAAGAGATGCACAAGCGGTTGAACCGACTTGAGAAAAAGCTGGGTCAAGAATAATCACGATTGGTATAGGGTACTGTTTTGACTACTGAAAAGAAGAGCCTGGGCATCCAGGAAATCATGGATCTGCTGCCCCACCGTTATCCGTTCCTGATGGTGGACAAGGTCGAGAGCTACGAGATCAGCGATGAGCGCAAGACCTTGCGTGCCATCAAGAACGTCTCGTTCAACGAGCCGATCTTTCAAGGCCACTTCCCGGCCAAGCCGGTGTTCCCCGGCGTGCTGATCCTGGAGGCCATGGCCCAAGCGACCGGCATCCTGGCCTTTACCATGGTGGGCAAACCGTCCCCCAACGAACTCTATTACTTTGCTTCAATCGATAACGCTCGTTTCAAGCGCCCGGTTGGCCCTGGCGATCAGCTGGTGCTCGACGTGGTGTTCTTAAAAGAGCGTCGCGGCATTGCCAAGTTCACCGGTGTTGCTACCGTTGATGGTGAAGTGGTCTGTACCGCCGAACTGATGTGTGCAAAGCGCGAGGTGTAACCGTGATCGACCAGACTGCCATCATTCACGATACTGCCATCGTTCATGAGTCTGCGGTGATCGGCAAAGGGGTGGAAATCGGCCCCTTCTCCGTCATTGGAGCCGAGGTGGAAATCGGTGACAACACCTGGGTCGGTTCCCATGTGCTGATCAAGGGCCCGACCAGGATCGGCCGTGGCAACAAGATCTTCCAGCACTCCTCCATCGGTGAGGATTGCCAGGACAAGAAGTACGCCGGTGAGCGCACCTTCCTCGAGATCGGTGACAACAACGTGTTTCGCGAGAACTGCACAGTGCACCGCGGCACCACCCAGGATCAGGCCCTGACCAAGGTGGGCAGCGGCAACCTGTTCATGGTCAACGTGCACGTGGCCCACGACTGCATCATCGGTGACAACTGCATCTTCGCCAATAACGCGACCCTAGCGGGCCACGTGGTGATCGGCGATTTCGTGATCTTCGGCGGCCTCTCTGCCATTCACCAGTTTGGTCGGGTCGGCTCCCACGCCTTCGTCGGTGGCTGCGCCGCCCTGAACAAGGACGTACCGCCCTATGTGATGGCGGCCGGCAACTACGCCAAGCCGTTCGGGGTCAACTCCGAAGGCCTGCGTCGCCGTGGCTATAGCCCTGAGGCCATCTCCGCCGTCAAGCGCGCCTACAAGGAGATCTTCCGCTCCGGCAAGACCATCGAGGAGGTGCTGCCCGTGCTGATCGAGATGGCTCAAGCCGAACCGGCCGTCCAGCTCTATGTCGACTTCCTCAAAGACAACGAGCGCGGGATCATCCGTGCCTGACCCGATCCGCATCGGCATCGTCGCCGGAGAGACCTCCGGCGACATCCTGGCTGCCGGTCTGGTGCGGGAGCTGCTGGTCCGCTATCCCGATGCCCGCTTCGAAGGCATCGCCGGACCGCGCATGCAGGCGCTCGGCGTCAAGGCGCTGTTCGAGATGGAAGAGCTTTCCGTCATGGGCATCACCGAGGTGCTGGGCCGTCTGCCCCGCATCCTTCAGGTACGCCGCGAGCTGCTGCGCCATTTTATTGCCAATCCCCCTGATATCTTCATCGGGGTGGATGCACCGGATTTCAATATCGGGGTGGAGCTGAAGCTGCGCCGCACCGGTATCAAGACGGTTCACTATGTCAGCCCCTCCGTCTGGGCCTGGCGCCAGAGCCGCATTCACAAGATCAAGGCCGCCACCGATCTGGTGCTCGCCTTCCTGCCGTTCGAGAAAGCCTTCTACGACCGTTTCGATGCCCCCTGCCGTTTCGTGGGGCACACCATGGCCGATGCCATTCCGCTGGTGCCGGATCAGGCCGCCGTGCGCCAGGCGCTCGGCATCGACCCGAGCCGGCGCTGGCTGGCGGTGCTGCCGGGCAGTCGCAGTGCCGAGGTCGGCTTCATGTCACCGGTGTTTCTCGAGGCGTGCAAGCACCTGACGGTGCACTGCCCGGATCTCGGCTTCATAGTGCCGCTGGTCAACCAGAAACTGCGTGAGCAGTTCATGGCCATCAAGGCCGAGGTGGCGCCGGATCTCGACATGGTGCTGCTGGAAGGGCAGGGCCGTGAGGCCATGATCGCCGCCGACGTGGTGATGCTCGCCTCCGGTACCGCCGCGCTGGAAGCCATGCTGGTGAAGAAACCCATGGTGGTGGGCTACAAGCTCAAGCCTTTCAGCTATTGGCTGGCCCAGTGGCTGGTGAAGACGGACTATGTCTCCCTGCCCAACCTGTTGGCGGACCAGATGCTGGTGCCCGAGCTCCTCCAACATGAGTGCACCCCGTGCAATCTGGTGGACGAGGTCAGCAAGTTGCTGGAACACGACAACAGCGAACTCATCGCCACCTTCACCCGGCTGCACAAGAAAATTCGCTGCAACGCCGACGTGCAGGCCGCCGAGGCGGTCGCCGAACTGCTCGGCAGATAGCGCGCCCCCGGGCGATGCTGTGCTGACACTGGCCCTGCGGGGCCTGTTTTGATTCAAGGCATTGATATGACGATCGAGATTCCGCAAGACAAGCTGGTAGCAGGGGTTGACGAGGTGGGCCGTGGCCCGCTGGTGGGCGACGTGGTCACCGCCGCCGTGATCCTGGATCCGGCCAACCCCATCCAGGGGCTGGCCGACTCCAAGAAGCTCTCCGAGAAGAAGCGCCTCGCCCTGTTTGACGAGATCAAGGCCAAGGCGCTGGCCTGGTCCATCGGTCGGGCCAGTCCGGATGAGATCGATGAGCTGAACATACTGCACGCCACCATGCTGGCGATGCAGCGGGCGGTGGCGGGCCTGGCCATGACGCCCGAGCTGGTCTTCATCGATGGCAACCGCTGCCCGGCGCTGCCCATGGAGGCGCGCGCCGTGGTCAAGGGCGACAGCCTGGTGGCCGCCATCAGCGCCGCCTCCATCCTCGCCAAGGTGACCCGTGACGCCGAGATGACCGAGCTGGACGGCCGTCATCCCGCCTACGGCTTCGCCCGCCACAAGGGCTATCCGACCGCAGAGCACCTCGCCATCCTGGCCGAGCGCGGCCCCTTGCCCGAGTATCGCAAGAGCTTCAAACCGGTGCGCCGGGCGCTGGGGATCGAATAACCATGGCCGAACCTCGTTTCATCCACCTGCGGGTCCACTCCGACTTCTCCATGGTCGATGGCCTGCAGAAGATAGGTCCCATCGCCTCGGCGGCGGCGGCCAACGATATGCCGGCGCTGGCGCTGACCGACCAGATGAACATGTGCGGCCTGGTGCGCTTCTATGGCTCGGCCCATGGCAAGGGCATCAAGCCCATCGTCGGGGCGGATTTCTGGGTGCAGAGCGAGGAGCTCGGCGACGAGCAGTTCCGCCTCACCCTGCTCGCCATGGACAACGACGGTTACCAGAACATCACCCTGCTCATCTCCCGTGGCTATCAGCGCGGTCATGTGCAGGGTCGCCCCGTCATCGACAAGAGCTGGCTCGCCGAACACGCCAAGGGCGTGATAGTGCTGTCCGGCGGGCGGGAGGGGGATCTCGGCAAGTTCATGCTCAAGGGCAACCGGCAGATGGTGGAGCAGAGCCTCGCCTTCTACCAGCGCCACTTCCCCGACGCCTATTACCTCGAGCTGCTGCGCACCGGCCGACCCGATGAAGAGGTCTACCTGCACATGGCGGTGGCCATCGCCACCGAGTTCGAGCTGCCGGTGGTGGCCACCAACGAGGTGGTGTTCCTCTCCGCCGAGGACTTCGACGCCCACGAGATCCGGGTCGCCATCCACGATGGCTACACCCTGATGGACAAGCGTCGCCCGCGCCGCTACAGCCCGCAGCAATACCTGCGTAGCCAGGAGGAGATGTGCGAGCTGTTCGCCGACATCCCCGAGGCGCTGGAGAACACGGTGGAGATCGCCAAGCGCTGCAACGTGACGGTGCGCCTCGGCGAATACTTCCTGCCGAACTTCCCGACCGGTGACATGAGCACCGAAGACTTCCTGGTGATGAAGTCCAGGGAGGGGCTGGAGGACCGGCTGGCCTTCCTGTTCCCGGATCCCGAGGTGCGCGCCGCCAAGCGCGTCGAGTACGACGAGCGGCTGGAGATCGAGCTCAAGGTGATCAACCAGATGGGCTTCCCTGGTTACTTCCTCATCGTGATGGAGTTTATCCAGTGGTCCAAGGACAACGGCATCCCCGTCGGCCCGGGCCGGGGCTCGGGAGCCGGGTCGCTGGTGGCCTATGCGCTCAAGATCACCGATCTGGACCCCCTCGAATTTGATCTGCTGTTCGAACGATTCCTGAACCCGGAGCGGGTCTCCATGCCCGACTTCGACGTCGACTTCTGCATGGACCGACGGGACGAGGTGATCGAGCACGTCTCGGAGATGTATGGCCGGGAGGCGGTCTCCCAGATCATCACCTTCGGCAGCATGGCGGCCAAGGCGGTGGTGCGGGACGTGGGTCGGGTGCTGGGCCATGCCTATGGCTTCGTGGATCGCATCTCCAAGCTGATCCCGCCGGATCCGGGCATGACGCTCGCCAAGGCGTTCGAGGTCGAACCCAAGCTGCCGGAGCTGTACGAGCAGGACGAGGAGGTCAAGGATCTCATCGACATGGCGCGCCGGCTGGAAGGGGTGGTGCGCAACGCCGGCAAACACGCAGGTGGTGTGGTGATAGCCCCCACCAAGATCACCGACTTCGCGCCGCTCTATTGCGATGACTCCGGCCATCACCCGGTCACCCAGTTCGACAAGAACGACGTGGAGTACGCGGGCCTGGTGAAGTTCGACTTCCTGGGGCTGCGCACCCTGACCATCATCGACTGGGCGCTCGGCATGATCAACCCGCGCCTGGCCAAGGAGGGCAAGCCGCCGATCGACATCGCCGCCATCCCCATCGATGACAAGAAGTCGTTCGCGCTGCTGCAGCGCTTCGAGACCACGGCGGTGTTCCAGCTCGAATCCCGCGGCATGAAGGATCTGATCAAGCGGCTGCAGCCCGACTGCTTCGAAGACATGATCGCCCTGGTGGCGCTGTTCCGTCCGGGCCCGCTGCAGTCCGGCATGGTGGACAACTTCATCGAGCGCAAGCACGGTAAGGAAGCCATCTCCTACCCGGACGAGAAGTGGCAGCACGAGAGCCTCAAACCCATACTCGAACCCACCTACGGCATCATCCTCTATCAGGAGCAGGTGATGCAGATAGCCCAGGTGCTGGCGGGCTATACGCTGGGTGGCGCTGACATGCTGCGCCGGGCCATGGGCAAGAAAAACCCTGCCGAGATGGCCAAGCAGCGTTCCGGCTTCGAGGAAGGGGCGGTCAAGAACGGGGTCGACGGCGAGCTGGCGATCAAGATCTTCGATCTGGTAGAGAAGTTTGCGGGTTACGGCTTCAACAAGTCACACTCCGCCGCCTATGCGCTGGTCTCCTACCAGACGCTCTGGCTCAAGACCCACTTCCCGGCCGAGTTCATGGCGGCGGTGATGACCGCCGACATGGACAACACCGACAAGATAGTGACGCTGGTGGACGAGTGCCAGCGGATGGGGCTCACCGTGATACCGCCGGACGTGAACACCGGTCGCTACCGGTTCAGCGTCAATGAGGACGGCCACATCGTCTACGGCATAGGCGCGGTGAAGGGGGTCGGCGAGGGCCCCATCGACGCCATCTTGGCGGCGCGAGACAGTGAGGGTCCCTTCCGCGATCTGTTCGACTTCTGCAACCGGGTCGACATCAAGAAGATCAACAAGCGGGTGATGGAGAAGCTGATCTTCTCCGGCGCCATGGATCGACTGGGTCCGCACCGGGCGGCGCTGATGGCGACGCTGGAGGAGGCGATGCGCGCCGCCGAGCAGCACGCCAAGGCGCAGGCGGTGGGCCAGGTCGACATGTTCGGGGTGCTCACCGAGGAGATCGATGACGTCAAGAAGGCGTTCGCCAACGTGCCGCACTGGCCCGACAAGGTCTGGCTGGAAGGGGAGCGGGAGACGCTCGGTCTGTATCTGACCGGCCATCCCATCAACCAGTACAGCAGCGAGCTGCGTCGTTATACGTCGGGGCGGTTGTGCGATCTGCACCCCACCTCCCGCGACACCATCACCACGGCGGCGGGGCTGGTGATCGCCGCCCGCAGCATGGTAACCAAGCGTGGCAACAAGATGGGGATCTTCACCCTGGACGACAGATCCGGCCGTCTGGATGTGACCCTGTTCAGTGAAGCGCTGGAAAAATACGAAGAATTGATGCAAAAAGACCGTATTTTAGTGGTTTCTGGACAGGTCAGCTTTGATGACTTCTCCGGTGGCCTTAAAATGTCGGCCCGCGAATTGCTGGATATTAACGATGCGAGGGAGCGTTTCGCCAGGGCGATCCGCATTTCCCTCGATGAACAACGCATTGATGAGCGCTTTTTCCCGCGTTTGTGCGAGATTTTGGAGCCCGCCCGTGCCGGAGTCTGTCCGGTTCAGGTAAACTATCGTCGCCCCGGCTCCCGGGTGCGATTGACGCTCGGTACCGAGTGGCGGGTGACGCCCACCGATCAACTGATAGATGACTTGCGAGTCCTGCTTGGACGAGAGCGGGTTGAATTGGTTTTTGATTAGAGGATCTATAGTCCCTATGAGTCTTTTTCTGGATTTTGAACAGCCGATCGCCGAATTGCAGGCTCAGATCGATGAACTTCGCCATGTGAGTGAGCACAACAGTGCCGTGGACCTGAGCGAAGATATCCGTCGGCTGGAGAAGAAAAACGAAGAGCTGACCAAGAAGATCTTCGGCGATCTGGGGGCCTGGCAGGTATCCCAGATGGCGCGTCATCCCCAGCGCCCTTACACCCTCGACTACATCGAGCAGATCTTCACCGACTTCGACGAACTGGCCGGCGATCGCGCCTACGCCGATGACAAGGCCATCGTCGGTGGCATCGCCCGTCTCGACGGCGAGCCGGTGATGGTGATTGGTCAGCAGAAGGGTCGCGAGACCAAGGAGAAGATCCGACGCAACTTCGGCATGCCGCGCCCGGAAGGGTACCGCAAGGCCCTGCGTCTGATGGAGATGGCCGAGCGCTTCAAGATGCCGATCATCACCTTCATCGACACCCCGGGTGCCTACCCCGGCGTGGGTGCCGAGGAGCGTGGCCAGTCCGAGGCCATCGCCCGCAACCTGAAAGTCATGGCCGGCCTGACCGTGCCTGTGGTCTGCACCGTGATCGGTGAAGGCGGCTCCGGCGGCGCACTGGCCATCGGCGTCGGCGATCGGGTCAACATGCTGCAGTACTCCACCTACTCCGTCATCTCGCCGGAAGGTTGCGCCTCCATCCTGTGGAAGAGCGCCGACAAGGCGCCGGTCGCCGCCGATGCCATGGGCATCACGGCCCAGCGCCTGAAGGAGCTCAAGCTCATCGACAACATAGTCGAAGAGCCCCTCGGCGGCGCCCACCGCAACGTGGAGCTGATGGCCGAGCGCCTCAAGGCCCGTATTAAACAAGACCTGGCGGCCTTGCGCCCGCTCGACAGCGACCAGTTGCTGGAGCAGCGCTACCAGCGTCTGCTGGGATACGGCTACTGCTAAGCCAAAGCCTTTCCGAGTGACTCCCCAAGACCCCTGCCATGTGCAGGGGTCTTGTTATTTGTGTCCTGTATGAAGATCGCCCAGATTCCTTTTCCCCGGCCCGGCGCCTGCCGAAAACCCCCTGTCTGATCAACTCGGCGGCCATTAGCGATCAAAAAAAGTGGGATCCATCTCCCATTTTACTTAGAGTGACCGATTCCGATCTGCCGGATCGGAATCCCTGCAAGGATTGCCCCCAGACATCAACGAGACGAGCGCAGACAGGCCCACAGGCGCCTTTAGCCTGCCGGCGGCGGAGTGCCGCCTGCCCTGGCCCTGACGCCGTCCATCCTGCAGTGAGCGAATCATGAGCGAATCGGTTTTTGAGATCCATGACTGGACCCTGAGCGTCAACGACAACATGCTGTGTCGTCCCGATCGCGAGGTCTACCTTGAGCCCAGGCTGGTCAACTTGCTGCGGTTCCTGGCGAGCAATGCCGGCACCGTATTTGGCCGTGACTCCCTGATCAACGAGGTGTGGGACGGCGCCGAGGTGACCGATCAGGTGGTCACCCAATCCATCTTCGAGCTGCGCAAGATCCTCAAGGATGGTCGCAACGACGCGGCGGACTACATAGTCACAGTGCCCAAGCGCGGCTACAAGCTGGTGGCGCCGGTGCGGCCGCTGCGGGTCGTCTCCCTGGCCATGCCGGAGTCCTCCCCCGGGGCCATGCCCAAGCCGTCACCCCGCGATGAGCCGGACGAGCCCTTGGCCGATGGCGAGGTGGCGCAGGGCCAGAGCCTGGCCCCTTTCCCGGCCGGGCCCCTGACCCGGGCCATCTCGACCCATACCGGCCACAGTCGCTGGAAGATGGTCAGCTTCGACATCTTCGTGGTCGTGGTGCTGGTCTCCATCGTCAGCCTGCTCGGCTACCAGCACGCCAGCCCCCAGATCCACAGCTTGCTGGATCCCAATCTGCTGGTGTTTCGTTTCCACTCCGGCATGGATGGCGAGAACGAGAGCGTGCGCCTCGCCGATGGCATCACCCGCACCCTGATGGGGGAGGTCGCGGCGGCCACCCCGCTGCGGGTGCAATACGATACCCATAGCCGCACGAGCGGCATTCTGCCCGGCAAGGAGCTGAGCGTGCGCGTCTCCCATCACCCAGGTGGCACCTACATGGATCTGGAGTATCGCAACCTCAACACCAACCGGGTGCTGTGCAGCCACCAGTACCAGCTCAGCCGTCACAACGTGCATGCGGTGCTGCAGGAGAGCAGCCAGGATCTGCTGCGCGCCCTCGAGCGACCCGAGGCATCACCCGGCATGGGCTGGCCCGCCGACGATGCCTCGCTGATGGCGATGATGGAGGCGCACTATTACACCAACAGCCAGGATGCGGTGGCGCTCAAGCGCGGCATAGCGCTGCTCGACGGCTCCCTCGTGACCCAGCCCGATCAGCCCCTGCTGCTGGCGGAGCGTTACCTGGCAGGGGAGGCGTTGGCCACCCTGACGGGCCACTCGGAGAGCGAACGGCTGCAGGGGATAGGCGCCCACCTGGCCAGCGTGGTACAGAGTGGTGGCATGATGCCGGCGCGGGTGTGGGAGGCGCTGAGCCTGCAGGCCGTCCTGAGCGGCCAGCAGCGAGAGGCAAACCGGCTGCTGGCGCTGGCCGCCAGCCGGGGCCGCACCGTGCTCTACTACATTCTGCTAGGCAAGCTGGCCGAGCTGGACGGGCATCCCGACGCGGCGGGAGACGCCTATAGCCAGGCATTCCTGATGGAGGCGACCGAGCAGACCTACCTGCTCTGCCAGCAGCTGGGCTTCTACAGCAACATGGAAACCCTGACGCCCGTTCTCTACAACACCTTTGGCAACAGCAAGGTGAAGCTGTTCTAAGCCATATCTCTCCCCCCTGATCCCATTTTTTCTACAGCAACAGGCCACCCCAGGGTGGCCTGTTGCTTCTCCGTGGCCGGGAGGCGGGATCCGCCGCTCGCCCAGCCGAAGGGGCGTCGCGCCCCAATCTCTTATCCCCCCATCCCCCTCTCTCCCTCTCCTTATGCACCTTTGGCCACAGTCGCTGGCGCCCCGGCCCTTGCTGATTTTCATGGTGCTGGCGAGCCCTGACGCCTGCCCGCCATGGGGTAGGGGGGCCCAGGATTGCGCCGGCGGCGGCTGACCAAGGGCAGCCTGGCACCGGGCCCGCAAGCCGATGGGGCTGAACGGCGCCCACTCATCCCGTCGGGGGCACACCGAAAAATATCAAGGTGGGCCGGCAGGGGTCATCAACTTCATCAAGGCGGCGGCGGCACATCAGGATTTTATCAAGGTGGCTCATGATGAGTGGTTTAACTGTCTGTATTTGATGGGTTTATATGAGTTGTTCTGAGCGGCTTTAAAAAAGTGTGCTCATGTTTTTATCCCTGAGGGGGCCCTTATGTTTTCCGCGGGCCGGCGGTCTAGTCTGTGCCCATTCTCTGGCGGGAGCTTCCGCCAGTAGTGTTTGACGACCCGACCTTTTATAGACCCGGAGATCCTATGTCCCTCGATACGAGCAAGAAGATCGGCCTCATCGCCTGTACAGGTGTGGTGGCCGGCAACATGATGGGGAGCGGCATCGCGCTGCTGCCTTCGGCCCTGGCCACTGTCGGTTCCATCTCGGTATTCAGCTGGGCTATCTGCCTGGTGGGCGCTATGGGCCTGGCATTCGTGTTCGCCCGCCTCGCCACCAAGAACCCGCAAGAAGGGGGCCCCATCGCCTATGCCGGCGAAATCTCCCCGGTGTTCGGCTTCCAGACCGGGGTGCTCTACTACCACGCCAACTGGATCGGCAACCTGGCCATCGCCATCACCGGCGTCTCTTATCTGTCGGTGTTCTTCCCCATCCTCAACAACCCCATCCCGGCGGCCGTGGCCACCATAGCGGCGGTCTGGATCTTCACCTTCGTCAACCTGCTTGGCGGCAGCTGGGTGAGCCGACTCTGTACCCTGGGGCTGGTGCTGATCCTGCTGCCGGTGGTGGGCACCGCCCTGATGGGCTGGGCGCATTTCGATACCACCCTCTACAGCCAGAACTGGAACACCACAGGCGGCAGCGACCTGCACGCCGTCATCAGCGCCGTGCTGATCTGCCTCTGGTCCTTCGTCGGGGTGGAGTCGGCCGCCGTCTCCTCCGGCATGGTCAAGGATCCCAAGCGCACAGTGCCGCTGGCCACCATGCTGGGCACCGGCATCGCCGGCGTCATCTACATACTCTCCACCCAGGTGATCGGCGGCATGTTCCCGGCCGGTGAGGTGGCTGCCTCGGGCGCCCCCTTCGCCATGGCCTCTTCCGCCATCTTCGGCGACTGGTCTGCCCCCTTCGTCTCCGCCTTCACCGCCCTGGCCTGCTTCACCTCGCTCGGCTCCTGGATGATGCTGGTAGGGGAGGCGGGCAAGCGTGCCGCCCACGACGGCAACTTCCCGAAGATCTACGGTGAGCTGGACAAGAACGGCGTCGCCAAGAAGGGGCTGATCCTCGGCTCCCTCAAGATGACGGCCCTGATGGTGGTGCTGACCGCCTTCACCTCCCAGTCCGCCCACGCCGCCGACCTGTTCAACGTGCTGACCACGGATGCGGTGTTGCTGACCATGCTGCCCTACTTCTACTCCAGCATTAACCTCATCCGCTTCGAGGGCATGACCTCCCGCAGCATCGGCGCCATGCTGTTCTCCGGTGTCGCCAGCGTGTTCTGCCTGGTGGCCCTGATGGGCGCCAAGGGGTCCAACCTCACCGCTACCTTCGTGGTGTCGCTCATCATCCTGATGTTCTACGCCAAGAAACAGGGGTTGCGTCAGCACGACGCCTTGCTCAACGAGCAGCCCAGCCACTAACTCCGTTTCCCTTTTTCCTGCGCTCTTCACTCACCATCCCTGATGGAGAGCGCCTCTTCACGTGTGGAGCATCAAGATGAATATCATTGCCATCCTCAACCACCTGGGCGTGTTCTTCAAGGAAGAGCCCATCCGTCAGCTGCAGGCCTCCCTCGAGCGCAAAGGCTTTCAGGTGGTCTATCCGGTCGACGTGGCCGATCTGCTCAAGCTGATCGAGAAGAACCCCCGCGTCTGCGGCGCCATCTTCGACTGGGACAAGTACTCCCTCGGCCTGTGCAAGGAGATCCACGATCGCAACGAGAAGCTGCCGATCTTCGCCTTCGCCAACGACCAGTCGACCCTGGACATTCACCTGACCGATCTGCGCCTGAACGTGCACTTCTTCGAGTACCGTCTCGGCATGGCCGACGACATCGCCCTCAAGATGGGCCAGGCCACCCAGGAGTATCAGGACGCCATACTGCCGCCCTTCACCAAGGCGCTGTTCAAGTACGTGGAAGAGGGCAAATACACCTTCTGCACCCCGGGTCACATGGGCGGCACCGCCTTCCAGATGAGCCCGGCCGGCAGCATCTTCTATGACTTCTACGGCCCCAACGCGTTCAAGGCGGATGTCTCCATCTCCATGCCGGAGCTGGGCTCCCTGCTGGATCACTCTGGTCCGCACAAGGAGGCCGAGGAGTACATAGCCCGCACCTTCAACGCCGATCGCTCCTACATAGTCACCAACGGCACCTCCACCGCCAACAAGATAGTCGGCATGTTCTCCGCCCCGGCGGGTAGCACTGTGCTGGTGGATCGCAACTGTCACAAGTCCCTGACTCATCTGATGATGATGAACGACGTGACCCCGATCTACTTCCGGCCGACCCGCAACGCCTACGGCATCCTGGGTGGCATTCCCCAGAGCGAGTTCAGCCGCGAGACCATCGCCGCCAAGGTGGCCGCCACCCCGGGCGCCCAGGCGCCGCGCTACGCGGTGATCACCAACTCCACCTATGACGGTCTGCTCTACAACACCGGCTTTATCAAGGAGAGTCTGGATACCCCCTACATCCACTTCGACAGCGCCTGGGTGCCCTACACCAACTTCAGCCCCATCTATGAGGGCAAGTGCGGCATGAGCGGCGAGGCCATGCCGGGCAAGGTGTTCTACGAGACCCAGTCCACCCACAAGCTGCTGGCGGCCTTCTCCCAGGCCTCGATGATCCACATCAAGGGCGACGTGGAGGAGGAGACCTTCAACGAAGCCTTCATGATGCACACCTCCACCTCGCCCCAGTACGGCATAGTGGCGTCCACCGAGATCTCCGCCGCCATGATGCGGGGCAACACCGGCAAGCGGCTGATCAAGGACTCCATCGATCGCGCCGTCTCCTTCCGTAAAGAGATCAAGCGGTTGCGGGAGCAGAGCGAAGGCTGGTTCTTCGACGTCTGGCAGCCGGACGACATCGACACCCTCGAGTGCTGGAAGCTGGATCCCAAGGATGACTGGCACGGCTTCAACGGCATCGACGATGACCACATGTACCTGGATCCCATCAAGGTCACCCTGCTGACCCCGGGGATGAACCGTCAGGGCGAGCTGATGGCGCGCGGCCTGCCCGCCTCTCTGGTCTCCAAGTTCCTCGACGAGCGCGGCATAGTGGTGGAGAAAACCGGCCCCTACAACCTGCTGTTCCTGTTCTCCATCGGCATCGATCAGTCCAAGGCGATGCAGCTGTTGCGCGCCCTGACCGAGTTCAAGCGCGGCTATGACCTGAACCTGACCATCAAGAGCATATTGCCGAGCCTCTACCGTGAAGACCCGAGCTTCTACGAAGGCATGCGCATCCAGGAGCTGGCCCAGAGCATCCACGCCCTGACCAGCAAGTACCGTCTGCCGGAGCTGATGTTCAAGGCATTCGACGTGCTGCCGGAGATGAAGATGACCCCGCATGTCGCCTGGCAGCAGGAGCTGGCCGGCAACCTGGAAGAGGTGCCGCTGCGTGACATGGTGGATCGCATCAGCGCCAACATGATTTTGCCCTACCCGCCGGGAGTGCCGCTGGTGCTGCCGGGGGAGATGGTGTCCGCGGATTCCCTGCCGGTGCTGGAGTTCCTCGAGATGCTGTGCGAGATCGGGGCCCATTACCCTGGCTTCGAGACCGACATCCACGGCCTCTATCGCCAGGCCGATGGCAGCTACACCGTCAAGGTGTTGCGTTAATCGAGAGTGACAACAACGGGCCGCGAGGCCCGTTTTTCCCTGCGGGGCTTAGCCCTTTTTGTGTGAGTCGCCATCATGAAACGAGTTCTCTCCATTCAATCCCACGTGGTGTTCGGCTGCGCCGGCAATGGCGCAGCCGTGTTTCCCATGCGCCGCATGGGGCTGGAAGTCTGGCCGGTCAATACCGTGCAGTTCTCCAACCACACCCAGTACAGCGCGGGCTGGCAGGGGATGGGGATGCCGGATGGCCACATCCGCCAGCTGATGACGGGCCTCGCCGACATTGGCGTGCTGGGGCAGTGCGATGCGTTGCTGAGCGGCTACCTCGGCTCTGCCGAGCAGGGGGAGGAGATCCTGGCCGCGGTGGCCCATCTCAAGGCGCTCAATCCAGAGGCCCTCTATTTTTGTGACCCCGTCATGGGTCACCCCGACAAGGGGTGCATAGTGGCCCCCGGTGTCGCCGATTTCTTCAAGACGCGGGCGCTGGCCTGCGCCGACATGCTGGCCCCCAATCTGCTGGAGCTGGAGCAGCTGACCGACCGCGAGATCCAGAATCTGCCCGAGGCGCTGGCGGCCTGCCAGCAGCTGCGCGAACAGGGGGTCAAGCTGGTGATGGTCAAGCATCTGGGGCGGGCCGGGTTTGCCCTGGACAGGTTCGAGATGCTGCTGGTGTGCGACGCCGGGGCCTTTCATATCTCCCGGCCCCTCTATCCGTTCAAGCGCCATCCCATCGGGGTGGGGGATCTGCTCAGCGCCATCATGCTGGCCAATCTGCTGGCCGGACAGGATCCCGTGCAGGCGTTCGAGCGCACCAACGCCAGCGTGGATGCGGTCATGGCCCACACCTGGCTGGCGGGGGCCTATGAGCTGCAGCTGGTGACGGCGCAGCAGGCGATGGCCGAGCCCGAGGTCCACACCCGCGCCATCCGGCTCTAGCCTGCCGTTCTTGCGGCCAGGGCTAGCCGGCGCGGCGTGTCAGTTGTGCCTCCTGGCGGGGGCCGAGCGGCCGGGTGCGACGCAGCGGACGGGGCGCGCAGGCCAGGGCGAGGCGGCGCCACTCCCGCCACAGCAGCCAGCACAGCGGCAGGGTCAGCAGCAGCACAGTGGTGGGCTGGGCCATCAGCACCCCATCGCGGCCCCACTGCAGCGGCAGCAAGAAGATCAGCGGCAGCAGCAGCAGGGTCTTGGCCGCCGAGATGATCAGCGCCTGGCGGGTGCGCGCCATGGATTGCAGCAGCACTATGCCGAACATGATGATCCCCTCCAGCGGGATGGCGGCGAGGTTGAGGGTCAGGCTGCTGACGGCAGCGGACAGCAGCTCCTCATCCTGATCGCCGGTGTAGAGCATGGCCACCTGGCGTGGCAACAGCTGGATCAGCAGCCAGACCAGCATGCCGTAGATCAGCGTGATCTTGAGCCCCATCTCCATCAGGAACTTCAGATCCCGGTGGCGCCTGGCCCCCGCCGCCTGGCTGATGAGGGGCTGGATGCCGAACGCCAGGCCTTGCAGGATCACGATGAACACCGCCTCGGTGTAACCGGCCACGGTGAAGCCGGCCAGATCCTTGACCGAGCCGTGGACCATCAGCTGGCTGTTGTGCAGCAGCAGCAGCAGCCCCAGGTTGAACTGGGCGATCAGGCTCGGCAGCCCGGTGAACAGCAGGCCGGGCATGGCCGGCAGATCGGGC
This sequence comes from Aeromonas sp. sif2416, assembly GCF_019218665.1. Lineage (NCBI taxonomy): Bacteria > Pseudomonadati > Pseudomonadota > Gammaproteobacteria > Aeromonadales > Aeromonadaceae > Aeromonas > Aeromonas sp. sif2416. Next base: position 81,579 of record NZ_JAHUXC010000001.1, read on the forward strand.
GCGAGCTGGCGCCACGAGAGGCGCAGCCTGGCATGGGAGCTAAAGAAATAGCCGAGGCCCAGCAGGCTGACGATGCCCTCCGAGATGAGCGTGGCCTGGGCCGTGCCCACCAGCCCCAGTCCCAGCCGGCCGACCATCACATAGTTGAGCAGGATGTTGAGCACGGCGCCGGCACTGACCAGGATCATGGCCAGTCTGGGCCGGCCGTCGTTGCGCAGCAGGTAGGGCACCGCCAGGTTGCTGGCCAGCAGCAGGGTGCCGCCGCCGATCCACAGGAGGTAGTCGCTGGCCTGCTGCCAGGTCTCGGTGCCTTGCTCGATCCCCAGCCCCAGCAGGATCTCGATGTGCCAATGGTACAGCAGCAGCGGCGCCGTGGTGCCCAGCAGCACCAGCAGCCAGAGCGCGTTGACCAGGGCCTGGCGGGCCTGGCGAAGGTTCTTCGCCCCCTGCTGGAAGGAGATGGCGGTCGCCGCCCCCATGGCGATCATGGCGGCGAGACCGATCAGCACCATGATGACCGGATAGACCAGGTTGATGCCGGCGAGGCCGGCGGCCCCCACGTAGTGGCCGACGAAGATGCCGTCGACCAGGTAATAGGCGCCGGACACCAGCATGGCGAGGATGGAGGGGAGGGCATAGCCCCAGAAGCGACGGGTCATGGCCCGTTGGCGTCGGGTGAAATAAGCGGACATGGCGATGCTTCTTGCTGTGTTGGGATCGAAGCACCAGTGTAGATTTTTACGTTTTGATTGATAATCCGGTGTTTATTTGATGAGTTGATGAATTCCGCTCAGTAATTGCGGCGGCTGGTGGTGCGCCTTGAGCATGTCGATCAGGGCGCGCAGGCCGTGTCCCAGCTGATGGCGGCTGGGGTAGAAGAGACAGAAACCGGCAAAGGTTGGGCTCCATGAGGTCAGCACGCTCACCAGGCTGCCGCTCGCCAGCTGCTGGCGAACCTCCTCCTCCAGGCAGTAAGCCAGCCCCAGCCCCGCCTCGGCGGCCCCCAGGTAGAGGGCCGGGGTGCTGGTGGTCAGCGGCCCGCTCACCTCGATCTCCAGCAACTTGCCGTCGGCGGCAAAGGCCCAGCGGTAGTGGTGATGGGGGGTAAGGCGATAGCCGATGCAGTCATGCTGGACCAGCTCGGCCGGGTGCTGGGGCGTGCCGCGCCTGGCCAGATAGGCCGGGGATCCCACCACCAGATAGCGCTGCAGCGGCCCGAGCGGGATGGCGATCATCTCCTTGGGCAGCAGGTCGCCATAGAAGATGGCGGCATCATAGCCGTCCTCAATGAGGCGCGGCATCAACTCCTGCTCCACCACCTCCACCTGCACCCGCGGATAGCGCACCAGATAGTCGATCAGCACCGGGGCCAGCACCTCATCGATGGCCCCGCGCGGCGCACAGATCTTCAACCTGCCGACCGGCTCATCACTGTGACGGGTCAACTCGTCGAGGGCCCCCTCCAGCTGGGTCAGAGTCGGCACCAGCTGTTGCAGCAGCCGCTGACCGGCGTCGGTCGGCACCACGGCTCTAGTGCTGCGATTGAGCAGCCTGACCCCGAGCCGACTCTCCAATCCCTTCAGGCTATGGCTCAGGGCGGAGGCCGAGACCCCGAGTTCGAGGGCGGCCTTGCTGAAGCTCTGGTGGCGGGCGACGGCGGCAAACACCGCCAGTTCGGCGAGATCGGTGCGGGTGATGGTCATCTTGATTCGACAGGCTGAGGGCGAAAAACAAGGGTACGCCAAGGGGCTGAGACACACAATCTGCGTTCGGAACCAGACATGTTACGCATTTGTTGGTCGCGGTAAGTATTGGAATCTATTGAAACAAATTTGATTTGTTAAAAAAAGCTAACAAATCGGCGTCTGTAATGTGATCTCGAACGACCGAAAGTCGACCACAGTCAAACTTTGGTTGATTAATTCAAAAAAACGCTGTGATTAATAGGGGCATTTAATTAGAGTCAGCTCATCGGATGAGGTGCTTGTTGCTGGGTTGTTAACGCAAGCGGGTGCCTCAACCAGGTTCAGGATCTCATGCCGTCGTTTGTTGCAATTCGGTTATCACAAGGGGCGATAGCCTGATTGCCGGGGCGTGAGGGGGTAGTGACAAGGACGAACAGCAGGCGTTCCAGGGAAACGGAACCGGGCCAGCTGGCCAATAGACAACAAGATTTCACTTTCCTTGATGACAGGAACAACTTATGTCCGACATGAATATTGCAGTTGATGGTCGTTTAGCCAGTCAGGCTTCCCGTGGCATCAATAAGGCCGACCTGGTCTGGATGCTGGGTCTGTACGGTACCGCTATCGGTGCCGGTGTGCTCTTCCTGCCGATCAACGCCGGTGTGGGTGGCCTCTGGCCGCTGGTTGCCATGCTGATCCTGGCTCTGCCGCTGACCTTCTTCGCTCACCGCGGTCTGGCCCGCTTCGTGCTGTCCGGCTCCACCCGTGATGGCGACATCACCGAAGTCGTAGAAGAGCACTTCGGCAAGACTGCAGGCAAATTCATCACCCTGCTCTACTTCTTCGCCATCTACCCGATCGTACTGATGTATTCGGTCGCCATCACCAACACCGTTGAGAGCGTGATTGTTCACCAGCTGGGCATGACTGCACCGCCCCGTGCCATCTTGTCGCTGGCGCTGATCCTGGGTCTGATGGCGATCGTTCGCCTCGGCGGCCAGTTCATCGTCAAGGCGATGAGCGTGCTGGTATTCCCGTTCGTGATCACCCTGATGGGCCTGGCGTTCTACCTGATCCCGCACTGGAACGGTACCATCATCACCGAAGCGCCAGCGCTGGCTGACGCCTTCAACGGTGACTTCCTCAAGACCCTGTGGCTGGCCATTCCGGTCATGGTGTTCTCCTTCAACCACTCCCCGATCATCTCCTCCTTCGCGGTGGACAACAAGGGTCGTTACGGTGAAGGTGCCGAGAAGAAGTGCAGCAACATCCTGCTGGGTGCCCACGTCATGATGGTCATGACCGTCATGTTCTTCGTGTTCAGCTGCGTACTGAGCCTCTCCCCGGCTGATCTGGCGGCTGCCAAAGAACAGAACATCTCCATCCTGTCCTACCTGGCCAACCACTTCGACAACCCGGTTATCGCCACTGTGGCTCCGTTGATCGCCATGGTCGCCATCAGCAAATCCTTCCTGGGTCACTACCTGGGTGCACAGGAAGGCATGAACGGCCTGATGGCCAAGGCGCTGCGCGAGAAGGGCAAGAACGTTGACATCAAGCAGCTGAACAAGGTGACTGCGGTCTTCATGATCCTGACCACCTGGGCTATCGCCACCATCAACCCGAGCATCCTCGGCATGATCGAAGACCTGGGCGGCCCCATCATCGCCATGCTGCTGTTCCTGATGCCGATGTACGCCATCACCAAGGTTCCGGCCATGCGCAAATACGCTGGCAACATCAGCAACGGCTTCGTGACCCTGATTGGCCTGATCGCCATGTCCGGTATCATCTACAAGCTGATTGCCTGATAACTCCGGTTACGCTGTTGAAAGAAGAAGCCGCCTCGTAAGAGGCGGCTTTTTTTGTTTGAGCAACGGATAGCCCTTAACAAGCAAGGGGCTGCGGCCTAACATGGCGGGGTGTTTTTTCAGTCAGGACAAAAGGATATGTCTGCGTTGAAGAAAGAGCTCGGGCTCTGGCAGGGGATGGGGCTGCTCGCCACCTCCCTGCTCGGCACCGGGATCTTCGTGGTACCGGCGACCGCGGCGTCGCTGGCGGGGGGCGCCTCGCTCTGGGCCTGGTTGTTGCTCATAGTGCTGGTGCTGCCCATCGCCTTCACCTTCGCCCGGCTCGGCCGCCGTTATCCCCACGCGGGCGGGGCACCCCATCTGATCGGGCTCGCCTTTGGCAACGGTGCCGAGCGTTTCTCCGCCTTCCTGTTTCTGGCGGTGCTGCCGGTGGGGCTGCCCGCCGCGCTCACCATAGCCGCCGGCTTCTGGCACGCCCTGTTCGATCTGGGCGAGCTGACCCTGTGGGCCATCCAGCTGTTGACCTTGCTCGGGGTCTTCCTGCTCGGCCTGCGTGGCGCCCGCTCCTCCGGCAACCTGCAACTGCTCATCGCGCTGGCGATCCTGGGGCTGACCCTGCTCATCTGGATCAAGGGAGATCTCAGCTGGCGCGACGCGGCCCAGCCGCTGCCGACGGCAGCCGAGTGGCCCGCCATGGGCACGGCGCTGGCGGTGATGTTCTGGTGTTTCGTGGGGCTGGAAGCCTTCGCCCACATGGGGGAGGAGTTCAAGCGGCCGGAGCGGGACTACCCGCTGGCCCTGCTCGGCGGCGTGCTGCTGGCGGGGCTCATCTACTGGGTCCACTCGCTGGTGGTGCTCAAATATGGCCTCTATGGCGATGAGGCGACCAATGCCACCGCCATCCCGGCGCTGCTCTCGCTGCTGTTCGGGCCGACCGCCAAGTGGTTGGTGGCCATTCTGGGGTATCTCTCCTGCTTTGCCAGCATCAACATCTATCTGCAGGGTTTTGCTCGCCTGATCTGGAGCATGGCGCGGGAGGGCAAGCTGCCGGTCTCCCTCTCCCGGCTCAGCGCCCGCGGTGCCCCGCTGGCGGCCCTGTGCTGGGTGCTCGCCATCTGCCTGCTCTCCATCACCCTGATCCTCTGGTGGCGGCTGCCCCTGGATGCGCTCATTCGCTACGCCAACGGCAACTTCGTGCTGGTCTACCTGCTCTGCATGGCGGCGGGCTGGCGCCTGCTCGGCGGGGTGGGCAAGGGGCTGGCGGGCCTGAGCGTGCTGCTCTGCCTGGCGGTGCTGGTGGCGCTCGCCTCCGAGGTGCTCTACGCCCTGCTGCTGAGCGCGGGCTATGGCCTCTTCTCCCTGTGGCGGCGCCATCGTCGTCGGGGCCATGTCAGCCGCCTCTCGACCATCGAGTAACGCCGCGTCACGGATAAAAAAAGCCCCGCCAGTGCGGGGCTTTTTCATGGTGCTCGAGGTTAGCCGTCAGTCGAGGCCGAGCCGCTCGGCGAGCAGCCGTAACTCGTCGCGCCAGCCCTGCTGCAGCCGCGGGGTCTGATGCCTGGGCTTGCGGGCGAGATCGGCGGCCAGCAGGCCATCCAGCTCGTACCAGCGTGCCAGCAGCGCCTCGTCGCCCTCCGCCCGGGTAGTCTCCTCCGTCGGCGCCTCATGGGGTGCGATGCCGCCGGGGGGCAGGCTGTCGCCGCGCAGCTCGGCATAGGCTTGCTCGGCGCCGTGGGCCTCCAGGATCCTGCCCTCCCTGATCACCCAGAAGCGGTTGCAGCTGTGCTCGATCAGATCCCGGTCGTGGGAGATCAGCAGCACCCCGCCGGCAAACTGCGCCAGCGCCTCGGCCAGCTCCTCCTTGCCCTCCAGATCCAGATGGTTGCTGGGCTCATCGAGCCAGAGCAGGTGATGGCTCGCCAGCGACAGGGCGAGAAACAGCAGTCTGGCCCGCTCGCCGCCGCTTAAGGCATGCACCCGTTGGCCGTGACGGGCGTAGGGGAAGCCCGCGCGGATCAGGGCCTGGCGCAGGGTTATCGCCGGCAGCGGGGCCAGGGCATAGAGCGCATCGGTCAGGGTGGCCTGGTCGTCGAGCTGCTGCAGGGACTGATCGTAGTAGGCGATGCTGGCCGCGGGGTGATGGTACCAGCCTTCACCCTGGCGCTGCTCGCACAGCTCACGCCAACACTGGCGCAGCAGGGAGGACTTGCCCGCCCCGTTGGCACCGAGCAGGGCGACCCTGTCGCCGGAGCGCAGCCAGAGCCCCTCGGCCCGCAGCAGGGGCGGCAAGGCGGGGGCCGGGCGCACGTCGAGCGCCTCCAGCCGCAGCAGGGCGTCGGCGGGCAGCCCCAGCCCGTGCAGCTCGAGCCGCCAGGGGGCGCCGGCACCGACCAGGCTCTGCTCCTCCCGCAGCCTGACGATCCGCTTCTCCATGGACTTGGCCTGGCGCACCAGCTTGGCGTTGTCATGCTCCCGTCCCCAGATGGCGAGCCGCTTGCTGCTGGCGCTCAGGCGGTCGATCTCCTTCTGCTCATCGGCCCGGCGCTGGCGGGCGCTCTCGTCCTCCTGTACCAGCGCCGCCCTGGCCTGGCTGCAGGGCAGGGCGAAGCGATAGAGGCGTCTGTCCCGCAGGATCAGGGTGTCCTGGGTGACCCGGTCGAGCAGGCGGGCATCGTGGGAGACCAGCACCAAGGCCCCGCGCCAGCCCTGCAGGAACTGCTCAAGCCAGAGCAGGGAGGGGAGATCCAGGTGGTTGCTTGGCTCGTCGAGCAGCAGCAGATTGGGTTGGCGCAGCAAGGCGCGGCCCAGTTGCAATCGGCTGTGCTGGCCGCCGCTCAGGCTGGTGACGACCTGGGTGGCGTGCGGCGCCAGCTGCAGATCCTCGAGCATCTTGTCCAACTGCCAGCCGAGGGCGGGATCGTCCGCTACGGCATCGCCGAGGGCGGCGCGGGTGCTGAGTCCGTGCAAACGGCTGGGAAGGTGCTGCGTCACGAACTCGCAGCGACAGGGGGCGGCTCTGTGGATGCGCCCGTCATGGGGCTCGACCTGGCCGGCCAGCAGGCTGAGCAGGGTGCTCTTGCCGCTACCGTTGGCGCCGATGAGGCCGATGCGGTCACCGCTGTGGATGCTGAGATCGATGCTGTCGAACAGGGGAAGCTCTCCCGCGTTCATCTGCAGGGAGTGGGTGCTCATCAAAGTTGTCATGCTCTTGCTCTCTAAAATGCGGGATCAAAGATCCCTGTCATCAGGAGCGCTGGCGACAACGGTCGAGAAAGGTCTCGGTCAAGAAGGGAGTCGGCTTTGCTCGAACCCGCTATCGCAGCGCGATGGTATGCAGGCAAGAGCACTCGAATGTGCCGAACAGGCGGGCCGAGAACATCGGACACGCTTGGATAACCATTTTTTACCTCCTTATTTTCGTGATGGCACCGTGCGGCGATTATAGGCACAGAAGAAAAGGGTCGTCTATCGGGGCCATGAGGTGTCAAGACAGGTGGGGGGAGAGGCTCAGAGGGTGGGCGATGAGAGCGGCCTCAGCCTGCGATAACGCAACAGCCCCGCGATGCGGGGCTGTGTTACAAAGTGGTGGGGGTGAGCGAGCCAGTCAATCGCGGGGGGTCTTGAGCGCCTGGATCACGTCGTCGCCGGGGGCCAGCTCGCTGACGTGGTTGAAGCTGTCGAGCCCGGCCTGCGGGTTGATGGTGAACGCATCGGCGCTGAGGTAGCCACCGCTGCCGGCGCTCTCCACTATGACGATGAGCTCCGGCTGCTTGTCACCGTTGAGATCCTGCAACTTCAGCTCCTTGATGCCGCCGTCCCGCGCCTGCACCTTGCCATCGATGAACTGATCGAGGGGGAACTGGGGGTTGGCGCCGGAATAGAGGCGCACGTCGTAGCTGCCGATGGAGGCGGGTTCACCGCGTCCCTCGGCGACGGTGAGCACCTGACCGGTGGGGAGCGTCAGCTGCTTGAAGAAGCCCTCTGCCGCCTGGCTGGTCAGTGGCAGAGTGAGCAGTCCGAGAGTAATCAATAAGGCTTTCATGGATGTGACCCTTGTTGCTGCTGGGATGGCAGGGGCAAGCCCCTGCCGTCATGTCTGTGTTCGGCGCCGGACTCAGTGTTGGTCCGGCGCCTTCTCTTTCACTACCCTATCCGGTGCGCTTGGCCGGGTCCAGACAGGGAGGATTTCTCTGCCCTCTCTATTACCATATCTTGACCCGTTTGGCAGGGTCCAGATAGAGCTTGTCGCCCGGCTGGATGTTGAACGCCTCGTAGAAGGCGGGGATGTTCGGCACCACCCCGTTGACCCGATACTCGGGCGGGGAGTGGGGATCCGAGGAGAGCAGCATCTGCATCAGCTCGGGTCTGTACATGCCCTTCCACACCTGGGCCCAGCCGAGGAAGAAGCGCTGCTCGCCGGTGAAACCGTCCAGCACCGGTGCCTCCTTGCCATCAAGGGAAAGCAGGTAGGCCTTGTGGGCTATGGTGAGGCCGCCGAGATCGCCGATGTTCTCCCCCAGGGTGAACTGGCCGTTGACGTACTGGCCCTTGATGGGCTCGAAGCGGTTGTACTGGGCCACCAGCCGGCTGGTGCGGAAGCGGAACTCCTTGAGATCGCTTGGGGTCCACCAGTCGCGCATCACGCCATCGCCATCGGACTTGGCGCCCTGATCGTCGAAGCCGTGGCCCATCTCATGGCCGATCACGCCGCCGATGGCGCCGTAGTTCACCGCGTCATCCGCTGTCATGTCGAAGAAGGGGGGCTGCAGTATGGCGGCCGGGAACACTATCTCGTTGTTGCTCGGGTTGTAGTAGGCGTTCACCGTCTGCGGTGACATGTGCCACTCGTCCCTGTCCACCGGCTTGCCGAGGCGGGCCAGGTTGTCGGCGTATTCGAAGGCGCGGGCCCGCTGCAGGTTGCCCACCAGATCGTCCTGGCGGATCTCGATGGCGCTGTAATCCTTCCACTTGTCCGGGTAGCCGATCTTGGGCCTGAACTTGGCGAGTTTGGCCAGGGCCTGGGTCTTGGTGGTCGGCGACATCCAGTCCAGCTCCTCGATGCTCTGGCCGTAGGCGGTGCGCAGGTTCTCCACCAGCTGCTCCATGCGGGCCTTGGCCTGGGGCGGGAAGTAACGCTCCACATAGAGCTGGCCGACCGCCTCACCCAGCAGATCGTCAAGCACCCCGAGCGCACGCTCCCAGGGGGCGCGCTGCTTGGGGGTACCGCTCAGGGTGGTGCCGAAGAAGGCGAAGTTCTGGCGGTCGGTCTGGCCGTCGAGATAGGGGGCGTAATCGGTGATTAGGTGCCACTTGAGGTAGGCTTGCCAGTCGCCGATCGGGGTCTGCTGCATCAGGCCGTTGAGGGCCGACAGATAGCTGGGCTGGCCGATCACCAGGCTGCTCTGGCCGGCGAGGCCGGCCTGGCCGAGATAGGCGTCCCAGTCAATGCTCGGGGCGAGGCGCTTGAGCTCGCCGAGGGAGCCCTTGTTGTAGTTCTTCTCCCGATCCCGCAGGGCCACGTTGTCCCACTGGATCTGGGCGATCCGAGTCTCCAGGGCCAGGATGCGTTTCGCCTTGGGCCCCGCATCCGTCTCGCCGAAGCGGCTCAGCATGCCGGCGATGTGCTGCTCGTACTTCTGTCTCAGCGCCTGGCTGGCCGCATCGCTCTTGAGGTAGTAGTCCCGATCCGGCAGGCCGAGCCCGGACTGATAGAGGTAGACCGCATAGCTGTCCGGCGCCTTGGCGTCGGCATCGATCCAGAAGCCGAACGGGGCATTGCCGCCGAGGCGGCCGGCCTGGGCGAAGGCCTTGGCCAGCGTGCTCTGGTCGCTGATCCGGTCTATCTCGCTGAGCTGGGGCAGCAGCGGGGCCGTGCCCTTGGCGTCTCGCGTGGCCTGATCCAGGTAGCTGCGATAGAGATCGTGGATCTGCTGGGCCGACGTCCCCGCCGCGGCCGCCTTGCCGTCCAGCCCTTCCACCAGCACCCGCACATCGGCGAGGGACTTGTCCCGCAGCAGGTAGAAGGCGCCGTCGGCCGGCCTGTCGTCCGGGATCTTGGCCGTCGCGAGCCAGTGGCCGTTCACGTAGCGGAAGAAGTCATCACCGGGCTTGACCCGGGTGTCCATGTTGGCCAGCGCGAGGCCGGAGTGCTTGCTTGCTGTGTCCGGCGCCTGACTACAACCGGCTAACAACGCCAACCCGATGAGGCCGGCCAGTATGCTTTTCTTATTGTTCATTCGCTTGATTCCAATTCGGGTTATTCAGCTTCCCAGCCCAGCTCGGGAGGGATCTCACTCTAGCAGTCCGGTTACAGCTTGATAAGCCTGACTCTGCTAAGATCCCACCAGCCGTTTTGGGGAAGCCTATGATTTCTCGTATTTATTCTCGTTTTTGTCAGACCCTGCCAGCGCCGGAAGGTTCCAAAGGCCTGCTGGTTGCCTTCAGTGGCGGGCTCGATTCCACCGTCTTGCTGGTGCTGGCGGCGCAATTTGCCCGCGAACACCGGCTCGGGTTGCGCGCCCTGCACGTGCATCACGGCCTGAGCCCCCATGCCGACGCCTGGGTGGCGCACTGCGAAGGCCTGTGCCGGCAGCTGGCGGTGCCGCTCCTGGTCGAGCGGGTGCAACTGGCGCGCGGCAACGGCGAGAGTCTGGAGGCCCAGGCCCGTGAGGCGCGCTATCTGTGCCTGGCCGCCCATCTCGGGCAGGGGGAGTGGCTGCTCAGCGCCCACCACCAGGACGATCAGCTGGAGACCCTGCTGCTGGCGCTCAAGCGCGGTGCCGGCCTGCGGGGGCTGGCGGGGACAGTGCCAGATCAGCCCTTCGCCGGTGGCCGCCTGCTGCGACCGCTGCTCGAGATCAGTCGGGCCGAGCTGGCGGAGGCGGCGGCGAGCCTGCCCCATGGCTGGGTGGAGGATGAGAGCAACCTGGACGAGAGCTATGATCGCAACTTCCTGCGCCAGACGCTGATCCCGCAGCTCAAGGCGCGCTGGCCCGCCATGGCCCAGACGGCGGCGCGCAGCATGGCGATCTGCGCCGAGCAGGAGGCCTTGATCACCGAGCTGGCGGAAGAGGATTGGCAGCGGGCCGGGGAGGGGGATGCCTTGCACATAGCTCCGCTGCAGGCCCTGTCGCCGGCCCGGCGCAACAACCTGCTGCGCCACTGGATCCGCCGCCAGGGCGGGGAGATGCCCTCGCGGGAGCTGCTTGGCCTGCTATGGCAGGAGGTGGCGCTGGCGCGGGAGGATGCCAATCCGCAGTTGGGCTTGAAGGATCTGGAGTGCCGCCGCTTTCAGGGACGGCTGTATCTGGTGCGACCCAATCTGCTGTCCCGGCACGAGGCGCTGCCCATCCGGGTGGGGGAGTCGGTTGAGCTGCCGGACGGGCTGGGCCGGCTCAGCCTGTGCCTGCAACCCGAGGAGGAGGGGCTGCGCTTGCCCCGGGCGGACGAGCCGCTGTCGGTGCGTTTTCAGGTGGCGGCGGGCAGCATGCTCAAACCCGTGGGGCGGGTGGGCAGCCGGCGGCTGAAGAAGCTGCTGCAGGAGTATGGAGTCCCTTCCTGGCAGCGGGGCCGCATCCCCATCCTCTATTACGGCGAGCAGGTGGCGGCGGTTGCCGGCCTCTTCGTCTGTGATGGCTTTCAGGTGCCGGCGGGCGGCATCGGCTGGCATTGGCAGAAACCTGAGCCAGTCGAGATTTGAACCCTGCCCATCACTCCGATGGGCCGGTGACTGCGGCCCGCTTGCGGGCGTATGGATGAGGGCATCGGCTGGCACTGGCTTGAGCCGTTACTCCGATGGGCCGGTCACTCCGGTTCTCTTGCGGGCGTATGGATGAGGGCATCAGCTGGACCATCACTCTGACGCACCGCTGACTCCGGCTCTCTTGCGGGCGTAGAGGTGGGCATCCGCCGCCTCATACAGGCTCTGCACATCCACCCCGGCCTGCCAGCTGGCGGCGCCCAGGCTGCAGCTGACCGCGAAGGCGCTGAGCTCCTCGTGGCTGTGCATCACATGTTGCAGGCGTAGCCAGACCGGGCGCCAGGCCTCGGGTTCGGCGGGTTGCAGCAAGAGCGCGAACTCGTCACCACCGAGGCGAAAAGCCTGATCCGTGCCGCGGATGCAGCCGTTGAGCAGTTGCGCGAAGCGGCTCAGCACCAGATCCCCCACCGGGTGACCCCAGGTGTCGTTGACCTGCTTGAACCTGTCCAGATCCAGCAACACCAGTACCAGGCCGTGGGATTCCCGGCAGTGCTGCTCCACCGCGCGACCTATGGCCTCATCGAAGTAGGAGCGGTTGCCGAGCCCGGTCAGGTGATCGAGCCGCACCTGCCGCTCCAGCCCATCCAGCCGCAGATAGAGCGGCAGTGGCAGGCAAAGCAGCTGATGATATTGGCGCAGCAGCCGCTGCTGATCGTCGCTCAGGGGCTGCTCCAGTTCGTATTGCAGCAGACCGAGGCGCTGATCATGCTGGCCACGCAACTCGAATCGATAGCTATGCAGCACCTGATGGGTCTGGGGCGGCCGGCAGATGAGGCTATGGGGCTGGTCGCAGTCGAGATGGAGGCTATGGATACGGACAACCTTTGCCACCCGCTCGGCAAAGATTGCCAGCAGGGCGTCAAGATCCCGTTGTGCCAGCAGCCGCTCGAGCAACTGCTGGCGCTCCTGGCCGGCCAGCGGCCTGAGCCGCTCCATCTGCTGCACCCACTGCTCGATGCCATGCCCGAAGCCATTCAATGATGATGTGTTTTCCACGCGACAGCCCCTAACCATCCAGCTTGCTTGTCCTTGCCTGACTCTTTCTTGCAATACTTGTGCCCTAAATATGTTCGATAGTGAACAAGGGTGCTGGCTAGGCTTAACGAAACAAAAAGGGAGGAAAAAAGAGGTGGCTGGCGGGGTGCCAGCGGCGCGGCTAACGCCTCGCCGGCCTCGCCGTGCACGGGCTTTGGCCCAGTGTAGAACCGCCAGAGGCAAGCACGAGTGAAATGGACGCCGGGAGCCTGAGGCGTTCCTCAACGCTGGTGAAGGGGTTGGCCTCGCGGCCGCCGCGTCGGGAGATGAATGGGAGAAGCCATTGTATGCAGACGTATTGATCCTGCTGCTCGCCGCCGTCCTGCTGGTGGCGATCTTCCGGCGCCTCGGTCAGCCGGTGATCCTCGCTTACCTGTTCGTCGGCATGCTGCTCGGCCCCCATGGCGCCGCCATCGTCACCGGGCAGGCGATCATGCAGACCATAGGGGAGCTCGGCATCGTCTTCCTGATGTTCTCCCTCGGACTCGAGTTCTCACTGCCGCGCCTGCTCTCCATGCGCAAGCTGGTGCTGGGGGTCGGCGGCCTGCAGGTGCTGTTCACCACCTCGCTGTTCTTCTGGCTAGGGTGGTGGTGGGGGCTGACCCTGCCCCAGGCGCTGGTGGTCTCTGGCACCCTGGCGCTCTCCTCCACCGCCGTGGTGATCAAGCAGCTGGGGGAACTGAAGCAGCTGCACACCCGCCGCGCCCAGCTCGGGGTGAGCATCTTGCTGTTCCAGGATCTGGCGGTGGTGCCGCTGCTGGTGATGATCCCCATACTCGCCAGGCCCGAGGTGCAGGGCAGCGCCCTGTTGGCGGAGATCGCCTGGGCCTCCCTCAAGGGGCTGTTCGCCCTGATCGCCCTGCTCGCCGTGGGAAAATGGCTGCTGCCCACCCTGTTTCACGAGGTGGCGCGGGCGCGCTCCGACGAGCTGTTCGTGCTCAGCGCCCTGCTGGTGGCCTTGCTGGCGGCGTCGCTGACCCAGTGGATGGGGCTCTCCATGGCGCTCGGTGCCTTCCTGGCCGGCATGATGCTGGGGGAGTCCCACTATCGCCATCAGCTGGAGGTCGACATCAAGCCGTTTCGGGACGTGCTGATGGGGCTCTTCTTCATCACCATCGGTATGGCCATGGAGTGGCAGCTGGTGGCGCGGGTCTGGTGGCTGGTGCTCGCCAGCGTGCTGGGGCTCATCCTGTTCAAGTCGTTGCTGGTGCTGCTGGCGGGCCGGTTGATGGGGGAGCGCAAGCGCGATGCCATGGCGGCCGGCATCATGCTGAGCCAGGTGGGGGAGTTCGGCTTCGTGCTGCTGGCGCTGGCGAGCCACCATGGCTTGCTCAGCCAGCAGCAGGTCTCCCTGCTCATCGGCATCGGGGTCACCTCCATCGCCCTGACCCCCTGGCTGGTGCAGAAGGCGCAGGGGCTGGCCCACTCCCTTACCGATGCTGCGCTGCTCTCCCGCTCCGAGGTGGCCCAGTCGGGATTGAGCAAGCATCAGCACGTCATCATCGCCGGCTTCGGCCGCACCGGGCAGACCTGTGCCCGTTTTCTCAAGCTCGAGGAGCTGCCCTTCCTCGCGCTGGATCTGGATCCGGAGCGGGTGAACGAGGCCAAGCTGGCGGGGGAGCAGGTGGCGTTCGGTGACGCCAGCCGCCGGGATATCCTGCTGGCCGCCGGCCTCATGCGGGCAAAGTTGGTGATCATCACCTTCGATGATCGCAAGCGGATCGATGCCATGCTGACCCTCATCCGGGAGCTGGCGAGCGGGGTCAAGGTGCTGGTGCGCACCCGGGACGACAGCTTTCTCGAACACTACAAGCAGGCCGGGGCCTTCGAGGTGATCCCCGAATCCCAGGAGGGGGCCCTGATGCTGGTGTCCCACCTGCTGGTCAACTGCGACATCCCCATCGGCCGGGTGATCCGGCGCATGGAGCACGAGCGCAGCAGCCAGTACCGCTTCCTGCACGGCTTCTACTGGGGGGATCAGAGCGCCAACAACCTGGAGACGGATCAGCTGCTCGAGCGGCTGCATCCCGTGCTGCTGCACGATCAGGCCTGGGCGGTGGGGCGTCGGGTGCGGGAGCTGGCCCTCGGCGAGGTGCGGATCAAGGCGATCCACCGCGGCGAGCAGAGCTTGGAGCCGAGGCCCGAGCTGCGGCTGGCCGCCGGCGATCGACTGGTGCTGTTTGGCAATGCGGTGGCGATGGAGCGGGCCGAGCAGCGCCTGCTGGAGGGGCACTAGGCGAGCCGCCTCCTCACGCCTCCTCGCGGATCCGCTCCTCTATGCCCAAGAAGGCCTCGATGCGCTGGCGTTCCCCCAGCGCATCCTGATAGCCGAGCTTTATCAGCTGCTGGCAGTAACCCGGATCGAACATCAGGAAGCTGGCCAGGCTGCTGCTCTCGCTGCCGGTGACCCCCATCACCCGCAGCAGGCGGCGCACATGGGTCGGCAGCCTGTGCAGGTAGTCGAGGGCGATGAGATCCAGATCCTGGCTAGGCCTTACCACGCAGGTCTCTACCTGGCGCAGCTTCAGTCGATTGCGCTCCCGCTCCGGAATGAGTGCCAGGGTCTGGTTGATGCGCCCCAGCCGCTCCAGATCCGAGTTGAGGGTGTCGGAGAAGACGGTGTTGAGCAGATGGCCGGCGATGTTGGAGCTGGTCAGATGGCCCTGATGCGGTGCCATCGCCGCCGGGTGTGGCGAGTCCAGGGTCACCAGCAGGATCCGCTCCGCCCCCAGGTGGATGGCGGGGCTCAATGGGCTCAGCTGGTGGATGGAGCCGTCCCCGTAGAAGCTGTCGCCGATGCGGGTGGCGGGGAAGACGAAGGGCAGCGCCGAGGAGGCCAGCAGGTGATCCGAGGTGAGCAGGGTGCGCAGGCCGCGCCGTCTGGCCCGCTCCCAGGGCTGATGCTCGGACCGTCCCTGGAAGAAGGTGGTGGAGAGACCGTCATCATAGTCAGAGGCGGTGATGGCGATGGCCTCCAGGCTGCCGTAGAGGATGTTGTCATCGATGCGGTGATAGTCGATGACCTGCTCCAGCAGGCGGCGCAGCGGTGCATTGTCGAACAGGTGGAAGGCGCGGTTGCTGCTCGGGCTGATGAGGCCGGCCGAGCCCTGATACAGGGTGCGCCACAGCAGCTGACAGGGGTGGAAGTCGAAGATGTGATGGGTCTCGAAGCGGCGCCAGATCCACTCCAGCTTGCGCACCCCCAGATGGAAGCAGGAGGCGTAGCAGGCCAGCGCCGTGACGTTCAGCGCCCCGGCCGAGGTGCCGCACAGGATGGGAAACGGGATGCCGAGGTTGCGGGGGTAGAGCTCGGCCACGGCCTTGAGGACACCGACCTGATAGGCGGCGCGGGCACCGCCACCGGTCAACAGAAGCGCTGTATTGGGTCTGGCCATGACGCTACCCCTTATGTTGTTGCCGGCAAGCAGCCACCATGGGCGGGTCTGAGCATGATGTTGCGCCTTGTTGTTGCCATCTGCGCGTTTTACCACCGAGCAATTCAACTATAAGCCGCTGTATCAAATATAAAAATGGCCGCCTCATCATTTTTTGAGGCGGCCAGTTCCAGGCAGTATCAGGCGGCGCCCTGGGGCTGGGTCAGCCGATCGAAGGCGGCGAATACCGGGGGGCTGGCGAGGATGCGGCCATGGCCGAGGCCACGGGTGCTCACCAGCCGGGTGCGGCCATCCTGCGCCGCGCGCAGCGAGTCCTTATGGGGGGCGAACCTGTCCTCCTCGTCGTGGACGATGAGGGCATGGCCGGCGCGACTGGCGAGCCGGCCGAGGGGATCCACCGTGCTGAGGGGATGCTGGTATTCCTGCTCTATCTCTTTCACCACCGCATCGAACAGCCGGATGGAGTAGCCGGAGCGCGCCACCATGCCATAGAGCTGGGGCACGTAGTCGAGCACGGGGGAGATCAGCAGCAGCGGCAGCCTGTCGAGGGCGGGATGCTGGCTGGCGAGGGTGACGGCGCCGCCCATGCTGTGGGTGATGACCCCCTCGATGGGGCCGCAGCGCTCGAGCAGCTCGTCGAAAGCGCGCACGAACCTGGGCAGGTGACCGGTGTGGCCGTCGCTCTGGCCGTGGGCCGGGTGATCGTAGGCCAGCGCCGTGAAGCCCTGGGCGGCTATATGGGCCATCAGCGGGTAGAACTGGCTGGCGCTGCCGGACCAGCCGTGCATCAGCAGCCAGACCGGTCCCTGGCCGAGTCGATAGCTCATCAGCGCCCCTTCGCGGGTGTGCACCGCCTGCTGCACCAGCCCGGCCGGAGCGTCGGTTTCACGGCTGGGTCGTTGCGGGGTCAGCAACAGCTTGCTGGCGGTACGCCTGGCGTGGGCGGGAGCCAGCACGTGGTGCAATCGGGTGCCGAGCCCCAGCAACAGCTTGCTCGGGCTGAAACGGCGGGTGTTGAAATAGATCTTGCTGCTCATGGTCATCCTGTCGTTTTTATGTGCGAACGGTCGTGCTTTTTTATCGGTTTTTAAAAGGAAAACTGAAAATCAGCGCCAGCTCAGCAGCAGACTCTCCACTTCGGGCCAGAAGTGGCGGGTCGGATCCTGACACAAATCCAGCGCATTGAACACCTGATCCCCGAGATAGAGGCCATAGAGCCGGTAGACGGCGCGCCAGGGATCCAGATCCCTGCGCCACTCGCCCTGGGTCTGGCCTTGCACCACCTGGCGGGCCAGGTAGTCGAGCCAGAAGCGCACCAGCTGGCGGGCTGCCTGCTGCACCTCCCCCTCCTGGGCCGAGGTCCAGGCATCGAGGAACATGCAGCGGCCGGCAAAACTCTGGTTCCAGGCCAGCCAGGCCCGGAGCAGGGCGGTCAGCTTCTGCTGCTGGGTCTGATGCTGCTGCCGGCGCACCGGCTGGATCACCCGCTCCCGGAACACCTCGGCGGAATAGCCCAGCACGGCGATCTGCAGGTTGTCGCGGGATTGAAAATGGGCGAACAGGCCGCTCTTGGACATCTCGCACAGGCTGGCGAGGGAGCCTATGGTCAGACTCTCCAACCCTTGCTGGCTCGCCTGCTCGAAGGCGGTCTGCAAAATGTTCTCGCGGGTCAAACGGCCCTTGCTCATCGGCGGCTCCTCACTGTTGTCTGCAGCATAAAGTACGATCGTACTATTTGTCGAGCCACAAACCGGCGGAAGGCGCTCGGCCGCTCGGGCTCCGTCGTTCATCAGCCGTAGGGCGATGAACAATGAAGGAGCTTGGCACCGAGTGCGCGGAAGGTAGGAACGCAGACCTTGCTGATGGCCTTCGCAACATTGAGTGCAGGCGCCGCCGGCTCAGTCGTCCTTGATGCCCATCTGCTGCAGGGCGATGACCGCCTGGGTGCGGTTCTTGACGCCGAGCTTGCGGAAGGTAGGTCGTGATATGGCGCCGGCTCAGTCGTCCTTGATGCCCATCTGCTGCAGGGCGATGACCGCCTGGGTACGATTCTTGACGCCGAGCTTGCGGAAGATGGCGGTGATGTGGGCCTTGATGGTGGCCTCGGAAACCTTGAGCTCCCAGGCGATCTGCTTGTTGAGGCTGCCGTCGCGCAGCATGATCAGCACCTTGTACTGCTGGGGGGTGAGGCTGGCCAGCTTGCTGGCGAAGTCGGGGCCATCCTCGGACTCGGGCCGCAGGGAGATCCCCTCCGGCACCCAGTTATCGCCTCCGATCACCGTATTGAGGGCGCTGACCAGCTCCTTCATGGGGACGGACTTGGGGATGAAGCCGAGGGCGCCGAGGCGCAGTACCTGCTGGATGATGGCGGGATCCTCCGAGGCGGACACCACGACGATCGGCAGATCCGGGTATTGGCCACGCAGGTAGGCGAGCCCTTCGAATCCGTTGGCTCCCGGCATCTTGAGATCGAGCAGCAGCAGATCCACCTCGGGGTGTTCTCCCAGCAGCTGGGTCAGGCTGTCGATGGAGTCGGCCTCCAGCAGCCGGGCCTCGTCGATGGCCATGTGCACCGCTTGATAGAGGGCGCCCCGAAACAGGGGGTGGTCATCTGCGATGACGATGGTAAATTGGCTGTCCATTGCTCACATTATTGCTAACTGATTGTTTTGAAAAATCAAACTAGCACTGCTCCTGTGGGGGGTCAAACCCGCAGCGGTGCAAATGTGAGGCGACCATGGGATGTCGTGCCAACGGGGCCGATCCATGGCATCAACAACCCAAGCAGGAGGCAATAAATGGGATCCTTGGTACTGACGGTGGGCACGGGCTCCACCTGGGCGATGCGGGCGGCGCTGGTGCTCACCATGAGCGGGCTGGAGTGGCAGGAGCAGGTGTTCGATCTGGAGGATGCCAAGGCGCTGCAGCGGTTGAAGCGGGTCTCGCCGACCGGGTTGGTGCCCTGGCTGGATGATGGCGAACTGCGGATACACGACTCCCTGGCCATCGCCGAATACCTGCATGAGCTGTGCCCGGAACGGCGGCTCTACCCGCAGGATAGGGCCGAGCGCGCCCTGGCCCGCAGCCTGTGCGCCGAGCTGCACTCGGGCTTTGGCCAGATCCGCAGCCGCCTGCCCTTCTTCCTGGGGGCGCCGACCCAGTGCGAGCCGCCGGTGGAGACCATAGGCGAGCTGGCCAGGTTGCAGACGCTCTGGGCCCAGGCGAGGGGCCCCTTCTATTTCGAGGAGGCGGGGATCATCGACGCCTTCTACGCGGTAATGGCCTACCGGCTGGCGAGCTATGGCATCCAGTTGCCCGGCCAGGCCGGCGCCTATCAGCAGGCCCTGCTGGCCTGGCCTCTGTGGCAGGAGACTCTGGTCAAGGCGCGGCTGCAGTGGCCGGCCATCGCCCGGCAGCTGGCATGAGGTGAAGGGGCCTGCGCAATGAGAGAGGGGAGCCAGTGGCTCCCCTCTCGTTTGTCTGGTGCGGGCCGGGTTATGGCTGCCGGCCGGCAAACACCACCACCACCTTGTCGGCGCCTTTTTCTCGCACGAAGCTGTAGGGTGCATCGGACAGCTTCTGGTGGCTGCCCGCCGCCACCGCCGGATGGGCGGCGCGGAACTGGCCGAGGTGCTGCCAGTGCTTGACCAGCTCGGCCTTGTCGCCGCTCCCCAGCTCCTGCCAGTTCATGTCAGAGCGCACGCTCTGGTCAAAGACGCCACCATCCTTGGCGAGATCGCGGCCGGACTCGTCGCCGTAGTAGAGCTGGATGCCGCCCGGCAGCAGCATAAAGCTGTTGGCCACCCGGCGCTGCAGCGGCACGTCCCGATAGTCGCCGAAGAACAGCTTGGTATCGTGGGAGCTGATGTAACTCAGCACGTTGAACTCCGGATCCTGATTGATGCGGCTGGCGTAGCCGGCATAGGTCGGCTCGGCCGCCGCCATGCACTGGGCCTGGGGCAGGGCGAACTCGCGCTGGTAGTCGAAGTTGATCAGGGAGTCGAAACCGTGTCGGTACCAGAAGTCCTTGGCCACCCCGTGATCCCACACCTCGCCCACCATGTAGAACGGCAGGTTGTCGAGGGCCTTGGCCGGGTTGGCGGCCTTCCACTCCTTGAGCGCCGCCGTGCCCGCCTGCTTGAGCCTGGCCCACACTGCCGGCTCCAGGTGCTTGACGGTGTCGGCCCTGAAGCCGTCGATGCCAAAACGCCGCACCCAGTCGGTGTGCCAGGCGATCAGGTAATCGCTGACCGTGGCATCGGGCAGCGCCCTGGCCAGGCTGTCCTTCTTCGCCGCGAGCAGGGGGGGCAGACCCACCGGCTTGGTCGATTCGGTCAGGAAGTCCGGCAGCCCAGCCACCGAGCCGGTCACATCGTCGGTGCCGGGTTGCGGGTAACCTGGCAGGCCGGCGCGCACCCAGTCAGGCCCCCACCACTGGTTCCAGTTCGGGGACTGGTAATCGATAAACTGGTTGTAGCCATGCCAGTCGAGGCCACCGCTCGGGCGCCACTCGTTCCAGCGGGCCGGCAATTTCCCCGTGTTCTGGGTCAGGCTGTCGAGCCCCAGATCCTGCAGATCCGCCAGGGTGGCGTAGCCGGCGTGGTTCATCACCACATCGAGGATGATGCGCATGCCGCGCTTGTGGGCCTCGTCCACCAGGGTCTTCAGGCTCTCCTCGTCGCCGTAGTTGGGGTCTATCTTGGTGAAATCCAGCGCCCAGTAGCCGTGGTAGGCGTAGAAGGGAAAGTTGCCCTGTTCGCCGCCGCCGATGAAGCCGTGCACCTGCTCCACCATGGGGGTGATCCAGATGGCGTTCATGCCGAGGGACTTGATGTAATCGAGCTTCTCGGTCAAGCCCTTGAAGTCGCCGCCGTGCCAGGTGGCGACCTCGTCCTGACCGTCTTTCTGGCGACCGAAGCTGTGATCGTTGGCGGGATCGCCGTTGTGGAAGCGGTCGGTCAGCAGGAAGTAGACGCTGGCCTGATCCCAGCTGAAGGGCTCGGGCTTGGGCGCCGCTATGGGCTCGAGCAGCAGCAAGCCGCCGCTCTCTTTCGATGGCGTTAGCGTCAGCTTGCCGCCCTTGACCACAGCCTCCTGTTTTGAGTAGGCATCCCGTAGCCGGGTGCCATCCGGCCAGACGCCCTTGAGCGACACAGTGACCGGGCCGCCATCCCAGGCGATGCAGGGCTCCTCGGGGGGCTGGCGCTTGAACTCGCTCTTCTTGGTCGCCCGCAGCACCTTGAGGCTGGGGGTCGCCGGGTTGAAGGTGAACTCGTAGTCCCCCGCCAGCATCACCCGCAGGCTAAAGCTTTGATCCTTGGCGCACTTGTCCATGGGTTGGGCGGTGCCGAAGGGGAGTGGCTGGTTCTCGCTCGGGCCGAAGCTGGTGCCGCAGCTGTTGTTTGCGTCGCTGATGCGGATCTGGTGGCTGCCCTTGCTTAAGGTGTGAGTCAGGCTGACGGTGCCCTCGTCCAGTGCCAGCGTCTCGGCCACCGGCTCGCCATCCACATAGAGGTGCAGCGCCGGTGCGGCCAGCGCCTGGCTGGCGAACAGTGGCGTGGCCAGCACGGCGAGCCACAGGGGCGAGAGGCTGCGATCGAGGCGAAGAGAGGGACGCATAAGCCATTCCTTGAGCTGGGTGAGCGGATTCCGTTGAGGAGCTCATTCTAGGGGGCAAGGTGGCGGGTCTGGATCGGTAAAATCCCGATTTGTGAGGTCAGTTCAAATGGTTACGTTTTCAAGCAGAGCAAAGTGTGATGGCTGCCGTGCAGGCCCCCGGACGGGGGCCAAAAAAATGCCGGTCAGTCGACCGGCA
This sequence comes from Aeromonas sp. sif2416, assembly GCF_019218665.1. Taxonomy (NCBI): domain Bacteria; kingdom Pseudomonadati; phylum Pseudomonadota; class Gammaproteobacteria; order Aeromonadales; family Aeromonadaceae; genus Aeromonas; species Aeromonas sp. sif2416. The sequence goes on from NZ_JAHUXC010000001.1 coordinate 103,079, forward strand.
TGTTCAGGTGGGGCTGCTCGCCTGCAGGCGAGCCCGCGTCAGACGGTAAAGAACTTGAAGTTGACGAAGGCCACCGCGATGAAGGAGGCGACCATGCCGCTGACGCAGAGCACCGCCGGGCGGATGGCCGGCCAGCGATGGGTCAGCAGTACGATGGCCAGCAGGGTCGGGTAGAGGCCGAACATGTAGCGCGGCATGGCATTGAGCCCGGTCATCAGCGGTATGGTGCAGCAGATGAACATCAGGGTCGCCTCGGCCCAGCGCTTCTGGCTGAACAGATAGCCGTTCAGGCACCAGCCGAAGATCACCATGATGGAAAGGTAGGCCTTGCGGCCGCCGAGCTCGAAGCCACTGAGCCACCAGTCGAGGGGGCTGTCCATGTAGCGGCCCCAGGCCACCTGGATGTGCTTGAAGGCGAGCGCGTCCCCGGTGAGGTGGTAGAGATAGACCATGTAGGCGAACAGGCCGAACGGAATGAGCCAGAGGGTGAACACCACCTTGAAGGCTCGCTCGGTGAAGCGGAAGAACTCGCGCCAGCCATAGGCCTGCAGCGCCAGGATCAACACCGGGAACACCATCATCACCCCCAGGTTGCGGGTGCCGGAGATGAGGACGCCGAGGAAGGCCACCATCAGCCACTGCTCGCGGTAGGCGAACAGGAACATGCCCAGCATCAGCGCCATGAACATGGGCTCGGTATAGCCGGAGACGAAGTAGGCGGAGAAGGGAGAGAAGGCCAGCAGCCAGACCCCGAAGCGGGCTGTCTCGTCACCGAGCTTGAGCTGGCGCAGTACCAGCAGCATCAGCGGCAGGCTGATGAAGAAGGCGATGTTGGCCACCAGCATCAGGCCGATCAGGCTCTCGATGTTGAGCAGGCTGGCGAGGCCGCCGGCGAGCATGGGGTAAAGCGGCATGAAGGCCCAGTTCGCCGCGTTGCCCTTGCTGAGCCAGCGCGGATAGAGGTCGTAGCCGTTCTCTATGATGCGCTGGAACCAGACGCAGTCAAACTGGCAGTAAGCCTGCAGCGGGCCTATGGGGGCCGTGCCGTAGAGCTGGACGCCGAAGTAACCCATGCCGTAGAGGGCGGCCCGGCTCAGCACGAAGGCGGCGATGATCATCAGCCAGTCGCGGTTGCTGATCCGCAGGGAGGGGCGGTAGGGGCCCGCGGTGTCGGGGGTCGGAATTGTCATGTCATTCATCAGGCAAATACCCAGATCCTGGAGAGGAGGTAGGTGAGAACTGTGACCGCCAGGGTGGCGATTACCACGGGGAGCAGGCCGGAGAGGCCCGCCAGCAGCAGGCCGGAGAGCAGCAGGTTACGCACCACCAGCGAGAAGAGGGCCACCAGCAGGAACTTGCCGGCCGCCCCCTGTTTCTGGAAGGTGATGTAGCGATGGCCGAAGAAGGAGAACCAGAAGGCTACCGCAAATGCGAGCGTGGTGACCAGGTGCTCTGAGATGGTGGGCCAGGTGCGAAACAGCGCGATCGAGGTGCCAAGATCGACGAGGGTAGCCCCCCCGCCGACGAAACCGAAACGAACCAGACGCCAGAATTCCTCGCGGGAGATCATTGAGGCGCTTGCTCCTGCTGGTCGTCAGCGGCCTTCACTGTGGCCGCCTTCTTGCCGGCACTCTTCTTGCTGCCGGTGGCCGCGCCGTCCTGTGGTTGTGCTTCATCCTGCTTGGCATACTGGCCGTACACACCTTCGATGAGGTAGACCGGGCGCTGCTTCACCTCGACGAACATGCGGCCAATGTACTCGCCGATGATGCCGAGGGAGAGTAGCTGGATGCCACCGAGGAACAGCATCACCGACATCAGTGAGGCGTAACCGGGCACATCGATGCCAAAGAACAGCACCTGGGTGATGATCTTGAGGATGTAGAGGAAGGCGATCAGGGAGACGCCGACCCCGACGTAGCTCCATACCCGCAGCGGCCAGCTGGAGAAGCTGAGCAGGCCGTCGAGGGCGAAGTTCCACAGCTTCCAGTAGTTGAACTTGGTCTCACCGGCGTGGCGGGCGGGACGCTCGTAGGGGACGCCGACGGCGCGGAAACCGGCCCAGGCGAAGAGCCCCTTCATGAAGCGGTTGCGCTCGGGCAGTTGCTTGAGCGCCTCGACCACCTTGCGATCGATCAGGCGGAAGTCACCTGCGTTCTCCGGCAGCTTGGTGCTGGTGGAGAGGGCGTTGAAGAAACGGTAGAAACCGCCGGCGGTGAGGCGTTTCATCGGGGTGTCTGCGCTGCGATCGACCCGGATGCCGAAGACGGTGTCGTAGTCGCCGGTCTGCCACAGCTTGACGAATTCCAGGATGAGGGCGGGGGGATCCTGCAGATCCACGTCCATCGGCACTATGGCATCGCCCTTGGCCTGATGCAGGCCGGCGGTCATGGCGGCCTCTTTGCCGAAGTTGCGGGCCAGGTTGACCAGGGTGACGCGGGGGTCGCGGGCGATGGCCTGCTCGACCACCTCACGGGTGCGGTCGCGGCTGCCGTCGTTGACGAACACTATCTCAAGCTGATCCTTGAGCGGGGCCAGCTCGTTGTCTATCGCGCTGATGAAGGCGTCTATGCTCTCTTCCTCGTTATAAACGGGAACGACCAGAGAGAGTCGAAAATCGGCATGCGACATGGGAACTTCCTTATTGGAAAATGGTGTTATAAAACAAAGTCTTATATTTTTAGATTCACTGGGCGACGGTCAGACGTACCGACTGGACGTTGAGCGGTGTCGGTGCGGACAGGGCCAGGAAGTTGGGGTGCTTGGGATCGGCGGTCAGCGATTCGCCGGGCAGGTTGAGCCGGATCTCGTTGATGCCCGCCTTGGCCAGCTTGACTGTGGTGGTGATGTCGTGACCCAGTGCGACCTTGAGCAGGGTGCCCGCCTCCGGGCTGTTGATCCTGGCCTGGATGGTCACCTGCCCGGGTTGTGCCTGGTGCTTGGGCAGCACGAAATAGAGGCCACCCTGGCCGCTGAGTTCGGTGCCTTCGGCGTTCGGCTTCTTGGCCCAGCCTTCGCTGGAGAGGAAGCGGCTCGGCTTGGTGAGGTTGAGTTCGTTACCCGGCTGGTAGGTCATGCTGGAGTTGTGCTCCCAGAAGCGGGTCTTGCCTTCCAGGTAATAGAGCTTGTAAGCCAGGCTCACGTTGGGGTGAGCGGCCAAGTAGAGGGTGTAGAGGTAAAAACCACTCAATGCCATGATGGCAGCCAGAAAACCGAACTTTTTATAGGTCATATCACTCACTCGATGCCTGACGGATGGGTAGGCTGATTTCGCGCATATGCTAATCCAATTGCAAAAAAAGCATAGTGGATCACAAAAATATATTCGCTCAGATATTAACCCCTTTTCCCCCACGCTCCAAATGTCGCCGACGGCCTCCCTTTATCCTCGCCATCGGGGCCTGTGCCCCCGCATCTGGCTCATGGCCATCCCCGCGTCAAAGGGGGGCCTCATCAGGCAAATGACTGATATTGCTCATTGCTGTGGCAGGATCTGTCGCCATTTGTCCTGCGCAGATCTAAGATGGCGCGTCCCATCGTCAAGGATGATCCATGAGGCTGCTCTTTCTCTGCCTGCTCTGCCTGTTGCCTGCCCAGCTGGCGTGGGCCCGCTCGGGTTGTGCCACGCCCTTGCGTGTCGGCTTCGACAACTGGCCACCCTATCACTATTACCAGCAGGACGGTGAGCGTCGGCGCCTGCACGGCTTCTCGGTCGATTATCTCAACGCGGTGGCGGCCCGGTTGGGGTGTCGCCTGGTCTATGTCGAGCGCCCCTGGAAACGGGTGCTGCAGGACTTGGCACAGGGCCGGCTGGACATCGCCATGGAAGCCTATTTCTACGATGACAGGGCGCGTTACGCCTGGTTCTCCACTGCCTACAACCCGGGCCGCAGCGCGCTCTGGGTGCGCAAGTCCGACAGCTATGCCGAGCAGGACCTCGCTAGCTGGCTGGCCAGGGGATACAAGCTGGGGGTGACCAAGGACTATTACTACGGCGCCGAGATTGCCTGGCTGCTGCAGCGCCATCGAGAGCAGGTGAGCGAGGTCAACGATGCGCAAAACTATCGCAAGCTGTTGCTGGGGCGGGTCGATGGTTTCCTCGGGGATATTCTTGCCACTCCCTGGGGTCTGAAGAGAGAGGGGCTGGCGGAAGGCATAGTCCCCCATGTCATGCGGGTCTATGAGACACCAACCTATTTCATGTTGAGCAAGAAGACCCTGCCGAGCGACTTTGTGCAGCGCTTCAACCAGGCGATCGAGGCGGTTGGCAAGAGTGATGAGCACGCGCTCATCTGGCGTCGTTACGCGCCCGCCCGCTAGCAAAGTCGCTGGCATTCACGCATCATGGGCACCTGACCGTGGCGCCTGACAGGCCGAAGTGAACCGATTTGAGGTAAGCATGGGTAAGAAGTATTGGTGGGCATTGGCAAACCTTATCTGGTTGGGCTGCTGGCCGGCGGGCATGGCCCAGGCCAGCACGGAACAGATGGTGGTGGCCAGTCCCAGCATCCAGCACGACTGGTATCAGAACAGCACGGCCCAGCAGGCGCGCCTGGAGCTGGATCGTCAGCTGCAGGAGGCGGTGCTCGCCCAGCTGCACCCGGACTTCTACCGACTCTGGCAGCAGTTGCAGAAGGCCCCTGCCGATCGGCGCGGCGCCCTCTACGACGAGGCCTTTGGCAAGCTGGCCCGTTTCCAGCAGGCTTGGCGTGCCATGGATCTGGTCGCCCGCGAGCAGATGCAGACCCTCAAGCTCGATCTGACCAAGCCGCTGGCCCACGAGCCGATTGGTGACAATCTGCTGGATCAGGTCAAGCAACTCAGGCCCCAGGTCGCCGAATATGAGGCCGTGCGCGAGGAGGTGGGCAAGCTGCTGGCGATGCCCATGGCCAAGCACTGGCCCAACCTGGACATGCCGACCCTGCGTGCCGGGGAGAGCTCGACCGAGCTCGGCCAGATCCGCTCCATCCTCAACGAGCTGGGGGATGGCGCCCCCACCCATCAGGACGCCACCTATGATGCGGACACCGAACAGGCCATCAAGCAGTTCCAGCGTCGCCACGGTCTGACCGCCGACGGCATCATAGGCCGTCAGACCCGCTCCTGGCTCAACACCGGCCCAGAGGTGCGCGCCAGCCTGCTGCTGCGCAACCTGTGGCGCCGGGATCTGGTGGATCATCTCGCCGGCCGCTATGTGCTGGTCAACATCCCGGATTACCGCCTGAGCGTGGTGGAGTCCGGCAGCGAGGTCTTCACCAGTCGCGTCATCGTCGGCAAGGAGCAGCGGGCCACCCCCATCCTCGCCAGCGAGATCCGCTCCATCGTGCTCAACCCTGCCTGGCACGTGCCGCGCTCCATCCTGAGCAAGGACATTCTGCCCAAGCTGGGACGGGATCCTGCCTACCTCAATCGGGAGCAGTTCGAGGTGATCGACGGCGAGGGCAACCCGGTGCAGTTCAGCGAAGATGGCTGGCATCAGGCGCTGGCGTCGGGCTTCCCTTACCGGTTGCGGCAAAAGCCCGGCGATCACAACGCCCTGGGGCGCTACAAGTTCTATCTGCCCAACAACGATGCCATCTATCTGCACTCGACGCCGGGCAAGGCGCTGTTCGAGCAGGGGGCGCGCGCCTTCAGCTCCGGCTGCATCCGGGTCGAGCATGCGGACGATCTCGCCGAGCTGCTGCTGGCGGACTCCCGTTATCAGCCGGACAAGGTCGCCAATATCCTGAAAGAGAGCCAGACCAAGTGGCTGCCCCTGACCACGCCGATCCCGGTGTTCACCGTCTACTGGAGCAGCTGGATCGACGAAGAGGGTCGCCAGCAACTGCGCAACGACATCTACGGATTCGATCGAGTGAGCTTCCAGAGCCGCTTGTTGTGATCCCTGCCACAGAGTGAAAAGCCCGGCTCATGCCGGGCTTTTCTATGGGCGTTTGCGGTTTGACAGGGCTTTTCTCGGCGGGTAGTTTCGGCCTCTGTATCATTTTCATTCACCACTGTTACTTCACTCTGGAATGGACGGACAACGGATGCTGGAACAAGAGATAAGCCGACGCCGTCTGCTGCTGGGCGCCGGTTGCCTGATGGGGGCCAGCCTGCTGTCGTTTCCGGCCATGGCGAGCCGCAGTACCTCGGGCCGTGAACTCAGCTTCTTCAACCTCAATACCGGCGAGCGGGTGCGCACCAGCTATTGGGAGAATGGCCGTTATCTGAGCGATGGCCTGGCCGAGCTCAATCATATTTTCCGCGACTACCGTCGCAACGAAGTGTTCAACATCGACAAGAAGCTGTTCGATCAGCTGTTTCTGTTGCAGCACAGGCTGGGTCGCCAGGGCGAGATCCAGCTCATCTCGGGCTACCGCTCACCGGCCACCAATCGCCAGAAGCGGCAGCGCAGCCGTGGCGTCGCCAAACACAGCTACCACACCCTGGGTCAGGCGGTGGATGTGCGCATCCCCGGCGTGCAGTTGGCACACCTGCGCAAGGCGGCCCTGAATCTCAAGGTCGGCGGTGTGGGTTACTACCCGTCTGACAACTTCGTGCACCTCGACACGGGCCCGGTACGCAGCTGGTAACCGGCGGTTCGGCTCTGCCGTTCGCTGCTCGCCAACAGGGGATTCCGGGTTGGTGTGCCGCGGCGCAGGGTTGGCACAGGGGGCCCCCGAGCTGCTAGGCTCTGGACACTATCCAGAGGAGAAATAAATGAAGCAGATTCTGATCGGGGGGCTGATCGCCCTGCTGTTGACCGGGTGCAGCAAGCTGAACCGGGAGAACTACGACAAGTTGAAGATGGGGATCAGCTATACGGAGGCGAGCAGCATCCTGGGCAAGGCTGAGAGTTGTGACGACAAGCTGGGAACTACCAGCTGCATCTGGGGAGGGGAGGGCAAGAATATCAAGATCCGCTTCATCGCCGACAAGGCGACTTTCTTCAGTTCGGAAGGGATCAACTGAGCCAGTCTTGCATCGTCGTCACCAACAAAGAAGCGCCGGAAGGCGCTTTTTTGTTGGTGATAATAAACTCAATACAGTCAGAAGCTGACGCACTCAGTGAGTGGCATATTGATAATTGAAGGTGGGCAGCCCCCACTTGAAGCGCACCGCCAGCAGCCGCAGCACGAAGCCGACACCGATAGCCCCGAAGGCGGCCCAGTCATTGGGCAGGCCCTGGGCCAGCGCGAAGCAGTAGAGGGCGGCCGTCACCAGGGAGACGGCGGCGTAGAGCTCGCGCTTGAACACCAGTGGGATGCGCTGGCACAGGAGATCCCGCAGCACGCCGCCGAAGACGCCGGTCACCACGGCCATGATGCAGGCGATACCGGCCCCGTGGCCCATCTCCAGCGCCCGGGCCGCGCCAAAGATGGAGAACACCACCAGCCCCAGCGCATCGAGCGCCAGGAACAGCTTGCCGAGATAGCGCATCAGCGGTGCCGAGATGACCCCCGCCATGGCCGCCCCCGCCACCAGCAGCACGTATTCGGGATGCTCCACCCAGAGCAGGGGATAGTGCCCCAGCAGCACATCCCGGATGGTGCCACCGCCGATGGCCGTCGCCGACGCGATGATCACCACACCAAACAGATCCATCCGCCGCCGACCCGCCGCCAGCGCGCCAGTCATCCCTTCGGCCACCAGGCCGAGCAAGAAGAGAGCATGTAACATGAGTTATCCCAGGGTGCGAGAAAGGCCCGCATCCTAACAAGACTGGTCTGGCACGACAAGCACTCTCACATTTGCATTAGAATAAGTAATGAAAAGGGGGCCTATGCCCCCGTTTTTAGTTATGGCAGAGCCGGCTCAGCGGCGGAGCTGCTCGCTGCGGTATTGATCCACCCACATGGCGGTGGCGCCGCAGATGGCGACCGGCATCACGAACAGGTTGACCACCGGAATGGCGGAGAAGAGGGTGACCAGGGCGCCGAAGCTCAGGCACTTGCCGCGGCGTTGCTTGAGGGCATCGCGCATGGTGATGAAGTCGATCTTGTGGTTGTCGAACGGATAATCCACGTACTGGATCGCCATCATCCAGGCGCTGAACAGGAACCAGAGCACGGGCGCCAGGGTCTGCCCCACCACCGGGATGAGGAACAGGATGAGGCAGCCGATGGCCTTGGGCAGGTAGTACTTCAGCTTGGTCCACTCGCGGCCGAAGGTGCGCGGCACATCCTTGACCACATCCAGCATGCCGGTGTCGCTCACTGCCTCACCGGTCAGGATCTGCTCCACCTTCTCCGCCAGCAGGCCATTGAAGGGGGCGGCGATCCAGTTGGTCACCGAGCTGAAGATGAAGGAGAACACCACCAGTATGGTGACCAGGGCGATGGGCCACAGCAGGTAGTCGAGCCAGCCGAGCCAGGCCGGGATCTGCTGATGCAGCCAGCCGAACAGGCCGTCGAGCTGCAGCAACAGGGCATAGAAGGCGCCGGCAAACAGCACCACGTTGACCAGCAGGGGGATCAGCACGTAGGTGCGGATGCCGGGTTGGCGGATGAGCGAAAAGCCGCGCAGGAAGTAGTCTGCACCGCTGACTGAATCTTTGACCAGGGGGGATTGGCTCATCTGAGCTCCATCTGTTAACGGGAAACTGCCAGCATATTACAAACAAGCCCTTGATTTGGTAAAGTCGCTGACCATTCCTTTTCCGTCGCAGTTCAGCTGAGCGCCGGATATTGATGGAAACCGCCCGCCTTTTCGTTATTTCGTTACCCAGATAGGCCCTCATGCGTCTGAAATTGATCAAACTCGCCGGTTTCAAGTCGTTTGTCGAGCCGACCCGCATCGAACTGTCGGCCGACATGACGGCCGTGGTCGGGCCCAACGGCTGCGGCAAGTCCAACGTGATCGACGCGGTGCGCTGGGTGCTGGGGGAGAGCTCGGCCCGCCATCTGCGCGGCGAGAACATGACGGACGTCATCTTCAACGGCTCCCTCAACCGCAGCCCCCATGGCCGCGCCTCGGTGGAGCTGGTGTTCGACAACCCCCACAATCGGGTGCCCGGCGAATTCGGCCGCTTCAGCGAGATCTCGGTGCGCCGGGAGGTGCTGCGTGACGGCACCAATCACTACCAGATCAATGGCCAGAAGTGCCGCCGCAAGGATGTGACGGATCTCTTCCTCGGCACCGGCCTCGGCCCCCGCAGTTACGCCATCATAGAGCAGGGCACCGTCAGCCGGCTGGTGGAGTCGCGTCCGGCGGATCTCAAGCTGTTCATGGAGGAGGCGGCGGGGGTCTCCCGTTACAAGGAGCGGCGCCGGGAGACGGAGCAACGCATCCGCCACACCCAGGAGAACCTGGAGCGGCTCGGCGACATTCGCGGCGAGCTGGGTTCCCGCCTCGATCACCTCAAGGCCCAGGCCGAGACCGCCGAACGCTACAAGCAACTCAAGGGCCGTTCGCGCGCCGCCCGGGCCGAACTCATCGGCTCCGAGCTGTGGGCGCTGGAGACCCGCCTCGGCGAGGCCAAGGCCGAACTGAGCCAGGCCGAGCAGGCGCTGGCGGCGCTGGACGCCAAGCGAACCCAGGACGAGGGGCGTCACGTCAGCCTGTCGGTTGCCCGCCAGGAGGCCCAGGCCGAGCAGGCCAACCGACAACAACAGATCTTCCTCGGTGGGCAGGCCATCGCCCGCCTCGAGCAGCAGCAGCTTCACCAGACCGAACTCGGCCGTGACTGGCAGGTCAGGCGCCAGGCCCTCGGCGAGCGGATAGACGGCATCAAGACGCAGCTGGCGAGTCAGCAGGAGCAACTGACCGACGGCACGCTCAGGGGGGAGCTGGAGTCGGCGCGGCTGGAGCAGTGTGAGCAGTTGCTCACCGACCAGCAGACGCAGCGCCTGACTGCCAGCGAGCAGCTGGAGCAGGCCCGGCAGCGCCAGCAAGAGTGGCAGCAGCAACTGGGGCAGTTGCAGGGGCGGCTCAATCAGACCCGAGCCCAGGTCAATGGCCTGCAGGAGCTGCAGGCCAAGACCCGGCTGGCACGGCTCAAGCTGGAAGACGAACAGGCCGGACCGCTAGGAGGGGAGAGTGACGATCTGCAGCCCAGGCTGGATGCCCTGGCGGCCGAGCTGGAGCTCGCCCGGGCGCGGCACGCCGAGCTGGATGAACAGTGGCAGGCCGCGGTGGTCGGCCACGAGGCACTCAAGGCGCAACGGGGCCAGCAGGGCGGCCTGGTGTGCGAACTGGAGGCCCGCCTCACCACGCTTGACCAAATTTTGGGGGAACAGATGCAGGGGGCTACCCTGGCCGATCGGCTGCAGGTGGCGCCTGAATGGGCCCAGGCACTGGACAAGGTGCTGGGACGCTGGCTCACCGCCCAGCCGGCGGATGAGTGCAACCTGGAGCAAAGTGGGCTCTGGATAGGCCCGGCCCATCCGGCTGTGCCCGGCACCCTGGCGGCCCAGCTGGCGGGGGAGCATATCCCCGCCTTCCTCAACGCCATCTGGCTGGTGGAGAGCCGGGAGGCGGCCCTGGCCCGTCAGGCCGGGCTCGCGGCCGGTGAGTCGCTGCTGACCCCGGCGGGGGACTGGTTCGGTCCGAACTGGGCCGATCTCGGCCAGGGGGGGGCGCTCGGTACCCTGGCCCTGCTCGGTGAACGTGAGCGGTTACACACCGAGCTGGCGGCGAGCCAGCAGGCGTTGGTCCAGCTGGATGCCCAGCTGGGTGCGGCCGATGCAATGCGGGCCCAGCTGCATGCTGCCTTCGAGCTGGCTCAGCGCACCCTGCGCGAGCGGGAGCTGCAGTGGCAGCAACTGCGGGAAGCCTGGAGCCTGCAACAGGGTCAGCGTCAGGAGCGGTTGCAGCGGCTCGGCCTGCTCGGTGAAGAGCTGCTGCGGCTGGACAGGGAGCAGGCCGACGAGGCGCAGCGGCTGGAGAGGGCCGTGCTGCAGCTCGAGCTGGATGAGGCGCGGCTGATGGAGTTGCAGGAGCAGGGCGAGCCCTTGGCCGAGGCCCTGCTGCTTGCCCAGGAGCGGGTCAGCCAGGCCGAGCGGGCGCTGGAGGAGGCGCGCGCGCGCCGGGAGCAGCAGCAGGCCCACTGTCAGCGCTGGCAGCTGGAGCAGCAAAACCTGAGCCAGCTCATGGCCCTGCGTGAGCAGGAGCTGGCGCGGCTCGGACTGGAGCTGGCGGAACTCAAGGCGCCGGGGGACATGCCGGGTCAGGATCTGTCGCCCCTGCTGACCGAGCAGCGCAACCTCGAGGCGCAGCAGCTGGCCTGCCATCAGCGCCTGGCGGAGCTGGAGCGGCAACTGACCGAGTTGGAGCAGGCGCGCAGTGCCGATCACAAGCAGTTGGTGACCCTGCAGGAGAAGCTCGCCCAGCTCAGATTGGAGCGGGAGCGCAACCTGACCCGGCGCCAGGGGCTGCATGAGCAGTTCGAGGAGCTGGGGGTGCGGCTGGTGGATCTCGATCAGGCGGTGCTGATCGCCGCCGATCGCGGCAAGCTGCGCCAGGAGATCCAGACCCTGGAGACCCAGGTGGAGGCGCTGGGGGCCATCAACCTGGCGGCGCTGGAGGAGTATGAGGCGGCGAAAACCCGCTCAAGCTACCTGGAAAACCAGTGCCAGGATCTGGAGCAAGCGCTGGAAACCCTGAGCCAAGCCATTAAAAGAATTGATAAAGAAACACAAATACGCTTCCGTGACACTTTCGATAAGGTCAACGAAGATTTAAAATCCCTGTTTCCGAAGGTGTTCGGGGGGGGCAGTGCCTGGCTTGAGCTGACCTCGGATGATCTTTTGGAGGCCGGAGTGAGCATCATGGCAAGACCTCCGGGCAAGAAGAATGCTACCATTGCCCTGCTTTCCGGGGGGGAGAAGGCGCTAACCGCCCTTGCGTTGGTTTTTGCCATCTTCAGACTCAACCCAGCACCCTTTTGTTTGCTGGATGAGGTGGATGCGCCGCTCGATGAAGTGAACGTCGGTCGCTTCTGTTCTCTTGTCAAAGAGATGTCGAGCACAGTACAGTTCGTTTACATCAGTCATAATAAGGTCTCCATGGAGATGGCTGAGCAACTGATAGGCGTCACTATGCAAGAGCCCGGGGTTTCTCGCATAGTGTCGGTCGATATCGGTGAAGCCGTCGCTTTGGCTGAGCAAAACTAGAAAGAGAAGCAGCTAATGCAGGAATTGCGTTACATCTTGGTTGCCCTGGGCGGTATTGCCATCGCGGCATTGCTCATTCACGGGTTGTGGAGCAACAGAAAAAACCGTCAGGCACCGATCAAAGAGAAACCTCTGGGCCGGATGGATTCCAAATCACGGGAACGTGACAACGATACGTTCGACAGCGATGGCATCGGCCAGGTGCGTGTGGTCAGTGGCGGGCGTCGTGCCGAGCCCAAGCTGCACAACGATGAGGCGCGCCAGCCTGAAGCCAGCCGCCGTGCTGCCGTCCCCGCCTTCGATGACGAAGACGAGGATGACGAGCTGCCACCGCCCGTGCGCAAGCCTGTCGCCCGCCCGGTGGCTCCCGCGCCCGTCTATGCTCCCGCGCCCGTCTATGAAGACGACGAGGACGAGTACGAAGAGCCGCTCGCCGAGACCATGGAGGAAGCCCCTGCCGCCCCGGTGCGCAAGCCTGCTCAGGTGATCCGTCGTACCCCGGTGCACCGCTCCCGTCCCCAGCGCGAGCCCATGCTGCAGCCGCTGGACGAAGAGCCGCTGGTGGAGCCGGCCTACGCCACTGCGCCGACCTTCGGTGCCCGCGAGCCAGCCCCCGAACACAAACCCCGTTATGTTGCTCCTGAGCCAGCCTACGAAGAGCCGGTCTATGATGACGAGCCCCTCATGGCCGACCCTGTGCAGGAGCTGCCGCCGGTCGAGAAGATCTGGCAGGATGTCTATGTCATCAACCTGATGGCCCGCCCCGGTCACGATCTGCAGGGGGCGACGCTGCTCTCTTCCCTGCTGACGCTGGGCTTCAAGTTTGGCGAGATGGATATCTTCCACCGTCACGAGGATCTGGGTGGCAAGGGTGAAGTGCTGTTCTCCATGATCAACATGGTCAAGCCGGGCACCTTCAACCCCTACCGCATGGAGCAGTTCAGCACCCCGGGTGTCTCCCTGTTCATGCAGTTGCCCCTGCGCAGCAACGCGGCCTTCGCCTTCGAGCACATGCTGCAGGCGGCGGATCAACTGGCAAGCGACCTCGACGCCATGCTGACCGACGCCTCGCGCAGCCCCCTGAGCGACGACGACATCGCCCGTTACCGTCACGAGCTGGCGGCCTACGAGGCCAGTCGCGACTAAGGCGCCTGCGGGTCTATGACATCAAAAATGCGGTACCTGGGTGCCGCATTTTTGTTTGTGCGATTAACTTACTATTCCAACCACAGTCCGAGACTTCTCCATGAGCGAAATCCTCTCCCGCCACCGTCAACTGTGTGAGCTGCTGATCGAATATGGTCATCAGTACTATGTGCTGGACAATCCCACCGTGCCGGACGCCGAATACGATCGGCTGATGCGCGAATTGATTGCGCTGGAGGCCGAGCATCCCGAGTTGAAAACCCCGGCCTCACCCAGTGTCCGGGTCGGCGGCCAGCCGTTGTCTGCCTTCCGGCAGGTGCGCCACGAGATCCCCATGCTGAGTCTGGACAACGTGTTCAGCAGCGAGGAGCTGCAGGCCTTCGAGCAGCGCATGAGGGATAGGCTCAAGCGCGAGCTGAGTTTCAGCTTCTGCTGCGAGCCCAAGCTGGATGGCCTGGCGGTCAGCCTGCTCTACGTGGAGGGCCAGCTGGTGCAGGCGGCGACCCGGGGGGATGGTGCCACCGGTGAGGAGATCACCGACAACGTGCGCACCATCAAGGCCATCCCGCTCACCCTGCGGGGCAGCGGCTGGCCCGCCCGGCTGGAGGTGCGCGGCGAGGTATTCATGCCCAAGGCCGGTTTCGCGGCGATGAACGAGAAGGCGCTGGCCGCCGGCGAGAAGGTGTTCGTCAACCCGCGCAACGCCGCGGCAGGCAGCCTGCGCCAGCTCGATTCCCGCATCACCGCCAGCCGTCCTCTGAGCTTCTATGCCTACGGGGTCGGGGTGGGCGGCGAGCTGCTGGGGGATTCCCACTTCGGGCGGCTGTGCCAGCTCAAGGAGTGGGGCCTGCCCATGAGCGCCGAGGTGAAGCTCAAGGAGGGTGCCGCCGGCTGTCAGGCGTTCCATGACGACATCCTGGCCCGCCGTGGCGAGCTGCCCTACGAGATCGACGGCGTGGTCTACAAGGTCGACGCCATCCCCCTGCAGGAGGAGCTTGGCTTCGTGGCGCGCGCCCCGCGCTGGGCCACGGCGCACAAGTTCCCGGCAGAGGAGGAGATGACCCTGCTGGAGAACGTCGAGTTCCAGGTCGGCCGCACCGGTGCCGTGACCCCGGTCGCCAAGCTCAAACCCGTGTTTGTCGGCGGCGTCACCGTCTCCAACGCCACCCTGCACAATGCCGACGAGATCGAACGGCTCGGCGTCATGATCGGCGATACCGTGATCGTGCGTCGGGCGGGGGACGTGATCCCGCAGATAGTAGCGGTGGTGGAGGCCCAGCGCCCCGCGGATGCTCGGAAGATCCTGTTCCCCACCCAGTGCCCGGTCTGTGGTTCGGCGGTGGAGCGGCTGGAGGGGGAGGTGGTGACCCGCTGCTCCGGCGGCCTGTTCTGCGAGGCGCAGCGCAAGGAGGCGATCAAGCACTTCGCCGCACGCCGCGCCATGGACGTGGATGGCCTGGGGGACAAGATAGTGGAGCAGCTGGTGGACAAGGGGCTGGTGAAGACCCCGGCCGACTTGTTCAGCCTGACTGCCATCCAGCTCGCCGGGCTGGAGCGGATGGGGCCGAAATCCGCGCTCAACCTGGTGGCGGCCATCGATGCGGCGCGCAGCACCACACTGCCGCGCTTCCTGTTTGCCCTCGGCATCCGCGAGGTGGGGGAGGCGACCGCCCTCAACCTCGCCAACCACTTCCTCACCCTGGATGCCCTGCGCGCCGCCTCGGTGGAGCAGCTGCTGACGGTGGCGGACGTGGGGGAGGTGGTGGCCAAGCATGTCTACTACTTCCTGCGCCAGCCGCACAACATCGAGGTGCTCGACGCCCTGCTGGCGGCCGGCATCCACTGGCCGGCCATCGAGAAGAAGGCCGCCGCCGAGCAACCCTTCGCCGGCAAGACCTTCGTGCTGACCGGCACCCTGACCACCCTGTCACGCAACGATGCCAAGGCGGCCTTGCAGGCGCTGGGGGCCAAGGTGGCGGGCTCGGTCTCCGCCAAGACCGACGTGCTGGTGGCCGGCGAAGCCGCAGGCTCCAAGCTCGCCAAGGCGCAGGAGCTCGGCATCACCGTCTGGACCGAAGAGGAGTTGCAGGCGGCGATCCAGCCTTGAGTCGAGGTGAATCACCGAGCAACAAACCCGGCCATCAGGCCGGGTTTGTTGTTTCTGGGCTCACTCCAGCCATTGGGCCTTCTCCTGCCACTTGGGTGGCACCCTGAGTTGCCAGCGCGCCAGCTCCTCCCGGCTGAACACGTATTCACCGCGCAGGGCCGCGCGCGGGGAGAGGGATTCGGGGGTGGTACCCTCCAGGATGGCGTTGACCAGCTCGGCGGCCTTCTCCCCCTGGGCATGGCCGTTGAGCACCAGGCCGCCGATGGCCCCGCCCTTGCCGACCGAGAACTCCCAGAAGGAGAACAGCGGCACCGGGCTATGCTGGCTGGTCCATGTCAGCACCTGTTTCTCGCTCACATGGACTCCCCGTTCATCGGTCAGGGTGTGGTAGAGGCCGATGAAGAGCGCCTCATAGCCGTTCTGTCGGCTGGCGAGCACCACCTCCTGCCAGCGCCGGTAGTCGTCGATCTGCTGGCTGTTGACCCTGGTCTGGCCGACCCGCTGCTCATTTGGGGTCGTGAACTCATCCTCGATGGCGGTGCGCGACACCTCGCTCGCATCGAACAGCACCAGCGCCTTGCCCAGCCCCCCCATCAGCTGGCTCATCTCGCTGATGTTGCGCTTGAGCAGGGGGCGTTCCAGCACCCCGGTGATCTGGGGGTGACCGACCAGCCCCTTGTGGCGGGGATTCTCGTTCATGCCGAGGAACACCACAGGGGTGCCCTGGGCCGCGATCGGCCGGGCGAGGGCGTTGATGGCATTGTCGTCGCCGAGCACCACCAGATCCGGCTTGAGTTGCCGGTAGGCACTCATCGCCCTGGCGGTGCTCTGCTCCACCTCCTGGCGGGGTTGGCGCTTGCTGTCCAGATAGAAGTGACTGAGGTGATGGGCGCCCTTGAGGTGCTCCTGCAGGCTGGTGTTGTAGCTCTGATCCCACAGGTTGGCGGGGTGATAGCTGCTGATCACCAATATCTCGGCGGCCCGGAGGGGGAGAGGGAGAAGGGCTAGCAGTAGCAACACCTTGGTCACGTTCATTTCCCGTTGGCAGGACACTGCACCCAGTATGTGCGCTTTGCCACTGGTATGCCTTCGTCAATTGTTGTCGGATGGCTACGCCATCCCCATAGGGGGGTGATCGGACGCCAGCCCGCCCCCCGTCTGGGGTGGCTTTAATGAGGCTCTTTTGGTGCTGGTTGTGAACTGCCCCACTCCTCTCAAAACCTGATGTGGATCAAGAAATGAGGCCGCGCTTTGGTGCCTAATAGACACCACATATAGGGATGCATTCATTAAAAACACCTATATGTTGTGTTGTTAAGCTGTGTATAAGCTGTTCTCTTCTCATCGTCAGCCCAGGCTGGTCAAGCCTCGGCTGAATTTATTTGCGCCCAGGACGAGGCGCGGGGAAGGGTACCAAACAAGGTAAGCCGAAGGCGACAGCCTGGCCTTTAAAACGGGGAAAACGCATGAAACCGGTTGTGATCAAACGTGATGGATGTCGCGCACCATTCGATGCCCAGCTGATTGCCGAGGCGGTGAGCCGAGCGGCGGCAGCGGTCAGCCAGGCCAATCCGGCGCTGGGCGAGCGGGTTGCCAGCGCCGTCAGCCTGGAGTTGGAAGGGCGGGGCGAGGTCGACATTCACGAGATCCAGAACCGGGTCGAGAACCATCTGATGGCCTCCGACGACAAGGCGATCGCCCGTGCCTACATCGAGTATCGCCACGACAGGGATCTGGCCCGCGAGGCGCGCGGTCGGCTGGCCCAGGAGATCCGCGGCCTGGTGGAGCAGACCAACGCGGCCCTGCTCAACGAGAACGCCAACAAGGATTCCAAGGTGATACCGACCCAGCGGGATCTGCTGGCCGGCATCGTCGCCAAGCACTACGCCACCAGCCACATGCTGCCCCGCGAGGTGGTGCAGGCCCATGAGCGCGGCGATCTGCACTTCCACGATCTCGACTACTCCCCCTTCTTCCCCATGTTCAACTGCATGCTGATCGATCTGCAGGGCATGCTGACCCACGGCTTCAAGATGGGCAACGCGGAGATCGACACCCCGAAATCCATCAGCACCGCCACTGCCGTGACCGCCCAGATCATCGCCCAGGTGGCGAGTCACATCTATGGCGGCACCACCATCAACCGTATCGACGAGGTGCTGGCGCCCTATGTGACCATCAGCTGGCAGAAACACCGGGAGGTGGCCGAGGAGTGGGGCATCAGCGATGTGGACGCCTACGCCATGGCCCGCACCGAGAAGGAGTGTCACGACGCCTTCCAGTCGCTGGAGTACGAGGTCAACACCCTGCACACCGCCAACGGCCAGACGCCCTTCGTCACCTTCGGCTTCGGCCTCGGCGACAGCTGGGAATCCCGCCTCATCCAGCGCGCCATCCTCGGCAACCGCATCGCGGGCCTTGGCAAGAACAGGAAGACGGCGGTGTTCCCGAAGCTGGTGTTCGCCATCAAGGATGGCCTCAACCACAAGCCGGGGGATCCCAACTACGACATCAAGCGGCTGGCGCTGGAGTGCGCCTCCAGGCGGATGTACCCGGACATCCTCAACCATGATCAGGTGGTCAAGGTGACCGGCTCCTTCAAGACTCCCATGGGCTGCCGCTCCTTCCTCGGCGCCTACGAAGAGAATGGCGAGCTTGTCCACGAGGGGCGCAACAACATCGGGGTGGTAAGCCTCAACCTGCCGCGCATCGCCCTGAAGTCCCGCGATGAGGCGGACTTTTGGGACAAGCTGGATGCGGCGCTGCGGGTCGCCAAGCAGGCGCTGATGTATCGCATCGAGCGACTCGATGGCGTCAAGGCGCGGGTCGCCCCCATCCTCTACATGGAGGGCGCCTGCGGCGTGCGGCTCAAGGCCGACGACAACGTCAGCGAGATCTTTAAACATGGCCGCGCCTCCATCTCGCTCGGCTACATAGGGGTGCACGAGACCATCAACGCCCTGTTCGGCACCGACACCCATCTGTTTGACAGCGAGGCGCTGCGCCAGAAGGCTATCGCCATCATAGCGCGGCTCAAGGCGGCGACCGACGAGTGGAAAGAGGAGACCGGCTACGGCTTCAGCCTCTACTCCACCCCGAGCGAGAACCTCTGCACCCGCTTCTGCCGCATCGACGCCAAGGAGTTTGGCGTGGTGGCCGGGGTGACCGACAAGGGTTACTACACCAACAGTTTCCACCTCGACGTGGAGAAGCAGGTCAACCCCTACGACAAGCTGGACTTCGAGGCGGCCTATCCGCCCATCGCCAGCGGCGGCTTCATCTGCTACGGCGAGTACCCCAACATCCAGCACAACCTGGAAGCGCTCGAAAACGTCTGGGACTACAGCTATGACAGGGTGCCCTATTACGGCACCAACACCCCCATCGACGAGTGCTACGACTGCGGCTTCACCGGCGAGTTCGAGTGTACCTCCAAGGGCTTCACCTGCCCACGCTGCGGCAACCACGATCCCGCCAAGGTGTCGGTGACCCGCCGGGTGTGCGGCTACCTCGGCAGCCCGGATGCGCGCCCCTTCAACGCGGGCAAGCAGGAAGAGGTCAAGCGCCGCGTCAAGCACATGTAAGACGAACGGCTGAGCGACGAGATGGCTCCTGATGAGGGAGCCATTTTTATTGGCGGATCTGGCGCCCGTGCAGGGGCTGAGGAGAGAGGATGCACTACCACCAGTACTACCCGGTCGATGTGATCAACGGCCCCGGCACCCGTGCCACCCTGTTCGTGGCGGGCTGCGAGCACCAGTGCCCCGGTTGCTACAACCAGGCCACCTGGCGGCTCGATGGCGGCACGCCGTTCGACCAGGCCATGAGCGATCGCATCATCAAGGATCTCAACGACAGCCGCATCAAGCGCCGTGGCCTGTCGCTCTCCGGCGGTGATCCGTTGCATCCGGCCAACGTGCCCTCTGTGCTGGCGCTGGTGAAGCGGGTGCGGGCCGAGTGCCCGGGCAAGGACATCTGGTGCTGGACCGGCTATCTGCTCGGCGAGCTGTCGGCAGCCCAGCGTGAGCTGGTGGCCCTGCTGGACGTGCTGGTCGACGGCAAGTTCGTGCGGGAGCTGGCGGATCCCGGCCTGCTCTGGCGTGGCAGCAGCAACCAGCAGATCCACGATCTCAACGCCTGGCGGGAGAGTATGGAAGAATGGATCCCCTGCGTGACGCTGACCGCAGCCAGCTGAACCCTGGCTCAACGCCAGGGAAGAAACGAGGGAAAGGATCCCCGTCGGGTTTGCAGTTGCAGGCAAGGCTGTTTATGGTTAGCCCATCCGAATCACGCGACATCTTTCATGAGGAACCATGAGATGAACAATCTGCTCAAGATCCTGCTGGCCATCTTCCTGCCCCCGGTCTGTGCCTTTATCCAGGTGGGTTTCAGCCTGCATTTCTTTCTCAACATAGTGTTGACCCTGCTCGGCGGCCTGCCCGGCATGGTGCACGCACTCTGGCTGGTGGTCAGCGACAAGCGTGCCTGACACCACGGCTCACGGATGAGCAAGCTGGGTGATAACGGGTCAACCGCTCGGGGTTGGTCCGCTTGCTGATTTTCAAACGGATACTTTTTCGTTAGGATGGGCGACTGACCGACAGGGGCGGGTCGTGACGGCCGCTGAGCCCAGCAGAGAGAACAAGGAGCCTTGCATGAAATGGAAAGTCGCAGTCTGGTCAGGACTGGTGTTGGCGTTGTTGCAGGGGTGCTCATCCCGACCGGAGGCGGCACTCGATCGCGCACCTATAGTGATCCCGCTCGAGCAGCTGTCCCATTACTGGATCCAGGAGAACCAGCGTTCATTCTTCGGTGATGATGAACCGGTACGGCGGCCTGCCAAGCCGGTCAAGGGCTATGTGGAGGTGCGCTATCTGATTGACTCCAATGGCATGCCGACCAAGCCGGAAGTGGTGGCGGCAGAGCCACCCGGTGAGCTGGAGCAGAGTGCGCTGGCGACTCTGTCCCGGCTCCGTTATAGCCCGGCAGAGGGCAATCCGGATGCTCACCCGGTACAGGTGGTCAACCGCTTCGAAATCGAGATCAACTGATCTCTGGGTGATAAAACAGACCCCGGCCAGGCCGGGGTCACTTTATTGTTGTTTACAGTCGTTGTAGAGGCTCTGCCACTCGCCATCCTTGTCGCGCATCTCCACGAAGCCCTCCTTCCCCTTGTTCCACCAGACCACCTCATGATCATCGGTATAGCGGGCACCGGAGGCGGAGACCGCCTGTGGCAGGGTGTAGTCCTTGCCGTTGGGCAGGGACAGCTTGATGAAGTTCAGGCTCTCGTCCGAGAGCGAGAAGTAGCGCACCTGCACCTTCTGGTTCTGTTCACACAGATAGCTGACCGGATCGCCGCCGGTCACCCCCAGGCCGCCGGCACCGCGCTCGCAGCCCCCGAGCAGGGTCAGGGCACCCAGGCTCAGCAGGAATAGGTTGATCTGTTTCATGTTGTAGCTCCCCTTGGTGTCATATGGACTTGAGCCTAACAGCTTGAGCCAGCGTCGCAATCTCGAAGAGTGCTGACCGCGTCGGTATGTGTCCGGATGGATAGTCAGGCCGGCACTGGCTGGCGGATAGCCGGTGTGGCGAGGGGACACATCATGGCGCGCTCCAGAATATCCAGGATGTCGCTGTCGATGGTCTCATCAAACTTGCGGGCGAACAGGTGATCGCTTTGCTGCAGGGCGTCTGCGTCATGCACCGTGTAGTCGCGCGGGCGCAGCTTGATGTCGCCCATGGGGATCCAGTCGATGGCTCGCTTGTCATCGTTGACTATCTGGCCCTGATAGCTGGTGTTCATGATCACCGTCTGGAAGAAGCCCTCGTCGGCGATCAGGGTGTGGCGGTAGAAATCCTTGAAACGATCGACCTCAGGGCTGTGGCTGACGAACTCGCAGAAGGCCCGGCTCAGGATCATCCACTGATTGCCAATGTAGGGGGTCACCCCCTCCAGGTAGGGGCGGGTCTTCACCGGCTCGCACACCAATTCCCGGGCGGTCTCGGTCACATAGTGATCGATGCGGTGCAGGGTGTCCGGTCGGTGCTGGCGCTGATCCGCGACCTTGAGAAAATCCTTGCCCTTGTGATCGCGCAGGAAGTCGTGAATGTCGTGCTGGGAGCGCAGCGGGAAGTCCTGGGCGCTCAGATTGATGAAGAACTCCCACTCCTTGTTCTGCTCCAGCAGCGCCGCTATGCCGCGCAGCTCCGCATCCACCAGGCTGTAGCCGCCCCAGAGTGCATTCTTGCTGGGTAGCATGGCGGCGTTGGGGTAATCGGCAAGGAAGTCGGCGATCTCCTGTTGCAACTCGGGACCCGAGCGCTTGTCCACGTGGATCAGGTAGTGGTTGCTGTCGTGGTAAATCGCCTTGAACAGGCGCTTGAACTGGTCGGGATAGCGATGAACCAGAATGAGGTAGGCAATCATGGCAGGTGTCCTGTGTTGGCGGCAGGGCTGCGCCAAACAGAAAGTGCCTCAGGCGGATGGCTTGAAGCTGGTTCCCGTCGGGATGGCCGCTGTCGCAGTAAAAAAGAGTGGATAGCAGATAACAACAGTGAGAACAGGCTGCGGCAGGGAGGGATGCGCCTTATGGCATCGGGTCAATACAGCGGGTCCGGCGACGTCGGGTTGAGGGTGAGGGGTGGGCAAGGGCTGCCCTGGCTGGCGACTCTTTTGCATGACAAACCTGTCATCAGGTGCAGAGCGCAATCGGCCGGTGAGTGAGGCGCCACAGTAGCACGGTTCGGGCCAGGTTCGTCATATATCGCCGGTACCGCAGAAATACCATTCAATGGAGTCCACATGTGGCCCCGACATCCCGCCCCGGCACCTCCCAGACGGAGCGCAGTCTCTCGGTACCACAAGCCTATGGCCCGGCCAGCGCACAGGACGCAAAAAAACGCCCCGGTAGGCATAGCGGGGCGAAAGGGAGCCATCCTTTGGCTGCAGAAAAGGGGTCAATAACCGAAGCGGGTCGCCTCGAAGCGGTTGAGCAGGCGGTGAATGAGGTAGCAGGCCAGCAGGGTGACGACGATGGCGAACATAATGCTGCTCACCCGGTACAGGGCGCTGAACACCAGATCGTTGCCCGGGGTCAGGTACTGGCCAAACAGGATGCCGAGGGTGGTGAGGGCGCCGAAGCCGACCCCGGAGCCGCTGGCCTCCTTCACATGGGCATGGCTGAACAGCATGGCCCCGAGCCAGAGCAGGGGGGCGACCAGCAGCAGCAAACCGGACCAGTCGTACAGCACCAGCTGGCCCAGGATGCCGAAACTCACCCCGAGCAGGGTGCCCATGGCGCGCTTGCGGGCATAGCTGAGGGCACCGTCCCAGTGCATGGGGAACAGGACCAGCAGGGTGGTCGCCTGGGCGGACATGGAGTCGCGCAGATCGAACAGCTGGAATACCAGAAATGAGAGGGTGGCGATGCTGGCGCCGAGCAGCGCCTCGTGCCGCATCCGGTGCGGGGCCTTGGGAGAGGCGGCGGGTTTGGGCCTCTCCTCCACATCCGGGATCAGGGCCGTCATCAGGTAGGCGATGAGCACCGACAGGACGCTGGCCCACAGGTTGCTGAAGATCAGATCGTTCAGGTCTGTCCCGGGGTAGCTGGCAAAGTGCAGCATGATGCTGAGGCTCAGCACGCCGTTGGCGCCGAACAGGAACAGGCTGCCGCGGGACATGGCGGCGAAACGGTAGAGGAACAGCAGGAAGACGATGGGGATCATCAGGCCGGGATGGCCGCCGAACAGGCCGCCGAGCAGGCCGACCTCCAGCCCGCACGACGCGGCGGAGGCGATGAGCTGGCGGGCGGCGTGACCGTTCATCACCGGTATCATCCCCAGCAGCAACACAGGGGTGACGGTGAAGAAGACCCCGTTGCTCCAGCCGAAGATCTTGCAGAGCACGAAACCCAGGGTGCAGCCAAAGGCGATGCGCAGGCACTGGCGCAGCTCGTTGGCGGTGAGGGGCCTGTGCCACAGGTTCATGGCCGTCATCTCAGTAGATGTAGTGCAGCAGGCTGAGCAGGCGGATCTGGCCGCGTGCCAGCAGGGCGGTGAGGGCGTTGTCCGGCAGCAGCTGGACGGTGGCGCGAGCCCCGGCCGGCAGATGGGCGGGCAGCTGCTCGAGGGCCAGATGCAGGCGCAGGCGCTGGGCATCACGCACCCAGCGATCCGATTCGATGGGGTTGGCCAAGAGGCCGTTGGCATCGAACTGGCCGGCGCTGACCCCGGCATCCAGGCTGGAGACCCGGGCGGCATAGAGGCGACCTGGCTCACCGTCGAAGGCGATCAGGGCCTGGCTGCCGGGGCTGACATGGCGCAGGCTCTTCTCGCGAAAATCGGCGATCACGTCCACCTGCTCCGAGACCAGGGCCAGCAGGGGCGCCCCCGCGCTGGCCACGCTGCCCGGCTTGAGCTGCAGGTTGGTGATGATGCCATCCTGGCTCGCATGGACCTGGCTGTAGGTGAGGTTGAGCTCGGCCTGGGCGAGGCGGTTGCGCGCCTGGCGCAGCAGCAGGTTGTCGTCACCGGCCAGGCCACGATTGACCCTGGCCTGCTCCATGCGGGCCTGGCTGGCCAGCAGGTTGGCCCGGGCGGTGCGGGCGGCGCTGTCCGCGTCATCTTTCTGCTGCTCGGACACCATGTGGCGACGATAGAGGGCATCGATGCGCTCGGCCTCCCGCTGTTTCTGGGCGGTCTGGGTCTGCAGCGAGCTGTAGTCGGCGGCGGTGGCGTTCAGGGTCGCATCCAGCTGGCGATTCTGTTGCTCGGCCTGAGCCAGGGCGAGCCGGGCCTGCTCGACCGCGAGTTCGAACGGTGCGGGATCCAGCACGAACAGCAGATCTCCCTGTTTGACGTGCTGGTTGTTCGCCACCGCGACCTCGACCACCTTGCCGCTGACCTGGGGCGCCATCCTGGTGACGACCCGGGTGGCCATGGCCTGCGGGGTGAGCGGCATCTTGATGTCGGCCAGCAGGAAGTAGCCGAACACCAGGATGAAGCACAGGATGGACCACTTGATCCAGCGTTTGAATTGTTGATCCGGGGTCATCTTATTCTCTCTCTTCCTGCGGGGCGCCAATCTTGCCGAGGGCATTGGCGGAAATGCGGTGCACTGTCTCTTCAAACTGCGCCAGCACCTGCTGGCTGATGCCGCTGAGCAGCTCATGGCGTATCCCCATGATGCGATCCTCGATCTGATCGAGCAGCGCCTTGCCCGCCGGGGTCAGGGTGACGATGCGGGCGCGCTTGTCCTGGCTGCAGCAGTGGCGCTCGATCAGGGCCTGCTCTTCCAGCTGACCCAGGGTGCGCATCAGGGAGGGCAGCTCTATCTCGAGGGCCTCGGCCAGGGTCTTCTGGCTGAGGTGGCCGCCGAGGCGGCTCAGCTTCCAGAGCGCGGTCCAGCGCGGATGGGTGAGCCCAAGTGGGGCCAGCTCGATGTCGGCCACGGTGCGCCACAAGCGGTGCAGCCGCCCCAGTTGCTCGGCGAGGGACAACTCGCGCAACATCTCCAGATCCTTTTTCATGGCAGACACCTCATATACTTAGCCTGCTAAGCATTATATTTATTTAGCAGGCTAAGTAAAGCGTGATTCAGCTCACATTAAGGTTGCGGCGGCGAGAGGCACAAGAAAGAGGCGGTGGCGAGGGCATTTGGCGGGGCCGGCGTCCGGTGCTGAATGGTGCTTAAGGTTTCAATGTTTTTATATGGCTTTGCAAGCCTGCTAACCGACAGCGCCGGGGGGGATCACTAGAGTAGCGCCACACCACACGCTGGAGCATAACAATGAAAAACCTCTCTACCCCCCAAGCACAAGCCAAGGTCGCCTGGAGCGACCAACAGATCGCCGGCATGCCCATGATGATCTTCCTCGGACTGGCCACCTGCGTCCTCTTCTCCGGCTGGAACGGCTCCCTGCCGCTCGGCATGGTCGGCGCCCTGGCGCTGATGTTCGTGCTCGGCACCCTGCTGACCGAGCTCGGCGAGCGCATCACCCCCATCCGCGAATACCTGGGGGGCGGCACCATACTCGCCATCTTCGGCGGCGCCGCGCTGTTTGAGTACCGGGTCCTGCCGGTCGAGGCGGGCCAGGTGATCATCGGCTTCATGAAGGAGGGGGGCTTCCTCAACTTCTTCATCGCCAGCCTGGTGACCGGCTCGGTGTTTGGCATGAGCGGCGCCCTGCTGAAAAACGCCGCCATGCGTTACTTGCCGGTGATCCTGGGGGGCGTGGCCCTGGCGCTGCTCAGCGTCGGCCTGGTCGGCTCCCTGCTGGGCTACGGCTTTAAGAATGCGGTGCTGCTCATCGGCCTGCCCATCATGGGTGGCGGCATGGGCGCCGGCGCCGTGCCGCTGGTGGAGATCCTCTCTGGCCCGCTGCAGATGTCCAGCGCCGATCTGCTGTCACGCATGGTGCCGGCGGTGGTGATCGCCAACACCCTGGCCATCCTGGTGGGCACCATGCTGGCCCGCCTCGGCCGCCGTTATCCCTCCCTGACTGGCAACGGCAAGCTGATGATCAAGGAGAGCGGCGAGAGCGTGGCCGACGAGAAGGTCCAGGCTCCGACCCTGGAGAGCCTCGGCCTCGGGCTCTTCATCAGCTCCAGCATGTTCGTGCTGGGCTCCCTGCTCGGCAACTTCATCCCCATGCACCCCTTCGCCCTGATGATCCTGGCGGTGGCCATCATCAAGGTGAGCGGCGTGCTGCCGCGCCGTTACGAGCAGGCGGCCGCCGACTGGTACCAGTTCGTGGTGAGCAACCTCACCCCCTCCCTGCTGGTGGGCATAGGCGTCGCCTACACCAGCATCCCCGAGCTTATCGGTGCCTTCTCGGTCAACTACTTCATCATGGTGCTGGTCACCGTCGTCGGTGGGGCCCTGGGGGCGGCCATCGTGGGGCGGATGATCGGCTTCTATCCCATAGAGGCGGCCATCACCGGCGGCCTGTGCATGGCCAACATGGGGGGCACCGGCGACGTGGCCGTGCTGTCGGCGGCCCAGCGCATGAAGCTGATGCCGTTCGCCCAGATCTCTTCCCGTCTCGGGGGGGCCGTGATGTTGATCCTGGCCACCCTGCTCATCTCGCTGCTGGCATAAAAGGAATCGACAATGAACGACATCATGATGGGCACCAGCCTGCCCTATGCCGAACGCAAGCGACAGGGCCTGATGGGGCGCATGCCCCACAAGGAGGAGTCACTCTCCCAGCAGCGCCGCCGCATCTACCGCCTGGTCTCGGCCATGCAGAGCCCCTTCGATCAGCACCTGCTGCTGCGCCAGCTGCAGGAGGACAACCCGGTGCTGTTCTACGATCTGGTGCGCCACCACCTGCCGGAGCTGCTGCCCATCATCTACACCCCGGTGGTGGGTGAGGCCTGCCAGCGCCACAGCGATCTCTACCTGCGCAGCCACGGTCTCTACCTCTCCTGGCACGACAGGGACGATCTCGACGACATCTTCGCCGCGGTGGAGCAGGAGGTGGACGTCATCGTCATCTCCGACGGGGAACGGGTGCTGGGGCTCGGCGATCTCGGCATCGGCGGCATGGGGATCTGCATCGGCAAGCTGGCGCTCTACTCCGCCGCCGGCGGCATCAACCCGGCCCGCACCCTGCCGCTGTGCGTGGATGTGGGCACCAACAACCCGGAGCTGCTGGAGGATGACTCCTACCTCGGCTGGCAGGCGCCACGGGTGGATGGGGAGCCTTACTACCACTTCATGGACAAGGTGGTGGCGGCCATTCGCCGGCGCTGGCCCCAGGTGGTGTTGCAGTTCGAGGACTTCGCCGGCAAGCACGCCGCCAACCTGCTGGCCCGTTATAGAGACGAGCTGTGCATGTTCAACGACGATATCCAGGGCACGGCGGCGGTCGCCTCCGCCTGCGTGCTGGCGGGTCTGCAGCAGGCCGGCAGCACGCTTGCCGATACCCCGGTGCTGATCGTCGGCGCGGGTTCGGCGGGCTGCGGCATCGCCGCCATGCTGGCCCAGCTGGCGGGCAACCCTGAGGGGGTGCAACTGTTCGATCAGGACGGCCTGGTCTGCCTGGACAGAGCCAACCTGACGCCGTCCCAGCGACCCTTCGCCCGCCCGGCGGAGGAGGCCTGCGCCTCCCTGCCCGAGCTCATAACGCGGCTGCGCCCCGGGGTGCTGATCGGGGTGAGCGGCCAGGGTGGCCTCTTCACCGAGCAGGTACTCGGCGCCATGGGCGCGGTGTGCGAGCGACCGGTGATACTGCCGCTCTCCAACCCGACCCGCAGCGCCGAGGCGACGCCGGCCCAGGTGTGGCAGGCCACCGCCGGGCGCGCCCTGCTCGCCACCGGTAGCCCCTTCGCCCCGGTCGAGGTAGCAGGTGAGGCGCGGGTGGTCTCCCAGTGCAACAACGTCTACGTCTTCCCCGGCATCGGCCTCGGTGCCTGCGCCGTCAAGGCGCGCCGCATCAGCGATGGCATGTTGCAGGCGGCGGTGCGGGCGGTGGGTGCCTATCCGCTGGCGGAGGGGCGGCTGCTGCCTCCCATCGAGCAGGTGGGAGAGGTGGCCCGCGCCGTGGCCAGGGCGGTGGCGCTCTGCGCCCGGGACGAGGGGCTTGCCGATTTCAGCGGCGATCCCGCGCCGCTTATTGACCAGACCTGGTGGCGCCCGCACTATTGGTCCGCCTCCTGACGCTGCAAGGTTAATCGATGAAACTGCGCCACCAACTGGTCACCCTCTCCCTCGGGCTGTCACTGCTGCTGATCGTGATCCTGGGGGGCCTGCTCGCCCTCTTCATTCGCCACCTGCTGGAGAGCAACCTGCAGGAGAAGGGCAGCGATCTGGCGCGGGTGCTGGCGGCGGACACCCGGGTGGTGCAGGCCCTGCAGCAGGGCCGCGATCCCGGCCTGCGCGACTATGTGCAGGGGATCTGCAGCCGCACCGATGCCGCCTACATGGTGGTGACCGACGAACATGCCCGCCGCTTGAGCCACCCCTCCCCCGAGCTGGTCGGCGGGACCTTCCGCGGTGAGGACATCTGGCCGGTGATCAATGAGCTGCGCAGCTACTGTTCCAAGGATGCGGGCACCCTCGGCCCGGCCATCCGCTGCTTCTCGCCGGTCATAGGAGCGGACGGGCGCGCCATAGGCGCGGTGGCGGTGGGCTACCTGATGCAGACGGTGGAGGGCATCTACCTTGAGCGGATCGCCCTGCTCATCAGCGCCATCGGCGCCGTGCTGGGCTGCGGCCTGCTGCTGGCGTTCTGGTTGCAGCACCGGCTGCGGCGCACCCTGCTGGATCTGGAGCCGGAGACCATAGTCAACCGCTTCGCCCAGCAGGATCTGGTGCTGGAGGGCATCTCGGAGGGGATAGTGGCCCTCGATGGCAACCATCGCATCAAGATGCTCAACAGCGCGGCCTTCTACCAGTTGCGGCTGCCGGGTACCGGCCGCCATGCCCTGCTGGGGCAATCCCTGGCCGAGCTGGCCCCCAGCCTGTTGCCCGCCCTGAACCAGCAGGGGGGGGTGAACTTCACCGTGCAGGGGGAGGCCTTCGTCGGTCACTGGCAGGATCTCAGCGGTCGCGAGCCGGGCCGCATGCTGATCTTCAGCCGACCGGATGGCACCGGCAGTCTGGGGATGCAGGTGACTCACCTGCGTCAGTATGCCGAGATGCTGCGGATCCAGACCCACGAGTTTGCCAACAAGCTGAGCAGCCTCTCCGGCCTGCTGCAGCTCGGTCACGTGGACGAGGCGGTGGAGCTGATCCAGCAGGAGAACGAGGCCTGTCAGACCATGCTGCAGGATCTGCTGCGTTCCATCGAGAACAAGCCGGTGGCCGGGCTCATCCTCGGCAAGTTCAGCCGGGCGCGGGAGCTGGGGGTCGAGCTGGTGCTGGATCCCGGCTCGGCGCTCGGGGAGTACTCGGCCGAGATATCGGCGGATCTCATCACCTGCCTCGGCAACCTGCTGGACAACGGCATCCGCGCCGCCTGGGCCAATCGCCAGCAGTGCCCGCCCCGGGTGCTGCTCTCCGTCGACGACTTCGGGCGGCGGCTGGTGATCGAGGTGGAGGACAGCGGCGAGGGAGTGGACGAGGCGCTGGCGGATCACCTGTTCGACTACGGCGTCAGCCGCCAGATCGGCGATCACGGCGTAGGTCTCTTTCTGGTCAAGAAGACGGTGGCCCGCCGTGGGGGTGTGATAGAATGGCGACGCACCGCCGAGCAGACGACATTGTTCGGTATCTATTTGAATAAAAACCAATTGGTGTGAGCGATGAAGCCAATTTTCACTCTTGTTATCGAGGATGACGAGCGGATCGGCGCCATCCTGGCCGAGCTGATCTCCTCGACCCCGGGTTACTCCCTGCTGGGCCGGGCAGAGAGCCTGGCCCAGGCCGATCTCATGATGCGCGCCACCGAGCCCCAGCTGCTGGTGGTGGATATCTCCCTGCCAGATGGCTCCGGCCTGGAGTGGGTGAACCGGCTGCGCAGCCACAATCGCGAGGTCTATGTGGTCATGGTGACCGCCTCCTGCGACGTGGAGACCATACAGCAGGCCCTCAACCTGGGGGTGCAGGATTACATCATCAAGCCGCTGCGGCTGTTTCGCATCCAGCAGAGCCTGGACGAGATCCTGACCCTGCACCGGCGCCTGTGCGAGCGCGGCCTGCTGGAGCAGAGCGATCTCGACCGCCTGATGGGCAAGGGCCGCATTCAGCCGCGGGAGGTGCGCGATACCCCCAAGGGCATAGATGCCATCACCCTGCGCCAGGTGCTGGAGCTGCTGGCGGGGGAGCCGGACCAGGCCTTCTCCACCGATACGGTGGCGCTGCGCCTGTCGCTCAGCCGCACCACGGCGCGCCGTTATCTGGAGTTTCTGGAGTCAGAAGACAAGCTGGATGTGGATCTCAACTACGGCCAGCGCGGCCGCCCCGAGCGGCGTTATCACTGGCGCCGCCCCGGTTGAGGCGAGCAGGATAAACAACAAGGGAGCCTCGGCTCCCTTGTTGTTTATCTGCATCCTGCACCCTTGTGCGGCCGGGGATCAGGCCCCTTCCAGCTGGGGCGCGCGCCGTCTCGGTTTGAACTGGGAGCACATGACACCCCCCAGGATCAGGCCGCCACCCAGCAGGTGATAGCCGTGGATGGGCTCCCCCAGGCTGCTGACCGCGATCATGGCGGTGATCAGCGGGATCAGGTTCATGAACACCGAGGTGCGCTCAGGCCCGAGGCTGGCCAGGCCGCGCATCCAGCAGTAGGCCGCCAGCAGGGAGGAGGCCAGCCCGGCGAACAGCACCATGCTCCAGCCTTCCCGCGGCACCGCCAGCGAGTCGGCGCTGAGGGCGACCGGGATGAGCAGCAGCACCGCCAGCAGGATCTGCACATAGAGGTTGAGCCAGGGGCCGAACGGCAGCTGCCAGCGGCGGATCAGCAGGCCATAGAGCGCATAGCTGGCCGCCCCCAGCAGCATCATGCCATCCCCCGGGTTGATGCCGTTGTGCAGCAGCGCCAGGGGCTGGCCCTGACTCAGCAGCCAGAACACCCCGAACAGGGAGACACTCATGCCCCCCAGCGCCTGCTTGCCGGGCCGCTGGCCGAAGAAGCAGGCGCCGATCAGCAGGGTGAGCAGCGGCAGCAATGAGCCTATCACCCCCATGTTGGTGGCCGAGGTGCTGTGGGCGGCGTAGTAGGCCAGACACTGGTAGAGCACCATGCCGAGCAGGGAGAGCACCAGCAGCTTGCCGAGCCAGAGGCGGACCTCGGCGCGGCGGCGCCACAGCTGCGGCAGGCAGAAGGGGGAGAGCGCCAGGGCGGCGAGCACCCAGCGGTAGAACGAGATGGCGGCGGGATCGACGACACCGGCCGCGGCCTTGGAGACCACGGTGTTGGTGGCCCAGATCAGCACCGCCATCAGGGGGAACAGGAGGGGGGAGAAGATACGCATTAAAGACTCCTTAGCATCAGGCCATCAGTCTACTCTTGTCTTTTTGTTGGCAAGTAACGTAAAACTGACAATCTATCCCGCAGAAAGGACAACCCATGCAGCCGCGTCCCCATCAGCGCCAGGATGCCGAACTGGCCGAGCCCAATCCGCTCTACCTGCGCTATCAGCAGATCCAGGCCGACAGCGCCTGCGCCTCCCACAGCCACCCCTGGGGTCAGCTCAGCATGATAAGCCTGGGGGTGATGGAGATAGTGCTGGACGAGCAGCGGCTGCTGGCCCCGGCGGACTACCTCATCTGGGTGCCGGCCGGGCTGGAGCACGCCTCCTACAACCAGCAGGCCCTCGACTACACCTCCATCTATGTCAACGACAGCCTGGCCGCCCGGCTGCCCACCGAGCCCAGGCTGCTGGAGATGACGCCGCTGATCCGGGCCCTGCTGGCGGATTTCTGCGATCGGCGGCTGGGGCACATGGAGGACGAGTGGGACAGGCGCCAGGCCGAGCTGCTGGTGGAGAAACTGAGCCGGACTCGCTGCCAGGAGAGCTACCTGCCGATGAGCCAGGACAAGCTGCTGGCCCCCATGCTGGCGGCCCTGCGCAGCGATCCTGCCGATCCCCGCACCCTGGCCCAGTGGGCCGAGCAGTTGCACAGCACCGAGCGCACCCTGGCCCGGCGCTGCGTGCGCGAGCTCGGCATGAACTTCGGTCAGTGGCGGGCCCGGCTGCGGCTGCTCAAGGCGCTAGCCTGGCTCAAAGGGGAGCTGCCCATTCAGGAGATAGGCTGGCGGCTCGGCTACGGCTCCACCTCGGCCTTCATCGCCATGTTCAACCGGGAGCTGGGCTGCTCCCCCCAGCGTTATCGTCAGCAGCTAGCCCAGCCAGGGGGCTGAGCCCTGGCTGGCGTCAGTCGGGATGAGATCGACGGATAAAGGGAGGGCGCCCTAAGGCGCCCTTGTCGGTTGAGATGAGCGACTGCCCGCCTAGAAGAAGCCGAGCGGGTTGATGTCGTGGCTCACCAGCAGGTTCTTGGTGTTCTGGTAGTGATCCAGCATCATCTTGTGGGTCTCGCGGCCTATCCCCGACTTCTTGTAACCGCCGAAGGCGGCGTGGGCCGGATAGGCGTGGTAGCAGTTGACCCAGACCCGGCCGGCCTGGATGCCGCGGCCCATGCGCCAGGCCAGGTTGCTGTCCCGGGTCCACAGACCCGCCCCCAGCCCGTACTGGGTGTCGTTGGCGATGGCCAGCGCCTCCGCCTCGTCCTTGAAGGTGGTGACCCCGAGCGCCGGGCCGAAGATCTCTTCCTGGAACACCCGCATCTTGTTCTGACCGTGGAAGATGGTGGGCTGGATGTAGAAGCCCCCCTCCAGTCCGCTCACCCTGGCGGCGTTGCCGCCGATCAGCATCCTGGCCCCCTCGTTCCGGCCTATCGCCATGTAGCTCAGGATCTTGTCGTACTGCTCGCGGGAGACCTGGGCCCCCACCTGGGTCGCGGTGTCTAGCGGGTTGCCCTGCACTATGGCACGGGTGCGGGCCAGCACTCGCTCCATGAAATCGTCGTAGATCTTCTCGTGCACCAGGGCGCGGGAGGGGCAGGTGCACACCTCGCCCTGATTGAAGAAGGTCATCAGCATGCCCTCTACTGCCTTGTCGATGTACTGGCTCTCGTGGCTCATCACATCGGCAAAATAGATGTTGGGGGACTTGCCGCCGAGCTCGACGGTGGAGGGGATCATCTTGTCGGCGGCGCAGCGCAGTATATGGGCACCGATCTCGGTCGAACCGGTGAAGGCGAGCTTCTGGATGCGGTCGCTGGTGGCCAGCGCCTGGCCCGCCTCGGCACCGAAGCCATTGACCACGTTGACCACGCCGGGGGGCAGTATGTCCTTGATGAGATCCATCAGCAGCATGATGGTGACCGGGGTCTGCTCGGCGGGCTTGAGTACGCTGCAGCAACCGGCCGCCAGCACAGGTGCCAGCTTCCAGGTCGCCATCAGCAGCGGGAAGTTCCAGGGGATGATCTGGCCGACCACCCCGATGGGCTCCTTGAAGTGGTAGCTGACGGTGTTCTGATCCAGCTCGGCGGCCGAGCCCTCCTGGGCGCGGATGCAACCGGCGAAGTAGCGGAAGTGATCCACCACCAGCGGCAGATCGGCGGCCAGGGTCTCGCGCACCGCCTTGCCGTTCTCCCAGGTCTCGGCGACGGCGAGGCGCTCCAGGTTCTGCTCGATGCGATCGGCGATGCGCAGCAGCAGGTTGCTGCGTTCGGTGACGCTGGTCTTGCTCCAGCTGGCGAACGCCTTGTGGGCGGCATCCAGCGCCAGTTCGATGTCGGCGGCGTCGGAGCGGGCCACCTCGCAGAACACCTTGCCATCCACCGGCGAGATGTTCTCAAAGTAGCGGCCGGCGCGGGGGGCGACCCAGTCGCCACCGATGAAGTTGTCGTAACGGGACTTGAAGCTGACCAGGGCACCTGCCTGGCCGGGGGCGGTATAAATCATCTCGACGTCCTTATGTGTGTGGTCCTGATCGGTTGTGCCTGGGCACTCCGGCTGTCATGCCTGTTCCCTGCCGCAATCACCCATCAGCCATCGCAAGGGTCATGCCAGAGGGTCTGACCAGCACGATAAAAGTTACAAAAACGTTATCAAACGGGGTGTGGCGTCGTATCTTGATTAACCAGTGAGCCCGGTGGCGGCGTCCAGCCTGTGCCGTTTCTGGACAGTGACCGCGACACTGTGCCCTTTATGAACAGGAGGCGTGATGATCGAGTTACCTCAATTTGCCGGCCCCATCCAACGCTCCTGGCAGCGCTGCCTGCATCAGGGGCTCAGCCGCCAGCAGAGCACCGAGCTGGACTTGCTGCCCCAGGGGGAGCTGTCGGCCCGGCTGGAGGCGAGCCAGGGGCTCGTCGCCTGCTTCCAGCGTTTCGTGTTGCCGCTGTTTGCCCAGCTGCTGGCCGGGCGACCCTGCCGGCTGCTGCTGTGTGACGCCGAGGGCGCCATCCTGGCCGCCAGCGGCGATGATGGCTTCGCCCGCCACGCCGAGCGCATCTTCCTGCGCAGCGGCGCCCGCTGGGGGGAGGCGAGCAAGGGCACCAACGCCATCGGCACCGCGCTTGCCGAACAGAGCGAGGTGCAGGTGCTGGGGGCCCAGCACTTCTTCGCCCAGCACAGCTTCCTCAGCTGCAGCGCCAGCCCGCTGCTCGGGCCGGACGGCAGTCTGCTCGGGGTGCTCGACATCTCCACCGATGCGGCCCACCACGACGGCGACATGCTGGGCACGGTGCGGCTGCTGGCCATGACGCTCGAGAACGCCTTGCTGGCCCGCCAGCCGGGCTGGCTGGTGGATCTGGAGCCCCAGAACCTCTGGTCTGCCCGGCTGCTGCTGGGGGAGGCGGGGGAACTGCTCGGCGCGAACCGGGCCGGGCGACTCTGGCTCGGCCAGTACCCCTTCGATGGGCAACAACTGCTGCGCGAGCGCCGTGGCCTGCGGCTGGCGCCCGAACCCGCGCCCGTCGTGGCGCCTCGTCAGACGGCGGCGTCGGTGCCGCTCAAGATGCTGGAGCGGGGCATCTCCCTGCTCGTCGAGGGGGAGACCGGCAGCGGCAAGGAGCACCTGGTGCGCATCCTGCACCGCCAGTCGAGCCGACGGGACAAGGCGCTGCTGTGCGTCAACTGCGGCGCCCTGCCGGCGGAGCTGGTGGAGGCCGAGCTGTTCGGCTACGTGGGCGGGGCCTTCAGCGGCGCCCGCAGCCAGGGCAGTCAGGGCTATCTGCGCGCCGCCCACGGCGGCATCCTGATGCTGGACGAGATCGGCGAGCTGCCGCTGTCGGCCCAGACCCGGTTGCTGCGGGTGTTGCAGGAGCGCGCCGTCACGCCGGTCGGCAGCCACAAACCCGAGCCGGTGGACTTCTGGCTGGTCAGCGCCAGCCACCGGGATCTGGCCGCCATGGTGCAGGCCGGCACCTTTCGCGAGGATCTCTACTACCGCATCTGCGGCTGGCGCCAGTCACTTGCGCCGCTGCGGGCGCGACCGCTGGCCGAGCGCAGGGCCCTGATCCTGCACCTGCTGCGGGAGATGGATCCCGCGTTGCGGCTCGATGAGGCCGCCGAGCGCCAGCTGCTGGCCCACTCCCTGCCCGGCAACGTGCGTCAGCTCAAGCAGGTGCTGGAGGTGGCCTGCGTGCTGGCGGAAGGGCTGGGCAACATCCTGCCCTCGCACCTGCATCTGCCCGAGGAGCAGACGCTGTCGCGAGCCCAGTGTGTGGGGGAGGCCGTCACCCTGAGGGAGCAAAACCGGCTGCGGGTGCAGCAGACCCTGGCGGCGTGTGACGGCAACGTGAGCGAGGCGGCGCGCCGACTCGGCATCAGCCGCACCACCCTCTACCGGACGCTGCGAGCGGGCGGCTGAGGGCGCTATCGCTTCCTGCCCGCCTTGTGTACTATGGGGCGCAAGACGATTTCTCTTTATTTTTCCGTAGCATGGAGTGCTCTGTGGTAAAGATATCAAGACGTTGGCCCGCTCCCTCCCACCCCGAGCATGGATCTGATTCCGAACGGAACTCAAGCAGGGTTATCCCTGCGTCTGGGAGCGGCGGCCCCGCATGCCCCTAGGCATGTCAGCGGCCCGTTAGCCCATGGCGCCCGAGGCGGCGCGTGTAATAACCTTCGGATCCGGAGCAGGTTGGAGCCGGATCGGAAGGTGTAGAGTAAGAGTCCTGTTTAGGCGTGATACATATGCTTCCTTCCTATTCTCGCGTGACCAACCTGTTGTTCTGGGTGTTGCTGGTATTGAGCCTGCTGGCGATCCTGCTGTTTGAATTCGGGCCCGATCGACGGCTGGAGATGGTGGCGAATACCGAACTGTCCGTCACCGTGCATGATGATCGCCCGCTGGGGGGCCATTCGGTCACCTCCCTGCTCCCATCACGGGAGCAACCCGCCATCGACTGCCAGTTGCGCGCCGGCTACGAATTTCCCTTCTGTGAGCTGGCTCTGACCCTGGCCAAGCCCGAGCAGGGAATCGATCTTTCCCATTTCGACGGGGTGCGCATCAAGTTGCGGGTCGAGGGCGAGGGGGAGCAAGTATGGCGACTCTATCTGCGCAACTATCACCCCGCCTACTCCAAGCCCGGGGATGAGACCTCCCACAAGTTCAACGAGGTGATCTTCCGCCCCGACGATTACGGCCGTGTCCAGGACGTGCCGCTCAAGGTATTTACCCCGGCCACCTGGTGGGTGCAGCAGTACAAGATCCCGCTCTCCCAGCAGGGGCCGGATCTGCACCACGTCTTTGCCATCGAGATCGCCTCCGGCGTCGGCATGAAGCCCGGCCACTACCGGCTGGCGCTGGAGCAGATGGAGTTTTATGGCCGCTGGGGGCGGGCTGGCTCCTTCTATCGTCCCCTGCTGCTGAGCTGGCTGGCCTACGGGCTCACGCTGTTTCTGGTGCAGCACTTGCTGATGCGGGACCGGCTGCGCAAGGCCAGGGCGGCGCGGCGGGCGGCCGAGGCGCTGAGCCTGAGCCTGAGCGAGCAGAGTCGGCGCACCGAGGAGGAGGCCCGTTACGATCCCCTGACCGGGGCCCTCAACCGGTTCGGCGGCGAGAAGCTGCTCAGCGAGCTCGGCGAGATACCGCTCTCCTTCATCTATATCGACATCGATCACTTCAAGCGGGTCAACGACAACCATGGCCACCCCATGGGAGACGAGGTGCTCAAGCACATGGTGAGTGAGGTGCTGCGCCACTGCGATAGCCTCTGCCGTCTGGTGCGCTGGGGGGGAGAGGAGTTTGTGCTGGTCTGCCTGCACCATGAGCAGGGCAAGGCGCTGGCGCTGGCCGAGCGGCTGCGGGCCGCGCTGGTCGGCTATCCGCACTGGCCAAGGGGCCTGAAGATCACCGCCTCCTTCGGGGTGGCGGAGCGGCGCGGCGATCCGCTGGAAAGCGTGCTCAAGCGGGCCGACGAGGCGCTCTATCGGGCCAAGAAGCAGGGCCGTAACCGGGTCGAGGTGGAGTAAGGGCGTGCGGTGGTGCCCTCAAATGCACTGGCCGTGCTGGCCTCTGCGGTCAAAAGCCCGCTATGCTGCGCCGCAATGAGGGCGCTCGCCGCCCGGCTCATCTGACGAGGAACATCCCCATGCCGCAACTCCTTGGCGCCCTGACCCTGCTGGTGGCCGACTACGACCAGGCCATCGCCTTCTTCACCCAGGGGCTCGGCTTCGCCCTGCTGGAAGACAGCCCGCTCGACGAGCCGGGCAAGCCCGGCAAGCGCTGGGTGCGGGTCGCCCCCCGTGGCGCCTCCGGTGCGGCGCTGTTGCTGGCGCGAGCCGCCAATCCCGAGCAAGAGGCCGCCATCGGCCGGCAGGGCGGTGGCCGGGTCTTCCTGTTCCTCGAGACCGACGATTTTTGGGGCGATTACCATCGGATGCAGGCCTATGGCGTGCACTTTTG
Organism: Aeromonas sp. sif2416; assembly: GCF_019218665.1. Classification (NCBI taxonomy): domain Bacteria; kingdom Pseudomonadati; phylum Pseudomonadota; class Gammaproteobacteria; order Aeromonadales; family Aeromonadaceae; genus Aeromonas; species Aeromonas sp. sif2416. Next base: position 140,798 of record NZ_JAHUXC010000001.1, read on the forward strand.
TGAACAGCCCCGGGTCGAGGCCTATGGCACTGTGGTGGTGTTCGAGGACCTCAGTGGCAACCGCTGGGACCTGCTGCAACGCGTCGCTGCCAACTGAAACTGAAAACGTTTATTATCCCGCCCGTCATAAAGTCATAAAAGTGTCACAGAAAGTTCTAATAATTGGCGCACCCATCTTCACAGAGGAGAGAGAAGGGATATGGCTAAGCGAATTCTGGTGGTCGAGGACGAGGCACCAATCCGCGAAATGCTCTGCTTCGTGCTCGAGCAAAAGGGATATGAGACGATTGAAGCGGAAGACTATGCCGATGGCTTGGCTAAGGTGCGTGAGCCCTACCCGGAACTTATCGTGCTGGACTGGATGATGCCCGGTGGCAGTGGCATCCAGTTTATCAAGCAACTCAAACAGGATGAGGTGACCCGCCAGATCCCGGTGGTGATGCTGACCGCCCGTGGCGAGGAGGAGGACAAGGTGCGCGGTCTGGAGGCGGGAGCCGACGACTACATCACCAAGCCGTTCTCCCCCAAGGAGCTGACCGCGCGGCTGCATGCCGTGATGCGTCGGGTCTCCCCTACCTCGGTGGACGAGGTGATCGAGGTGCAGGGGCTCAAGCTGGATCCGGTTTCCCATCGCGTCAGCGCCGAAGACAAGGCGCTCGACATGGGGCCAACCGAGTTCAAGCTGCTGCACTTCTTCATGACGCACCCGGAGCGGGTCTACAGCCGCGAGCAACTGCTCAACAACGTCTGGGGTACTAATGTGTATGTGGAGGACAGAACCGTGGATGTGCACATCCGTCGCCTGCGCAAGGCGATCGAAGAGACGGGGCACGACAGATTGATCCAGACGGTGCGTGGAGCCGGTTATCGCTTCTCAACCCGTCTCTAGGGGCTAACATGTTGCAACCTTACGCCTGGCGGCGACAGTTGTGGCGAATGGCGTTCTTCTACGCCCCCTTCGTCTTGGTAGGTTGGTTGACGAATTACCTCACCCTCTGCCTGCTGCTAGCCACCCTGCTGCACCTCGGCTGGCACTACCGCTTCCAGAAGCGGCTGTCAGACTGGCTGTGGCACGATCGCAGCCTGGTGCCCCCCAACGGCAGCGGCAGCTGGGAATACATCTTCAACGGCATCTACAAGCTGCAGCAGCGCCACCGGGCCCGGCGCCGCGAGCTGGCGGGTCTGATCCGCCGCTTTCGGGAGGGGGCCGAGGCGCTGCCCGATGCGGCCGTGGTGTTTCGCACCGATGGCAGCATCCTCTGGTGCAACCGGCTGGCGGAGCAGCTGCTCGGCTTTCGCTGGCCTGAGGATGCCGGTCAGCACATCGGCAACCTGATCCGCAATCCCGCCTTCGTCGCCTACCTCGGCAAGGGGCAGTATGACGAACCCTTCGAGATGAACTCCCCGATTAACGAGGAGAAGTCGCTCGAGTTTCGCATCATGCCCTACGCCGAGGATCAGGCCATGCTGGTGGTGCGCGACGTGACCCGGTTGCGCAGTCTGGAGAAGACCCGCAAGCACTTCGTCTCCAACGTCTCCCACGAGCTGCGCACCCCGCTCACCGTGCTCAAGGGTTATCTGGAGATGACCGAGGAGCCGCCGCCGCCCGCCATGTGGGCCAAGGCGCACAGGGTGATGATGGAGCAGACCATCCGCATGGACAATCTGGTCAATCAGCTGCTCACCCTGTCGCGGATCGAGGCGGCTCCGACCGTGGATCTGTCCCATCTGGTGGACATGCCCGCCATGCTGGGGTTGCTGGAGCAGGAGGCGCGGGCGCTCTCCGGGGAGCATGCGCACCAGATAGAGTTCAGGGTGCAGCCCGGCCTGCTGGTGCGAGGGGACAGGGATCAGCTGCGCAGCGCCGTCTCCAACCTGGTCTACAACGCCATTCACTACACCCCGGCGGGTCGCAAGATCAGCGTGGAGTGGCGCAAGCAGGGGGCCATGGCGTTGTTCGCGGTGCAGGACGAGGGGGAGGGGATACCGCCTGAGCATCTGGCGCGTCTCACCGAGCGCTTCTATCGGGTCGACAAGGCGCGCTCCCGCCACACCGGGGGGTCCGGGCTCGGCCTCGCCATCGTCAAGCACGCGCTGAGTCATCACGACGCCCAGCTCGAGATAGAGAGCCAGGTCGGCGTCGGCAGCCGCTTCAGCTTCCTCATCCCGGCGAGGATGGTGGTGAAATAGCCTCGGCAGCAATGCGTTAGCGTCATCAAGGGGGCCTCTGCGAGGCCCCCTTCTCATCTGCCAGCATCTGCCGCCATGTCATCAAAGTGTCACATTAAATCCATAAATTTGTCATTGCCAGGTCAGATACTGGCGCCGTCTTAAGAACAGACCTTCTGTCACTTTGGAGATAGAGGCTAGGGAATGAAACTCAACAATCTGACTGGTGCAGTCGGGTTGACCACCGCAAGACAGTGTTAATCGGCGCCATGTATTGGCAATAGCCTTCTGTAATTTTGGAGAGATTGGATGAAACTCAACAAACTGGCCGGTGTGATCGGATTCACCGCAGCAACCCTGTTTTCTGTCAGCACTCTGGCTGCCGGTGTGGATAAAGACCTGCCGGAATACGCCCCGACCAGCGGCATCTCGGGCAACCTGTCCTCTGTCGGCTCAGACACCCTGGCCAACATGATGACCCTGTGGGCCGAAGAATTTAAGCGCATGTACCCCAACGTCAACGTGCAGATCCAGGCCGCCGGTTCTTCTACCGCGCCGACCGCACTGACCGAGGGCGTCGCCCAGTTTGGCCCCATGAGCCGTGCCATGAAGGCCGGTGAAGAAGAGGCATTCGAGAAGCGTTACGGCTACAAGCCGACCGCCATCCGCGTCGCGGTCGATGCCCTGGCCGTGTTCGTCAACAAGGACAACCCCATCAAGGGGCTGACCATGCCGCAGATCGACGCCATCTTCTCCAGCACCCTCAAGTGCGGCGAAGCCAAGGCCGCCACCAAGTGGTCCGATCTGGGTCTGGATGGCAGCTGGTCCAGCAAGGATCTGCAGCTGTTCGGTCGCAACTCGGTATCCGGTACCTACGGTTACTTCAAGGAGCACGCCCTGTGTAACGGCGACTTCAAGAGCGGCGTGAACGAGCAGCCGGGCTCCGCCTCCGTGGTGCAGTCCGTCTCCTCCTCCCTGAACGGCATCGGCTACTCCGGCATCGGTTATGTCACCTCAGGCGTGCGTGCCGTGCCGCTCTCCAAGGATGGCAAGACCTTCATCGAGGCGACCTCTGACAACGCCATCACCGGCAAGTATCCGCTCTCGCGCTTCCTGTACGTTTACGTGAACAAGCATCCGAACAAGCCGCTCTCCCCGATGGAGCAAGAGTTTGTGAAGATGATCCTCTCCAAGGCCGGTCAGACCATAGTGGCCAAGGACGGTTACGTGCCTGTCCCCGCCAAGGTGGTCCAGGCCGACCTGAAGAAGCTGGGCCTGATGTAAGCCAGCGCCTCGCCAGTACAGAACAACGAGCCCCATGCGGGCTCGTTTTTATTGGCGCCATGGGATCTTTTTGGTCGCATGTCATGGCTGGCGGCTTGCACCGGACGGCGGCATTCCCGAAAATAGGGCAACTTCAAGGTAAAGGATCCCTTCATGCGCGCCTCTTCTCTGTCCAAAATCGGCCTGGTGGCTCTGTGCGGTTCGCTGCTGGCCGGCTGTGCCCAGTCGCCGACCGGCCGCAGCCAGATGCTGCTCTTCTCCCCCCAGCAGATGAACCAGCTGGGGGCCGACTCCTTCGATCAGATGAAGAAGCAGGAGAAGGTGAGCAAGGATGCCAGGCTCAACGCTTATGTCTCCTGCGTGGCCAAGGCGATCACCGCCCAGGTGCCGGCCAGCTACGGCATCACCAGCTGGGAGGTGGTGGTGTTCGACTCCAAGGAGGTGAACGCCTTCGCCCTGCCTGGCGGCAAGATCGGGGTCTACAGCGGCCTGCTCAAGGTCGCCAAGAATCAGGATCAGCTCGCCACCGTCATAGGTCACGAGCTGACCCATGTGCTGGCCCAGCACTCCAACGAGCGTCTCTCCCGGGATCAGTTGACCGGCATCGGGCTGGCGGTGGCCGATGTGGCCCTGGGCAGCAGTCAGGGCGGCGGCGCCACCATGGCGGCGCTCGGACTCGGGGTCCAGGTGGGGATCACCCTGCCCTATGGCCGTGAACAGGAGAGCGAGGCCGATCGGCTTGGGCTGGATCTGATGGCCCGTGCCGGCTTCGACCCGGCCCAGGCCATTCCCCTGTGGCAGAACATGAGCGCGGCCTCCGGTGGCAAGGCGCCGCCCCAGCTGCTCTCCACCCACCCGAGTGATCAGAACCGCATCGCCGAGCTGCAGGCCCAGCAGGCCGAGGCGCAGCCCCTGTATCAACAGGCCCGCGCCGCAGGTCTGACTCCTCAGTGCAAGGCATAAGTCTGCGCATGGCCCGCCCCGCTGACGCCGCCGCCATGACGGTGATGCAGCGGGCCAGCTGGCTGGCGGCCTATGGCAAGGTGCTCGGGGAGGCGCCGCTGACCCGGCTGGCGGTCACCGCGCACCTGCGGGTGTGGCGCCACCGGCTCGCCGAGCCGGGCCCCCATCCCATGCTGCTCTGCCTGGGGGAGCTGGTCATCGGCCTGCTCTATTGGCAGCCGGCGCGGGAGGGGGCGCTGATGACGGCCCGCATCCTGGCGTTTTACCTGCATCCCGACCATTGGTGTCAGGGCCACGGCAAGCGGCTGTGGCAGGCGGTGGCGATGCAGATGCGCCGGGAAGGCTGCGAATGCGTCAGGTTGTGGCTGCTGGATGGCAACGACATCGGGGAGCGCTTCTACCAGCGCCGCGGCTTCATCTTTGATGGCCAGGAGCGCACCCTGCAGAGCTTCGGGCAACCCTGCCTGCAGCGACAAATGTTCCGTTTGCTTTGAGCTGGCTCCCGTTTTTGGCCTCCGGTCACTTTATTTTTTTTGCGAATTAATACAATGTGCCCCTTCTGGACAGACTGAGGTGACCCGGTTCACCGGCAAGGGAGTGTGGGCATGTATTACGGCTTTGATATTGGCGGCACCAAGATAGCCTTCGCGGTCTATGACGGCGGCTTGAATCTCTGTCACGAGGAGCGCATGAGCACCCCGGGTGACGATTATCAGGGATTGCAGCAACTCATTCTCGCCAGGACCCTGGAGGCCGACGCCCGGTTTGGCACCAGAGGGGCGGTCGGCATCGGTTTTCCCGGCATCCTCAATCGCCACGATCGGAGCATAGTGGCCGCGAACCTGCCCGCCATCCATGGCCGTCATCTGGGGGCGGATCTGGCGACCCTGCTGGGTCGTACCGTCAGTGTCGACAACGACGCCAACTGCTTCCTCTGGTCCGAAGTGCAGCAAGGGGCTGCCGCCGAGGCGGAGAGCGCCCTGGGGGTGACCATTGGCACCGGCATCGGCGGCGCCGTCTATCTGGTAGGCAGGCTCATCCAGGGGCGCAACTGGCTGGCGGGGGAGATAGGCCATTACCCGCTGCCGGCCACCATCCTGATGAAGTATCCCGACCTGCCTCGTCCTCGCTGCGGTTGTGGCCGCCTGGTCTGTTTCGAAACCTATGCCTCCGGCACCGGCCTGGAGCGGCTCTATCATCATTTCCACGGCGAGCGGGCCAGCGGCCACCAGATCGTCGCCCGCGCCGATGCCCGGGAGCCCAGCGCTCTGGCGGCCATCGACTGCTGGCTGGAGATCATGGCCGCCGGGCTCGCCACCGCCATCTCGGTGATCGATCCCGAGGTGGTGGTGCTGGGGGGTGGCCTTAGCGGCCTGCCCGCCCTCTATGAACAGTTGCCGCAGCGCCTGCCCGGCCATCTGCTGCCCGGCGTCGCCCTGCCGGCGATCCGCCAGGCCCGTTTCGGCGGTGCCGGCGGGGTACGCGGTGCGGCCTTGCTCAATTTATGAGATCAGACACAGGGTCTGATCTCCCCGGAATAAGGAGTCATCATGACCCGTCTTGAAATCTGTATCGACAACCTGGAATCCCTGTTTACCGCTCAGCAGGCTGGCGCGGATCGCATCGAGCTCTGCTCTGCGCTGGGACTGGGTGGTCTCACCCCCTCCTATGGCTTCATGCAACAGGTGGCGCGCCACGCGACCATCCCGGTGTACGCCATGATCCGCCCCCGCGCCGGGGATTTCTGTTTCAGTGCCGCCGAATTCGAGCTCATGCTGCTGGATGTGGCCGCCGCCCGTGCCGCCGGCTTGCAGGGTGTGGTGGTGGGTCTGCTGGACGAGGCCGGCCGGGTGCCCGCCGCTTTGCTCCAGCAGCTGGTCGACGCCGCCGGCCCCCTCGGCGTCACCTTCCATCGCGCCATCGATCTCAGTTCCGACTGGCGCGCCGATCTGGAGACCATAGTCGCGGCCGGCTGTGAGCGGATCCTGAGCTCTGGCCATGCACCGACCGCCCTGGCGGGTCTGGAGACCCTGCAGGCCATGCAGCAGACGCTGGCGGGTCGCGCCAGCCTGATGCCGGGGGCCGGGGTCAATGCGGACAACGTGCGCACCATCCTCGAGTTCACCGGGGTGAGCGAGGTGCACATGTCCGGCATGGGCTGGCGCGGCGGCATGGTACCCCACGGCGTCAACATGGGCACCTCGGACGACGGCCGGGTCAATATCACCGACGGCGCCAAGGTGGCGGCGGTGCGGGCGCTGCTGGACGCCTGACGAGAGTGGTTAGCTCTTGAGGAGATCGCCGCCAATGGGCGGCGTTCGCCTCCGGCTGGTGTGAACTCTCTCCCACCGGCGGGGAAATCAGGGCCGGCGCCGGCAGCACCCCGGGAAAAAGTCTGATATCATCCCGTCTCTTTTACATGCCTCATTACTTGGATCTGGAGCTACATCTCAATGTCCCAATACGACTCTATCGAACAGAAGGCCAGCTATGGCATCGGCCGCAACATGGGTGATCAACTGGCGCAGCAAGCGTTCGCCGGTCTGGATATCCCGGCCCTGCAACAAGGTCTGGCAGATGCCCTGAATGGTCTGGAGTTCGCGGTCAGCCGTGACGATATCAACGATGCCTTCCAGGTCATCACCGCCCGCATGCAGGAACAGCAGGAAGCCGTTGCCAAGGCCGCTGCCGGTGAAGGCGAAGCCTTCCTGGCCGACAACGCCAAGCGCGCCGACGTCAAGGTGACCGACTCAGGTCTGCAATACGAAGTCATGGTGGAAGGCGATGGCGCCGTGCCGGTGGCCGGCCAGTCCGTGCGCGTGCACTACCACGGTACCTTCACCCACGGTGGCGTGTTCGACAGCTCAGTCGCCCGTGGCGAGCCGGCCGAATTCCCGGTGACCGGCGTCATCGCCGGTTGGGTGGAAGCGCTGCAGATGATGCCGGTAGGCTCCAAGTGGAAGCTCTACATCCCGCACGATCTGGCCTACGGTGCCCGTGGTGCCGGCTCCATCCCGCCGTACTCCGCACTGGTATTCGAAGTGGAGCTGCTGGACATCCTGTGATCCGGCTGGCTTGATGCAAACGGCGACCTCAGGGTCGCCGTTTGTTTTTGGGGCCTCGGGGCCGGGCAATGGGCAGATGCCCGGGTTATAGTCAGGGCTTCTCCCTGGAGTGCGACCATGGCAGCCATCATCGAGGTCATCGACCTTATCAAGCACTTTCCCGGCGTCAAGGCGGTGGATGGCCTCAGCTTCGCCATTCCCGCCGGCAGTTGCTTCGGCCTGCTCGGGCCGAACGGGGCGGGCAAGACCACCACCATAGAGCTGCTGGAGGGGATCCTCACCCCGGACAGCGGCCAGATCCTGTTTCATGGCGCCCCCCGCGGCCCCGATTACCGCTCCCGTATCGGCATCCAGTTTCAGCACACGGCGCTGCAGGATTTCCTGACGGTGCGCGATACCCTGCGTCTGTTTGCCAGTCTCTATCCCAATCCCCTGTCGCGGGAGCTGCTCATCGAGCTGTGTGCCCTCGGCGAGTTCATCGATCGGGACAGCCGCAAGCTCTCCGGCGGCCAGCGTCAGCGTCTGCTGCTGGCGCTGGCGCTGCTCGGCGATCCCGAGCTGCTGTTTTTGGACGAACCCACCACAGGGCTGGATCCCCAGGCGCGTCACCACTTCTGGCAACGCATCGAGGCGATCAAGGCCCAGGGCAAGACGGTGGTGCTCACCACCCACTACATGGACGAGGCGCAGCAGCTGTGCGACCGCATCGCCATCGTCGACCACGGTCACCTGCTCAGCCTGGATACGCCGGCGGCCCTGCTGGCCCGCCACTTCGACGGCGTGCTGGTGCGGCTGATGGATCACCCGGCCCTCGCCACCCTGGGCCATCCGCTGCAGCGCCATGGCGATCAGGTGGAGCTGAGCTGTCCAGACGTGGCGGCCCTGTTGCCAAGGCTGCTCAGCCTGGGGGTGCCGCTGACCGGCATGCAGGTACGCTCCCCCAATCTGGAGGATCTCTTCCTCTACCTGACCGGCCACAGCCTGAGGAGTGGCTCATGAACGGATCGATGAGGTGCATCGGCGGGCTGCTCTCTGCTCGCAACCTCGAGGGTTTCTTCCTGTTCCTGACCGGCCACAGCCTGAGGAGCGGCGTATGAGCGGATCGATGAAGCGTATCCGGGCACTCTTCCATGCCCACAACCTCGAGGATCTCTTCCCGCAGCGGGTCGGCCATAGCCTGAGGAGCGGCGCATGAGCGGCTCGGTGAAGCGTATCGGCGCACTCTTCCATGCCCGCAACCTAGAGTTTGTGCGAGACAGGGCGGCGCTGATCTGGAACCTGGCCTTCCCCCTGCTGCTGGTGATCGGCTTCTCCCTCATCTTCTCCGGCCCCCCCAAGCCGCTGGTGCAGATCGGGGTGCTGGGGGCGCTGCCCGCCGCCTACCAGCCCCTCGGTGCCATTCCGCTGCTCAAGCTGATCCCCTATGAGGACGAGGGGAGGGGGCGGCTCAAGGTGCGCCATCATCAGCTGGATCTGCTGCTCTCGCCGGCGCAGGGGCGCTATTGGGTCAACCCGGATGCGCCCCAGGGGGCCATGGCGGAGTACCTGCTGCGCCAAGCTGTGCTCATGCCGCTGCAGAAGGAGACCCTGAGCGGCCAAGCCATCCGCTACGGCGACTGGCTGCTGCCCGGGGTGATCGGCATGAACCTGATGTTCTCCGGACTGTTCGGGGTCGGCTTCGTCATAGTGCGCTATCGCAAGAACGGGGTGCTCAAGCGATTGCGGGCCACCCCGCTGTCGGCGGCCGAGTTCCTCTGTGCCCAGCTGTTGTCGCGCGTCCTGATCACCCTGGTGGTGAGTCTGCTGGTGTTTCTGGTGGCGTACTGGCTGCTCGACGTCCCGCTGCTCGGCTCGGGTTGGTTGCTGCTGCTGATCGCTCTGATCGGTGGCGCCGCCATGGCCTCGCTCGGGCTGCTCATCGCCGCCCGCATCCAGAACGAAGAGCTGGCGAGCGGTTTGCTCAATCTCATCAGTCTGCCCATGATGTTCTTATCCGGCGTCTGGTTTTCGCTGGAAGGCTCTCCCCCCTGGTTGCAGGCAGTGGCGGCGCGTTTGCCGCTCAGTCAGATCATCGATGCGGCCCGTGCCGTGATGCTGGAGGGAGCCGGTTGGCAGGAGGTGGCGGGGCCCCTGGCCCAGGTCGTCCTGTTCGCCCTGGTGTGTGTCACGCTGGGGGCCGCGCTGTTCAAATGGAGTGCAAAATGAAGTCAATGTGGTGGTTGCTGCTGCTGGTTGCCACGCTGCCGGTGAGCGCCGGTACCCTGCGTTGCAAGAGCGCCCTGCTGACCGAGGGGGATACCACGGCCGAGCTGCTGATCCGCTGCGGTCAGCCGATGCTCAGGGAGGACCTGACCCGTTACGAGGAGAACGGCTTTGGCGCCAGGATGACGGTCAAGTATGCCGAGCGCTGGACATACAACTTCGGCAAGAGCGAGTTCATGCAGTTTGTCACCGTCGAGAACGGCGTCATCACCGAGATCGAAGACGGCCCGCGCGGCGGCTGATCCCCTGGCCGTCCGGCTGCATTATCACAGAGCCAGTGCGGGCAGGGGGCCTGCCGAGTCAATGGCAGCTCCGCCAATGGCGTCCCCTAGCGCCGGAAAGCCACAGGGTCATCGCGCTCTTCACCGCCACTCCCATTCCTGCCTTTCAGGGTCAACGCTCCCTGTGTTGGAGCCTGCTGACAGAAATCTGAGCTTAATGAATCTGTTATGAGGCCACTTCGTTGCCCCACCACGGTGCAGTCGCATTTTGTCGAAAAAATAATCCTCATGGAATGAATGGCCTATGACAGCAGGCTATTTGGTCGATAAGGGTCTATTTTCTATTCAAATGGTGCACCGCGAGCGGTTTAAACATTTTGTGCTGTTGCACCAGAAGTGGGCCAGGTTGCACCGATTGACAGGTTTTTAACCGGCTGGATAAGCTGCAAAAAGCAGAGAAAACCAAGGCATCTGATGAGGTTTGGGGTGCCAACTTTGAATCAAACCACAGGGAAGAGTGACATGAAGCAGATACACAAGGCAGGTATGGTGATAGTGCTGTCGCTGACGGCGGCCAATGTCTGGGCGGATGGGACCCTGGACGCGGTCAAGAAGAAGGGGTTCGTGCAGTGCGGGGTCGGCGATGGCCTGCCCGGATTCTCCAACCCGGATGCCAAGGGCACCTGGACCGGGCTGGACGTGGATGTCTGTCGCGCCGTCGCCGCCGCCGTGCTGGGGGATGCCGGCAAGGTCAAGTATGTCTCCCTCACCGCCAAGGAGCGTTTCACCGCCCTGCAATCCGGTGAGGTCGACCTGCTCTCCCGCAACACCACCTGGACCCTGACCCGTGACGGTTCGCTGGGCCTGACCTTCGCCGGCGTGAACTACTACGACGGTCAGGGCTTCCTGGTCAACAAGTCCCTCGGGGTCAAGAGCGCCAAGGAGCTGGACGGCGCCGCTGTCTGTATCCAGTCCGGTACCACCACCGAGCTCAACCTGGCGGACTACTTCCGTGCCAACGGTGGCATGAAATATACCCCAGTGGTGTTCGACACCTCGGATCAGACCGTCAAGGGATTCGAGGCGGGGCGCTGCGACGTGCTGACCTCGGATCAGTCCCAGCTCTATTCGCTCAGGATCAAGCTGTCCAAGCCCGGAGAGGCCGTGGTGCTGCCTGAGGTGATCTCCAAGGAGCCGCTGGGCCCGGCGGTGCGGCAAGGGGATGAGCAGTGGTTCAAGGTGGTGCGCTGGAGCCTCTACGCCATGCTCAATGCCGAGGAGGCGGGGGTCACCAGTGCCAACGTGGATGAGATGCTGAAATCCACCAATCCGGACATCCGCCGTCTGCTGGGGCTGGAAGAGCCCAAGGGCGCCGTGCTGGGGCTGGATGACAAGTGGGCCTACAACATCGTCAAGCAGGTCGGCAACTACGGCGAGTCGTTCGATCGCAACGTGGGGGCTGGGTCTCCGCTCAAGATCGATCGAGGCATCAACGCGCTGTGGAACAAGGGGGGCCTGATGTATGCCCCGCCCATCCGCTGAGTCGATGAACTGCCGGGGGGCCTGGCCCCCCATTTCTCTCTTGCCTTGGCCATGCCGGAGTCATCCCTATGGCGTTACATGCACCGAACCAGAGGAAAGAACAGGGCCGCTGGTGGTATGACGCGAAGGTACGGGCTCTGATCTTCCAGTGCCTGGCCGTTGCGGCCGTGATCGCGTTTCTGTTCTACATCATCAACAATGCCCTGACCAATCTGGCCACCCGTGGCATCACCACCGGCTTCGACTTTCTGGGCAACACCGCCGGTTTCGGCATCTTGCAGAGCCTGATCCCCTACGACGAGACCTATACCTTCGGTCGCACCTTCGTGGTCGGCCTGCTCAATACCCTGCTGGTGTCGGTGCTCGGCATTCTGTTTGCCACCCTGCTCGGCTTCGTGCTCGGGGTAGCCCGGCTGTCGAGCAACTGGCTGGTGGCCAAGATTGCCACCGTCTACATCGAGACCTTTCGCAACATTCCGTTGCTGCTGCAGATCTTCTTCTGGTACTTCTCGGTGCTGCGCACCTTGCCCTCGCCGCGCCAGAGCGTAGAGCTGGGAGAACTCGCCTTCCTCAATGTGCGCGGCCTGTATATCCCCAAGCCCCTGTTCGAGGATGGCTTCGGTTATGTGCTGTGGGCGCTGCTGCTGGCGCTGCTGGTGAGCTGGGGCCTGCGTCGCTGGGCCCGTCGCCGCCAGGAGCTGACCGGCAGGAGCTTCCCGGTCTGGCTCTGCTCCATAGGCCTGCTCATCCTGCTGCCACTGCTCACCTTCCTGCTGGTGGGGAGCCCGCTCTCCTGGAGCATCCCGACCCTGCAGGGCTTCAACTTCAGGGGCGGGCTGACGGTGCTGCCCGAGCTGGCCGCCCTGCTGCTGGCGCTGACCATCTACACGGCGGCCTTCATCGCCGAGATAGTGCGCTCCGGCATCCAGGCCATCAGCAAGGGGCAGACGGAGGCCGCCTCCGCGCTGGGGCTGTCGCCCACCAAGACCCTGCGGCTGGTGGTCATCCCGCAGGCGATGCGGGTCATCATACCCCCGCTCACCAGCCAGTATCTGAATCTCACCAAGAACTCTTCGCTGGCCACCGCCATCGGCTATCCGGATCTGGTCTCGGTGTTCATGGGCACCACCCTCAACCAGACCGGGCAGGCGATCGAGGTGATCGCCATGACCATGGGGGTCTATCTGCTCATCAGCATCACCACCTCGGTGCTGATGAACATCTACAACCGCAAGATGACGCTGGTGGAGCGCTAGGGAGGCAATATGTTTGTGAATGAGTTGCAAGAAGCGCTGCCGCCGCCCAGCAATCGTCGAGGGATCCTCGCCTGGATCAGGCAAAACCTGTTCCCCAACTGGTGGAACGGCCTGCTGACCCTGGGGCTGGCGTACCTGCTGTTGCCGGCTATCTGGTCCGCGCTGTATTGGGCCCTGTTCTCGGCCAACTGGCTGGGGAGCAGCCGTGCCGATTGCGTGCAGGGAGGGGCCTGCTGGATCTTCATCGAGAGTCGGCTGGGGCAATACCTCTACGGCTTCTACCCGGTGGATCAGTACTGGCGCATCAACCTGGTGTTTGCCGGGCTGGCCGGGCTGCTGGCGTTGCTGATCTGGCCAAGGACACCCCGCAAGGGCTGGCTGGCGATCTTTACCCTGCTGGTGTTCCCGGTCATCGCCTTCCTGCTGATCCACGGCGGGGTTGGCCTCGAGGTGGTGGAGACCAACCGCTGGGGCGGGCTGATGCTGACCCTGGTGCTGGCGGTGGTGGGGATAGCGGTGGCGCTGCCGTTCGGGATCCTGCTGGCATTGGGGCGCCGCTCCCACATGCCGGTCATCTCCAGCCTGTCCACCGTCTATATCGAGTTCTGGCGGGCGGTGCCCCTGATCACTGTGCTGTTTATGGCCTCCGTCATGCTGCCACTGTTCATGACCACCGAGGTGGAGCTCGACAAGCTGTTGCGGGCCCTCATCGGCATCATATTGTTCCAGTCGGCCTATGTGGCCGAGGTGGTGCGCGGCGGCCTGCAGGCGATCCCCAAGGGGCAGTATGAGGCGGGGGATGCCCTTGGGCTCTCCTACTGGAAGGTGATGGGGCTCATCATCATGCCGCAGGCCCTCAAGATCACCATCCCCTCCCTGGTGAACACCTTCATCTCCCTGTTCAAGGACACCAGCCTGGTGCTGATCATCGGCCTGTTCGATCTGCTCGCCATCTCCAAGGTGGCGTTGGCAGATCCGGCCTGGCTGGGGTTCTCCACCGAGGCCTATGTGTTCATCGCCATGATTTTCTGGATGTTCTGTTTTGGTATGTCCCGCTACTCCATCTATCTGGAGAACAAGCTCAACACGGGTCACAAGCGTTAGGAGTGATTGCAAGATGACAACAGAGATGATGGCCGCGCTCAAGGCCGCCTATCACAAACGGCATGGCGACTGTCATATGCAGCGCAATATCGCCCGACAGGGGTGGAATGGGGAAAAACGGGTAATGGGAGCACAGAACCAGCGCTCACAAGCTTCGGGAGTAGCTTCAACATGACAACGGACACCGTGGTTTCACTCAAGGACGTCAACAAATGGTATGGCGAGTTCCATGTGCTGCGTAACATCAACCTGCAGGTGGGCAAGGGGGAGAAGATCGTCATCTGCGGGCCATCCGGCTCGGGCAAGTCCACCATGATCCGCTGCATCAACCGGTTGGAGGAGCACCAGAGCGGTGACATCCTGGTCAGGGGCACAGTGCTCACCTCGGATCTCAAGCACATAGAGACGGTGCGCAAGGAGGTGGGAATGGTGTTCCAGCACTTCAACCTGTTCCCCCATCTGACCGTGCTGGAAAACTGCTGTCTGGCACCCATCTGGGTCAAGCAACTGCCCCGCAAGGAGGCCGAGGAGATCGCCATGACCTTCCTGCGCCGGGTCAGGATCCCGGAGCAGGCGCTCAAGTATCCGGGTCAGCTGTCCGGCGGGCAGCAGCAGCGAGTGGCCATCGCCCGCAGCCTCTGCATGAACCCGCAGGTCATGCTGTTTGACGAGCCGACCTCGGCGCTGGATCCCGAGATGGTGCGCGAGGTGCTGGATGTCATGGTGGAGCTGGCCCATGAGGGGATGACCATGCTCTGCGTCACCCACGAGATGGGGTTTGCCAAGCAGGTCGCGGATCGGGTGATCTTCATGGACAGAGGCCAGATCATCGAGGAGAACGTGCCGGATCAGTTCTTCGACCATCCCCAATCGGAGCGCACCAAGCTGTTCCTGTCCCAGATCCTGCAGCATTGAGCGCCGACGGCAGGGCGCGATAAAAACGCCCGCACGATCGACGATCGGCGGGCAAAGACGTACATGGAAGCAGACTACCAACGGAAAGGAGTATGTCAGCCCGGCAACAGGGCGGTGGTGCGCAGATCGCGCACCGCCAGGTTGATCTGCCGGGCCAGGCGCAGCGCCTGATGGCAGCTCAGGGATTTCAGATCGATGATCCCGCCCTGAAACTCGAAGCGCCCCAGCGCCTCTATCATGAAGCTACCGTGATGGAAGCTCTTGATATAACGGGCAATCTGGCGTGGAGACAACTGCTTGAACACCTTCATGGCAAAACACCCTGTTGCTTGGACAGGGCACACTATGCCGCGCTCCCGTGACACTGATGTGACATTTTATAAAGGGTTGTATGAATCCTTCTTTCGGCGTTATCGCGCCCTGCGAAGCGGCGTCTCTGGCCGTGAAAAAAGGGTGCCTCGGCAGGCCGCTGCCCCGATATACTGCGGGTCATCGATGAGTTCAATGAAGGTGTCGCGAGTGGAGTGGGTGGACGTAGTGGATGCGCAGGATAGGGTGATCGGGGTCGCCGAGCGGGCCAAGGTGCGGCGGGAGAATCTGCGTCATCGTGCCAGCTATATCCTGGTGCTCGATGAGGCTGAGAGGGTGCTGGTGCAGCGCCGTACCCTCGGCAAGGACTTCTGCCCCGGCATGCTGGACGCCTGCGCCGGCGGCGTGGTGACCCAGGGTGAGCAGATGGAACCCTCCGCCCGGCGCGAGCTGGCCGAAGAGCTGGGTATCCGCGAGGTGGCGTTGCAGGCGTTTGGCACCTTCTACGCCGAGGGTGAGGGCTATAGGGTCTGGGGCGGGCTGTTCAGCTGCTGCTATCAGGGGCCGCTGCAGCTGCAGGCGGAGGAGGTGAGCGAGGTGCACTGGATGAGCCTGGCCGAGATAGCGGCGCGGGCCGCCGAGTTCACTCCGGATTCCCTCCTCGCCATCGCAACCTGGCAGGCACGGCGGCACGGGTGAGCCGGTGTCGCCCCCTCCAGGGTTGGAGTAGACTGAGACTTCTTCCCTCCACTTAAGGACGAGACATCATGATCACTGTCGGCCAATCCCTGCCTGCGGGCGAATTCACCTTCCTGACTGCCGAGGGCAAGCAGGTGCAGGACAGCCAGGCCCTGTTTGCGGGCAAGAGAGTGGTGCTGTTCGCGGTGCCCGGCGCCTTCACCCCCACCTGCTCCAATGCCCATCTGCCCGGTTACGTGGTGCTGGCCGACCGGTTCAAGGCGCGCGGGGTCGATGTCATCTATTGCCTCTCGGTGAACGACGCCTTCGTGATGAGGGCGTGGCAGGAGGCCCAGAATGCCGAAGCCATCACCATGCTGGCGGATGGCGACGGCAGCTGGACCCAGGCCCTGGGCTTGGCCAAGGAGACCGGCGCCTTCGGTGGCCTGCGGGCGCAACGCTTCGCCCTGATCGCCCAGGACGGCGTGGTGCAGCAGCTGTTCGTGGAGGCGCCGGGCAAGTTTGAGGTGTCCGATGCCGAGAGTCTGCTGGCCGCGCTCTGAACTGTTAATCATTGTTTGATTTCACCTTGAAATAGCAAGGCGGCTCGCTACACTGAGCCCACTTTTGGATGGAGCCAGGCTAGCAGCCTGGCTCTCGTGTTTGCAGTCGATGGGATAGAAGAATATGACCCTGGCTTTTGTTGCCCTGATTGCCGGACTGGCGCTGCTGGTCTGGAGTGCGGATAAATTTGTGGACGGCGCCGCCGCGACCGCCCGTTATGCCGGCATGCCACCGCTGCTGATCGGCATGGTGATCATAGGTTTTGGTACCTCGGCCCCGGAGATGGTGGTCTCCGTGCTGGCGGCGGCTCAGGGTAACCCTGGGCTGGCCCTCGGCAACGCCTATGGCTCCAACATCACCAACATCGCGCTGATCCTGGGTCTGACCGCCCTCATCAGCCCCATCGCCGTCTCCTCCCAGGTGGTACGCAAGGAGATCCCCATCCTGCTCGGCATCACCCTGCTCTCAGGTGCCCTGCTTATCGATGGCCACCTGGGTGGCACTGATGCGCTGATCCTGGGGGCCGTGTTCCTGGTGCTGATGGGTTGGTCCATCTGGGCCGGCATGACCGGCAAGGGAGATGCGCTCGATGCGGATATCGCGGACGATATCAGCAGCGAGGGCATGTCGCTCAAGCGCGCCATCGTCTGGCTCCTGGTTGGCCTGGTGCTGCTGATCGCCGCCTCCCGCCTGCTGGTGTGGGGCGCGGTGACCATAGCCCAGGCGCTTGGCATCAGCGATCTGGTGATCGGCCTGACCATAGTAGCAGTGGGGACCTCGCTGCCGGAGCTCGCCTCCTCCCTCATCGCCATTCGCAAGAAGGAGCACGATCTGGCGCTCGGCAACGTGCTCGGCTCCAACCTGTTCAACACCCTGGCCGTGGTCGGCATCGCCGCCGGCATAGCGCCGCTGGATGTGGACTCTGTGGTGCTTTCCCGTGACTGGAGCCTGATGATGGGGCTGACCCTGTTGCTGCTGATCATGTGTCTTGGCCGCAAGGGGCAGGGGAGGATCAACCGCTGGGAAGGGGGCCTGCTGCTCGCTATCTTCGTGGCCTATACCTCCTGGCTGCTGGGTAGCCAGTTCCTCTGAGGCCAGAGTGGTGCAGAGATAGATACGAAGAGGGGGAAGCATTTGCTTCCCCCTCTTGTTTGGTGCAATCCAGGCCGGATCAGGCCACCGCCACCAGCTTCTGCTTCTGGGCGCTGTCCAGGATCAGGATGCTCGCCTTGGGGAAGAAGTTGAAGGTGGAGGCCGAGGCCCAGGTGTAGGCCCCCATCACCCGACCGATGACCAGCTCGCCGATCGCCAGATCCGGCAGCATGATGCCGTCGCGGATCACGTCCACGCTGTCGCAGGTGGGGCCGGAGAGCACGGCGTTGTGCAGCTCGCCGTGGGCATAGGGAGTGCTCACCGGGTAGGTGACGTGATCATAGAGCTGACCGTTGTAGCTGCCGTAGAGGCCGTCATCCAGGTAGTACCAGATCTTGTCACCGCGGTGGGCCTTGCCCATCACGCTGGACACCGAGGTCATGGCCGGCGCGCTGATGAAGCGGCCCGGCTCGGCGATCTTCTGCACGGTGGCGGGCAGCTTGGCCAGCGCCGCGCGGATCGGGGCGCAGAAGCCGTCGATGTCGAACTCGCCACCCTCATAGTCCACCGGAAAACCGCCGCCGATGTCCAGCACCCAGGGCTTGAGCCCGAGATCCCAGGCCTGCTCCATGATCTCGCGGCAGGCGTCGATGGCCTGCACGTGGCGACGGGAGTGGGGGACCTGGGAGCCGACGTGGAACGACAGCCCCATCACCTTGATGCCCTTGGCCTGGGCCAGTTGCAGCAGCGGCAGCGCCTGCTCCGGGGTGCAGCCGAACTTCTTGGAGAGATCGACCTTGGTCTCCGGGTTCGGGAAGCTGACTCGCAGCAGCAGCTTCACCTCGTCCTTGTAGGGAATGAACTTCTCCAGCTCCAGCGGGTTGTCATAGACAAACACGGTGCAGCCGAACTCCAGCGCATAGCGGATGTCGCTGTCGCGCTTGATGGGATGGGTATGAATACAGCGTCCCGGGCGAACCCCTTGGCTGCGCACCAGATCCACTTCGCCATTGGTGGCCAGATCGAAACAGGCCCCTTCTTCCTTCAAGACAGAGACCACCGCCTCATGGGGCAGGGGCTTGAGTGCATAGTGCAAGCGCACATCGGGCAGGGCGGCGGCCAGGGCCCGATACTGTTTGCGGACGGCTGCCTTGTCGAGCAGCAGCAGGGGGGAGCCAAATTGTTCAACCAGCTGACGGTAATCTTGTGCGATCAGGGTCTCGTTCATTCTGTTTTGAAAGTCCTTAGGGGGCAGGTCTGCCCTAGCCTTGGTTTGTTGAGACGGCAGCGGCCGGCTCAGGCGAGTGGTCCGGAGGGACCCACCAGGCACAATGCATAACTCCTCGGCAAAGTGCTTAGTTATGCGCGGGATTATCGGCTTATTGCGTTTCTGTGCAAGCATTTTGATTGGATATGTTGGCAAGTTTTTCTGGTCGAGACGAAAGATGCTGTCGATATGCAACGAGGTGGCGAAGCTGTCTCGAGAATGGGTCGAATGAAACTCGGTAAGCTGTTGATAGTTAACGAACAAGTAACATTCTTCTGGATGCTGGCGCCAGTGGAAAAAAAGCGCGGCCCCGGGCGGCCGAGCGGGAGACAGCTCACAGTTTTTGGATTACCATGCCCGCTTCCTAATCCAAACTAGTTCGGATGAAGGTAGCAGGAGAGCGATGGGGGACCATCCACCGAAGAAGTGAATCTTTCAGGTACCGGGCAACCGGTGTGGACTGCTACTGGACGATACTCTGGAGAGACCCGTTAGATCGGGCGCCGAAGGAGCAAGGCACCATGACTGCATCGCAGGCTGGTGTCGGAAACTCTCAGGCAAAAGGACAGAGGGGATGGGATGGTTGTACCTGGGCTTGGCCCGCATCCGATCACCTCTGGCGATCGCGACACCTATGGGAAGATCATCCTTCTCCTCCTTAATTGTTGTTTTTTAAGGAGGATGCATGTCATCAATTCAATCGGCGTTAACCGCCATCGATAGCTTTATCTGGGGTCCGCCCCTGCTGATCCTGCTGGTCGGGACCGGTGTCTATCTCACCCTGCGTCTGGGTTTGCTTCAGGTCGTGCGCTTGCCGCTCGCCCTGCGACTGGTATTTGGCCGCGATCAGGGCCAGGGCAAGCAGGGGGATGTCTCCAGCTTCGCCGCGCTCTGCACCGCGCTCTCCGCCACCATAGGCACCGGCAACATAGTCGGGGTTGCCACCGCCATCAAGCTCGGCGGCCCGGGTGCCCTGTTCTGGATGTGGATGGCGGCCCTGTTCGGCATGGCGACCAAGTACGCCGAGTGTCTGCTGGCGGTCAAGTATCGCCAGCAGGATGCCAACGGCCAGATGGCGGGTGGCCCCATGTACTATCTGGAGAAGGGGCTCGGCTCCAAGCCGCTCGCCAAGCTGTTCGCCCTGTTTGGCATAGGTGTCGCCTTCTTCGGCATCGGCACCTTCCCCCAGGTCAACGCCATCTCCGACGCCATGAGCCTCTCCTTCTCGGTGCCCCGCGAGGCGACCGCCGTGGTGCTGACGCTGATAGTGGCGCTGGTGACCCTGGGGGGCATCCAGTCCATCTCCAGCGTGTCGAGCAAGGTGGTGCCCTTCATGGCCATCTTCTACATCCTCGCCTGCGCCGGGGTGCTGGTGAACAATGCCGGCGCCCTGCCGGAGGCGGTGATGTTGGTCATCAACAGCGCCTTCACCGGCCATGCCGCCACCGGCGGCTTCGTCGGGGCCGGCATCATGCTGGCGATCCAGTCCGGGGTGGCGCGCGGGGTCTTCTCCAACGAATCCGGCCTCGGCTCTGCCCCCATAGCGGCAGCGGCGGCCAAGACGGATTCCTGCGTGGAGCAGGGGCTGGTCTCCATGACCGGCACCTTCATCGACACCCTCATCATCTGCACCATGACCGGCCTGACCCTGGTGGTCACCGGCGTCTGGAGCGGGGACCTGAGCGGTGCCGCCATGACCAGCGCCGCCTTCGCCCAGGGGCTGGATGCGCAGATAGGCCAGTATCTGGTGAGCATAGGGCTGCTGTTCTTCGCCTTCACCACCATCCTCGGCTGGAACTACTACGGCGAGCGCTGCACCGAGTACCTGTTCGGGGTCAAGGCCATCAAGCCCTACCGCCTCATCTATCTGGTGCTGGTGGCGAGTGGCGCCTTCCTCCATCTGGACATGATTTGGCTGCTGGCCGACATCGTCAACGGCCTGATGGCGGTGCCGAACCTCATCGGCCTCATCGGCCTGCGCCACGTGGTGATCGCCGAGACCCGCGCCTACTTCAGCCGGGATCTGGATGCGGAATCCGAGCCCCAGACTGCATGAGTCTCTGTTGGGATCCCATGCTGTGACAGCCGAGACCCTGGTCTATTGCTTCAGCCGGGACCAGGATACCGAGTCGGAGCCCGAGCCGCAGACGGCCTGAGCCTGTCTTTGCTCCGTGCAGGAAATGACAAAGCCACGACCCCGGTCGTGGCTTTTTCGTTGGCGCCCTAGTGGTTAGCTCCCCTGCCCGTTGGAGAAGGGCAGGGGCCTAGCCGCCGGTCAGCAGCGTCTGCAGTCGCCGCCGGACCTGCGCCACCAGCTCCTCGGGACTGCCCTGCCAACCGATCTGCTGTGCCAGCGTGGTGGAGGTGCCGGGCAGGAAGCGCAGCTCTCCGCCCGCCAGCTCATAGAAGCGGCTCGCCATCCGGGTTCCCTCGTCCAGATCCCCCGCCACCAGCAGCATGGCCTGGGCCAACACGGCGCCGCCGTGATCCTGGGCCGGCGCCAGCCAGCGCTGGGCGGTACCGGTGATCTTGCGACCCCCGATCACCAGATTGTACTGACCGTCGCAAAACGAACCGGGTACGAAGTCGTAGCCGCCCTGCAGGCCATAGTCCGCCAGCAGGGCCAGCAGCGGCGCCCCCAGCAGTTGGTAGTAGTGGCCAAGATCCGTGGTGGTGCGCGGCAGCAACAGGGAGAGGTTGAGGATGCCGGCGCCGTGGGGCACGGCGGTGCCCCCGCTGTCGCGCACATAGACGGGCCAGCCCTCGGCGGCGAGTTGCTCGCAAGCGCTTTGATAGTGGGGCAGCCGCATGTCCTTGCGGGTGACGATGAGGCACTGGGGTGCCTGCCAGAGGTGGGCACCGGCCTGACCGTGGCGGGCGCAGTCGCGCAGCCACTGCTGCTCCTGGGCCAGCACGAGATCGGGGGGCTGGGGAGTGGATGGCGTATCCGGTGTCGGGCTGAGCAGGGAGTAGGGCATGGCGGCCTCCGGCGGCAGTGGTGCCAGCACAGTACCCGCGGGGAGGGGCAAGGTAAAGCCCCGCACGGCGGGGCTTCAAGGGGAGGAGGTCTGACCCGATCAGCGGCTGGTGTTGGCGCGAATGGGCAGCAGCAGGTTCATGATGATGGCGGTCAGTCCGCCGGTGGCGACGCCGTAGGAGAGCACGCTTCGGGCCAGCTCCGGCAGGTGCTGCAGCACCTCGGGCACCTGCGCCACCCCCAGCCCCATGGCGATCGACACCGCCAGTATCATCAGGGCGCGGCGGTCCAGCTCCTCGCGGGAGATGATGCGCACCCCGGCGGCGGCTATGGTGCCGAACATGACGATGGTGGCACCGCCCAGCACGGGCTCGGGGATCTGCTGTACCAGGCTGGCCACCGCCGGGAACAGGCCGAGCAGGGCCAGCATGGCGGCGATGAAGAGGCCGACGTGACGGCTGGCCACCCCGGTCAGCTGGATGACGCCGTTGTTCTGGGCGAAGGTGGACATGGGGAAGGTGGAGAAGACCGCCGCCAGCATGGAGTTGGCCCCATCGGCCAGCACGCCGCCCTTGATCCGCGCCATGTAGACGGGACCGTCCAGCGGCTCGCCGGAGATGTCGGAGGTGGCGGTCATGTCGCCTATGGCCTCCAGCGCCGTCACCACGAAGATGATGGCCAGCGGCACGAACAGCTGCCAGTCGAAGCCGAGGCCGTAGTGCAGGGGGATGGGCACCATCACCAATGGGCCCTCGAAGATTGGCGCGCTCACCTTGCCCAGCAGCAAGGCCGCCCCATAACCCACCAACATGGCGATCATGATGGCGGAGAGGCGCAGCCAGGGATTGCGACTGCGTTGCAGCAAGACGATGAGGCCGAGCACCAGCAGGGAGAGGAAGAGGTTGCTGTGGCTGGCGAAGCTGCCGTCGGCCAGGGCGCCATAGCCGCCGCCCATGCTGATGAGACCCACCTTGATCAGGGTCAGACCGATGAGCAGCACCACTATGCCGGTCACCAGCGGGGTGATCACCCGCTTGACCAGATGCAGGAAGCGGCTCATCACCACTATGGTGAGGGCGGCCGCCAGCATGGTGCCAAACAGGGTGCCCAGCAGATCCTCGGTGGGCATGGCGGCCTGCTTGAGGGCGAGGCCTGAGGCGATGATGGGGCCGAGGAAGTTGAAGCTGGTGCCTTGCACCGACAGCAGGCCGGAGCCGAGCGGGCCGAAGCGGCGGGTCTGGATGAAGGAGGCGATGCCGGACATGACCAGCGACATGGAGACGATATAGCGGGTGTCGGCGGCGGGGAGGCCGAGGGCATTGGCGATGATGAGGGGCGGGGTGATGATGGCGACAAACATGGCGAGCATATGCTGCAGGGCGGCGAACAGGGTCTGGGGCAGGGGGGGAATATCGTCGATGCCGTAGACCAGTTCGCTGTGGGCTCGCCTGGGGGGATGTGCCTCTAGGGGGGCGCGCGTGGCGGCTGCCTGTTCCATAAATACCTCAAAAAATGGTGGGGAGGGGGATAAAATTGGGCGCTATTGTAGTGGCTGAGATGAGGCTGACCAGCGCTAATTGAGCGGGATCGGGTTTATTTCTGGATGGGTTGAAACGTTTGCGCGCGGCGATTATGATCCGCCGGTTTGTGTGACGGTGCTCGCCCTCCAATGGTCACTGTCGCATAGGGTTTTGAGGCTGCACGGCGTAGAATGAGCCCTCGTCTGTAACGTGGAGACTCTGGATGCTGAAGCTGTCGGAGTTTTGGAGTGCCAGAGAACACTCCGATGATTTTACCCTGACCCGCATGGGTTTCATGACGGTACGTCTGCGGCTGCTGACCTGTGTGCTGATGCTGGGTCTTCCCGCCTGGGCGCTGGTGGATTGGCTGACCCTGGCCCCTGCCCAGTTCGACGAGTTGTTCAAGGCCCGCATCTTCTGCTTGCTGGCCCTCTCTCCGCTCATCCCCTTCTCCTATCTCATTCACTTCAAGCGCGAACGGATGAAGCTGGCCTTAGGCTATCTGATGGCGGTGATGATGCTGTTTGCCCTCATCTGCCTGCACAGCTTCGGGCCGGATCAGGAGCTGCAGGCGGGCTACATGGCCTTCCCCTATCTGCTGATCAGCCTGTTTGCCATCTTCCCCATACCGCTCTCCCTCGGCCTGCAACTGGCAGGCGGCATCCTGGTCACCATGTTGCTGGGTAACTGGTGGCTGACCGAGCAGCCGCTGTGGAGCCTGCAGACCCTCAACCAGATCTGGCTGCTGGCGCTGTTCACGGTGGCGAGCGCCTGGGTGCAGTGCGGCCAGCTCAACATGCTGCTGCAGCTCTATCGGGAGTCCACCACGGACGAGCTGACCGGCATGATGAACCGCCGCCTGTTGATGAAGAGGATAGAGAAGGCCAGGGCCACCATGATCCACAAGCAGGCCCCCTTTGCGGTGTTGCTGCTGGATCTGGACAGATTCAAGCGCATCAATGACACCTTCGGCCACCTGGCGGGGGATGCGGTGCTCAGGGAAGTAGCGGCCACCCTGGCGGAGCAGCTGGAACCCGGCATGGTGCTCGGTCGTTACGGGGGCGAGGAGTTCGCCATCCTGCTACCCGGTTGTGGCGAGCTGGCCAAGGCGAAGCGGATAGCGGAGCGGCTGAGGATAGCGGTGGAGGCGCGGCTGGTGAAGAGCCCGATCTCGGACGAGTTGCTGGAGGTGACGGTGAGCATAGGGCTGACGCTGGCCCGCTGCGGGGAGAGCATCGAAGAGCTGCTCAACCGGGCCGACGAGTGTCTCTATCTGGCCAAGATGGCGGGGCGCAACTGCGTGATCGGCGAAAAACCCGTTCTGCCCAGCCCGGTAAACACGGATGCCGCCTGAGGGCGGCATCCCGATCCACAACGCCTGCGTCTAGTTCAGCCGGTACTTGCCCGACAACTGCTGGGCCAGCAGCTTGAACATGTTGAACACCGCCATGGTCTTGCCGGTCGGGGTGCCATCCTCGGCCAGGAAGAATTCCCCCTTGAACACCAGGATCTCCCCCTTCTGCTCCACCGCGTCGGCGCGCATGCCGTGGATGAAGTCTTCGTGACTCTTGATGATGCCGTTGGCCATCTCCAGCAGGGCAGTCTCGGTGATCAGCTCTTTCTCTGGTTGCATGCTCGTCTCCTTAAACGACTACTGACAGGACACGGGCGCGCCCTGTCGCTGATTGAAGAGGGCGCTAGCATACTGCAAAGGGGGATTTTCTGTCATTGATATGACCCCGTTTTTTAGCCCATCACCAGGTTTTTGAGCCAGTGGCGCTGGCGGATCCTGCGCTGCACCAGCAGCACCTTGCACAGCTCCTCCAGCAGCACCACCGCCACCACCCAGGAGAGGGGCCAGCCCAGCAGGCTGACCGCCGCCCAGGCACAGGGCAGGCCGATGCACCACATGGCGATGATGTCGATGAAGATGCTGTAGTTCACGTCCCCGCCGGAGCGCAGCACCCCTATGATGCCCACCATGTTGAACACCTTGAGCAGCATGCCGAGGCACATGATGGCGAGCACCTGGCCCGCCTCCCCCATCAGCTCAGCCGGCAGGTTGCCGACCCACTGCAGCAGGTTGGTCTGCAGCAGCCAGACCGCTATCCCCACCAGCAGGGCGCCGACGGGGGCGAGCAGCAGGAACAGCTGGGAGTGTTGCCAGGCAGCCTCGTACTCCTCGGCCCCGAGCCGGTGGCCGAGCAGGGTGGAGCAGGCCACCGCCAGCCCGAAGAACAGCGAGATGAGGATGCTCTCCAGGGTGCCGAGGGTGGTCATGATGGCCAGGGAGTCGGTGCCGAGGTGGGCGTAGAGGAAGCCATAGAGCAGCATGCCGAAGGCCCAGAGTCCGTCATGGAACAGCAGCGGCAGGGCGATCAGGGTGAAGCGCACCACCTCCTTGCGCCTAAAGGCGTCCCACCAGTCCTGTCTGCGTGGCACGAGACGCGGCTCCTGCCGCCACACATAGATCAGCAGCAGCACGGTCTGCAGCAGGCGGGAGAGCGTGGTGCCCCAGGCCGAGCCCGCGACCCCCATGGCCTCGAAGCTGAAGTTACCGAAGATGAGGGCGTAGTTGAGGATGACGTTGGCGATGATGGCGATGATGCCGATCCGGGTCGGCGCCGCCGCGTTGCCCACCGAGCGCAGGGCCGCCTCCAGCGGCACGACGATGGCGGTGCAGAGGATGGTGGCGCCGGTGATCATCAGGAACTCGTCGGCCAGCAGGCGCAATGCGGGATCCTGGCTGGCAAAGCCGAGCACGCTGCCCGGCGAGAGCACATAGATGAGCGCAAACGGCAGGCTCACCAATAGGGCGCCCACCAGCGCCAGCGCCAGGGAGCGGCGCACCCCGCCCAGCTCGCCGCGGCCGTAATACTGTGCCGCCAACACCGAGACCCCGCCAGAGAGGCCCGCTATCACCAGCAGATTGAAGAAGAAGACCCGGTTGCCCAAGCCGACCGCCGCCACAGCCGTGGTACCAAGCTGACTCACCATCATGATATCGATGAGACCCAGCAGGGAGAACATCATGGATTGCAGCGAAACCGGCAGGGCCAGTCGCCACAGTCGCGTCATGAACTCGCGATCGGTGGTTTGTTTTAAAATCGCTTGCCAATAATTCATTTATATTAACCGGGTGTGTAAAAGATGACACTTGTCAGGGATATGATAGGGGCTGACCGGGGCGGTGCCACTGTGAGTGACTCTCGGTTTTCTTGTGCAAAACTATCTTGTTGAGGTGTTATGGGCTTTGCTAGCGAGTGCCTGGAGATCGCCCCGAGCTGCGAGGAGCGGATGCTGGGGCGGGAGGGTCTGCCCCTGCTCGGTGAGGCGGGCATCTTCCTGACCGGTCTCTCCCGCCTGCGGGATCACTACCTCATCCGCCGCAACAGACCCGAGTTCCACATCCTGATGGTCAGCCACGACGAGGGGGGCGTGCTGCTGACCGGGGCGACCGAACAGCCCATCCCCGCGGGCGCGCTGGTGTTCCTGCCGGCGGCCGTGCCGGGCGGGTTGCGGCTTGTCGGCGAGCGCTGGCAGACCAGCTGGATCCTGCTCGACGACATCCCGCGCTGGCGCCATCTGCACCGGCTCGGCCACCGCATCTGGCAAGGGGAGGAGGGGGAGCAGCTCTACCATCTGCTCAGCCTGATGCAGGGGGAGGGGGTCCGCTCTCCGCTGCAGCCGCAACTGCTGAGCCTGCTGCTGGCCCTGCTGGACAGGACCCTGCAGGGGGAGGTGCGTGGCACCCCGGAGCTGCGGTTGCAGGCGCTGTTTCGGCGGGTGGAGGCGCGTCTGGACGAGCCCTGGAGCGTGGCGCTGCTCGCCGGCCAGATGGCCTGCTCTGTACCCCATCTGCACCGCCTCTGCCGGCAGCTGTTCGGCATGGGCCCCATGGCCTGGCTCACCCAGCTGCGGATGAACAAGGCGCGCCAGCTGCTGCTCTATACCAACTGGCCGCTCGGCGAGCTTGCCGGCCGGGTCGGTTACAGCGACGGTGCCAACTTTGCCAACCGTTTTCGCCGCCTCACTGGTCAGACCCCGGGGGCCTTTCGTCGACTGGGTCGCAAACCTGTCGCCACGGATGCGCAAACTCTTTGAAATTGTTGGCCCAAGCCCATAGGATCGGCGGGCCACACAGTCAAGGTACAGATCCATGTTTGAAGATAATAATCAGAAACGTCCTCTCTACATCCCCTACGCCGGCCCGGCCCTGCTGGAGACGCCGCTGCTCAACAAGGGCAGCGCCTTCACCAGCGAGGAGCGCAGCAGCTTCAATCTGGAAGGCCTGCTGCCCCAGAACATAGAGACCATCGAAGAGCAGGCCGTGCGGGCCTATCGCCAGTTCATGGCGTTTGGCAACGACATGGACAAGCACATCTACCTGCGCAACATCCAGGATACCAACGAGACCCTGTTCTATCGCCTGCTGACCAACCATCTGACCGAGATGCTGCCGGTCATCTACACCCCGACCGTGGGCAAGGCGTGCGAGGAGTTCTCCAACATCTACCGCCGTGCCCGCGGCCTGTTCATCTCCTATCCGGACAAGGACAGGATCGATGACATGCTGCAGAACGCCACCAAGCAGAACGTCAAGGTGATAGTGGTCACCGACGGCGAGCGGATCCTGGGGCTCGGCGATCAGGGCATCGGCGGCATGGGCATCCCCATCGGCAAGCTGTCGCTCTACACCGCCTGTGGCGGCATCTCGCCCGCCTACTGCCTGCCGGTGGTGCTGGATGTGGGCACCAACAACCAGCAGCTGCTCAACGATCCCTTCTACATGGGCTGGCGCCATCCGCGCATCTCGGGGGAGGAGTATGACGAGTTCGTCGATGCCTTCATCCAGGCGGTCAAGCGCCGCTGGCCCGAGATCCTGCTGCAGTTCGAGGATTTCGCCCAGGGCAATGCCACCCCGCTGCTCAACCGTTACAAGGATGAGCTGTGCTGCTTCAACGACGACATCCAGGGCACGGCGGCGGTGACGCTGGGCAGCCTGATCGCGGCCTGCAAGGCCTCCGGTGCCAAGCTCTCCGAGAAGCGGGTCGCCTTCCTCGGCGCCGGCAGCGCCGGTTGCGGCATCGCCGAGCAGATAGTGGCGCAGATGAAGGCCGAAGGGCTGAATGACGCCGAGGCACGGGGCCGGGTGTTCATGGTCGACCGCTTCGGCCTCATCACCGACAAGATCCCGAACCAGCTGCCGTTCCAGCGCCGTCTCTCCCAGCCGGTGGAGCGGATCAAGGAGTGGCCGGTGGGGGACAACATCTCCCTGCTGGAGGTGATGGAGCACGGTCGGCCGGACATCCTGATCGGCGTCTCCGGTCAGCCGGGTCTGTTCACCGAAGAGGTGGTCAAGACCATGCACAAGCATTGCACCCGCCCCATCATCTTCCCGCTCTCCAACCCCACCTCCCGGGTGGAGGCCACCCCGGCGGATCTCATCCGCTGGACCGATGGCCAGGTGCTGGTGGCGACCGGCAGCCCGTTCGCGCCGGTGGAGCACAAGGGCAAGCGCTACGTCATCGCCCAGTGCAACAACTCCTTCATCTTCCCGGGGATCGGGCTCGGCGTCATCGCCTCCGGTGCCACCCGGGTGACCGACGCCATGCTGATGTCGGCCAGCCGTGCCCTGGCGGAGTGTTCGCCGCTGGTGAAGGGGGAGGATGGCTCCTTGCTGCCGGATCTGGCGGATATCCACCAGGTGTCCCGCTACATCGCCAAGATGGTGGCCAAGACCGCCATGCTGCAGGGCAAGGCGGTGCAGACTCCGGATGAGGTGATCGATCAGGCCATAGAGGCGAACTTCTGGCGGCCGGAATACCGGCGCTATCGCCGCACCTCGTTCTGATTCGGGTCAATGGCACAGATGCAAAAAGGGATGCGGCAGCATCCCTTTTTTTGTGCACGGCATGAGTGCCGGTTGCTACTGTGCCGGTTGCTCGGCAGCCGGCTCGAGGGCGGGCTCAGTCGCTGGCTCAGAGGTGGCGGGCATGGCGGCGTCGGCATCCTGCACGCCGGTGACCCGGATTTCGACCCGGCGATCCGGGGCGAGGCAGTCGATGAGCGCGGCCCTGGGCTTGACCTCGTCACACTGGTTGCCGGTCACCGGGTTGCTCTCGCCATTGCCCTGAATGCTGACCTTGTCGGCCGGCAGGCCCTTGCCGATCAGGAAGTTGGCCACAGTGCTTGCGCGGGCTTCCGACAGCGCCTGGTTGTTGGCATCCGAGCCGATGCGGTCGGTGTAGCCCATCACCACGGCGCTGCCATTTTTGGGCTGGATGTCGACTATCTGCTGATAGAGCGACTCCAGCGCCTGCATCCCCTCAGGTTTCAGCTCCGCCTTGCCGAAGGCAAACAGCACGTCCGAGCTCAGGTTGAAGGTCTGATCCACGGGGGCCGGAGCCGGGGGCGGCGCCACTATGGGGGCGGCGACCACGGCCGCGGCCACGGTGCGGTTGGGGTGCAGCACCAGCTCCAAGGTGGCGGTACTGATGTCGCTGACCCAGCGTTGGGTGCCGCTGCCCACCTTGTCGTTGTCCGAGTCATCACCGACCCGCACCATATAGCGATAGCGGGCCTGGATGTCGACCCAGTCGGTCAGCCTGGCGGTCATGCCAAGCCCGGCCAGCGGCGCCAGGTTCTCTTCGTTGCCGTTGATGGATTTGACGCTGTAGAGGTAGCCGCCACCCTCGGCAAACACCGAGAAGATGTCATTCAATGGCAGCCGGCCCAGGATCGACAGGGTTGCCCCCTGATTGCTGAACTCGTGGCCATTGATATCCCACTCGCCGCCGGACAGATAGCCCAGTTCGGCGCCCAGGTTTTCGGTGAAGTTATAGCCTGCGAAGACGTTGTAGGCGGTGTCATCGTCGCTGACATCCTGACTAAAGTCATCGATATCATGTGCCCATGCCCAGCCCGCCCCTGCCCCTATATACCAGTCGTGAACGGGGGCCGCCTGTGCCGCCGTGGTCGCCAATGCCAATGCAATCCATACCGGTTTCAGTCTTATGTTCATCGCGTATCCTCGTCGATGTTGGGTGTTATAGGGCTCCCAGCCCTTGTTATGCATAACCACCATTATGTATAGGCGATATAAGAGGTTTAACCACTTAAGTAGCGCATCCATATAGAAATTCTGTGAGACAACCGGCAGCTATTGTGATCCGGCCAGGGGGGCGGGCGGCAATATTTTGGCATAAAAAAAGGGGCCGTACGGCCCCTTTTTTTCGTGCAAGCATGCAGCTTATTGCTGGACTTCCTGCACCCCGGTGACGCGCACTTCGACGCGACGATCCGGAGCCAGGCAGGAGATCAGCTCGTTCTTGCCCTTGACGCCATCGCACTGGGTGCCGGTGACCGGGTTGGCTTCGCCATGACCTTCGATGGCCACCTTGCCTGCCGGCAGGCCCTTGCCGACCAGGAAGTCGGCCACGGTACGGGCGCGTGCTTCGGACAGCTTCTGGTTGTAGGCATCGGAGCCGATGCGGTCGGTGTAACCCACCACCACGGCGCTGCCATCTTTCGGCTGAACGTCAACGATCTGCTGATACAGAGTATTGAGTGCGGCGGTCCCTTCCGGTTTCAGGGTGGATTTGCCGAAGGCAAACAGCACGTCTGAGCTCAGGGAGAAGTTCTTGTCGACCACGACGGGAGCCGGCTCGGCGACCACGGGGGCGACCACGGGCGCGACATAGGTGGTGCGGTTCGGGTGCATCACCAGTTCCAGGGTCGCGACGCTCATGTCGGTTTCCCAGGTCTTCTGCTCGTCACCCAGGCTCCACATGTAGCGGTAACGGGCCTGCACATCGATGAGATCGGAGAGCTTGGCGGTCAGACCCAGGCCGGCGAGGGGGGCCGTGCCGTTGTCGCTCTCACCATTGCCGTTGACGTGGTTGAAGTAGGCACCGCCTTCGGCAAACACGGAGAAGATGTCGCTCAGCGGCAGGCGGGCGATACCGGACAGGGTCGCACCCTGGGTCTTGAAGTCGACGCCATCGACGCCACCCTTGCCGGCGTAGAGATAACCCAGCTCAGCGGCAAAGTTCTCGTTGAAGTTGTAGCCACCAAACAGGGACAGCGCGGTGGCGTCCTTGTCGGCATCCTGGCCGAAGGAGTCAAGGTCATGGCCATATGCCCAACCGGCACCCATACCTGTGTACCAGTCGTCGGCCGCCTGGGCGGTGGAAGTTCCCATGGCTGCAATAGCCAGAGCAATCAGGGTTGGTGCCATTTTCATTTTCATCATTTTATCCTCGTTGAGTTGCCGTGCTATGGGCGTACTGCGCACTCTTCTGTTATACCGACCGCAGATGACAATTCATGCTGCGACGTCGTGAGCCGATCACGGGCGGCTTGAATAAAAAATGGATGGTAACCTGGATTCTCATGAAGCTAATTCTCCATGGACAACTAACCGGGCAATAAGCACTTTTAATAGTTCATCCAATGTCTTACAAGCGAGGCTACTGTATTCTTTTGACCCACATTGATCAAGTTTCTGTACAAACATCCAGCGAGGGACTAGCGGTGAGGAGGGGGAGACGGCAAGGGGGGCAGGAGAGGGCGAGCGTTGCCGTGACGCAGATCGCAGGCAAGCAAAAGGGGATGCCGTGGCATCCCCTTTTCGCATTATCTGAGCGGAGTCAGATTACTGCTGAACTTCCTGAACGCCGGAGATGCGAACTTCTACGCGACGGTCCGGGGCCAGGCAGGAGATCAGCTCAGCCTTGGCCTTGACGCCGTTACACTTGGTACCGGTGACAGGGTTGGCTTCGCCACGACCTTCGATACCGACTTTGCTGGCAGCCATACCCTTGCTGACCAGGAAGTTGGCAACGGTGCGGGCACGAGCTTCGGACAGCTTCTGGTTGTAAGCGTCAGAACCGATGCGGTCGGTGTAACCAACGACTACGGCGTTGCCGTCTTTCGGTTGGAACTCAACGATCTGCTGGTACAGAGCATTCAGAGCGTCAACACCTTCGGCCTTCAGGCTGTCTTTGCCAAAGGCAAACAGCACGTCGGAGTTCAGGGCGAAGTTCTTCTCAACGATCTGCGGAGCAGGAGCGGCTTCTTCAACAACAGGAGCGGCAACCGGTGCTACGTAGGAAGTACGGAACGGGTGGTAAACGGCTTCCAGGGTAGCCACGCTCTGGTTGGACTTGTACTGCTCGCCGGTGGCGGTAGTCAGGTCAGCCACGTCCCACATGTAACGGTAACGAGCTTGCAGATCCAGAGCGTCGTTAACCTTGTAGGTCACACCGGCGCCAGCCAGCGGGGATACTTTGGTATCGCTGGTGCCCATACCGTCGGTGTGGCCCCAGTAGGCGCCAGCTTCACCGAACAGGGAGAAGTCGTTACCCAGCGGCAGACGAGCGATACCGGACAGGGTGGCACCCTGGCTCTCGTAACGGTTGCCATCGGTGTTACCACGGCCGGTGTACTGGTAGCCCAGCTCGGAACCGAAGTATTCGTTGAAGTTGTAACCTACGAAGGCATTTGCAGCAGCTGCGTCTTCTTCACCGGCGGTAACGCCTTCGATCTTGTTCAGACCGTTGAAGTGAGTAGCACCGACACCGGCACCGAAGTAGATGTCGTCAGCGGCGTGTGCAGCAGTTGCGCCCATGGTAGCCATAGCGATGGCGATCAGGGAAGGAGCCATTTTCATCATAAAAAAATCCTCGTTGAGATGGCACGTAGTCCACGTGCTTCGCATTTTTTAATTTATGTAAGCTGCTGGCTCTGCCGGGCAACAATGGTTGCACCGAGCAGGGATCCTAGATCCATCCAGGAGGCACGTATCTGGGTGCACAGGTGAACGGGTTGCATTGTCGACAATGCTTCCCCCTTCACGAACAGCCGATGTCATTCCGATGACGTGGCGCACTTTATGCTCATTTCAAAACATGATCAAGCTCACAGATAATCGATAAGGCAATTTGTGTCGTGTGAGTAACTGGCTGTTTATCCGAATTTATTAGTGATCCAAGTAGGCGCGGTGCAGCTTTTTTTCAAGCTTCATATAGGCCTCAACCCAGGCCGGCCGTGCCGTGGCTCCAGACTCCCGCGTGGAAAATACCGCCAGGTAATCGGCCTCGGTTGCTTCGCACAGCAAGGGGGTGAAGCTGAGGAGAAAATGGCGGGCGAGATAGGGGTCGAGGGGCCAGATATTGAGGATGGCCCGCGCCACGGGCTGAACTGCTGCTGAACAAATGAAATTTCGATGTCCGGCCTCCAGCCACAGCGCCATCTCGCACAGACCCTGTTCGGGCACCAGGCCGCCATCTCCTTGCGTCACGGAAAGCTTCATATGGTTACCATTGCCGAGCAGCAGGGTGCCATCCTCCTGCAAGACGCCGTCGTGGCCGCGCAGGGGCAGCGTGCCGGGCTGCTCGAGGTAAAGGCTGCACCGGTCGGAGAGGGCCGCCAGCACTGACGCGGCCTCGCTTTGCAGGGCGGCTGGCAACCAGAACGCCTCGGCTCGGGTTTGCTGGCCCTGAAGGAGCTGTCGAGCGAGGGTCGCGGGGTCCGAATCGGGATGAAGACGGGAGATGATGCCTGGAAATGCCATGCTGATTACTCTTTAAGGGATAACCGGCGGATTATACGAGTTATGGCCGTGGCAACAATAAGGTTTCTTTTCGAGACTGTTTACCTGAGGCTGCTCTGCGATTACCATCCCCGATGTTTGTTAGGGTTGTCGTCGAAAGACGCTTATTAAAGATAGAGGCTCGACCATAACGAGTCCGTTCAAAACTGATACACTTGACTACGAGTCGTCGCGAAAAATACAGGTGGAGTGAATCCGCCGAACGGAGTATGGAACACCATGAATTCAAATATCGTAACTGTTGGCAAGAAGATCCGTCAGATCCGCGAAGCGGTTGGCCTGAGCCGTCCCAAGTTTGCCGATCTGCTGGGTGTCCCCCCGACTACCCTGAAGAACTATGAACTGGGTTATCGTGAAGTCGGAGGCGCCTTCCTGGTCGCCCTGGCTCATCACCCGGAATTGCACAAGTTCACCCTCTGGCTGCTGGCTGACAAGAAAGTCGCCGAAATCGGTCAGATCGGTCCGGACGATATTGCCAAGGCCTGATCACCAGCGCTTTGGTAAAAGTGCCGCCCTCGAGGCGGCATTTTTTTATCCATCAAAATACCGCCACATTTAATTAAATGCTGCCGGCTGTGCTCTGCGCAGTGATTTTAATTAAAACCGCTTGGCAAGCTGGATTAATCCCCAGAGAATTCCGACCCTTGAATGGGGAGCCTCCTCCCGTGATGCGTACAGTGAGACAAGCATGAGTCAAACCATACCGAAAGCCAGAGATGGCTTCACCAGCACCTTCGGCGTGCTCGCCGCCACCCTGGGCTCGGCCGTCGGCCTCGGCAATATCTGGAAATTCCCCTACCTGACCGGGGAAAATGGCGGCGCCGGCTTCCTGCTGGTCTATGTCATCGCCACCCTGCTGGTGGGCTTGCCGGTGATGATCTCGGAGATCATGCTGGGCCGTCAGGCCAAATCCGACGCGGTGAGCGGACTCATCAAGCTGGCGCCCAAGGGACAGCCCTGGTGGCTGATCGCGGCCATGGGGGTCACCGCGGCCTTCCTTATTATGTCCTTCTACTCCGAGGTGGCGGCCTGGGTGTTCGCCTACATCTTCAAGGCGATCAGCGGGGAGATCCTGTCGACCGATCCCGCCGTCACAGGTGCGGCCTTCAACTCCTTGATCACCAACCCGCTGCAGAGCCTGCTGTGGCAGTGGCTGGTGCTGGCGCTGATGGGGGGGATCCTGTTGATGGGGGTCGCCAAGGGGATAGAGGCGGTGACCAAGAGGCTGATGCCGGTGCTGTTCATCCTGCTGCTGGTGATCGGCCTGCGCAGCCTGACCCTGCCGGGGGCGAGCGAGGGGCTGCGCTTCCTGTTCTCCCCTGACTTCTCCAAGATCACCGCCGGCGTGGTGCTGACGGCCATGGGGCTGGCGTTCTTCAAGCTCTCCATCGGCATGGGCTGCATGATGACCTATGGCAGCTACTTCCGGGACGATCAGCACATCCCGTTGACCACGGTCCGGGTCATGTGTGCTGACCTGTTCGTCTCCATGCTGGCGGGGATCGCCATCTTCCCGGCGGTGTTTGCGTTCGGCTTCGAACCCTCGGCCGGCCCCTCCCTGCTGTTCATCACCATTCCGGCGGTGTTCGCCAGCATCCCGTTCGGCCATCTGTTCATGGTGCTGTTCTTCGTGCTCTCTGCCATCGCGGCGACCGGCGCCATGCTCTCCATCCTGGAGGTGCCGGTCTCGGTGCTGTCGGAGCGCTTCCACATGAGCCGCCCCAAGGCGACCCTGATCAACCTGCTGGTGCTGGGGGTGGTCGGCTCGACCTGTGCGCTCTCCAACAGCACCCTGGCGGAGGTGCAGATCGCCGGCAAGACCTTCTTCGATCTGTTCGACTTCATCTCGTCCAATGTGCTGATGCCGCTCGGCGGGATCTTCCTCTGCCTGTTTGTCGGCTGGGTCTGGGGCTATGAGCGGATGGCGGCGGCGCTGACCAATGGGGGCAAGCTGGAGCTGAAGATCCTCAAACCCCTGTTCTTCATCATCCGTTACGTGTCGCCCTTGCTGATCCTGATCGTGATGCTCAAGGGGCTGGGGCTGTTCTGATCCCATTCCCTGAGATAAAAAAGAGCGCCGGTGGCGCTCTTTTTTATTGTGACTAACGGCGCTCAGATGAGCCTGAGCCGGGACAACTCCTCCTTGAGCTGCTCCAGGTTGCGCTCGACGCAGGCTTCGCCCTCGCCGATGGCGTCGCTCGCCCGATGGAAATCCATGATGGAGAAGCTGCCAAGACGCGGGCAGAGCTGGATCTCGGGGGGGTCCCCGGCCATACGGGCGCGGGTGATCCGCTCCTGCATGATGTTGATGGAGCCCGTCATCACGCTCCACATGCCGGGGGTGCTCGGTTCCCCCCGGTTCAGCCACTGGCTGAACCGGCCGCCCTGAACGGGTTCGTCGGAGTCGTCAGCCCAGGGTTGGTGCATATCGGCGTTGAGGTTGACGGCGATCACCACCTCGGCCCCCATGGCGCGGGCGAGAGAGATGGGCACAGGATTGACCACGGCGCCATCCACCAGCCACTGATCGTCGACCCGGGTCGGAGTCAGGATGCCGGGCATGCCGCAGGAGGCGCGCACGCATTGGCGCAGCGGGCCCTCTTGCAGCCAGATCTCGCGCCCGGTGTTGAGCTCGGTGGCGACGCAGGCGAAGGGCAACGGCAGGCTCTCGATGGGGGGATCGCCGAGGTGGTTGGCGGCGATGCCAAACACCTTCTCGCCGCGAAACAGGCCGCCGGAGAGGGCGGGATCGAGCAGTCCCATCACCTGCAGTCGGCTGAAGCCGCGTACCCAGGACTCCAGCTTGTCCAGCTCACCGGCGGCGTAGGCGGCGCCCACGAAGCTGCCGATGGAGCAACCGGCCACCAGATCCGGTTTGACGCCGAGCCGCTCCAGTGCCCGTATGATGCCTATGTGTGCCCAGCCTCGGGCAGCGCCGCTGCCCAGGGCCAGTCCCAAACGGGGTTTTCGTGACACGGTGCGTCTCCTTGCATGAGTAAGGGCTCCAGCTTACTCCCTGTTTTCCCGGCCGTCATCCTGCTAGCCCTCACCCTGAGTGCGGCCGCAAGCCTGGGCCCGACCTAGGGTCAGATTCACCCGTCACAGGCGAGGCTGATGATCTTTCGCCCTGGCTGTTACGATTTGTCACATTTATACATAGTCGCGGCATAGTCAGGAGTTACCATGATGCCATCATTGATGAAGTCTCCCCATTTCTCCTACATTGCATGGATTGTTTGATGAAAATGCGCATATGGTTGTGGCTCCTCCCGCTCGCCCTGCTGGTGGCGGGTCTCTGGTATCTTCGTCAGGCCGAACCGGTCAGCAAACCCCAGCCTAAGCAAGTCAATATCCGGGCGCAGACAGTCCGGCAGAGCCTGGCCGAGCCCTCCATCAAGCTGGTCAGCAAGCTGGCGGCGAATCGCTCAGTGGCGGTCAGTCCCGAGGTCACCGGCCGCATCGTCAAGATAGGAGTGCGCTCCGGTCAGCGGGTCAAGCAGGGGGAGACCCTGATCGCCCTGGATGAGGGCAAGCAGCGGGCGGAGCTGGCCGAGCAGAGCGCCAGCCTGCGCGATGAGAAGCGCAAGCTGCGCGACATGCGCCGGCTGGTGGAACGCGGCGCCATCACCAATTCGGAGCTGGAAGGGCAGGAGGCGACCGTGGCCCAGGCCCAGGCCAGGGTCGACGCGGCCCAGTACGAGCTGTCGCTGCGCACCCTGCCAGCCCCCTTCAACGGCACCGTCAGCCTGATCGATCTCAGCGAGGGCGCCCTGGTCAACAGCGGCGACGTGCTGCTCCACCTGGATGAACTCGCCAAACTGCGGCTCGATCTGGCGGTGCCCGAGCGTTACCTCGCCCTGCTGAGGCCGGGCATGGCGGTGACGGCCACCAGCTCGGCCTGGCCGGATCAATCCTTCTCCGGCGTGCTGGAGACGCTCGACAGCCGGATCTCCAACGAGACCCAAAACATCAAGGCCCGCGTCATCATCCCCAATCCCACCGGCCAGCTCAGGCCCGGCATGATGATGAACGTGGAGCTCTCCCTGCCCGCCCAGAAGATGACCCTGATCCCGGCCCAATCGGTGGAGTACGCCGGCGAGCAGCGCTTCGTCTATCGACTGGAGACGGACGGCCGGGTGAAGCGCATCCCGGTGGAGCTGGGGGATACCCACGGCGAGGAGGTGTGGGTCATCAAAGGGCTGAGCGTCGGCGATCGCATCGCGGTCGAGGGGCTGGTCAACCTGCGTGACGGTGCCTATGTGCGCGATCTGGCAGAGGTAAAAGGCTGATGTGGCTCTCCGATATGTCAGTGCGCCGCCCGCTGGTGGCGGTGGTCATCAGTGCCCTGCTCACGGTGTTCGGCCTGGTAGCTTTTTCCAAGCTGACGGTGCGGGAGATGCCGGACGTGCAGACCCCGTCCGTCTCCATCACCACCACCTATGACGGCGCCGCCCCCGAGGTCATGGAGAGCCAGGTCACCAAGCCCATCGAGGATCAGCTCTCCGGCATCAGCGGCATCAAGAACATCAACTCGGTGACCCGCAAGGGGCGCTCATCCATCACGGTGGAGTTCAAGCTCGGCTGGAACATGGTAGAAGGCACCTCGGATGTGCGTGACGCCATCTCCCGTGCCCGTCCCAAGTTGCCGGACGAGGTGGACGAGCCCATGGTCACCAAGGACAACGGTAACGGGGATGTGGCGATCTGGCTCAACTTCAGCAGCACCCAGATGGACCGCACCGCCCTGACCGATTACGCCAACCGGGTGCTGGTCGACCCCCTGAGTCTGGTGGACGGGGTGAGCGAGATCTCTCTCTCCGGCGATCTGACCCAGGTGATGTATGTCAGGCTGCGTCCCGCCGACATGGCGGCCCGCGGCATCACGGTGGCGGATGTGCAGGATGCCCTCAAGCGCGAGAACATCGAGCTGCCGGGCGGGGAGATCCGCAACAACAGCATGACGATGGCGGTGCAGATCGCCCGTCTCTACCACAGTGCCGAGGATTTTCGCTCCCTGCCGGTGGCGACCGCCGCCAATGGCCAGAGCATCTACCTGGCCGACATCGCCGACGTGGAGGTGGGGGCCAAGAACGAAGACAGCGCCTACCAGCGCAACGGCAAGGAGAGCCTGGGGATTGGCATAGTCGCCCAGTCCACCGCCAACCCGCTGGCGGTGGCCCAGGGGATAGAGCAGAAGATGAGCGAGATGCAGCGCTTCCTGCCGGAGGGGGCCAAGCTCGAGGTGGATTACGACTCCACCGTCTTCATCAAGCAGGCCATCCACGAGGTGTATATCACCCTGGCCATCTGCGCCGTGCTGGTGGTGGCCGTGCTCTATCTGTTCCTGGGGCAGGGCAGAACCACCCTGATCCCGGCCATCACTGTGCCGGTGTCGCTCATCTCCGCCTTCATCGGCGCCTGGTACCTCGGCTTCTCCATCAACCTCATCACATTGCTCGCCCTTATTCTCGCCATCGGCCTGGTGGTGGATGACGCCATCGTCGTGGTGGAGAACATCCACCACCATCTGCAGCGGGGCGAACCCCCGTTGATGGCGGCCTGGCACGGCACCCGCGAGGTGGGCTTCGCGGTGATAGCGACCACGGCCGTGCTGGTGATGGTGTTCGTGCCCATCGCCTTCATGGATGGCATGGTGGGGCGGCTCTTCACTGAGTTCGCCATCCTGCTGTCGCTCGCCGTGCTGTTCTCCTCCCTGGTGGCGCTGACCCTGACTCCGGCCATGGGCTCCTGGCTGATGCGCGCGGTCGACAAGCCCAACGCCCTGACCGCGACCCTGGACCGTGGCCTCGGTTGGGTGGAGTTGCACTACCGGCGCCTGCTGGGCTGGGTGCTGCGCCGCTCCGCCTGGACCCCGTTGGTGCTGGTGCTCTGCCTAGGCGGCATCGGCGCCCTGTTTAGCCAGTTGCCCGCCAGCCTGACCCCGACCGAGGACAGGGGCGTGCTCTATGTGTTCGTCAAGGGGGCCGAGGGCACCAGCATAGAGCGGATGAAGCGCAACATGCAGCAGGTGGAGGCCGCGGTCATGCCGCTGCTCGGCAAGGGGGTGGTGCAGGCCATGAGCTTCAGCACCCCGGCCTTCGGCCGGGGCGGCGATCAGACCGGGATGGCGATCATCCAGCTGACCGACTGGGCGGTGCGCGGCGAGACCGCGACCGAGTTCGCCCGCACCCTGAGCACACGCCTCGCCGCCATTCCTGACGTGATGATCCGCACCTTCCAGCCCGGCTTCAAGGGCGGCTCCAACGCCGCCGTGCAGTTCGTGCTGCAGGGCTCGGACTATGCCGAGATCTACCAGCTGGGGCTGGTGTTGCAGCAGGCTGCCGCCCAAAGTGGCCTGATGCTGGCGCCGGATCTGGACTACGCCGAGAAGACCCCCGAGCTGCAAGTGACCATAGAGCGGGACAGGGCCAGCCAGCTCGGCATCCCCGTCTCCACCGTGGCCAGCTCGTTGCAGGCCCTGCTCGGCGGCGTCAGCCAGACCACCTATGTGGACAGGGGCGAGGAGTATGACGTCTATCTGCGCGCCAACCAGCGCGACTTCAACGGGATCTCCGATGTCAGCCGCATCTATCTGAAGGCGGCCAGCGGCGAGATGGTGAGCCTGTCGACCCTGGCCACCGTCAAGCAGGTGGCGAGCCCGCAGCGCCTCAACCACTACCAGCGCCAGAAGGCGATCGCCCTCACCGCGGACGTGGCCCCCGGCCACACCCTGGGGGAGGCGCTCGATTTCCTCGACGGCTGGGCCAGCACCCATCTGCCCGCTGGCATGACGGTGGACTATGCCGGTGACTCCAAGGACTACCGCGACAACCAGGGCGAGATGCTGATGGTGTTCGGCCTGGCCCTGCTAGTGGTCTATCTGGTGCTGGTGGCGCAGTTCGAGAGCCTGTTGACCCCGACCGTGGTGATGGTGACTGTGCCACTCGGCATCTTCGGCGGCCTGCTCGGGCTCTGGCTGACGGGGCAGGAGCTGAGCATCTACAGCCAGATCGGCATGATCATGCTGATCGGCATGGTGACCAAGAACGGCATCCTCATCGTCGAGTTCATCAACCAGCTGCGCCAGCGCGGCGAGGGATTCGAGGAGGCGATCATCGCGGCCTCGGTGCGCCGCCTGCGGCCCATACTGATGACCTCGCTGACCGCCATCATAGGCGCCGTGCCGCTGATGATCTCCATGGGGGCCGGCTACGAGAGCCGGATGGCGGTGGGGACTGTGGTGTTCTTCGGCCTCTCCCTTGCGACCCTGGTGACCCTGGTGATGGTGCCCGCCATCTATCACCTGCTGGCCCGGCGGGCCGGCATGACCGGCGCGCGGGATCTGCTGGTGGACGAGGCGCTAGCGGTGGACAGCGAGCCCGAGCAGCGGGGCAAGCCGGCGGCCTGAGCGGCCAGGCTGACCCCACTGGATTGAGAAGGGCGCCTGCGGGCGCCCTCTTCGTTGGCCGGTTGTCGGCGCAGTCTGCCGCCACGGCGGCGGCGCGCCTAGCCTCACGGGCGGCTGCGCCTAGCCTCACGGGCGGCTGCGCCTTATCCCTCTGGGTTTATGGGGGCAAAAAGCCATCGCTCCCGCACGGCTCTGCCGGTATAATGCGCGACCCGAATTGTTCCAGGTGTTCAAAATGCAGCCGGTTACCCACCTTTTCTCCTATCCCCGCTACTGGGCCGAGTGCTACGGCACGGCGCCCTTCCTGCCCATGTCCCGCGCGGAGATGGACAAGCTCGGCTGGGACAGCTGCGACATCGTCCTGGTGACCGGTGACGCCTACGTGGATCACCCGAGTTTCGGCATGGCGGTCATCGGCCGCATGCTGGAATCCCAGGGCTTTCGGGTCGGCATCATCGCCCAGCCGGACTGGTCATCGAAGGATGACTTCATGCGCCTGGGCAAGCCGAACCTCTTCTACGGGGTGACCGCGGGCAACATGGACTCCATGATCAACCGCTACACCTCCGACAAGAAGCTGCGCCACGACGACGCTTACACCCCCGGGGATGTGGGTGGCAAGCGGCCCGATCGCGCCACCCTGGTCTACACCCAGCGCTGCAAGGAGGCCTTCAAGGAGGTGCCTGTGGTCATAGGTGGCATCGAAGCGTCCCTGCGCCGCATCGCCCACTACGACTACTGGTCCGAGACCATACGTCGCTCCATCCTGCTGGACGCCAAGGCCGATATCCTGATCTACGGCAACGCCGAGCGGCCGTTGATCGAGGTAGCGCACCGCATCGCCAACGGCGAGACCATGGAGACCATGCAGGACATCCGCGGCACCGCGGTGATCCGCAAGGAGCCGCTGCCCGAGTGGCGCGGGGTGGATTCGAGCAAGCTGGATCAGATCGGCCGCATCGACCCCATCATGAACCCCTACATGGAAGGGGCGCCCTGCTCCGACGATGCCACCGAGGTGGCACCGGCGGCGCAAGAGGCCAAGCCGGTGCTGGTGCAGCCGCCCAAGCAGAAGCCATGGGAGAAAACCTATGTGAAGCTGCCGGCGTTCGAGCGGGTGAAGGAAGACAAGGTGCTCTACGCCCATGCGTCGCGCATCCTGCACCACGAGACCAACCCGGGCTGCGCCCGCGCGCTCTCCCAGGCCCACGGCGATCGCATCGTCTGGGTCAACCCGCCCGCCTTCCCGCTGGAAACCGACGAGATGGACGGGGTGTTCGGCCTGCCGTATCAGCGGGTGCCGCACCCGGCCTATGGCAAGGAGAAGATCCCGGCCTACGAGATGATCAAGACCTCGGTCAACATCATGCGCGGCTGCTTCGGCGGCTGCTCCTTCTGCTCCATCACAGAGCACGAGGGGCGCATCATCCAGAGCCGCTCGGAAGAGTCGATCATCAAAGAGATCGAAGAGATCCGCGACAAGGTGCCGGGCTTCACCGGCGTCATCTCGGATCTCGGTGGCCCCACCGCCAACATGTACAAGCTGCGCTGCAAGAGCCCGAGGGCCGAGCAGACCTGCCGCCGAGCCTCCTGTGTCTGGCCGACCATCTGCCCGCACATGGACACCGACCATACCCCGACCATCGATCTCTATCGCAAGGCGCGGGATGTGAAGGGCATCAAGAAGATTTTGATCGCCTCCGGGGTGCGCTACGACATCGCGGTGGAAGATCCCCGCTACATCAAGGAGCTGGCCAAGTATCACGTCGGCGGCTACCTGAAGATTGCCCCCGAGCACACCGAGGAGGGTCCGCTCTCCAAGATGATGAAGCCGGGCATGGGCAGCTACTACCAGTTCAAGGAGCTGTTCGACAAGTATTCGAAAGAGGCGGGCAAGCAGCAGTACCTGATCCCCTACTTCATCTCGGCCCATCCGGGCACCACCGATGAGGACATGGTGAACATGGCGCTCTGGGTCAAGACCAACCGCTTCAAGCTCGATCAGGTGCAGAACTTCTACCCGTCGCCGCTCGCAAACGCCACCACCATGTATTACACCGAGAAAAACCCCCTCAACAAGGTGAGTCGCCAGGGCGGGGACGTGTTCGTGGTCAAGGGGGAGCGCCGTCGTCGCCTGCACAAGGCGCTGCTGCGCTACCACGATCCGGCCGGTTGGCCGATGATCCGCGAAGCGCTGCAGGAGATGGGCAAGGGCCACCTCATCGGCAACGGCCCAGATTGCCTGGTGCCGCCGGAAGGGCGCGGCGAGGTCAAGGCCGAGCGCAGCATCAACAAGGGGCTGAAACCGGCCCTGACCCGCCACAGCAACATCGTCCATCAGCGTGGCAATGGGGCAGGCAACAAGGCCACTGGCGGTAAGGCGGGCAATGGCAAGCCAGTAGGCTCCCAGCTCAGCAAAGGGGCTGGTGCCAACGGCAAGCCAGCTGTGCAAGGTGCAGGTCAAGGTAAACCAGCTGGCAAACCCGCCCATAAGGGCAAGGCGCCGACCCGTGCTGGCTCCGCCAAGCCGGGCGCCAAACCCGTCACTCAGGGCGGCAAGCCTGCGGCCAAAGGGAATGGTGCCAAGCGACCGGCTCGGTGATATTACTGATTGGAAAGCGATAGAAATAAAAAAGGCGACCAGATGGTCGCCTTTTTACTTATTAAAATTAATAGTTGTTTTGCTGCGGTGACATGTTGGAAAATGGCCACATATCATTCCTGTAGATTAAAAATGGTTTGTAAAAAAGTCTTTATTTCATCCAATGATGAGTTATTCATATCTATATATCCATGCTGAGCAGCATAGCCAACAGTAGATATATCATCATAAAACCCAGATAATATAGCTCTTGCCCTTGCTTTAGACTCATTGTTCGGATATCTAAAATCTTTGGGGGTCGGTCTAGGAATACCTTTTTCTGGTATATGCTTTTCAAGGCTTTCAGCAAGGCCGGAAATATATTTTCCTACATGGGCTGATATTGGCGTGTCTTTTTGTGTTTCAATGAATAGGTCCTCAAGCATACCTGAGTTTTCCCCAGGCTTTGAAATTATAAAGACACCTACTTTAACATTTCGTTTATCACATTTAACTGGTATTCCATGTTCATTTGGTGCAGAAAAGCTATTAGTTACAAGCGTTTTCCTTACCATTTTTAAAGCTTCTTCCTTTGAGCTGTCCGCATCAATTATGATAGCAATACATCGTACAGCTTTAAAATTACTTTCCTTGATTTTTGCTTGGAATTTTGAAGGAAATTGTGTAATTCCGCCCGTCCTTATTATTTGAATTCCTCTATCTACACCAATGCTTTTTAATACAGCTCGAATAAAATGATCATCATCAGGACCTTCAACAAAAACTATATGTTCCTCAGTGATCGCATCAGGAGTTAAAGTCGATAATTGACCTGCGTCAATTTGATCTGTATTTAAATAAAGAGGCATTGTTATCTTACCTCCCAGTTGCTTTCA
Organism: Aeromonas sp. sif2416; assembly: GCF_019218665.1. Taxonomy (NCBI): domain Bacteria; kingdom Pseudomonadati; phylum Pseudomonadota; class Gammaproteobacteria; order Aeromonadales; family Aeromonadaceae; genus Aeromonas; species Aeromonas sp. sif2416. The sequence goes on from NZ_JAHUXC010000001.1 coordinate 185,486, forward strand.
ATTGCTGCCTTAAAAGTATCGAAGTCATAATGACTAATAGTAACCGTGTCTGGTTCTTTATCTAACCGGTAGTAAGATATATCTTTATTATCTTGTTTTAATGCGCTTTGACACAATGCAACAAGAGTTTCATAAGAGTGTGTTGTAACAAATAATTGAATTTTATTTTTCTGGGCAGCTTTACTTATGATGCTCCATATTTGTGGAAGAACACTATAATGCAAGCCATTTTCTATCTCATCAATCAGTATGATACTACCTTTATTTGCCTCTATAGCTAGGAGAATTCCAAGTAGTTTTTCTATTCCCTCACCTAAAAAGCCAATAGGTATCTTTGTCTTTAATCCTACATCACCATATATAGAGATCTGTCCCCCGCTAAACCCTAGAGATATACTGGTTAGTCTTGGCTCGATAACATTCAATGATGAAACTATTCCAGGTAACAAGCCCTTTCTATCAAGTCTGGTTAGATATTCAGCGTTCAGTTGTGCATTACCTTTCAATGATGAAGATAAATAAACAACTGATAATGGAGAGTTTGCTAAGTTCTCGAAATTAGATGTCATTTGCTGGCCGTTGGAAGTTATTTTAACATTACCAGCGCTTTGAGGGCCTTCAAAATAAGATATGGAAAGTCCCTCTTGGTTGAAGGCTTGGGTTTGATTTATTATGCCACTGTCATTTTTTGCTGAATAAACCGCATTGGATTGTAGGTCCAGTTTGCCGTATTTTATAGTGGCCTTGCTGAGCCGCTCATCATCATTTCTTGCTGTAAGAGTTATTTGATTTTGTAGGTTGTAATCATGAAATATAGGAGCCCAGATACTATCCTTATCTAATAACAGGTTGCTAATTCCTCTCCATGAATATTGCTTTATTGTTAAGTCAGGGCTTCCTCGATCATAAAGAGTAAAGATGGCTTCTAGTATGGAGCTTTTACCAGTATTGTTTTTACCCCCAATGACATTTATATTTTTCAGGTGCTTTATTTTTAAATTTAGAAATTGCTTGTAGTTAGAGATAGTAAACTCGGTTAGCATATATATCCTTATCGAAATATATAAACATGAGGGAAGAGCATTCTCGGTAATGCATGAGAAACAATAACTTATGTTCCAAAACGTAAGCCGACGCTGCCGCCCATGGATTACAGCTTCCAATATGCTCCATTGACCAGTGCTGGCAGCAACCCATCGCAGCTCAACAGGTTCTGAATGACCATGCTAAGCCAAACGAAGCCGCCTGTGCGAGCATTGGAGCTGACATAACCATCAGAAATTTATTGTTTTTTGAACTGCGTCATCAAAGTACATCACCACATGCAACCAAAAGCAGTCAGGTAGCAGTGGCTTTGCTATCTTGGCGGCTGACGAAAAGGTAGGAGAGGCATAACGGCCTCTCTCCTGAATATATTGCAGCGGGTATTCCCGAACAGGAGTGAGCAGATGGCGATAAAAGTCCGTTCCAGAAGAGAGAAGGTGGGCGGCGGGCTCGGACTGGTGATGGGGCTAATAGCCTTTAACCTGATCGCGCCCCTGCTTCTGGAATCAAAAGAGATCTCGGATATGAACCGGATGATAGGGGCCATGGTCAGCGCCATGATCTGCTCCGAGCTGGGGGCCCGAATCGGCAAGTGGCTCGATACCAGAGAGCAGGCCAAATCCACAAAATAGAGGGCAACATGGGCCGCCCTCGTTTGTCGTTTAGCCGTCCCGCCGCTCGGGTTCGCTGCGATGCAGGAAGGTGGTCAGGGTATCGCGCGGCGGCGTGATGCCGCATTGAACCAGAATGCGCCCGATAGCCCCTCGGTGATATCCGCCGTGGGTCACCAGATGCAGCAGCATCTCGGCGCGGCTCATCTGTCCCTTGTCACCATCCACAAAGTTGAACGAGAGCACGGCGTCGCCATCTGCTTGGCTCAGGCTGGCAACGTATGCCAGATACCAGCCATCCAGTTCGCCGATGGCGGTGCGCAGCGCAGCAAGGGGCGGTGTTTCCGGGGTATTGGTGGCACTGAAGCCATGGGGCTCCCCCAGCAGATTGGCTTTGAAGATGGCATCGACCACATGGATGTGGTTGAAGACTCGCAGGGCATTGTGGTGTGCCTCCCCGTGGATTTGCGGGTCCAGGGTGGCGAGGGCATCCAGCAGCTCGCCGTCGGCCAGGCCTTGTAGCGAAACAGAGAGTGAAGGGTCGAGTTGCTCATGGTCTTCCTTGATGGGGTCAGCACGTGAAGAGAGCATCTTAGCCAGCCGATGGCAGCAAGAACACTTCCCCGCTGAGCGGGTATCCCGCCCGTCGTTCGCACAGATCCGATTTCATGCGTTCGGTGCGGGCGAGATGTTACCCTGCGGCTATCGCACTCATGACAAGGAGTTCCCATGCGCATTGCCCTGATTGGCCTCGGTGATATCGCCCAGAAGGCCTATCTGCCGCTGCTCGCCAGCGACGAGCGAGTCACTCCGCTGCTCTGCACCCGCAATCCCCAAGTGCTGGACAAGCTGGCCCGCCAGTACCGGATCGCCGAGTGCTTTACCGAGGTGGATGAGTTGCTGGCGAGCCGCCCGGATGCCGTGATGATCCATGCCGCCACCGCCGTGCATGGCAGGCTGGCGGAGCAGTGTCTGCGCGCCGGCATTCCCACCTTTGTCGACAAGCCGCTCTGTGACAGCGCCACCGAGGTGGAGGCGCTGGGCAACCTGGCCATGGCGAAGGATTGTCCGCTGTTCGTGGGCTTCAACCGCCGTTACCTGCCCGCACTTTCGGCCGCTCGTCAGCAGCCGGTGACCGAGCTGCACTGGCAGAAGCACCGCCATGCCCTGCCCGGGTTGCCCCGCCAGTTCCTGTTCGATGACTTTATCCATGTGCTCGACAGCCTCTGCCACTATGGCGGTGCGCCCACCGGCCCCCTGCACGCCGTGCTCAGGCGCAGTAGCCAGCAGCCCGAGCTGCTGGCCGGGGTGAGCGTGGCCTGGCAGAGCGGGCAGGCGGCGGTGAGCGGCAGCATGAACCGCAGCGCCGGGATCACCGAGGAGCGGATCAGCCTCTATGGCGAGGATCTGTCGCTGCAGGTGGAGAGCTGCACCCAGGGCACCCTCGCTCGTGGCAAGCAGCTGAGCGCCATCGCGGTGGATGACTGGCAACCGGTGCTGGCGCGGCGCGGTTTCAATGCCATGCTGGCGCACTGGTATGCACAGATTGAGGCGGGCAAGGCCGATGGCGCCCTCATCGACAGCTACCTGCGCAGCCATCAACTGGCCGAGCAGCTGGTGACCCTGGCCGGGGAGTAACGCTCGGGTGGGGAGGGGGATTTACGCTGGCATGGGCCACGGCTTGACGGGTTGCACTGGTCAGCGCGTCGCCATACCACTGTATAAGATGGTGCTTCCGCGCGCAGTCAGCGGGCCAGCCTGCGGCTGTGCGAGCCAAGCGGGGGCTTGTTTGCTATCTTGGCGCCCATGATCTGCCTTTAGAGCAACGATGGTTTCATGAGCATTATTTTGGGGATAGATCCGGGTTCGCGGATCACCGGCTACGGCGTGATCCGTATAGTCGCAGGCAAGGCGGAGTATCTGGGATCGGGCTGCATCCGCACCGACTTGGGCGAGCTGCCGTCACGCCTCAAGCAGGTGTATGACGGGGTGAGCGAGATCATCACCCAGTTCAAGCCAGACGAGTTTGCCATCGAGCGGGTGTTTATGGCCCGCAACGCCGATTCGGCCTTGAAGCTCGGTCAGGCCAGGGGCAGCGCCATAGTCGCGGCGGTCAACGCCCTGCTGCCGGTCAGCGAATATTCGGCGACCCAGATCAAGCTGGCGGTGGTGGGCACGGGCGGGGCGGCCAAGGAGCAGGTGCAGCACATGGTGACTCATCTGCTCAAGCTGTCGGCCACGCCCCAGGCGGATGCGGCGGATGCCCTCGGGGTGGCGCTCTGCCACTTCCATACCCGCCAGAGCTTGATCAAGATGGCGGGGCGGGTGACCGGCTCGGTGCGCGGCCGTTATCGCTGAGCACCGGCACGGTCCATCCGGTCCGGCAAAACGTTTCGCCACTGTTGATTAAATCAGCACTGTTGCCGCAGCCTGTCGCAGGCTCCGGTCGGACCAGTGAGGTCCATAGCGCGTGATAATGACAATCCTCTTAATTAATCAATAACTTGTGATGCTAGTCACATTTCATAGACAAAATGGGCTCACTTCATCTTCTTGATTCACACTCCCATAATGTGGCGCCTGTTTAATGACAGTGTCCGCATGAGCCCCGGCTCATATTTCATCATCATGGGAGATTATTAGCGTGAAACCATATGCAGCTGAGTTTATGGGCACCTTCTGGCTGGTGCTGGGGGGTTGTGGCAGTGCGGTGCTGGCGGCGGCATTCCCCAATGTAGGAATAGGTCTGCTCGGGGTTTCCCTGGCGTTTGGTCTGACCGTGTTGACCATGGCCTTCGCGATCGGCCACATCTCAGGTTGCCACCTGAACCCGGCCGTGACCGTGGGCCTGTGGGCCGGTGGTCGTTTCCCTGCCTCTGGCGTGCTGCCCTATATCGTGGCTCAGGTGCTGGGCGGGATAGCGGCGGGTGCCGTGCTCTATGTGATCGCCAGCGGCCAGGCCGGCTTCGATGTGACTGCCGGCTTTGCCTCCAACGGCTATGGCGAGCATTCACCGGGTGGTTACAGCCTGCTGGCGGCCCTGGTGTGTGAAGTGGTGATGACGGGCTTCTTCCTGTTCGTGATCATGGGCGCCACCGACAGCCGCGCGCCGGCCGGTTTCGCACCGATCGCCATCGGTCTGTGCCTGACCCTGATCCACCTCATCAGCATTCCGGTGACCAACACCTCGGTCAACCCGGCGCGCAGCACAGGTGTGGCGCTGTTTGTGGGTGACTGGGCCGTCAGCCAGCTGTGGCTGTTCTGGGTTGCCCCCATCGTCGGCGGCATCCTGGGTGCCCTGGCCTATCGCATGGTGGCGACCGAGCAGAAATAAGCTCGCGCAACATGCTGCTCTAGAACACGCCTTCGGGCGTGTTTTTTGTTTTATGGGGTTGTGAGTTTTACAAGCTCCGTGTGCTCGGCCGCTTCTTGTGGTGCCGGTGTGGCAGTGGAATCCGAACCATATGGGGGCGGGTCTCGGCATAGGGCGGGATAATGTGGGTTTTACAGGCCCCGGGCGCTTAGCAGTTCCTTGTAGCGCCTGTGTAGCAGCTGTACCCGCTCCACCATGGGGCAGGTCTCGGTATCGGGGACCGCGGGGGAATGTTGATGTTTTACAGGCCCCGGGCGCTCAGCATATCCCGGTAGCGCTGGTGCAGCAGTTTGACTCGCTCCACGTAGGCGCGAGTCTCCGCATAGGGCGGGATGCCGCCGTGCTTCTGCACCGCACCGGCCCCGGCGTTGTAGGCGGCGGTGGCCAAAGAGATGTTGCCGTCATACTGCTTGAGCAAGCCCGCCAGGTACTTCACCCCGCCGAAGATGTTCTGCTCCGCCAGCAGGGCGTTGCCCACCCCGAGCTCGCGGGCGGTGGCTGGCATCAGCTGGGTCAGCCCCATGGCGCCCTTGCGGGAGACGGCCAGCGGGTTGAAGGCGGATTCGGCGTGGATAAGCGCGCGGATGAGGGCGGGATCGACGCTGTAGGTCTTGGCTGCCGCCTTGATGGTGCTGGCATAGTCATAGAGGAAGAGGCCTGTGGTGCGCCAGTTGACCTTGGAGGCGGGATCGCAGGCGTAGCAGTCGTTGAACAGCAGCAGCTCATAGTGACCCTGATCGGGCATGATGTCGGAGTAGCGGATCACGCCATTCTTCTGCACCGACTTGTAGACCTGGATCTGGCGGGAGGCCGGCACGGGGGCCGCGGCCACGACCGTTGGCGTTGCTACGATCGCTGGCGTTGCCACGGGCGGTGGGGGAGGCGCCACGGCAGGCACTGAGGGCGGCGCCTCGGCGGCCAGGATCACCACCTCGGCCGGCGGCGGTATCTGGCTCCAGACGGACAGGGGAAACAGTGGGATGGCTCCCAGCAACATCCATGCTTTCAACGGCTTGCTCCTTAAGCCTCGGTAGCCCCGTTGAGTAAAGCATCAGGGGCGAGGCAGAACAAGCTCGGCGAGGCGCCGGGCCGCAATAAAAGCGGGAACCATGAAGGCCGCCCGCAGGCGGCCTTCGCTCAGGGCGTCAGCTCGCTCACTCCTGCAGCCAGAGCCGGGCGCTGCGCGCCGGGATGGTGAGCCGCACCCACTGGCTCTGCACATTGAGGGTGGCCGCCTGCTCGAGCACGTCCCTATAGGTGCGATACCAGTCCAGCTCGAACTTGGCGGTATCGAGCCAATACTCCTGCTCGTAGTCGCACTTGTTGATGCCGACCAGCCCCTGCTTGCCACGCTTGAACAGCACGAAGCAGTCGCCGCTGCCGACCAGCTGCATGGGCTGACCCTGCACCGCGTTGTGGAAGCGGATCATCCCCTTGAGATCGCCGCGCAGGTAGTAGTCCTGCCAGCGCAACCCATCCTTGTCCTGGGTCTCGCCGTGATCGGAGTAGACCAGCGGCGAGCCACCATCGCGGCCGAGCAGATAGGCATAGGCCAGCTTCTCGTCGGTCTGGTTCAGGATCTGGTAGCGAAAACCGTCGTTGGTGGGGATATCGTGGGTGATGGCGAAGGTGACGGCCCGGTTGCCCGGCAGGGCCCCGACTCAGGCCGCGGCAATACTGGGCTGCGACGAGGTGTCACCCAGGTTGGCGCGGTCCAAAAGCTGCGCAAGGGAAGCCATTTGTTGGGCCTGGCCAAAATGATGCATTACCAATAAATGTTTGCTTTTCAAGCTTCTTATTTTAAATCAGTATCTTGAGAGCGTTTCTGTGGCATAGATGCGTAAAACGGGTAGGATGGATCCATCAGCATCGCACCGACGTCTACGCTAAGTGCAGCGCCGGGAGCCATGCCAGGCCGGCCACCTGGGTTACAGAGATCAATGTCAATAACACCGTTTTTTGTGACGCCAAGGCATGCTATCTTGGCTGTGGTCTGACCTGTCAGGTCGGCCGGGCACGGATGATGAATGGAAAAGAGAGGGCCGCTGGGCCAAGGGTGAAATGGGTGTGACAAGCAGGCGGGCAATGGAGTTCAGTTTCGAAGAGTACTGCGACGCGGATCTCTCCCTGATCAGAGACTACTACGAGACGACATTCTCCCACTATGTGCCGGATCTGGCCGAGCGGATCTTCGTGGTGCGCGATGCCCACTGGCTGGTGGGCGCCGTGCGCCTGCGCGACGAGCAGGATTACTATCACCTGTGCGGTTTCAGGCTGTTGCCGCACTACCAGTCCCTGGGCCTGGGTTCCCGCCTGTTGCTGCGGGCCTGTCACGATCTGCTGGACAAGCCGGTGGTCTGCCATGCCCTGCCATTCGAGAAACCCTTCTACCTCAAGGCGGGCTTTGCCGACCTGTCCCTGCACGAGCTGGGCGGGCCGCTCCATACCCTGTATCACCAGCAGCGCGAGCAGGGTTACCAGATCGATCTGCTGGTGCGCCAGGCCAATACCCCGGCTTACAACTGAGCGCTTACTGGGGCTTGGTCAGCAGGTGGATCTTGCCCGGTGACAGCTCCAGCCCCACCAGATTCTCCTTGAGCCAGAGCTGATTGGGATCCTTGTCGTCGAGCCGATAAACGGGTTGAGTCTCCAGCCGCTTCTCCATGCTCTGCAGCAGCATCCTGAGCATGAAACCGAACTTCTGCTCGGCCTCTGCCGGCTCCAGCTTGTAGTCGATCAGCTTCATGTTATCGAGAAACAGTGCGCTCTGGGCCTTGTCGTAGCGCGGTCTCGCCTCGTAGGTCATGTTCAGCAGCGCGTCGTACTGGGTCTGGTCCGGCAGGGAGATCTTCAGCTTGCCCTTGCCAAACACCCGGGCGGTATCCGGGCTCTGGCGCCCGATCTGGACATCGCTCTGCTCGAGCTGAACATGGGCCTTGATGATGCCGGGCAATTCCAGCTGTTTGTCGACTTGCACCTGGGATTGCAGGTACTGGTTTATCTGCTGCTCATTGATGTCATATGAGCCTTGACCTAACATGGCCAGGCTCAGCAGCACAGATTGCAGGATCATGCTAACGACCTGATAGAATGGGTTTGTGCTACAGCATACCATTCTGATCCCCCGGGATCTGCCCACGTCATTCGTTCATTGCACCAAGGAATCGCCTTGCTCGACGGTTTGGAATACGACATCCAGTTGCTGTTTTCCCGCTTCCTCGGCTGGCTGCTGCTGCTGTTTCACACCGTGATAGTGGCGGGGATCTCGCTGCGGGTGGTGATGAAACGGCGCCCCATCGGGGTCTCCCTCGCCTGGCTGTCGCTCATCTATGCCATCCCGTTCGCCGGGGTCGGCTTCTATGTGCTGTTTGGCGAGATAAGGCTCGGCCGCAAGCGGGCCGAACGCGCCCAGGCCATGTACCGTCCCTATGCTATCTGGATCCGCCAGCTGGCCCGCCTCTTCCCCCAGCACTGCTGCGAGGTGGGCAGCAAGGCGCGGCCGCTGCACGATCTGATCCAGGGGCGGCTGGCCATGCCCATGCTCTCCGGCAACCGGATGACGCTGCTGCATAAGCCACAGAGCATCTTGCAGGAGATAGTGCGCGACATCCGTCAATCCTCCCAATCCTGCTATCTGGAGTTCTACATCTGGCATCCCGGCGGGGACGCCGACACAGTGTGCGAGGCGCTGATCGAGGTAGCGCAACGCGGCGTGGATTGTCGCGTGTTGCTCGATTCCATCGGCAGCAAGACCTTCTTCCGCTCCGCCTGGCCGCGGCAGCTGCGCAAGGCCGGGGTCAAGCTGGTGGAGGTGCTGCCGGTCGGTGCCTGGCGCATCCCGTTCCAGCGCCAGGATCTGCGCATGCACCGCAAGCTGGTGGTGATCGATGACAGGGTCGGCTACACCGGCTCCATGAACATGGTGGACCCCCGCTTCTTCAAGCAGGACGCGGGCGTGGGCCAGTGGGTCGACATCATGATCAGGGTGCAGGGGCCCGTGGTGCCGCTGATGTGGTCCACCTTCGTCTGGGACTGGGAGATGGAAACCGGCGAGCGCCTGCTCGACAGCCTGCAGCACGAGCCCGAAGCCTGGCCGCAGACCAACTACCGGGCCCAGCTCATCCCCTCAGGCCCTTTCGTCGGCGGCGACTGCATCCAGCAGAGCCTGCTGCTGGCCATCTACCAGGCGCGCCATCACCTGGTGCTGACCACCCCCTATTTCGTGCCCGATGATCCGCTGGCGGCGGCGCTCTCCTCGGCGGCGGCCCGCGGCGTGCTGGTGCAGCTGGTGCTGCCCCATCGCAACGACTCCCTGATGGCGAACCACGCCAGCAACTCCTTCATGGAAGATCTGCTGGCGGCCGGGGTCGAGATATATCGCTACGATGCCGGCTTGCTGCACACCAAGAGTGTGCTGGTGGATGACGATTTCGCCCTGGTGGGGACGGTCAACCTCGATCGGCGCAGCCTCTGGCTCAACTTCGAAGTGACCCTGCTCATCGACAACCCGGCGTTCGTGGCCGAGATGAATCAGCTGGTGCAGGGCTACATGCTGGAGGCGACCCCCATGTCGCTGGTCAAGTGGCGGGCCCGTCCCTGGTACAAGAAATTGCTGGAGAACATCTTCTACATGTTCAGCCCCCTGCTTTGACGCAGGCCAGTGGCTCGTGTCCTGGTGGCTGACGCGTCGCTTACCGCTGCAGATAGCGGCAGGCGAGGGGCCTGAGCGGTCTGCTTAGCCCCTTGTTATGACACAAGATAATAAGCCTCGACCCGGCATGGGGCTTGCCTCATCGCACCTCTGCCCCGTAGAGTGCGCCAATGAGCCTTTGGAGATGACATCAAGATGAAGAAGAGAGTGGCGCTGGCCGTCGGTGCGGCATTGGTGGTGGGTGGGCTGGGTGCCTGCTGGTACACGGGAAATACCTTCGACCAGACCCTGGCCGAGCAGATCATCAAGGTCAAACAGGAGAGCGGCATCGAGCTGAGCTGGATCCCGTCCAGCCAGAATCTGTTTAGCCGCGACGGCGTGCTCAAGGTGGTGGTGACGCCGCAGACCCTGGCCAGCTTCGATCCCCAGCTGGCAGGGAGCGAGCCCATCGAGGTGCAGCTCAGCTTCAACAACCGCATTCTGCCGCTCTATATCAAGAGCCATCTGCTGCTCGATACCGCCCAAGGCACCCTGGCGCCGGTCTTCACCGCGCTCGGCATGCAGCAGTGGCAAGTCGGCATGGAGTCGGCAAGCAGCCTCTGGACCATGGGCAACAGTGCCCGCTTCTGGGCCAATGACTTCAAGCTCAAGGACGGGGTCAGCGAGTTAAGCTTCCTGCCCATGACCGGTACCTACAGCGGCGATCTGGAGGGAAATGGCCATGTGGTCTTCCAGTGGCAAGGGATGACGCTGCATGAGGCACAGGGCAAGCTGGACATGGTGCTGGCGGATCTCAAGGGCAGCGCCGATCTGGCCGAGATCAGCGGGATCTGGCTCTCCCCCCGCAGCGACGCGACCCTGTCTGCCTTCTCCCTGACCCTGCCGGAGAGCGTCAGGGTCTCCCTGCAGGGGATGAGCACGACCACCCAGCTGGCGGGGGACGATGCCCAGACGCTCTCCAGCCGTTATCAGATGAAGGTGGCGACCCTCAATCTGGAGAATGAGAGCGACACCCTGGCGCTGACGCAGGGCAACCTGAACCTGGAGCTGAAGGGGCTGGATCTGGAAGGCTACCAGGCCTTGCAGGAGGTCAGCGGCCAGCGGGTGGATGAGGTGGCCATCCAGCAGGCCCTGGACAAGATGCTGCAACGCGGCGCCACGCTGCAGCTGACGGATCTCAGCGCCCAGCTCAATGGTGAACCCGTCAGCCTGCAGGGGGAGGTCAAGCTGGCACCGACCTCGCTGGAGCAGCTGGTGGGCAGCGAGGAGGGGATGCAGGCCCTGTCCGGTCTGCTCCATGCCAAACTCGGCGACCAGCTGGGCAAGGCCGTCCCGCAGCTGGCGCCCATGCTGGCGCAGTTCATCGCCCAGGGTTATCTGAAGGCGGAGTCTGAACAGCTCAGTGCCGAGCTGAAGCTCGACAAGGGCGTGGCCACCATCAACGGCCTGGCGCTGCACGAATGACAGTCTGCTAATGAAAAAGGCTCCCTCGGGAGCCTTTTTTGTTGGGTGTTCGGTGATCCGCAGCTTACTTGAACACCACCGTCTTGTTGCCGTAGACGAACACGCGCTCGTTCAGTACCAGCTCCAGCGCCCGGCTCAGCACGGATTTCTCCACATCCCGGCCGGCCTTGGCCATGTCGTCGGCGCTGAAGGCATGGCCGACGTGGATCACGTCCTGCTCTATGATGGGACCTTCATCCAGATCGTCGGTGACGAAGTGGGCGGTGGCACCGATCAGCTTGACCCCGCGATCGAACGCCTGGCGATAGGGGCGGGCCCCGATGAAGGCGGGCAGGAAGGAGTGATGGATGTTGATGAGCTTGCGCGGATAGGCCTCCACGAAGCTCGGGGTCAGCACCCGCATGTACTTGGCCAGGATCACGTAATCCGGCTGGTAGCCGTCGATGATGGCGCGCACCTGCTCTTCGTGCTCGGTGCGGCTCAGATCCTCGTGGCTCACGGCATGGAACGGGATCTCGAACTTGCCCGTCAACTCGGCGAGGGTGTCGTAGTTGCCGATCACCGCCACTATGTCCATGTCCAGGGCGCCGGCGTAATTCTTCATCAGGATGTCGCCGAGGCAGTGGGTCTCCTTGGTCACCAGGATGACGATCCGCTTCTTGCCCGCCTTGACCAAGCGGCGCTGGGCGCCCGCCGGCAGGGCGTCATCGAGATCCGCCAGCAGGGTCTCATCGTTGAATCGGCCTTCCAGCTCGGTGCGCATGAAGAAACGACCGTTCTCGTGGTCCACGAACTCGTCGTTCTTGTTGATGTTGAGCTGGTGCTTGTAGCAGATGTTGGTGATCTTGGCGATGAGGCCCTTGGCGTCGGGGCAATCCGTCAGCAGTATTTTCTTTTCCATCTCTGTCATGATTCCGTTTGTGGTGTTGGCGCCCGAGTCTGCGCGGGCTGCGCGTTTTTTCAGGCACTATGCCATAAACAAAATCAGAAAGGACAGCGCGCCGTGCGCCGTCAGATCAAGTCGATACCCGCAGGGCCCATATTTATCCTTGATGGGTTTTGCGCTGGTATCCCAGGTTTTTTTTCTTTAGGCTATCGGTGCTTATTCTCAGGGCGGGGTGAAATTCCCCACCGGCGGTATCCCGATCTGACTCGGGGAGCCCGCGAGCGCCCGACCTTGGTGTAGAACCGGGGCCGGGGTCAGCAGATCCGGTGAGATGCCGGAGCCGACGGTCACAGTCCGGATGAAAGAGGATAAGACAGAGTTTGCCAGTCTGGCCCTCCTAGGGCTGGCTGCCGCATACCTACTTCTGTCTGCCTTTCCATGCCCTGATTCTGGTCCTTGTCTTATTTAGGAGTCTTACCATGAATCAGTCTCTACTCAGTGAATTTGGTGATCCCATTACCCGTGTCGAAATGGCGCTGGCCGCATTGCGTGCCGGCCGTGGCGTGCTGGTGGCCGATGATGAAGATCGCGAGAACGAAGGGGATCTCATCTTCGCCGCGCAAACCATGACCAACGAACAGATGGCCATGATGATCCGCGAATGCTCCGGCATCGTCTGCCTCTGCCTGACCGATGAGCGGGTACGCCAGCTCGAGCTGCCGATGATGGTGGAGGCGAACTCCAGCCATTATCAGACCGCCTTCACCGTCACCATAGAAGCGGCCCAGGGCGTCACCACCGGGGTCTCCGCCGCCGATCGCATCACCACCATCCGGGCCGCCATCGCCGACGGCGCCCAGCCATCGGATCTGCATCGCCCCGGTCACGTCTTCCCGTTGCGGGCTCGCACCGGTGGCGTGCTGACCCGGCGTGGTCACACCGAAGCCACGGTCGATCTGATGCAGCTGGCTGGACTCAAACCGTATGGGGTGCTGTGCGAACTGACCAAGCTGGATGGCTCCATGGCCAGGCTGCCCGATCTGGTGGAATTTGGTCGCCAGCATCAGATGCCGGTGTTGACCATCGAAGATTTGGTGCAATACCGTCAATTATTGGCAGAACGTTCAGCCTGAGCTTCATACGAAATTGTAATAAGTACATTTTTTGGTTACGCTTGGTGCGAACCTCATCCAGAGCACTCGTTTTTGACTTAAGTTTGCACAAAAAGTGTACGTTTAAAAAAAAATGAGAGTTTTAATGCATTTATCTGTGGTGGGGCCTATCCAAACTCGTATTTATTTGTGCCATAATCACGCCGCTTGCTAAACGTCTGGCGAGTTAAAGGGAGCTTTAAAAATGAAAAAATTGTTGTTGGTAGGTGTTGTTGGTCTGTCTGCCCTGCTGGGCGGTTGTGCGAACACCAGCGAACTGGAAACCTCCGTTCAGAATCTGTCTAACAAAGTTGACCAACTGGCTCAAGATGTTAGCGCAGTTCGTGCTGATCAATCCAAGATGGCTGCTGATATCGCAACTGCTAATCAAGAAGCTGCGCGTGCTAACCAGCGCATCGACAACATGGCTACTTCCTACAAGAAGTAATCCATGCGAAAAAATGGCGCATTTTAATGCGCCATTTTTTTTTGCCTGAAATTTGTCATTTCCCTTATTACCGCACTTCCTGCCTGAACAAGGCAATGCCGATTGCTCGGCATCCCCTGATTTCTTCATCGATCAATAAAGCAGGCTATAGAGCTTGCGACGATAACTCTGCGCAGCCGGATGGGCACCCATGGTGGTCAGGATATCGAGATAGATCTTCTTGGCATCGCCAAACGCCATATCGCGTCTGAGAATGGTAAACAGCAGCGCCAATGCCTCCTCCTGCCGGCCGACCTGGCTGTACTGTACCGCCAGCTCCTGGGTGAGGGTCGCATCGTCCGGGTTCTCTGCGTGACGAAGCTCCAGCGCGCGCAGCTCGGGGCTGTCGGCGGCTTGCAGTGCCAGCGCCAGTCGGGAGCTCAGGGTCTGATAATGATCGTCCTGCGCCACCATGGGGATGGTCGCGAGCAGCGCCTGTGCCTCATCCAGCAGATTCAGATCCAGCGCGGCCTGCACCAGCCACAGGCTGATGTCGTGTCGGCTCGGCGCCAGCTGATGGGCCTTGGTGAGGTGGGCGTGCGCCACATCGGGCAGTTCTTCGGCAAGTGCCTGCTGGCCCTGTTCGAGCAGCAACTCCTCTTCCTTGGGGGCAAAGGCGGCGAAGTATTGGCGCAGGGTCGCTTCGTCCTGCGGGCCTTCCAGGATGGCCTGCTCGTCCGGGCGGCCCTGATGGAACAGCACCAGGGCGGGCAGGGCGCGCAGACCGAGCTGGCTGGCCAGCGGCTGCAGCTGGGGATCATTCATGTCGACCATGGCCAGGGTGACCTGGGGATTGGCCGGGCCGACCAGGCTCTCCACCAGCGGGGTCATGCCCTGGCATTCGGGCATCTGGGGAGCGTGGAAATAGATGACGACCGGCTTCTTCATGGACGCATCGATCAGTTCGGCGTGAAAGTTCTGGGGATTGATGTCGACGATCATGAGGCTGACTCTCGAAAAATGGTGTGAGTTAACATGGGGTCTATGGGGGTGGATTTCAAGCGCTCGTCCAGCAGGTAGCCATTGACGTTGCGGGTTGGGGCGGCGAGGCAGAGCCAGCCGCCGTCGAGCGGCCAGTCTTGCACCTGATAGGCGTGGGCATCGAGCCGATTATCCAGCCGCCACCCCTCCTCGGGCACAAAACACAGCTTGTCGAGTCCGGCGGCTATGCCATCCCCCTGGGCTTTCAGCACCGCCTCCTTGCGCGACCAGAGCCGATAGAAGGCCGATTCCTGCGCTTGCGCAGGCAGGGAGAGCAGCCATGCATATTCACTGGCTGCATAGAAGCGTCTGGCCAGTGGCAGGATCTGGCGGCGGCGCAGCCCCATCTCGACATCCACCCCGAGCGGTCCCGCCTGACAGAGTGCCAGCACCAGCCAGTCGCCGCTGTGGCTGAGGTTGAACTGCCAACTCTCGTCGCACAATACGGGTTTGCCGTGAGGGCCGGTGCAAAACACCAGTTCCTCGGTCGGGCAGTGGAGCCGCTCGGCCAGCAGGCGGCGGAGCAGCACCCGGCCCAGCAGGTACTCCTGCCGGCGGTTTGGCTGCTGGATGGCGTGCCAATGCTGATGTTCCTCCCGGGAGAGTTCAGGGGGCAGCGTATTCAGCTGCTCGGCACAGATCTGAGCCGGTTTTAACAAATAGAGATCCGCTGAGATCATAATTTTTCACTTAAAAAAGGGGGTGAAGCAGCGATAAAAATCAGTTTTAACTGGCCCTGATGGCCACTTTCGCGATTGTATATTGTTTGGGCATGATCACATTAATTATGAAAAATAATGCATTTCCTTGCGAAAATGTGATGTCGATAGGGATTTTCACTTGCCTCGATAGAATTCTTGGATATAGTCGGGTGCTGTTGCCTTATAAATTGCCCTCTACGGCCGTATTTTAACAATGTTTACTCTTTTGCGGGGATAAAGGATTGCGCCACCTGATGCTACTGCTGGTCGCGCTCGGAATGGTGGGTTGTGCCTCGGCACCCCAGACCGAGGTCGCGAGCAAGATCGAAGTTTCCATGATGGAACCCGTGGTTGAACCGGAAGCTTCGCAGACACCCGATGTAAACGAAATCCTGACCGTATATAAAGAGTGGCGTGGCGTCCCCTACCGCATGGGCGGGAGCAGTCAACGGGGTATCGATTGTTCTGCCTTCGCCCGTGAAGTGTTCCGCAATGCGGTCGGCATCGAGCTGCCACGGGATACCCGCTCCCAGGTACACGAAGGGACCCGGGTAGCCAAACGGGATCTGATGGAAGGGGATCTGGTCTTCTTCAAGATCAGCAAGCGTCTGAACCACGTGGGCATCTATGTCGGCAACGGTGAATTCATCCATGCCTCCACCCGGGCCGGGGTCACCCGCTCCAGACTGGACAACGCTTACTGGCGCGGCAAATTCTGGCAGGCACGCCGGATCGAGATCTGAGTCAGGCTGGACAAACGGCTCGCAGTACGGACTGTTTTTCCAACCTCACTTGAACCGGGCTCAGGCAGCCCGGTTTTTTATGGCCGTCGTTTAGACTTTCCGGGGCCGACTCTCTATAGTGTGGCCCCCCGTTCCTCGGCAGACTCAGCATGAAGACCCACTCCGATCGCAAATCCGGCTTGCATCCGCGCAACCGCCATCAGGCGCCCTACGACTTCGACGCGCTCTGTCAGCGCACGCCAGAGCTGTTGCCCTTCGTATTCATCAATGAGCATGGCACCCGCACCCTGGATTTCGCCGATCCTGCCGCCGTCAAGGCGCTGAACCGCGCCCTGCTGGCGCTGCACTATGGCATCAAGCATTGGGATCTACCGCCGGGCTACCTCTGTCCCCCCATCCCGGGGCGGGTGGATTATCTGCACCGGGTGGCGGATCTGCTGGCCGAGAGCGCGGGCCAGGTGCCGACGGGCAAGGGGGTGCGGGTGCTGGACATCGGCGTGGGGGCGAACTGCATCTATCCACTGCTGGGGGCCCGTGAATATGGCTGGCGCTTCGTGGGTTCGGATATAGACCCGGTGTCGGTCAAGGCTGCGACCCTGCTGGCGGGCAGCAATGGCCTGGCGGGGCAGATCGAATGCCGCCATCAGGCCAACCCCAAACACATCTTTCGCGGCATCATAGGCCCGAAGGAGCGCTTCGCCCTGACGCTCTGCAACCCGCCGTTTCATGCGTCGCTGGCCGAGGCGAGCAAGGGCTCGGAGCGCAAGCTGCGCAACCTCGGGAAGGCGGTGACGGGGGCGCCGCTGCTCAACTTCGGTGGCCAGAAGGCCGAACTCTGGTGTGAGGGGGGCGAGGCGGCGTTTCTGGCGGGCATGGTAGACCAGAGCAAGGAGTTCGCCACCCAGTGCCTCTGGTTCAGCTCGCTGGTGTCGAAGAAAGAGAACCTGCCTGCCGCCAAGAAGGCATTGGCCCAGGCCGGGGCACGCCAGGTGCGGGTGCTCGACATGGCCCAGGGCAACAAGGTGAGCCGGATCCTGGCATGGAGCTTCCTGGAGGCCGAGGCTCATGGTCACTGGTGGTCTGCCGGGAAAAAATGATCGGAAAACGGGGCTCTGATGGCAGAAACAGGTCGAGCAGAGCCCTTTTCGGATTCGCTCTGCTCTCGTGACGTTGCCATCAAGATAATCGTTTTTCCCGCCAGAACAGCCCCCATTCAGCCTTCCGGTTAGTGATCACTCTCACCCCCGGTACAGTTGTACGCCGAGATTTTTTTGTACTTACCATTGAAACTTTCATAAAATGGGACTGGTTAGACCTCTTTACAGGCATGGAATCGAATAGGGATCGGTAAATGAAAGTTGTCGATTTTCTGAAGCACAAGCGCGAGATACTGGCGCAACACCCCTTTGAGCTCAAGGATTGGCTCTCTCCGGCGATCCGCGACTACTGGCGTGAGTTTCAGCAAAAGGCACACCTTCACCCTTTGCTGGGGCGGGTGCTCGACCTGCAGGCCGACCATCAGCTGGTGCGGCGACGGGGCAGATCCCAGGCCCAGGCGGTCAACAGCCAGCCGGCCCTGGCCGAGGACGACCTGATTGAGCTGGATGGTGAGGCGGCCAGCCTGTACGCCGAGCTGCAGACCCGGATCGGGGAAGAGACCCATGTCGGCGAGTGGCTGCAGATCAGCCAGCCGCTGATCGATCAGTTTGCCGCCGTCACCGGCGATCATCAGTGGATCCACACCGATCCCGAGCGGGCGGCGGCCGAATCGCCGTTCAAGACCACCATAGCCCACGGCTTCCTGACCCTGGCCCTGCTGCCCCAGCTGACCGGTTCGGTGGATGAGGCAACCCCGGAGTTTCCAAGCGCCCGCATGGTGGTGAACTTCGGTCTGGAGCAGGTGCGTTTCCCGTACCCGATCAAGGTGGACAGCAACATCCGTGCGCGCACCAGGCTCTCCCGCGTGACGCCGATCAAGGGTGGGCTCGAGTTGCTCAAAGAGATCAAGATAGAGATAGAGGGCATTCGCCGCCCCGGCTGCGTCATCGAATCGGTCACCCGAGTCTATTTCTGACCCTGGTCCCGCTTGCTGCAGATAAACACAGGCCCACTTCGGTGGGCCTGTGTCGTTTCCGGGTTGGGTGCCCGTGGCGGGCCAGGTCAGCGTTAGAAGCTGGCACCCAGGGTGATGGTATGGCGCCACTCCTTGTCATCCAGACTCTGCTGATCTCCGCCATATTCGAGCCAGTTATCGTCCCAGCTCAGTTCACTCGACCAGGAGAGGCGCAGGTGGTCGTTGAAGTAGTACCTGAGCCCCAGGCTGCCGTTGACGGATTGATTCCTGGTCAGGTAGGGAGAGGGTTGATCGATGAACTTCTCGTAGGTTCCCTTGCTGAACAACTCGAATCTTTGCTGCCAGACGGAGATGGGTTGACGATAGTCCCAACCGAGGTTGATGAAGGGGTAGTCGATGATGCGTTCATCGAACAGATCCGAATTGCTCCAGACCTCGGGGGTGAAGTAGGAACGCTGCAAACCCAATTGACTGATGAACTCCAGTCGCCTCTGCTTGTCGTTCCAGAAGCGGTAGCCCGGGCCAGAGGCATAGCTCAGCTCCAGGTAGTTGCTGTCGATCAGGTTGTAGTCGGCATCGAGTGATGAGCGTACAAACCAGTGCTCATCGAAGAAGAAGTCCAGCTTGGGGCTGAGCTTGTACTCGTGGCTGTCGGTGATGCTGTTCGCCGTCTCATAGATGTATTCGCCATCCAGGGTATAACGCCAGTCCAGATTGGCCAGCTCGGTCGACACCTTGAGGTTGACGTTGTTGGTCTTCTTGTCGTTCTCCTTCAACTTGATGTTCAGATCACCGGTGCCGCTCCAGAGCCAGGCATTGAGCTCGTCGGGCGTGTCCAGCAAGGGGATCCCGGTCCTGGTCAACGGCCTCGGCTGATCCTGTTTGTCCAGCCGCCAGCGCTTGATGGCATCACGGGGAATGGTCAGGGCCTGGCTGTAAGCCGGCTTGATGCTGATCTGCTCGTCGGTGATCTCCTCTATGGTGCCGGTCAGGCGATCGCCATTGCGCATCCACAGGATGTCGGCCATCGCCGTCGTGCTGGCGCACAGGAGCAGCAGACTTAGCAGGCCCTGTCTCATCACCGCCATGCCGGTGAGCACTCAGCCGCTGATGGGCTGGGGCAGCCCGTTCTTGCTGTCGAGCAGGGCAGTCACCTGGGTGCTGTCCACCTCGGGGGCGGCAATGAACTGCTCGACCTCGGTTGACAGCACCAGGGGGGCGCCCTGTGCCATCTCCTCCTCGGTACGGGAGAGCGGGGAGTGGACCTCCAGCCAGCGTCGGCCGTCCGGCTCCACTGCCATCTTGACCGGCTGATTGATCACTCGCACCTGAGTACCGACCGGCACCAAGTTAAACAGGGTCTCGATGTCGTCGGGACGCAGCCGGATGCAGCCGGCGCTGACCCGCA
The DNA here is from genome assembly GCF_019218665.1 of Aeromonas sp. sif2416. Classification (NCBI taxonomy): domain Bacteria; kingdom Pseudomonadati; phylum Pseudomonadota; class Gammaproteobacteria; order Aeromonadales; family Aeromonadaceae; genus Aeromonas; species Aeromonas sp. sif2416. Next base: position 205,060 of record NZ_JAHUXC010000001.1, read on the forward strand.
GACCGACCCCGAAATCCTTGTTGGTGCCGTGAATGAGGTAGTCCCGCTGGCCGTAGCCCAGGCGCATGGCGAAATTGCCCAGCGGATTGTCCGGTCCGGGCGGCACCACGGCCGGCAGATCTATGCCCTTTTGCTCCAACCAGGACTTGCGCACCATGGGGCCGGGCACCCAGGTCGGGTTCGGGTTCTTCGCGATGATGGTGGTGGTCATCTCAGGCGTCTCGCGACCTATGTCACCGATGCCGATGGGCAGCACCATCACCTCCTGCTTGCCCTTGGGGAAGTAGTAGAGCCGCAGCTCGGGCAGGTTGATGACGATCCCCTCCCGCGGCACATCGGGCAGCAACATCTGGGTCGGCAGGGTCAGCCGGGTGCCTGGGGTGGGCAGATAGGGGTCTACCCCAGGGTTGGCCTCCAGCAAGGCCAGAAAACCAATTTGGGTGTGCTTGCCGACCAGTTCCAGGTGATCCCCTGGTTGCACTATGTAATCTTCCAGCTCGCCGATCAGGCGGCTGTCCGCCAGCGGGAGGGGATAGGTTTTGGACCAGGCCGGCGCGGCCCAGAGGCTGGTGGCGACCAGCAGCAGTGAGACGATACGTGGATACAACATGGTTTTTCCTATCTGTCAGTCTTGTCTTGAGGGAAGCGCTCCCTCCCAAAAAATGAGCAGAGATTGTAACCAATAGTCCCGGGATTACCAGCGCCGGGCTGAGGCGCTGCCGAGCCGGCTGGGCATAGCCCACCACCCCCTTTCACCGCGCAGGCCCCGGTTTTTCGGCGAAACGGGGATAAGCGCGGGTCGACTGATGGCCGCTGACGCCGGCGGGGAAGAGTCACATCTTGACCGCCAGGGGTGGCATGGCCGATGTGCGGCCGGCTGCGATGGCGGGGGAGGGGAGCGATCAACTGCGGGCTGGCGGTTTAATAGCCAGTCGTATGATCTTCAACGATATTTACATTGATTTCCCGACTCGGGTTGGGTCAATATGAGGGCCCGCGGAGAGATGCCGGAGTGGCCGAACGGGATTGACTCGAAATCAATTGTGGCAGCAATGCCACCCAGGGTTCGAATCCCTGTCTCTCCGCCATCTTCTGAGCCCGACTTGTACAACAGGTTGGGCTTTTTGTTGTCTGTTTGTTTTCCGCCGCTTCTGCCAGCATGCCGGCTCGTTGAACCCCACAGAATAGCTCATCCCTTCCTCTGATTTGCTTCTGGGATGCAGAAGAGCGCCCATCGGGGCGAGCCGAGGCAAATACCAGGCGAAACAATCGGCTAGAAGCGGCCTGACCCCTGTGGATAGTCGGAGGATTCAGGCCAAGTTCAGCGCACCCCCGGTATGGTGCTCCGGCGTTTATGCGGTGTAACGAATAACAAACAGAGATGGCTGCCGGCGCAGTCATTCCCGTCTATCTTCCATCCCGCCAAGACGCTGAGCGACATGCACGAGCCCAAGGCCCACCCCGGTCAGGGGCCGCGCTCGCTGCCGATACCCATCCCCTGCCGTACGAGCTGCTGGCCATGATGCCTCTTTGCAGCACCGGTGGTCACCTCGCCATTCTCATGACGTCCTGGAGGACATGATGACCGAATGCCATCTGCGCAACTGCATTACCCCTTCTCTCATTCGCCAGATTGGGCTCGGTCTGGCCGCCGGCGCTTTGTGTTTCCTGGTGCTGAGCTATGTGGACCCTGCCGCTCGAAAGAGCGAGCCCGAGGCGGCCGTCGAGGTCCCCATGCCAGCAGAGCCCCTCTCGTCCGAACCCCGGGTCAGTGGCGCCGCGGCAACCTCTATTCAGCAGGATGAGGCGGGCTTGCCCCTGCCTGCGCTGACGGCCGGTATCGGGTCTGATGGGGTGCAGGGAGAGGGGATGGCCGACGAGGCGATTCCCACCCCCATGCTGGGCGAGCCGAGCGCGGCCGTATCGATAGCGGGTGAAGAGAAGGTGGTGGCTCAGCCGCCCATGCTGATAACCGCCGGCACTCCGCCCTCTGCCGCTCAGCCTGCGGCCAAGCCGTCGGTGTCTCCGGAGTCGGTGTCCAAGCCGGCTCCCAAGCCTGAGGCCAAGCCGCAAGGCAAGGCACCCGGCAAGGTGAGCTTGACGCCTGCCAAGGTCCTGCAGCAGAAGAACGGCAACCACCTCAGCGTCCAGCTGATGGGATCAGGCAGCCTGGCGGCCATAGAGCAGTTTGTGCTCGCCAACCGGCTCGCTGGCAAGGTGTGGATCTATCAGACCAAGTTCCACGGCAGCCCCTGGTATGTGGTGCTGAAGGGGGAGCATGCCAGCATGAGTCAGGCGCTGGCGGCCATTCGCAAGCTGTCGCCTGCCCTGCAGAAGGCGGGGCCCTGGCCCAAGTCATTTGCCCAGGTGAAGAATGAATTGAAGCAATAGGCCTGAGAGTGGGGGATGCGGCCGAGCCGGGTCATGATCGAGCATTCGCACCATTGCCCTATCCTATGAGCGTCAGCCCCTCAGCCTTTATTGCACCACAGCCGCGCCAGTCGCGGCTGTGGTGTTTCCGGCCCGGCCGATTTCAAACCGCTCCGGCATTGCCAGGGGTGAATGAGACTGGCCATCAGCCCTTGCGGCTGGCGAGCTGGCGCAGCAGCTGGGTGCTCTGGTGCAGGCTCTGCTGCTGCACCTCGTTCAGCGGACACTGTTTGAGCACGTATTCGGCGCTGGCCACCACCGTCTTCCAGCGGGGGGCCTTGGGCAGGGTGTCCAGGCTCAGGTATTTGTCGAGGGTGCGGGTCTGGGGGCTGGATCTGTCCATGTAGACGCGCCACAGCTTGCTCTTCTCCGCCAGCACTATCTTGCCCTTGCCGGTGCTCTGCTGCCAGGCGTCCAGGGTGAGGCGCATGGTGTCCACCAGGGCCCGGCGCAGCGGCTCGTCATCCTGCTGGCGGATCAGGTTGTCCGCCAGGGAGCGGAACTCGCCACCGAGCCGGCTGAGTTCACCCAGCAGCTGACCATCCTCTATGATGGCCTGGCGCGACAGGCTCTTGAGGGCGTTTTCCAGCGCCATCACCCGGTTGTCATCCTGGCGGGACTCGGTGCTGAGGGTGAGGGCGAAGGCGCGTTGACCACCCAGGCTGATGGGCAGCGCACGGGCGTTGAGTTCATCCTTCTGACCCGCCACCAGGAAGCTCAGATCCTGCTCCGGCCGTGCGGTCAGGTCGGGCCACTGGCTCGCCAGGGGGGTCGCCAGCCACTCGTCGAGGGGCAAGCCTTCCATGGCCTCCGGCTCCTGTCCCAGCAGCCTCGCCAGCACGCGGGAGGCAAACAGCACCATGCCCTGCTCGTCGATGAAGACCATGGGATCCGCCCCTTCCCCCAGCAGAGTCAGCAGCCGCTCCTGATCCTGATGCAGCTGTGCCTGCAGGCTGAGGCGGTGCTCTATCTCTTGCTTGAGCAGCCGGTTCTCCACCAGGGAGGCACGGCCGGCACTGGCCTCCAGCAGCGCCCTGACCCGGGCAAACAGCTCCTCCTTGCAGAACGGCTTGACCAGATAATCGTTGGCCCCGGCGTTGAAGCCCTCCTCGATGTCCTTGGGCTGGTTGAGGGCGGTGAGCAGCAGCACCGGCAGCTTGTCCTTGGGATGCTGCTCGCGCAGGCGGCGGCAGACGTCGAAGCCGGACAGGGTCGGCATCATCACGTCCAGCAGGATGAGGTCGACCGGTTCCTGGGCCAGCTTGGCGAGGGCGTCGTGGCCGTCGCTGCTCGGCAGGATGCGGTAGCCGCAGGGCTGCAGCAGGTGGCGCAGTATGTGCAGATTGATGGGCTCGTCATCCACCACCAGGATGAGGGGCGCATCGGCCGGCGGTGGCGGCAGGTCATCGCTGTCCCAGTCCGGCAGGATCAGTGGCTGCTGGCGCACCAGCTGATGCTCCATCTGGCGGCTGTCCAGGGTCAGGCTGCCCGCCTTGCCGCTGGCGAGCGGCAGGGTGAAGGCGAAGGTGGAGCCGACGCTCGGTTCGCTCTCCACGCTGAGTTCGCCCCCCATCAGATGCACCAGCTGGCGAGTGATGGAGAGGCCGAGGCCGGCTCCCTGCTTGCTCAGCTCCGGGCTCATCTGCACCAGGGGTTCGAAGATGTGTTCCAGATGCTCCCGGGGTATGCCGATGCCTGTGTCGGTCACCCTGATGCGCAGGAACTGACCCTCCACCAGGGCGCTCAGCACCACCTTGCCCTGGGGGGTGTACTTGATGGCGTTGCCCACCAGGTTGTAGAGCACCTGTTCCAGCCGTTGCTCGTCGGCCAGCACCGGCGGCAGTTCGGCCGGACTGATGTCCACCAGGGTGAGCGGCTTGGCCTGCACCAGATGCTGGCAGAGATCCAGCACCAGCCGGATGACTCCCTTGGAGGAGACCGGCTGGGGATGGATCTCCAGCTGGCCGTAGCGCATCTGGTGATAGTCGAGCAGATCGTCCACCAGGCGGGCCAGGCCGTCGGCACTCTTGATGATGAGGCCGAGCTGCTTCTGCTGGCCCTCGGTCAGGTCCTGCTGGCTGGCGAGCATGGACTCCGCCATCCCCTTGATGCCGTGGATGGGGGTGCGCAGCTCGTGGGAGGTGTTGGCGAGCAGCTCATCCTTGAGCTTGTCCGCCTGTTGCAGGCTCAGGTTCTGCTTGTGGGTCAGCTTGACCTGCTGCTGCAGCTCCTGGGTCTGGCGCTCGATGAGTTCTATCTTGTCCTTCACCGAGCGCTGCATGTGACGAAACGCCTGGGCCAGCCGGTCGATGTCATCGTCGGTACGGGCGATGCTGATGGGGTGATCCAGGGCACCGTCGGCCACCTGCTCGGCGGCGGCGGTGAGGGAGCGCAGCGGCGCCGTGATGGAGTGGGAGAGCCAGCGGGAGAACAGGATCAGCAGCAGCAGGGAGCCGGCACCGAGCAGTATGACCAGGGTCTCCAGCTGGCGGATGGGGCGGTAGGCCTCGCTGGTGGAGATCTCGGCGACGAAGGCCCACTCGGTGTCGAATACCTTGACCTGGGTGTAGGCGGCCAGCACCTCGTCATCGTGATAGGAGCGAAACAGCCCGACCCCCTGCTCACCGGAGAGGGTCTTGACGACCAGCGGGGTCTGCAGCGGTCGGAAGTTCGGGCTGAAGCTGTTCTCCACGCTGAACTCGGGGGCGAGCCAGGCATTGGCCCGCATCCGCTTGTCCGGGCCGACCAGTATGGTCTCCCCCGTCTCACCGAGTCCCTCCCGCTCCGCCATGATCTGGTTGAGCTTGTCCGGCAGCAGCTCGAAGATCACCACCCCGCGCACATAGTCGTACTGCATGACGGGGGCGGCCAGGTAGGCGACCACCTGGCCGGTCAGCTCGTTGCGGCCAAAATCGGTGAATTCGAAGATCTGCTGGGGTTTCTGACCACCATCGAGCCGGCGCTTGATCTTGGCGAAGGTGTCGCCGAGGCCGCTGGCCTGATAGGGGCCGGAGAGCAGGTTGGTGGCAAAGTTGGCATGCTTGGTGACCGAATAGACCACGTCACCGTTGAGATCCACCAGGAAGATGTCGCTGTAGTTGGACTTGCGCACCATGTCGGCATAGCCGCGGTGGAAGCGTTGATGCACCCGGCCGTACATCTCGTCCGCCAGGATCAGGGCGCTGATGGAGGGCTCTATGTCCACCTTGCTGTCGGGTTTTTGCAACTGATCCCAGGAGCCAGGCACATAGCGGGCCTGGGCACGGGCGCGCGCCTCCTGCGGGGTGGTACCCAGCTTCTCGAAGGCCCCGGTGAAGCCATAGAAACGACCGATACTGTTGCCGGCAAAATCCTGCTGGGAGAAGTTGATGATCTGCTCTTTGAGGTTGCCGAAGTAGTCTTCCAGCTGGCTCTTCTTGATATTGCGCACCGACACCAGATGATTGGAGGTCTGGGTGGTGAGGTCCTTGCCGTGGCTATAGAGGAAAAACAGGGTGACGACCAGGAAGGGCACCAGGCCTAACATGAAAAAAGCCAGCATCAGCTGGGCTCTGAGCCCACGAGGCTTGAAGGTCCATTTCATCTTGTGATTTTCAATTGAGAATCCAGTTACTAAACGCGACAAGTCTCTGATTAAAGACTAATCATTTCAATGACTTTATCTTGAATTCGCCTACGGAGTCACAGCGGGCCGAGGGAATTTCGGCCAAGGCGTTTAAAGCCTGAGCAAACGACCGGGAAAAGTGCTGAAAGTCAGAAAAAAGGGTTGTGCCCGTGCTCTGGGTACGTATAATGCGCCTCGTTGTCAGGCAACTGGCACATGGCAGTCAGGCGGGAATAGCTCAGTTGGTAGAGCACGACCTTGCCAAGGTCGGGGTCGCGAGTTCGAGTCTCGTTTCCCGCTCCAATTTCTCATGGCACCAACCATGGGTATCACTTTCAAGGCAATCAGCCTTGTCAGCATGGCGCGTTAGCAAAGCGGTTATGCAGCGGATTGCAAATCCGTTTAGTCCGGTTCGACTCCGGAACGTGCCTCCATATTCTTCCTCTGTTTTCTTCGTCTTCCATGCCTGTTTCAGTCTCGAAACCTCTCTTCGGCATACCTCCTTGTCTTTAATATCCTTGCTGGGTGAGTAACTGCTCGCAGCCCTGCTGGCGCCACTCTCTCTGCAGATAGTGACTCACGTCGCTCAGAGATTGCCCCCGGTATTGAAATTGCATTTCGGCGGAGTGTTCGGTCAGATCGGCCATCTTCTGTCTCAGTTGACCGCATTGCCACAGGCTGACGGTAGGCACCCCCTGGTACGCCAGTGTGATGGCGTCATGCTGGTTGAGTCGCCACTCCTGCCACTCCGACCAGATCAGCAGGCCCAGCACGCTCAGGACCGCGACTTCTGCCAGTTTCATCCTCTTCTTCCTTCATCTCCCTGCCCATGCACTAACTCTTGTCCAAGGAGTGGTTTTTGCCAGCCTTGTTACTCTTTGGTTAAATAATGTAACCCGGTTTCACTTTTTGGTTTTTAGGCGGTTTTTTTATAAAAAAATGGGCTTATTGGTGTAGTAATCCTACAAATTGTGGAGTAATCTTTGCTCAGTGGTCTTACCAGTGAGGCGTTAAATCATGTTTCATCCCTTCTCTCTGACTCAGATAATCCTTCGCCGCATCTTCGTGCTGCTGGTGGGCGTGTTGGCCTTCCCGGTGATGCTGTTTCGCAGCGATCGCGCCCGCTTCTACAGCTACCTGCACCGCATCTGGAGCAAGACCAGCACCAAGCCGGTGTGGCTCAAGATGAGCGAACGGGGCGAGCGGATCTTCTACTGAACCGTCTCCTCGCATAAAAAAAGACAGCCAAGGCTGTCTTTTTTATTTTTAACTATATGAAATTAAATGATTTGTTTCTTATCGTGTCCACGCATTGACCACGTTGAGATAATCGGAAGCAAAAGCCCCAGTTTTGACTGGGGCTTTTTATTTGGTGGGGATTATCTGCCGAGGTAGTCCGCAATGACGACAGTGGCGACGCCAAGGACGGCATTTATCGTGGTATATACCCACTGCTTTTTGGCAATGAACACGATCTCACACACAATGCTAAGCACCAATACAAAGGGGTAGAAGATGTAGTAAGTAGCCAGAATTGAGTATTCGTCTGAGCGATGGACGGACACATCAAAGAGCACGAGAAAATAGTTGGCTACGAGGAACCATAAGCATATTTTCACAGATATCCCTCTATGGACTGATCAAGGTCCATTGCTGTTGTAAACGGTTCATAAGTGAATCCCTCATGGTGTTGGCGCGCAGACAAGAATGGAATCCTGCTAACGAGACGTAGCTGACCTGTTGTTGTGCCTGTGCCCACGTCAGACATATTTAGAGGATTGTTTCCCACATTCAGGCGACCCGAATGGACTCCGGGCCGCCATTGGTTCCGCCGCGGCGCTAGTGAAAGGGAAACAGATAGTTAAGCCAACTCGTCATTCGCAACAGCACTTTGCGGATAATGGAAACCTGGGTGAAGTACTTGGTATAGATGGCGGCCTGACCGCTGGAGCCCGCAATAACCTGATACTTGGGCCAGTCAGGATCCGTGATCTTGAGAGCAATAGGCAGGCGCCCTGGTGTCTGGGCCGATGTCTGATCGATCAGACTGGCGTTCGCCTGCACATTCCCGGCCGCCAACGCCGGTATGACAGACATCACCTCAGCAGTGAAGACCCGACCAGGGATACCATCTATTACAATTTCGGTTTCATCCCCTTCGGCTAAGCGCTGCATGCTGTTCTGCCAGAACCAGCCAACATAGGTAGTATCATCTTGGTGGATGAAGTTCATCACGGGGCGATATTGAAAAGGGGCCGCAATCATACCGGGACGAAGCGCCAACTGAGAAACATAGCCATCACTGGGAGCCGTGACCACGGTCTGCTCCAGCTCATACTTGGCCTCGTTGAGTTGGGCTTGCAGGTCTACGATCATGGCCTTCTGTTGGTCTATTTGGGCCGTAATGTCATCCACATTAGCCTGGGTCATATCGAGGTCACGCCGCTTGCCGATGCCACGATTCACCAATGCCAGTGCTCGGTCACGATCCAGGCTGGCGGAGCGGAGCCTGGCATCAATGGATTTGAGTTGCTCCCGATTGGATGCGAGCCTTGCGGCCAAGCTGGCCACCTTCTGTTCAAAGGGTTCGGCCTCAATGCGAAACAGTACATCGCCCTTTTTGATCATCTGATTTGCCTGGACGGGCACCTCACTGACACGACCTTTCACCAGCGGCACAATAGGCGTGGAGACATAGTAGTTACGCGCTATTGACGCGTAGGGATGGTTGTAGTTCATCAGAACGATGAGCCCACCCACGAGAAAAAAACCACCGAGCACGGCGGTCGGCAGGGTCCACTTGTTGAGCGGGAGATTGAATATCTTGAATATGCCCGTAGCGCAAGCAACGTAGCTGAGGATCAGTAGCAGGTCCATGGCTATCACCCTCTCTCATTCTGTTCGAGCGTCGCCATGCGGGCTTGCAGCGTGGCGAGCTCTTGCCTGAGCGCTGAAATGTCCTCTTCATCCTTCTTTAAGCGTTGAACGAACCCCCACCCCCGCTCGGGGCGGTAGAGGGTGGCCCAGATCCAAAGGAATGGCCAAATAACATGCAGAGTAAATAAGCTGACCCAGCCAGCCACATGAATGGCATCCTGATGGGGATGCTGACGATGTTTGGCTATTTCATAAGGAATATCGTGAATGACGATTATGCCGTAGAACAACACCAAGACGACGAATACCAAGACCCCTAACGCAAAGTAATCAAGTAGCATTTCTAAACCTCAACAGTTTTGCAGCTTTATCCCTCGTTGGTGTCACCTGTTATGCCCATATCGCTTTTAACACAGAGGGGTGAACATACCCTGAAGAGGTTTGGTACTTCATGTCACCCTGGCAGTTCTTCTCGCTTCACTTCGAGTTGCAGGCGGTTGCCGTCTCGCTCCCCGTCTCTAGGCGTTTCAGTTTCAAGCCGCCAGCCAGAGCTGCCTCTCTCCCATCTATCGCCCATCGGGATCCAGCTCTGACCTGGCAGCAACTGGCCTCCCATCAAGACTCGCGCCGCTCCGATCGGCTCAGCCCGGCCAGCACGCTGCGCAGGCGGGCTAGGCCGATGGGCTTGAACAGGCACTCATCCATGCCGGCGGCGAGGCAGAGCTCCCGTTCCCTGGGCAGGGCGTGGGCGGTGAAGCCCCAGATGGGCAGCTCATGGCCACGCGCACGCAGGCGGCGGGTCAACTCGAAGCCATCCATTGTCGGCATCTGGCAGTCGGTGATGACGAGATCGAAGTGGTGGCTGCCGACGGCACGCAGCGCCTCCAGCCCGTTGCTGCGCACACTCACCTCGTGCCCCAGGTACTTGAGCTGCTGGCGCAGCAGCGTCTGGTTGGCATGGTTGTCATCCACCACCAGGATCCGCAGTGGCGTCTGTTCGGCCTCCTCCTGCCTGATCAGGCTCTCTGGCGACGGCAGGGCCGAGACCACCGGCGTCAGCGGCAGGCTGACATCGAGTCGGGTACCCACGCCGATCTGGCTGCTGACCCCGATATCGCCCCCCATCATCTGGCACAGGATCCTGGCGATGTTGAGGCCAAGGCCGGTGCCCGCGTATTGATAGGGAGAGTGGGCGCGGTAGAAGGGGGTGAACAGCAGTGGCAGCTTGTCGGCCGGGATGCCGACCCCGCTGTCGCTGATGCGCAGTCGCAGCACTGGGGCCTGCTCGTGCTCCCCCTCCAGGGTGGCCCGGATACTGACCTCGCCGCGCTCGGTGAACTTGATGGCGTTGCTCAGCAGGTTGAAGACTACCTGGCGCAGCCGCAAGGGGTCGACCAGCACCAATGGCAACGACTGGGTCGCGAGCTCGATGCGATAGTTCAACCCCTTCTGCTCGGCCATGCCGGCGAACACCTGGGCGACCGACTGCAGCAGCGGCGTGAGCGCACACGGCTGCGGGGCCAGCGTCATCTGACCCGCCTCTATGCTGGAGATATCCAGCACATCCCCGACCAGATCCAGCAGGCCGTTGGCCGATTCCGAGGCGATGCGCAACTGCTCGCCGGTATGGGGCGAGAGCGCCGGATCCTGGATGGCGAGCTCCAGCATGCCGAGGATGGCGTTCATGGGGGTGCGGATCTCGTGGCTCATGGTGGCGAGGAAGTCGCTCTTGGCCCGACTGGCGCTGTCGGCCTGCTCCTTGGCCAGACGCAGCGCGCTCTCCATCGCCTTGCGCTCCGTGATGTCGATCCAGCCGTTGATCACCCCGCTGATGACCCCCTGGCTGTCACAGTAGGGCACCATCCAGTGATAGATGCACTTGCTGTGATCCCCCTTGTTGAAGACGCGATCGGCGAAGATGGGCTCACCATCCCGCAGTACTTTGGCGAAGTCCCGCTCCAGCCCGGCGAGGGCATCGGCATCGACCCGGCCACGGAGGCCCTCGATGAGGGGCTTGCCCAGCACGGCGCCTGGCTGGGCATTGAGCAGCGCCAGGTACTTGCTGTTGCACAGCAGCACCTTGCCGCTCCTGTCCCGCACCACTATGGGGTGGGGCAGGCTCTCCCCCAGCGCCTCGATGAAGCGGACATGGGCCTCCAGCTGCTGGCGGGACGCCTGCTCCGAGCGGGCCAGCCGGTTGAGCATGCGATTGCGGTACAGCAGCAGCAGGGCCAGGCCAAACAGGACCGCAAACAGCAGGTAAAAGTAGTCGGCGTGGCGCTCCATGAAGGTGGGGGCCGGCAGCTTACGGTTGCGCCACTCGTAGCTCATCATTGCCAGCTCATTGGGGGAGATGGAGAGGATGGTCTTGTCGAGGATGCTCATCAGCATGTCGTTGTCCGCCAGGCTGGCGAAGCCCATGCGGATCGGCTCGTCGTCGGCGGGGCCCGCGATGCGCAGCCGGGTCAGGCGGTGGCCGTCCACCGCATGCTGGGCGAAGTAGAGCGGCACTATGGCGGCGTCGAGGCTGCCCCGGTTGAGCGCCTGCATCGCCTCCTCGGCGCTCTCCATGAAACTCACTTCGCTGCTGCCGAGGCGTGCGGCGAGGGGATGGTAGTGGGCCATGCCGACGCGCTTGCCGGCCAGATCCTGCAGGCTGGAGGTGGTCCGATCCGCTTGCTGGGCGAGGATCACATAGATGTCGTCGCTGGCATAGGGCAGGGAAGGGCGCAGCCCATAGCTCTCGGCCACGGGTTGGGAGATGGCGCCGATGAGATCGAGCCGGCCATCCCGCATTGCGTTGTTGCGCTGGCGATCCGAACCGAAGGAGGCGAACTCGAAGCGCAGGCCGGTGCGCTTGCTCACCTTGGCCAGCATGTCGACTGTCATGCCGGTGAGCTGATCATCATAATCCTTGACCCCATAAGGGTAGAGATCGTCCATCAGCCAGACCTTGATGGGGGGGGCCTTGCGCAACCAGGCCAGCTCGGCGGCGTCATAGAGATCGGCCGGGTTGTCGATCATGTCGCGGATGGGCCCGTTCCACTGGCTGAAGATGAGGTTGCGGGTGATGTCGTCGACATCGCGCAGGGTGCGGTTGATGAGGCTCAGCAGCTGCGGCGCCCGAGCGGAGACCGCGAAGCGAAAGCCGTCGGAAACCAGGCTCGGCGGCGCCGCGCCGCGCCGCCTGAGTTTGTCGAAGCGCTCGCTGTTGAGGTAATACATGGAGTGGATGTCGCTGAGCAGCGCATCCTGCCGGCCGAAGAAGACGGCGTCGAAGGCCGCCACGTTGGAGGGGTAGGTCACCAGGCTGAGCAGGGGGTAGTCGCGTTTGAACGCCTGCTCATCGATAAAGCCCCGCACGGTGGCGACGCTCTGCCCGGGGGTCAGCAGGGGATCCTGGCGCTGCTTTGGCGCCGAGAAGACGGGGGTGTTGCTGAAGTAGCGCCGGCTGAGGCGGATCCCGCTCCGATCCCCGTCGGCCAGGGTCAGGTTGCCGAGATTGACGATGTCGACATCACCCTGGCGCAGGGCGGCGAGGGCGCTCTCCTTGTCCTCGAAGCGGCGCAGCACCAACGGTTTCTGCAGGGCCTTGGCCAGGATGTTGAGATAGTCGGCGGAGATCCCCTCGAAGCGGCTGTCCGAGGCTGTCATGCTGAACGGGCGATAGTCGTGGTGCAGGATGCCGACGCGCAGCTGCGCGGTCTGCTGCAGCCAGCGCTGCTCGGCCGGGAGCCGGGGGGAGTCGGTGTGCTGTATGTAGTGGCGGCTGTGCAGCGTGAGCGCCAGCGCGGGCTGGGCGAACAGCAGGCACAGCAGGGTCAGCGATCGAAGCAGGTTCATCATGTCACCCGGGTTGCGACAGTCATCCTTGTCGGTCAAATGCACCAGAAAGCGGTCATTCTACCGGAATTATCGCAAAACCAGTCCCTTTCTTCGGCATTTCCCCGCGGGAACGACAGGAAAAAATGGCGGGACAGGCCCGCCATCGATGCGCCTTGTCAGCCGCCGCTCATCCCCGTCGCCCTAGCCGAACCGGTAGGAACCCATATAGAGGCTGCCGTAGTCCCAGCTGTCGTGTAGCTTGTGGGGCTTGTCCTGGCCGGCCGCGCCCAGCGCCACGAACAGCGGGCGCAGGTGATCGTCGTGGGGATGGGATTCCACCGCGCCCGGGGCCCGGGCCCGATAATCCTCCAGCGCCGTGCGATCGCCGTCGCTCATGGCCTGCTCCAGCCAGCGGACGAAGGCGCTTGCCCAGTCGGGCACCGGGCTGTCATCCGGCCCGAGCGCGCGCAGGTTGTGGGTGATGGCGCCGGAGGCGAGGATGCCGATCCCTTGCTCGCGCAGGGCCTGCAGGGCCTCCCCCAGCTGCCACAGTTGGGCCGGGGTGAAGCTGGCCGGGATGGAGAGCTGCACCAGCGGGGTGGCGCTCTGGGGATCCATCAGGGAGAGCGGCGACCAGACGCCGTGATCCAGCTCGCGCCGCACCGGGCTGGCCGGCAGGCCGGCCAGCAGCAGCTGATCGCTCACCGCCTCCTGCAGCCAGGCCGGGCTCTTGGCGGGCCAGCGGATCTGGTAGAGGGGCGCGGGGAAGCCGTAGAAGTCATACATCAGCGCCGGGCTGGGCTCGACGTTGAGCTGCGGCTCGCCGCGGCTGAACCAGTGGGCCGAGATCACCACCAGCCCCTTGATGTCGCCGAGGCGCAATTTCGTTAGAAATTGCGTAGCCGGCTGGTCACGCAGAACCAGATCCGGGGCGCCGTGGGAGATAAACCAGACGGGGGCGATAGCCATGATGAGACTCCTTGTTGGCGGCTTCGGCAGGGTCGGCCGGCACCGCGGGAAACGGGATCAGGGCGGGGGCCACTGAGGATGAGGTCATTATCTGCCCGGGAATAATGGTTAACAATCTACTGCCATGTATAAGCACTGTTCACCATGGGTTGATAGTCTGGTCGGCTCGAGGCGCTGGCGGGTGGACGCGAGCCTGCCAGGGTGGCTCGGCCAGAGAGCGCGGTGAAATGGGGGATGGGCAGAAACGACAAGGCCAGCGTGTGAGCGCTGGCCTTGGTTTTTGATGGCGGTTGAGCCTTGGGGCTTACTGGATGCCCAGCAGCTCCACATCGAAGATCAGTACAGATCCAGGCGGGATCTTGCCAGCGGCTCTATCGCCATACGCCAGGTTGGCGGGGATGTAGAAGCGGGTCTTCTCCCCTTCCACCATCAGCTGCACCCCTTCGGTCCAGCCCTTGATCACCTGATTGAGGCCAAACTCGATGGGCTCGCCGCGGGCGACCGAGCTGTCAAACACTGTGCCGTCCAAGAGCTTGCCCTCGTAGTGCACCTTCACCTTGCTGGTGGCGGTGGGGTGAACTGTGCCGCTGCCCGGGGTCAGTACCTCATATTGCAGGCCGGAGGCCGTGGTGGTCACCAGTGGCTTCTCCTTGTTGCCGGCGAGGAACTCGGCGCCCTGGCGCACGTTCTCTTCCGCCAGTTTCTTGTTGTTGGCGCTGGAGTAGAAGTAGTAGGCCACCCCGGCAACCAGCAGCGCGATCAGAATGAACTTCATTGGTTTTCCTTATTCCCTGAAATGCAAAGAGTGCAATGAGAGTCGCATCTTATCCCAGCCAGGGGCGCAGGGCGAGCCGCGCCGCCGGCGGATGTGAGCGGGCTGACAAAGGAGGAGGGAGCGATTGTTGCCCCTCTTCTTCTGTCGTCTGGATTGGCTGGATGGCGCTCCCAGGCGAGACAAATGACCAGGGGGTGAAGGTGACCCTCCCCTGGTGCCATCAGACGTTATTACTTGGCCGCCACCATCATCAGCGCCGGCAGGGCGAAGAAGAGCCCGGCCACGTAGCCAAGGGCCAGCAGCTTGTTCTCGCTGCCCACTCGGGCCAGCCCTTCGGCGGCCTTGATGGGCAGCTCGCGCAGGAAGGGCACGCCATAGATGAGCGCCACGGAGAACAGGTTGAACAGCACATGGACCAGGGCGATGGTCAGTGCCAGCTGGGCACCGGTACCGCTGATGGCGGTGGCCGCCAGCAGCGCCGTGATGGTGGTGCCTATGTTGGCGCCCAGGGTGAAGGGGTAGAGCTGACGGGTGCTGAACACGCCGCCGCCGGCCAGCGGGATCATCAGGCTGGTGGTGGTGGAGGAGGACTGCACCATGACGGTGACCAGGGTACCGGAGGCGATGCCAGTCAGCGGGCCACGGCCCAGCGCCTTGTGCAGCAGCTCCTTGGCACGGCCCACCATGACCTGTTGCAGTACCTTGCCCAGGCTGGTGACACAGGCGAGGATCAGCAGGATACCGATGCAGATGGTGGCGATGGCGGGGCCCTTGCCCGGCAGGATGGCGACGGCCTGATCGATGAGATCCAGTGCCGGCGAGATGAGGGGCTTCATGAAGTCCATCCCCTTCATCGACATGTCGGCGGAGCCCATCAGCAGGCTGGCGATCCACTCGGCGCTCCGTTGCAGCAGGCCGAACATCAGCTCCAGCGGCAGGAAGATGAAGACCGCCAGCAGGTTGAAGAAGTCGTGTACCGTGGCGGCGGCGAAGGCGCGGCGAAACTCGGCGCGATCCCGGATGTGGCCGAGGGAGACGATGGTATTGGTGATGGTGGTGCCGAGGTTGGCGCCCATCACCATGGGGATGGCCATCTCCATGGGCAGGCCGCCCGCCACCAGGCCGACGATCACCGAGGTGACCGTGCTGGACGATTGCACCAGGGCGGTGGCCAGGATGCCGAGCAGCAGGGCGACGAAGGGGTTGTTGGCGAAGGCGAAGATCTGGGCCGCGCCCTCGGCGCCGCCGGAGAAGCCCTTGAAGCCGTGGGAGACGGCGCCGACGGCGACCAGGATGAGGTAGATCAGGGTGATCACAGCCAGCCAGTTGAACAGTGGGCCGGTACGACGGGTCTGCTGTTGTGCGGAAGATGGGGTGCTGTGCATGGTGCCTCTGGGCAGTCTGTGAAGAGTGGACGGGCGCATTACAGCAAGGCTCCATGACAGAAATATGACAAAGTGACACTTTTATGATGATTTGGTGACAGGGCGGCGCGGCTCGTCGCAGACAAAAAGTGTCGGAGTAAAAGCGGATATGGCGCCATCCGGCCCACAACCGGCCCTCAGCCTTGCACTGAGATCTCAGGGTTATATGCTGCCGGACTCTCCTGTCTCCAAGCTGAGGAAGTTGTTATGCGTGCATGGGTATTGTGTCTGTCTCTGGGGTTGCTGTCTGCCGGTGCGCAGGCCAGCGTGTTCAAGTCCGAGTGCAACCTCGACAAGGCGGCCAGAAACGAGGCGATGAATGCGACCCTGGGGGTCAAGGGCAACTGCGACGCCGACAAGCTGATGCGTCAGCAGAAAGACAAGGCCAAGGCCGAGGTGAAGAAGAGCAGCACCGATGTGCTGGATAAGAAGACGGCGGGCCTGAAAGAGGCGAAGCAGCACACCAATGCCGCGCTGAACAAGCAGAGCGCCGGCCTGAAGGAGGCGCAGGGCAAGGTCAATCAGACCGGGCAGCAGCTCAAGCAGGCTCAGCGGGATGCGAAGGCGGTGGCCAAGGATCCGGTCAAGGCGGCCGCCACCGCGGTGCTCAATCAGGGTTGATGATCCGCCCGCGCGGATGTCTGAATGCAAGAAGGGGAGCCGCGGCTCCCCTTCTGTTTATCCACGATCCTTACTGACCGTCGACCGCTTCCTCGTACTGACGGAAAGGGATGCGGAACACCGCCAGTCGCAGGAACAGGTAGGTCACCCCCAGCCCGGCCCAGATCAGGCCAAGCTCCAGCGAGCTCTGCTCCAGGTTGATCCAGAGCGCCCCTATGGTGGCGGCGCCGAGCAGCGGCAGCAGCAGGTAGAGCAGGTGATCCTTGAGGCACTTGTTGCGCTTCTCCCGCACCCAGAACTGACCGATCACCGACAGGTTGACGAAGGTGAAGGCCACCAGGGCACCGAAATTCACCAGCGCCAGCGCGGTATCCAGATCGAAGGACACGGCGGAGAGGGCCAGACCGCCCACCATCAGCACGTTGATGGCCGGAGTCCGGTATTTCGGGTGGATGTAGCCGAACACCCGCTCCGGGATCATGCGATCGCGCCCCATCACGTAGAGGATGCGGGACACGCCGGCGTGGGCCGCCATGCCGGAGGCCAGCACCGCGACCGTGGTGCACACCAGCACCACGCTCTGGAAGAAGGTGCCGCCGACGTAGAGCGCGATCTCGGGCAGCACGGCGTCCGGCTCCTTGAAGCGGGCCAGATCCGGGAAGTAGAGCTGCAGGCAGTAGGAGACCACCACGAAGATGACGCCACCGATGAGGGCGGTCAGCACTATGGCGCGCGGGATCACCTTGCCGGCGTTCGGGGTCTCTTCACTGAGTGAGCTCAGACCGTCGAAGCCGAGGAAGGAGAAGCAGAGGATGGTGGCGCCGGTAAACAGCGGCAGCACGCTGGCGGATTCGAAGTGGAACGGCCGGCTGCTCATCAGGGTGGCCGCGCCCTCACCGTGGTAGATGCCCCAGCCCATCAGGCCGATGAAGAGGGTGATGATGGCGAGCTGGATCACCACTATGACGCCGTTGAAGTTGGCCACCAGGTTGATGCCGCGCAGGTTCAGGAAGGTCATCACAGTCACCAGACCGAAGATGAAGATCCAGGGATCGACCCCCGGGAACATGGCGGTCAGGTAGATCTTGGCCAGCAGTATGTTGATCATCGGCATGAACATGTAGTCGAGCAGGGAAGACCAGCCCACCATGAAACCGATGTAGGGGTTGAACACCTTCTGGGCATAGGTGTAGGCGGAGCCCGCGGAGGGGAACTTGCGCACCAGATGGCCGTAGCTGAACGCGGTCAGCAGGATGCCGCCGAGCGCCAGTAGATAGGCGGTGGCGACCCGGCCCTCGGTGATGTCACCGACGATGGCGAAGGTGTCGAACACGGCCATGGGGGTCAGATAGGCCAGGCCCATTACCACCACTTGCCACATGCTGAGGGTTTTTTTCAGACGAACGGGTTGCTGGCTCACTCAGGCTTCCTCCTTGCACGGCTGGCAGGAAGTTGAATGGCTTGAGGCCATGGGACTGGTTTCTCGCATATGCATCGCATTGCTATGCAAACCACAGACGTTGGTCGCGCGGCGACCAAAGCAGGTTCCGGTGACAACCGGAGACAAAGCCAATAAGAGCCCCATGTTTTTCCTCATTGCGGCATTAGGTCCATCTGAACCTAGATATCATTTCCGGAACGTTCCGGCCTCGAAGTAGACACTTGTTTTCAAAATGAAAAATAACCGATGTGAGGATCACATCGGTTATTCAAATCGGCGCGCATTTTGCCCCAGATGGGGGGGGATGACAAGCCAGGATCGGCATTCCCGACAAGAGAATGCGCAAGGACAGGGTTTACATCAATAAACCGCGCCTATTCTGGAGTCGACGGCAGGGGGGCCAGCCCGCTGCTGGCAAGGCTTCCCGCCGAGTGGCTCGGCAGCGAGACGCGCCAGACCGTGGTGCGCAAAAACAGGTAAATTCCGCCGATGGCGGCCCAGATCAGCCCCAGCATCAGGGAGGTCTGCTCCAGGTTGAGCCACAGGACAGCCACAGTCCCGGCCCCGAGCAGGGGCAGCACCAGGTATTGCAGGCGATCCTGCCAGGTCTTGTTGCGGCCCTGACGCACGTAGTAGCAGGAGATCACCGACAGATTGACCACGGTGAAGGCCACCAGGGCGCCGAAGTTGATCAGCGCCAGGGCGATCTCCAGATCGAAGCTGACGGCCGACAAGGCCAGCAGGCCCACCAGCAGGATGTTGAACACCGGGGTGCGCCACTTGGGATGGATGTAGCCGAAGGTGCGCTGGGGCAGCACCTTGTCCCGTCCCATCACGTAGAGGATGCGGGAGACCCCGGCGTGGGAGGAGAGCCCGGAGGCCAGCACCGCCACGCAGGCGCAGACCAGCACCACGCTCTGGAACAGCTTGCCGCCGACATAGAGGGCGATCTCCGGCAGCACGGCGTCCGGCGCCTTGAAGCGGGAGGCATCCGGGAAGTAGAGCTGCAGGGCATAGGCCACCACCACGAAGATGAGGCCGCCAAGCAGCGCGGTCAGGATGATGGCCCTGGGGATCACCTTGCCGGCCTCCGGCGTCTCCTCGGACAGCGCACTCAGGCTGTCGAAGCCGAGGAAGGAGAAGCAGAGGATGGTGGCGCCGGTCAGCAGCGGCAGTAGCTCGGTGCTGGTGCTGTAGACGGGCTGCAGGCTGAGGGTGCCGAGCCCTTCCCCCTGATAGATGCCATGGCCGAGCAGGCCGAGGAAGACCAGCATGATGGCCACCTGGATGAAGATGATGAGGCCGTTGAGGTTGGCCACCAGATCGATGCCGCGCAGGTTGATGGCGGTCATCAGCACCGTCATGCCGAGGATGAAGATCCAGGGCTCGACGCCGGGGAAGAGGGCGCTCAGATAGATCTTGGCCAGCAGCATGTTGATCATCGGCAGGAAGATGTAGTCGAGCAGGGAGGACCAGCCCACCATGAAGCCCACCACCGGGGAGAACTCCCGCTGGGCATAGGTGTAGGCCGAGCCGGCGATCGGGTAGTGGCGCACCATCTTGCTGTAGCTGGAGGCGGTGAACAGCACCCCCACCAGGGCCAGCAGGTAGGCGGTGGTGACATGACCCTGGGTGATGTCGGTGACGATGCCGAAGGTATCGAACACCACCATGGGGGTCATGTAGGCCAACCCCATCACGACCACTTGCCACAGGGTCAGGGTTTTCTTCAGTCGCGCGGGGCGTGGGGCCATGGGGCCTGTCTCCTAAGAATGCAGTGGTGAAGAGCCCGCCTGCCGAGCAGGGAGACGGGCTCCATGACGGCGTGATGCGTCACAGAGGGAGCCAACTGCTCCTGCCATCATTTTTTAGGGGCGCGATGATACCGTATATGGCGGCCGTCCGCGATGGACGGCCTGCAGTTATCTGACGATATCCTTCGTGCGGGTGGGCAGATCCGGGCGCTAGCCCTGACTGGCGGCGGCCAGCGCCTGCTCCAGCAGGTCCAGCCCCTCGTCGATCAGGGCCGGGGGGGCGGTGAGGGGGGCCAGGAAGCGGATGACGTTGGCGCGCACGCCGCAGGCCAGCAACACCAGCCCCTGTTTGCCCGCCTCGGCCACCAGCTGCTTGGTGAGATCCGGGTCAGGTTTAGTGGCATCCCGTCCCTTGACCAGTTCCATGGCCACCATGGCGCCGGGGCCGCGGATGTCGCCGATGCAGTCGAAGCGCTCCGCCAGGCGGTGCAGGCGGGCCTTGATCTGCTCGCCCTGGGTCTGGGCCTTCAGGTTGAGCTGCTCCTCCTCGATGACCTCCAGCACCGCCAGGGCGGCGGCGCAGGCGATGGGGGAGCCGGCATAGGTGCCGCCCAGACCACCGGGTTTGGCGGCGTTCATGATTTCGCTCTTGCCCACCACGGCCGAGAGCGGGAAGCCGCCTGCCAGGCTCTTGGCCAGCGTCATGATGTCCGGCTCTATGCCGCTGTATTCGGTGGCGAAGGTCTTGCCGGTGCGGCAGAAGCCGGTCTGGATCTCGTCACAGATGAGCACTATGCCGTGCTGATCGCAGATCTTGCGCAAGGCTTGCATGAAGCTCGGGGAGGCGACGTAGAAGCCTCCTTCCCCCTGCACTGGCTCCAGTATGATGGCGGCCACCCGGGCCGGCTCAATGTCCGAGCTGAAGCAGAGATCCAGCGCCGCCAGGGCCTCGGCCTCGCTCACCCCCAGATAATCGGCCGGGAAGGGCAGGTGATAGACCTCACCCGGGAAGGGGCCGAAGCCGGTCTTGTAGGGCACCACCTTGCCGGTGAGCGCCATCCCCATCATGGTGCGGCCGTGGAAGCCGCCCTTGAAGGCGATGGTGCCGCTGCGGCCGGTGTGGGCCCGGGCGATCTTGATGGCGTTCTCCACCGCCTCGGCGCCGGTGGAGAGGAACAGGGTGCGCTTGGGGGTGGGGCCGGGCACCAGGGCGTTCAGCTTCTCCGCCAGCTCGATGTAGCCGGCGTAGGGAGTGACCTGGAAGCAGGTGTGGCTGAACTTCTCGAGCTGCTCGCGCACGGCGGCGAGCACCTTGGGATGGTTGTGGCCGGTGTTGAGCACCGCGATGCCGGAGGCGAAGTCGATGTAGCGATTGCCCTCCACGTCCCACAGCTCGGCGTTCTGCGCCCGCTCGATAAAGACCGGCAGCAGGGTGCCGACTCCCTGTACCACGGCGGCTTCACGGCGGGCCTGCCAGGATTGGTTACTCATCTTTATTCTCCCTCTGGGGCTAGCCCCTCAATTCACTGTGATGGGCCGGCAGCCTGGCTGCTGACCCTCTCCTTGTGGTGATGTCATGGGGCGGACGACTCGAGACACCCCTGTCATTAAAGAATTAATAATTACAATAAATGTATTTTTATGCAATCGAGCCGAAGCAGAGATATTTGGTCTCGAGGTACTCTTCCAGGCCCTCGCTGGCCCCTTCGCGGCCAAGGCCCGACTCCTTGATGCCGCCAAAGGGCGCCAGCTCGGTGGAGATGATCCCCTCGTTGATGCCGACCATGCCGTATTCCAGCCGCTCGGCGACCCGCCACACCCGGGCAATGTCCCGGCCATAGAAGTAGGCGGCGAGTCCGTAGGGGGTGTCGTTGGCCATGGCGATGGCCTCGGCCTCGGTCTCGAAGCGCACCAGCGGGGCCACGGGGCCGAAGATCTCCTCCTGCAGTATGGGGTTGTCCTGCGCCACCTCGGTCAGGATGGTGGGGTGGTAGAACAGCGGGCCGGCGGGATGGGGCTCGCCCCCCACCAGCACACAAGCGCCGGCGGCCTCGGCCTGACGGACCAGGCTAGTCACTTTCGCCATGGCGGCCGGGTTGATGAGGGGGCCTATCTGGCTGCCCTCGCTCATGCCATCCCCGACCTTGAAGGCGCGCACGGCGGTGGCCAGCTTGTCGGCGAAGGCGTCGTAGACGCCGGCCTGCACCAGGATGCGGTTGGCGCAGACGCAGGTCTGGCCCGCGTTGCGGTACTTGGAGGCGAGCGCACCCGCGACGGCGGCGTCGAGATCCGCATCGTCAAACACGATGAAGGGAGCGTTGCCGCCGAGCTCCAGCGACAGCCGCTTCATGGTGTCGGCGCACTGGCGCATCAGCAGCTTGCCGATGCGGGTGGAGCCGGTGAAGGAGAGCTTGCGCACCTTGGGGTTGCGGCACAGCTCGTCACCCACGACCGAGGCCTGATGGGAGGTGATGATGTTGATGACCCCGGCCGGAATGCCCGCCTGCTCGGCCAGCACCGCCAGCGCCAGCGCACAGAGCGGGGTCTCGGCGGCGGGTTTGATGACGATGGTGCAGCCGGCCGCCAGGGCCGGGCCCGCCTTGCGGGTGATCATGGCGATGGGGAAGTTCCAGGGGGTGATGGCGGCCACCACGCCCACCGGCTGCTTGATGGTCGCGAGGCGCCTATCCCCCGAGAAGCCCGGGATGGTGCGGCCATAGGCGCGCTTGCCCTCTTCCGCGAACCACTGGATGAAGCTGGCGCCGTAGGCCACCTCGCCCTTGGCCTCGACGAGCGGCTTGCCCTGCTCGCGGGTCATGATGCGGGCGAGCTCGGTCTGGTTGGCCATGATGAGCTCGAACCAGGCATAGAGCCTGGTGCTGCGCTCCTTGGCGGTGAGGGCGGCCCAGGCGGGCTGGGCGCCGTGCGCTGCCTCGATGGCGCGGCGGGTGTCGGCCTCGCCCATGTCGGGCACCTGGGTGATGACCTCACCCGTGGCCGGGTTGAGCACCGCGAACTGGCGCCCGTCATGGGCCTCGCACCAGTGACCATCTATATAGGCAAGGGATTTGAGCAAGGCGTGAGCCTGAGCGGGTTGTGATGCTGACGATGCTGACATAGATAGGAAGCCTCGATTGTGGGTCCGGGTGGCCAACTCATCCGACGATGCCACCGTATAGAATAATAAGCACACAACGACCATAAATTGAGCCGAAATGTTTTTCAAGTGTTAAATATATTTGAGTAAAGCGGCCGTTGCATGCTAGAAATGGAGCTGTCAGGGCGATTCTATCGGATTTCATGGACTCAGGTGTGCAAAATAATGAACAGCCTGGTTGTGCAGGATAACGAACACGGCGGTGGAATTGGTCCGCTATTTTAACCAGATGGCTCACAGGACTTAGGCAGGTACACAGGGAGGTGGGCGATGCAGCAACCACAAGGAGAGGCCCAGTGGCAGGCCATGACGGATAACCCCTTGACGGGCAAAGGGATGGATAAAAGCATGGGGGAGCGGCTCGCCGCCACCCGCCGCCGCCTCGGGCTCTCCCAGCGTCGGGTCGCCGAGCTGAGCGGGCTGACCCACGGCGCCATCTGCATGATAGAGCAGAACAAGGTGAGCCCGTCGGTGGCCTCGCTGCAGAAGTTGCTCAGCGTCTACGAGCTGCCGCTGTCGCGCTTCTTCGCCGAGGAGGAGAGGACGCCGAGCGTGGTGATCAAGGCCGAGCAGCTGATCGAGCTGGGTAGCCAGGGGGTCTCAATGAAGCTGGTGCACAACGGCAACAACCGCCGCCAGCTCGGCTTCATGCTGGAGACCTACGCCCCCGGCACGGACACCGGGGGCCAGGTCAAGCACCTGGGGGAGGAGGTCGGCACCGTACTGGAGGGATCCGTGCTGCTGACCCTGGCCGGGCAGACCTATCGGCTCAATGCCGGGGACAGCTATGTGATCGACACCGGCGAGCCCCACAGTTTCAGCAACCCGTCGGGGCAGAGCTGCCGCATCGTCAGCGCCCATACCCCGGCCAACTTCTAGTTTTGGAAAAGAACCGGTAAGGAAACAAGGATCATGACCGAACATGTAAACAGTTACTACGCAGCCAGCGCCAATAAACACGCACCCTATCCGACCCTGACCGAGCAGCTGGAGTGCGATGTCTGCATCATAGGGGCGGGTTACACCGGCCTCTCCAGCGCGCTGCATCTGGTGGAGAAGGGCTACTCCGTGGTGGTGCTGGAGGCGGCCAGGGTGGGCTTCGGCGCCAGCGGTCGCAACGGCGGCCAGATCGTCAACTCCTACAGCCGTGACATCGACACCATAGAAGCGAATTGCCCGCCGGATCAGGCCAGGCTGCTCGGCTCCATGTTGTTTGAGGGGGGCGACATCATCCGCGAGCGCATCAAGCGCTACAACATCCAGTGCGATCTGCAGCAGGGCGGGGTCTTTGCCGCCGAGACCGAGCGTCAACTGCACGAGCTCAAGGCCCAGCAGGCCCGCTGGCAGCAGTGGGGCAACGACGAGCTGGAGCTGCTCGATGAGGACGGGATCCGCGAGGTGGTGGCGAGCGATCGCTACGTCGGCGGCCTGCTCGACAAGCGTGGTGGTCATATCCACCCCCTCAACCTGGCGCTGGGGGAGGCGGAGGCCATCCGCATGCAGGGGGGCAGGATCTTCGAACAATCCGCCGTCACCGCCATCACCCCGGGCCAGCCCGCGCTGGTGAAGACCGCCAAGGGGGCGGTGAAGGCGCGTTTCGTGGTGGTGGCTGGCAACGCCTATCTCGGCAACCTGGTGCCCGAGCTCGCGTCCAAGAGCATGCCGTGCGGCACCCAGGTGATCGCCACCGAGGTGCTGGGGGAGGAGCGGGCCCGCGCCCTCCTGCCGCAGAACTACTGCCTGGAAGATAGCAACTACCTGCTCGACTACTACCGCACCACCGGCGATCACCGCCTGCTCTACGGCGGCGGCGTGGTCTATGGGGCGCGGGATCCGGCGGACATAGAGCGGCTGATCATCCCCAAGATGCTGCAGACCTTCCCCCAGCTCAAAGACGTCAAGGTGGAGTACACCTGGACCGGCAACTTCCTGCTGACCCTGTCCCGTCTGCCGCAGTTTGGCCGCATCGGCCACAACATCTACTACATGCAGGGCTACAGTGGCCACGGCGTGACCTGTACCCATCTGGCGGGCAAGCTGCTGGCGGAGGTGCTGAGTGGCCAGGCCGAGCGGTTCGATGCCTTCGCCAAACTGCCTCACTACCCCTTCCCGGGTGGCCGGCTGTTCCGCATCCCCTTCACCATGGCGGGTGCCACCTGGTACAGCCTGCGGGATCGACTGGGGGTGTAGGCGCGGACTTCTATCAGGCGTTGAACATAACGAGGCCACCCCAGGGTGGCCTCGATTTTTTCATCTTGTGACGGGAGGGGGCTGGGGCCAGGGGCATATTCCAGGCGCTTGCCGTGCTGCGCCCTGCGATCCAGGGGTCAGGCCGGATCCGGTTCGGCGGGGAGGGAGTGGATCACCAGCTGGCACAATCGCCGCGCCGCCTCCTCTTGGCTCTGGACTACGTGCTGAGCGCCGCGTCCGCGCAGGTGATGCACCTCCTCGGGCGCTTGGCCGCAGGCCGCCACTTGCAGCAAGGCTCCCCGTTCACGGGCCATGGCCGCGACCTCGCCGGCCAGCAGGCTGTCATCCAGGGTGATCAGCAGCCAGCTGGCATCGGGCAGCGCCGCATCGAGCAGATCCCCCTGAGTCGGTTGACCCGCCAGGCAGCTGATCCCCAGGGCGCGCCAGGGGGCGAGCAGGCTCTCGTCACTGTCTATGACCACCATCGTCTGCCCCTGCTCGTGCAGGCGCCGGATCAGATGGTTGCCGATGGCGCCGGCCCCGACCACCACGACATGGCCCCGCAGGGGGCACTGGATGGGGGCCTCTTCCGCCGCCGGCTCAGGGTGGCGCCGCAACCAGCGCTCGGCCTGATTGAACACCAGCGGGTTGAGCATGATGGAGAAACAGGCCCCGATCAGTACCAGGTCGCGCGCCACATCCGGCACCAGCCCCAGCAGGCTGCCCAGCCCCATCAGGATGAAGGAGAACTCCCCCACCTGCGCCAGACTGGCCGAGATGGTGAGGGCGGTGCGTCGGCTGTGGCCAAACAGCCGCACTATGATGAAGGCCGCCACCGACTTGCCGATGATGATGACGAAGATGGTCGCCAGCACCGCCAGCGGCTCGCGCAGCAGGACGGCGGGATCAAACAGCATGCCCACCGACACGAAGAAGAGCACGGCGAAGGCATCCTGCAATGGCAGGGTGTCGTTGGCCGCCTTGTGGCTCAGGTGCGAGCCGTTCATCACGACGCCGGCGAAGAAGGCGCCGAGGGCGAAGGAGACCCCGAACAGCTTGACGGCGCCAAAGGCGATGCCGAGTGAGCAGGAGAGCACCCCCAGGGTGAACAGCTCGCGGGAGCCGGTCGCGGCGGTGCGGGCCAGCAACCAGGGAATGAGGCGGCGTCCGCCTATGACCATCAGGGCGATGAAGGCCGCGACCTTGGCCAGGGTGAAACCGAGATCCCACAGGATATGCGTGAGGGTCAGGGCCTCGTCGCCCTGTTGCAGCTTGGCCAGGATGGGGAGCAGGACCAGCGCCAGCACCATCACCAGATCCTCGACGATCAGCCAGCCAATGGCGATGCGCCCCTCCCTGGTATCGAGTTGGCCCCGGCTCTCCAGCGCCCGCAGCAGCACCACAGTGCTGGCCGTTGAGAGCGCCAGGCCAAAGACCAGCCCGGCGGTGATGCTCCAGCCGAGCAGCTGGGAGAGGCCGAGCCCGAGCAGGGTCGCCAGGGTGATCTGCACTATGGCACCGGGGATGGCGATCTGTTTGACGGACAGCAGATCCTTCAGGGAGAAGTGCAGGCCGACGCCAAACATCAGCAGGATGACGCCGATCTCCGCCAGCTCGGGGGCGAGCCTCAGATCGGCCACATAGCCGGGGGTGAAGGGGCCGCAGACGACGCCTGCCGCCAGGTAGCCCACCATGGGGGAGATGCGCAGGCGCTGGGCCAGCATGCCAAACAGATAGGCGAGCACCAGGCCGCCTACCAGAGTCGTGATCAGGGGGAGTGAATGGTCCATATCGTCACCTCGCTAATGGCAGTCAGTGGGCTACCAGATCACCGCGGGGGCGAAGAGGGCAGCTGTCAATGAGCAGGGGGCGAAAGAGACAGTGTCGGCCGCAGCAAGCACAGAGTGTTGAAGACAACGCTGCCGTTTCTGTTGAAAAATAATACATTTATGCAGAATTGGCAATCTTTATCCACATTTATGCCCATATCTGCGATTAAATGTGAATAAGTAATGAAACTGAGGGGAGAAGGCGGGATGTTTGCCCTTTTCTTGGCAGGAGTAATTCATCTGTGATTGGTTGTTCGGGCCGCCACGCGAGGCAAACGGACAAGGTGCGGAGGCGGCACCCTGGCCGCCTCCGCTGTGATGAGCTTGCGGCGATCACTCGCCCCGGGCCACCCCCTCCCGTCTGGGATCGGCGGCGCCAAACCAGCCGGTGGCGTTGCGCTCCACCCCCTGCAGGCCTGAGGTCTGCTCGTTCAGCAGCACCTCATGCCCCCTGGCCTTGAGACCCTCGATCACAACCTGGGGCGTGCGCCCCTGCTCCAGCTCGGTGGGGCCGTTGCGGCTGCCGAAGTTGGGCAGGTTGATGGCCTGCTGCAGGTTCAGCCCCCAATCCTGGGTGCCGAGCAGCGTCTTGCCCACGTAGTTGATGATGGCCGAGCCACCGGGGGAGCCGAGGCTCATCTCCAGCTCGCCGGTCTGCTTGTCAAACACCAGCAGGGGCGACATGGAGGAGCGCGGGCGCTTGCCAGGCTCGACCCGGTTGGCGACCGGCAGACCGGCGGCATCCACCGAGGTGAAGGAGAAGTCGGTGAGCTGGTTGTTGAGCAGGTAGCCGTTGACCATCAGCCGCGAGCCGAAGCCATCCTCGATGGAGCTGGTCATGGAGACCGCCATCCCCGCCTTGTCGACGATGGAGACGTGGCTGGTGGAGGGCAGCTCAGGGGTGGCGTCCTTGCCGCGGGTCAGCGCCAGTGGCGGCGTGCCGGGCTGGGCGATCCCCATGGAGCGGGTGCCGATCAGCTTGCCGCGCTCGGCGAGGTAGCCTTTGTCGAGCAGCCCCTGCACCGGCACGCCGACGAAGTCGCCGTCTGCCACATACTGGTTGCGGTCGGCGAAGGCGAGCCGCGCCGCCTCGCTGTAGAGGTGGATGGCCTCGCTTGATGCTGCCAGCCGGCCGTCGGCCGTGGGCACCGGCTTGAGGGCCGCCATGTCGCGGCTCTCCAGCATGCCGAAGATCTGGCCCAGGGCGATGGTGCCGGAGGAGGGGGTCGGGAAGCCGCACACCTCGCTCTGGCGATAGTCGAAGCAGAGGCCGTCCCGCAGCTTGGCGCTGTAGCTGGCCAGATCCGCGGCCGCCAGCACGCCGGGGTTGGTGGGGTGCTGGTGCACCTTGGCCACCATGGCCTCGGCGAGCGGCCCCCGATAGAAGGCGTCGGCCCCCTCCCGGGCCAGGGTCTGCAGCACCCCGGCCAGCGCCGGGTTGCTGAGCCTGCTGCCGGCGGCCCGCGGGGTGCCATCCGGCAGATAGAAGTAGGCGCGAGCGTCGGGATCCTTGGCCAGATAGGGATCCTTTTGCAGCAAGCTGGCCAGCCGTGGGCTGATGATGAAGCCCTGCTCGGCGAGCGTGATGGCCGGCTCGAACAGCTGGGCCCAGGGCAGCTTGCCATAGCGCTGATGGGCCAGCGCCAGCGCGCGCACCGTGCCGGGGACACCGACCGAGCGACCGCCCACCACGCCGTCGTAGAACGCCATCGGCTTGCCGTCTCGCATGAACAGCTGATCCGTCGCCGCGGCGGGGGCGGTCTCCCGGCCATCCACCGCGCTCACCCGCTTGCCATCCCACACCAGCAGCAGGGAGCCACCGCCGATGCCGGAGGATTGGGGCTCCACCAGGGTCAGCACCAGCTGGACGGCGATGGCGGCATCCACCGCGCTGCCGCCGGCCTTGATGATCTGATAGCCGGCATCCACCGCCAGCGGATTGGCGGCGGCCACCATGAAGTCACGGCCCTGCCAGCCCTGCTTGTCGGTCCAGCTGCTGGCCGCCTCGGGGGCGAGCAGGGTCTGGGGCGGGGGCACATAATGGAAGCCATTCTGGGGGGCGCAACCGGCGAGCAGGCCGAAGGCCACCAGCAGGCCGAGGGGCTTGAGGGACATGACACTCTCCTTGTCTGTTTTTTCAACACCAGGCTGGAATGTGGCACAATCGAGGCTTCATTGAAAGATTGTCTTGCTACTCATATGGTTACAGACATATCCACGGAGGAGCCCGGCGGGCTTGGGGGAGAGGGATGAGAAGATGCGTGATGGGGCTGCTCTGCCTGCTGCTGACGGCCTGCGGCGAGCCGGGCTTCAGGCCCCTGGGGGCGGGGGAGACCATACTGGCGTTCGGCGACAGCCTGACCGAGGGGCGCGGCGCCAGCCCGACTCAGAGCTACCCCAGTGTGCTGGCCGCTCTGAGCGGTCACCCCGTCATCAACGCCGGGGTCTCGGGCGAGCTGAGTCAGGCGGGCAGGGCCCGCTTGCCGGCGCTGCTGGCCGAGCACAGGCCCGCGCTGGTGATCTTGCTGGAGGGGGGCAATGACATACTGCGCGGCAGCGGGGAGGCGGCGCTCAAGGCCAACCTGGCCGCCATGATAGAGGCGGTGCAGGGCAGCGGTGCCCAGCTGTTGCTGGTGGCCGTGCCCCGCAGGTCCCTGTTCGCCACGGGGGCGCCGCTCTACGCCGAGCTCGCGGAGCAATACCAGCTGGTGCTGGACGAGGAGAGCATCGGCGAGCTGCTGCGCAGCCCCGAGTTCAAGTCCGATGCGGTGCATCTCAATGGGGCGGGTTATCGCACCCTGGCCGAGCGGCTGCACCGCACGCTCCTGGATCGCGGCGCGCTCTGAGGCGGGGACTGCCTCCGGCACCCTGGCTCGACACATAAAAAAACCGCCCTTTTTGTTAAGTGAAGGGCGGTTGCTTGCGATGACTCCTGTCGCCAGGGGACTATCCTATCTGGTCGGCTCGGCTAGATGGACTGCTCTTCGCCACCCAGGACGGCAAACAGCGCCGGGATGAACTGGGCCAGCTCGGCGGTCACCAGGGCGAAGTCCGCATCCAGCCGGGCGGCGGGATCTTCGCTGGTCACATCGTCGTTCTGCTCGCGCAGCTCTTCGCTGAACTTGAGACGCTTGATGGAGAGATCGTCCCCCAGCACGAAACTCAGGGTCTCGCCCCAGTTCAGGGCCAGCTTGGTCACCAGCTTGTCGTTGGCCAGGTGATTCTTGATCTCCTCGCTCATCAGATCCTGCTGCTTGCAGCGGATGATGCCACCGTGCTCCATGGCGCTGCGCAGCTCGGCCTCGTCTTCCAGGGTGAAGCTGGCGGGCAGGTTACCCTCGTTCAGCCACTCGGTCATGGTGATCTCGGGTGGGTTCTTGAGGGCCACCGGGACCACCGGCAGGGTGCCGATGCTCTTGCGCAGCAGGGCCAGCAGATCGTCCGCCTTCTTGGCGGAGCCTGCGTCCACCACCATCAGGTTGTCGGCCGGATTGATCCAGGCGAAGGTCTGACTGGTGCGGCTGAAGGCACGGGGCAGCAGGGTGTGGAGGATCTCCTCCTTCAGCGCTTCCTTCTCCTTCTTCTTGAGGGCGCGGCCCTGCTCGAATTCGATCGCTTCGACCTTCTCCGCCAGCATCTCCTTGATCACCGTGCCCGGCAGCATCTTCTCTTCCTTGCGGGCGCAGAGCAGGATGTGGCCAGAGGCGCTGTGGGTCAGGGTTGAGCCGAATTTGCCGAGGGGCTTGACCCAACCGAACCGGGAGATGTCCTGACTGCCACAGGGAGTGAAGGCACAGGCCTCGAGCTGGGTTTCCAGCTGATCCACGGTCAGGTCAAAGGGGCGGGTAAAGCGATAAATCTGCAGGTTTTTAAACCACATGGCGTCCTCGGTCTCATAGATTGTCCGGCGGGCATTGTACTAGAGAGGCGCTTTGTGATCAGCCAATCATTCTCGCTAAATAAAGGGAGATCGAGTTCACAGGGAGTCCTGTTTCACCCCCATCGTGTCATCAAACTCCCCTAGACTGCCTGTGTCGAGTTTGTTAACAAGGATGCGGAAATGTTGAGAGCGAGCAGGCCGGAAGACATGGAAGAGATAGTCGAGATCTGGCTGCTGGCATCCTTGCAGGCTCATGATTTTGTTGACGCTTCCTGCTGGTGGCAGGCCCAGGAGGAGCTGCGCACCCGCTACCTCGATCATGCCCGCATCTGGGTATACGAGGAGCGCGGTGAGCTGCTCGGCTTCATGGCGCTGGTGGAGGATTTCCTGGCGGCGCTGTTCGTGCGCCCCGACCGGCAGGGACGCGGGGTCGGCCATGCCCTGCTGCAGGAGGCCAAGCTGCAGGAGGGCAAGCTGCATACCCGGGTGTTCGTGGAGAACGAGCCGGCAGTGCGCTTCTACCGGCGTCACGGCTTCGTGATCGCGGGGGAGCAGTCCGATCCGCTGACCGGTCACCCCCAATACCGGATGTGCTTCCCGACCGCCTGAATCTGACGCCGGCGGCCTGTTTTGCTTGAAAAAGTGATGGCAGATCCGCATCTTGTCTGCATCGGGTGCCGCCGGCACCGCTCCCCTATTGATTCTACAGATTGATTCGACAGATCGATTCGACAATCCGAGCCGCCTTCTCATGAAAATCCTGCACACCGCCGACTGGCATCTGGGTCATCAACTCCATGGCCACGAGCGCCGCTTCGAACACGACGCCTTCCTCGACTGGCTGGCCGACACCATCAAGAGCCGGCAGATCGATGCCCTGCTGGTGGCAGGGGATCTGTTCGATACCGCCAATCCCCCCGCCAGCGCCTGGCAACAGCTCTACCGCTTCCTGGCCCGGCTGCGGGCCGAGATGCCCAGGCTCAACATGGTGCTGATCGGCGGCAACCACGATTCCCCCTCCAAGCTGGATGCCCCCCACGAGCTGCTGCGGGCCTTCGATCTGCACCTGGTGGGCAGCATCAGCCGGGATGGGGAGGGGCGGCTCGAGACCGAGCGCCTGCTGGTGCCGCTGCAAGACCAGGAGGGCAAGATTGCGGCCTGGTGCGCCGCCGTGCCCTTCCTGCGCAGCAGCGATCTGCGGGTCGAGCAGTTGGAAGAGGGGCAGGATCGGCTGATCGAGGGGGTGCGCCAGGTCTATGCCGAGGTGCTGGGCGCGGGGCGCGCACGCTGCGAGCCCGGCCAGGCGCTGATCGCCATGGGCCATGCCTATCTGGCGGCGGGCCAGCTCTCCGAGCTGTCCGAGCGGCGGGTGCTCGGCGGTAATCAGCACGCCCTGCCCGCCGACATCTTCGCAGGTGCCGACTACACGGCGCTCGGTCACCTGCATCTGGCCCAGAGCCCGGCCACGGCGGTGCACTACAGCGGCTCGCCGCTGCCGCTGTCGCTGGCAGAGGCGAACTACAACCATCAGGTGCTGGAGGTGACGCTCGAAGATGGCAAACTGGCGGGGCTGGAGCGACTCCCCGTGCCCCGCAGCGTCGAGATGATCCGGCTACCGGAGAGTGAACTCGACGCGGCGCTCAAAGCCATAGAGGCGCTCTCCCTGCCCGAGTGCCCCCAGGAGGCGCAACCCTTCCTCGAGGTACGCCTGCTGCTGCCCAAGCCCGAGGCTCGCATCCGCGAGCGGATCCTGGCGGCGATGGCGGGCAAGCCGGTGCGGCTGGCCCGCATCAGCACCCGCTATCAGGGCTCGGGTCAGGGGCTGGCCGATGGTGCCAGCCGGCGCAGGCTGGATGAACTCTCGCCGACCGAGGTGTTCAGGCTCTGCTATCAGCGCCAGTTTGACGGTGAACCAGAGGCCGAACTGGTGGCCTCGTTTGAAGAGATCCTGGCGCAGGTCAAGGAGTCCGAAGCATGAAAATCTTGTCTCTCAGCGGTGAGAACCTGGCCAGCCTGACCGGAGCCTTCGCCATCGACTTCACCCGTGGCGCCCTGGGGGCCGCTGGGCTCTTTGCCATCACGGGCAATACCGGCGCGGGCAAGAGCACCCTGCTCGACGCCATCTGCCTCGCACTCTATGACGAGATGCCGCGCTTCATCGCCAATCGCAAGCACGTGGCCGAGGTGGGGCGGGCGGATGACGAGGAGAAGCTCAAGGCCAACGACGTGCGCGGCATCCTCAGCCGTGGCCATGCCAGCGGCGCTGCCGAGGTGCAGTTTCTCGGCTGTGACGGTCGCATCTGGCTGGCACGCTGGGCGGTGCGCCGGGCCCGCAACCGCTCGGAGGGGCGTTTTCAGGCCCAGGAGCGCAGCCTGACCGACGTCGTTACCGGCCAGATTTTCTCCGGCAGCAAGCGGGAGTTGCAGGAGCGCATCGACGAGCTGGTGGGCCTCTCCTGGGAGCAGTTCCGCCGCGCGGTGATCCTGCCCCAGGGGGAGTTCGCCGCCTTCCTCAAGTCGGGCGCCGACGAGCGCTCGGCGCTGCTGGAGCGGATGACGGGCACCGAGCTCTACTCCGCCATCTCGGTACAGACCCATGAGCGGGCCCGGGCCGAGCAGCAGACGCTCGCGACCATAGGCCAACGGCTCGGCGACGTGGCGCTGATGGACGAGGCGACCCGCGAGCACTGGGTCGCCGAGCAGCAGCGCCTCTCCACCAGTCTCAAGCACGAGCAGCAGCAGCGTCAGCTGTTGCAGGACTTGCGCGACCTCAACGATCGTATCACCGCCCTGCGCCTCGCCTGCCAAGAGGGACAGGCCGCGCTGGCTGACGCCGAGGCGGCCCATGCCCAGGCGGCCCCGGAGCGGGAGGAGTTTGGCCGCGCCGAGCAGGCCCAGGTGGCCCGCGCGGATCACGACGAGCTGGCCCGCCTCGACCAGGAGGTGCAGCAGCAGGAGCAGCTGATCGGCCAGTTGGGACCCGAGCTTGAGCTGTCCTCGCAGGCGCAGCAACAGGCCGCCCTGCGTGAGCAACAGTTGCTGGCGGGCAAGCTGAGCGCCGAGCGGGAGTGGGGGGCCCTGCAACCCGAGCTCAAGCGGGCACAGGATCTCGATACCCGCATCCGGGAGAAGGCCGGCCAGTTGCAGGAGATCCAGCAGCAGGGCGCGCAGGCGCGAACCCTGCAACTCCAGCTGCAACAGGAGTGGCAGCAGCAGCGCGAGCGGGCGCAGGCGCTCGAGGATCGCCGCCGGCAGTGGGCGAGCTGGCTCGAGGAGCGCAAGACGCTGGCCCCGCTGGCGCGCCAGTGGCAACCCCTGTTGGCGGCCATGCAGGACTGGGCCGAGAACAAGGCGCTGCTGCAGCGCTTGCTGCAGAGCCATGAACACAAGGGTCATGCCCTGCGCGATCTGCAGGCTCGCCTCGAGCAGGGGCAACAGGAGCGCGACCATTGGCAGCAGGAGCATGCGCGTCTGCAGCAGCAACACGATCAGGCGCAGGCGCAAGAGTGGGACGCCCAGGTTGCCAGGGCGCAGGAGCAGCGTCAGTCCCGGACCGAGCAGCTGGCGCGGGTGCGGCAGCTGCTGGAGCTGGCACAGGCGGGTCGCAATCACAGCGAACAGCAGCAGCGATTGTGGCAAGAGATCGGCATGCTCGAGCAGCAGCTGGCCCGGCTCGCCGCCCAGCGCGATGAGCTGGAGCCCGCCTTGGCGCGGCTCGGCACCCAGCGGGAGGAGGCGCGCCATGCCCTGGAGCAGGCCCGCGCCGTGGCCAGTTTCGAGCAGCATCGTCACGTGCTCCAGGAGGGGGATCCCTGCCCGCTCTGCGGCGCCGAGGAGCACCCCTACCGTCAGAGCCAGCCCCAGGTGGCTGGCATACTGGCGCAGTTGGCCGAGCGCGTCCGTCAGCTGGATCTCGACTGGGAGCGACTCCATCATCAGCACATCCAGGAGGAGAGCGAAGGGCTCGAACTGGCTCGCCAGCTAGCCGCCCGCCAGCAGCATCAGCCCGAGCTGGCGGCGAGATCCGAACAGCTGAGCCAGCGTTGGTCACTGCTGGGAGGGCGTGGCCTGCCACCGCGCCAGAGCCCGGCGGAGTGGGTCGAGCTGCAGGCCGAGCTACTGGCCCAGGGGGAGGCCCTGGAGCACGAACTGGTGGCCGGTCAACAGCAGTTGCAGCAGGCCCAGCAGGGGCAGCAGCAGCTGGCGAGGCTGCGGGAGCAACTGGCCCAACTCAACGTCCGGTATCAGCAGTGTGAGCTGCAGTGGCACGAAGACGAGCGCCAGAAGGTAGCCTGGGAGGCCGAGCTGAAGGCGCTGGCCGAGCAGGAGATCACCCTGCGCCAGCGTCTGGCACAGGGGGAGGCCAGGCTCGATCAGCAGATGGGGGCAGAGCCCTGGCGCCAGTGGATTGAGGGTGAGCGCTGGCAGGAGTGGCAGCAGAGCTGCGAGGCCTATCTGCAGGGGCAGGAGGAGTGGGAGCAACTCGGCAACGAGCTCGCCAGCCTGACTCCGATCCTGAGCGCCCAGGAGGTGCGGGTGCAGGGCCAGAACGCGCTGCTGCACAAGCTGGAGCGCGACTACAAGGAGGGCGAACAGCAGCGCCAGGGGCTGCTGGCCAGCCGCGAGGCCTGTCTCGATGGCCGCGCCATCGCCCAGGTCGAGCACGAATGGCAGCAGCGCTTGCAGCAGGCGACCAGCCGGCTTGAGGAGGCGGTGACCGCCCTGCGGGCCGCCAGGGAGCGACAGACCGAGCTCAGGACCCGGCTCACTCACCTCGAGCAGGACAGGCAGCTGAGCAGCCGGCGGCGGCGCGAGGTGCAGGGGCGCTGGGCGGCGCAGGCCAGTGCGCTCGGCATCGCCGAATATGATCTGCGCCGGCTGCTGGCTATCAGCCCGGATGAGCTCAAGGTGCGGCGCGCCGCCTTGCAGCGGCTGGAAGATGCCCTGGCCGAGGCCAGAACCCGGCTTGGGGAGCGCCAGCGGGCGCAGGCGCAAGAGGAGGCCAAGCTGGAGCGTTACCGCGAGCATCATGGGGAGCTGACCGCGCTCTCCACCGAGGAGCTGAGCCAGCGCCTCACCACCAGCACGGCGCTGTGCCGCGAGCTGGAGGAGCAGCTGTTCCAGTGCAAGAGCACCCTGGCCCAGGCCGAGACGGCGGCGCTCAAGGCGGGGAGCCTGCAGGCAGAGTTGGCCCGCCAGCAGGGGGTGGTGGATCACTGGCAACAGCTGTCCGAGCTGATAGGGTCGGCCAGCGGTGCCAAATTCCGCACCTTCGCCCAGAGCCTCACCCTGGAGCGCCTGCTGCTGGAGGCCAATGCCCAGCTCGCCGAGCTGTCGCCGCGCTACCGGCTGGAGCGGGTGCCCGGCACCGATCTGGCGCTGCAGGTGGTGGATCTCGACATGGGGGACGAGGTGCGTTCGGTGGACTCCCTCTCCGGCGGTGAGAGCTTCCTGGTGTCGCTGGCGCTGGCGCTGGCGCTCTCCAGCCTCTCCTCCCGCCAGACCCAGGTCGAGTCGCTGTTCATCGACGAGGGATTCGGCACCCTGGATCCGGACAGCCTGGATCTCGCGCTCTCCAGCCTCGACTCCTTGCAGGCGGCGGGCCGCCAGATCGGGGTCATCTCCCACGTCCAGACCCTGGTGGAACGCATCGGTGTGCAAATAAGGGTCGAGGCCCTCGGTGGCGGCGAGAGCCGGGTGGTCTTGCCCTGAGGACGATGCATCGACCAATAAACAGGCCCCATGATAGGGGTCTGTTTGTTGGTGTGCCCGGTCCTGGGGGCTATCTCTTCTCGGGCAGCATATTGGTCAGGGTGTTGTCCTTGAGCACATGGTGGTGATAGAGGGCCGCGGCGGCGTGCAGGGCGTGCAGGGCGTGCAGGGCGATCAGGGCATAGCCGATGTTGGCCAGCGTCTCGTGCAGCTCCTTGATGGTCCCCTTCAGGCCATCATCCGGCGCCATCAGGGCGGGCAACTCGGCTCCGAAGAAGGGGATAGGCTTGCCCCCTGCGCTCAGCAGCAGCCAGCCCAGCAGCGGGGTGAGCAGCAGAAAGCCGTACAGCGCCAGATGGGCGAGGTGGGCCAGCCTGAGCATCAGGGGAGAGGGTGCGGGCTTGATGCGCGGTGACGGGCTGCTGAAACGCACCAGCAGGCGCACCACCACCAGTGCCAGGATCAGCAGACCCAGCATGAAGTGCCACTCCTTCATCGCATCGCGGCCGGCGGAGCCCTTGGGGAAGATGTCCCTGAACTCCATCAGGCTGTAGACGGCGATCATCAACAGCAGGGTCAGCCAGTGCAGCCCGATGCTCAGGCTGCCATAACGTTGTTCCGTATTCTTCAACATGCTTATCTCCTGCTCGGGGTGCCCGTTGCATCCGCTCTGGTTCTGCCTCTGTCTCTGTCTCTTTGGGCTCGCTTCCTGTGCCCGGACCCGGTCTTGATCGTCTCCATGTTACAAGGCTTGCTTGCCAAAACCTTGATCTCGATAACTTTCTGACATTTTACCCCAGCTCCCAAGCGGTGGCCGACAGGCAGCTTCAGGCGCGGGCGATACGGCGGCCACCCTGCCTGTTATGGCCGTGCCGATGAGAAACGGGTGATGGGCTGGTTCTGCTCGGATTATATGACTCAGCCGATGCCGGGGGCCATGCCGCTGGATCATTGGCCCTCGTGACGGGCAGCCCCGTGACTCCGCGTGGTGTGGATCAGGGATTGGAGGCAGGTTAGGGTTGTGACTCGGTATCGGACCGAGGCGCTGGGCGGCCGGTTGGCGATGGGCGAGGGGGGCCGTCGTCAACGGATCCTGGCCCATAAAAAAACCGAAGCCCAGGGCTTCGGTTTTTCGTTGCGGCAGCTGGCACAGGCCAGCGGCGCATTATTTCTTGATGCGGATCACCGGAGTCTCGCCCACGGTCACGGCGCCAGTCATCTTGATCAGCTCTTTGATCTCATCCATGTTGGAGATGACCACAGGCGTCAGGGTAGACTTGGCTTTCGCTTCCAGAATAGCCAGATCGAACTCGATGATGGTATCACCGCGCTTGACCTTCTGACCTTCCTGAGCGATACGGGTGAAGCCTTCGCCTTTCAGCTCGACGGTGTCGATACCGAAGTGAACGAACAGCTCGATACCAGAGTCGGATTCCAGAGAGAACGCGTGGTTGGTCTCGAAGATCTTGCCGATGGTGCCGTCACACGGCGCAACCATCTTGTTGCCAGCCGGCTTGATGGCGATGCCGTCACCGACGATCTTCTCGGCGAAGACAACGTCAGGCACGTCTTCGATCGGTACGATTTCCCCTGACAGGGGGGCAAAGATTTCGATGCCGCCGGTGTCAGAGCTGTCATCGGAAACCAGTTTCTTCAGTTTATCAAACAGACCCATAGTAAAGCTCCTAGAGATGATTGTCGCTGTTTGCAGCCGATCTTAGCAGACTGCCTTCTGCTTAATAAAGTTATCTACACAGGCTTCGATTTCGGCGGCGGTCGCATAGCTCAGAGCCTGGTCTGCCATTGCCTTCACATCTTCGAAGTTGGTGTTACGGATAAGCTTCTTGATACGTGGTACAGAGATGGCGCTCATGGAGAACTCATCCAGACCCATACCCAGCAGCAGCAGGGTGGCGCGTTCGTCACCAGCCAGTTCACCGCACATACCGGTCCACTTGCCATTGTCATGGGAAGCGTCGATTACCATCTTGATCAGGGTCAGGACGGAGGGTGACAGCGGGTTGTACATGGCGGAAATCATCTCGTTACCACGATCGACGGCCAGGGTGTACTGGGTCAGGTCGTTGGTACCGATACTGAAGAAATCCACTTCCTTGGCCAGATGATGAGCCATCACGGCAGCAGCCGGTGTCTCGATCATGATACCCACTTCGATGGATTCATCAAAGGCTTTGCCGTCGGCACGCAGTTCAGCCTTCAGCTGCTCCACGGTCGCCTTGAGGCTGCGGAACTCTTCGACGGAGATGATCATCGGGAACATGATGCGCAGTTTGCCAAAGGCAGAGGCACGCAGAATGGCCTTCAGTTGGGCGTGCATGATGTCTTCGCGATCGAAGAAAATGCGCACGGCACGCCAGCCCAGGAAGGGGTTCATCTCTTTCGGGAAATTCATGTAAGGCAGTTCTTTGTCGCCGCCGATGTCCATGGTGCGGACGATGATCGGCTGATCCGGCATGGCCGCTGCCACTTCTTTGTAGGCCTTGAACTGCTCATCTTCGGTCGGCAGCGCATCGCGGTCCATGAACAGGAACTCGGTACGGTACAGACCCACGCCTTCGGCGCCATTACGGATGGCACCCTCGGTATCCTTGACGGTACCGATGTTGGCGCACACTTCGACCTGATGACCATCGAGGGTGATGGCGGGCAGATCTTTCAACTTGGCCAGCTCGTCTTTCTCGGCCTGGAACTGGGCCTGGAATTTCTTGGCCTCAGCCAGCTGCTCGGCGGTCGGGTTGATGATGATCTGGTTGTTGATCCCATCCAGTATCAGCATCTCGCCATTGTTGACGCGCGCGGTGATGTCGTTGGTGCCCACGATGGCCGGCAGCTCCAGGGAGCGGGCCATGATGGAGGTGTGAGAGGTACGGCCACCGATGTCGGTGACAAAACCCAGCACGTATTTCAGGTTGATCTGAGCGGTTTCAGACGGAGTCAGGTCTTTGGCGACCAGGATGACCTCTTCGTCGATGGTGCTCAGGTTGACAACGGCGATGCCCAGCACGTTCTTCACCAGACGGGTTCCGATGTCACGGAAGTCGGTGGCGCGCTCACGCAGATAGGGGTCATCCAGCTCGGCCATCATCTTGGCATACTGCTCGATCACCTCATAGATGGCTTTGTCGGCGGAAGCCTTGTTGTCTTTGATGAAGGATCTGATATCCCCTTCCAGCTCCTCATCTTCGAGCAGCATGATGTGGCCTTCGAAGATGGCCTCTTTTTCCTCACCGAAGGTGCGACCTGCCATCTCTTTGATGGCTTCCAGCTGTGCGGCTGACTGGGTGCGGGCTTCGAGGAAGCGGTTGATCTCGGCGTCAATCTGGTCAACAGAGATCTTGCCCTGATTGATAACGATTTCATCTTCTTTCAGAAGAAGCGCCTTACCGAATGCGATACCGGGGGACGCAAGAATGCCAGATATCATAATCCTTCCTATTAAAACGACTGTGGGGGAGGAATAAAGCTGGATTACTCCAGCTCGTCCATCAGGGCAACCAGCTTCTCAACGGCTTTCTGAGCGTCCGGGCCATCGGCCTGGATGGTCACGTTGGTGCCTTTGGTCAGGCCCAGGGTCTGCAGCTTGAACAGGCTCTTGGCGCTGGCGGATTTGCCACCGGAGACCACAGTGATCTCGCTTTGGAATTCTTTAGCTTCTTTCACGAACTGAGCTGCAGGACGGGTGTGCAGGCCGTTTTCAGCAGTAATAACAACAGACTTCTCGTACATGGTTTCACCCCATATTATTGATATTGTGTGGAGAGATGGACGCTTATGAGGCCTCCTGTCTCACCGTGTCAGTATGGATATGTTGTAAAGTAACGAAATCAGACCCGCAATGGTTTAATCCAGGTCAATTTTCTGTGCAGTATTCGGCGTCCTGACCAAGTCTTTTCGTTATCGGGCTACAAGCCGCGCCATGACTGGCTTGAAATTAATTTATAACGAAAAATAACATTTTGTTACCTTGTGATACTTAACCAGCAAACACCTCGTGACGCGGCACAGGATATGAGATTTATCACAGAATGTCTGCTTTTTTTGTCACATCCAAATTTGTTATTTTACCCCAAAAAATAAGGGGCCGACTGACACTGTCGACTACTGAGTTTAGCTCATAAAGAAAACGGCGCTCCGAAGAGCGCCGTTGTTTTGATGTAAGACGATCAATTACTGCTGCAATTCCTGCTCGCTGAATACCCCGGCGAACAGGGCGCTGGAGAGGTAACGCTCGGCGGCGCTTGGCAGCACGACTACGATGGTCTTGCCCTCGAACTCCGGCAGCTCGGCCAGACGGGCGGCGGCCACCACGGCGGCCCCCGAGCTGATCCCCGCCAGAATGCCTTCTTCTTCCATCAGGCGGCGAGCCATCTCGATGGACTCCTCGCTGCTCACCTGCTCGACTCTGTCCAGCAGGCTAAGATCCAGGTTTCCCGGTATGAAACCGGCACCTATGCCCTGGATCTTGTGCGGACCTGGCTTGATCTCTTCACCGGCCAACTTCTGACTGATGACGGGGGACTCGGAGGGTTCGACCGCGACCGAGATGATAGCCTTGCCTTTGGTCTGCTTGAAGAAGCGGGAGACGCCTGTGATGGTGCCACCGGTACCGACACCGGCCACGAACACATCGACGTCACCGTCGGTGGCGTCCCAGATCTCGGGGCCTGTGGTCAGCTCGTGGATCTCGGGGTTGGCGGGGTTTTCGAACTGTTGCAGCAACACATACTTGCCCGGCTCGGATTCGAGGATCTCGTTGGCTTTGGCGATGGCGCCCTTCATGCCGAGCGGACCTTCGGTCAGCACCAGGTTGGCGCCCAGCGCCTTGAGCAGCTTGCGGCGCTCCAGGCTCATGGTGGCCGGCATGGTCAGGGTGATGGGATAGCCACGGGCCGCGGCCACGAATGCCAGAGCAATGCCCGTGTTACCGCTGGTGGGCTCGATGATCTCCTTGCCCTTGGTCAGCACGCCGCGTTTCTCGGCATCCCAGATGAGGTTGGAGCCGATCCGACACTTGACGCTGAAGCTGGGGTTGCGGCTCTCGATCTTGGCCAGCACGCGGCCCTTGGTAACACGATTGAGACGAACCAGTGGGGTGTTGCCTATGGTCTGGCTGTTGTCCTCAAAAATTTTGCTCATGGTGCTATCCCTGTGTTTGTTAAGGCGATGAAACAAGATTACCCTGTGGTTTCTGAATGAGAAGTGACGAATCGTTATAACAATATGTTATTACAACATATAGAACTTATTCTTTCTTACCTAGGCCTTGCTCGGGTCTCCCGCCGCCAAAGGAATGGACGTTATGGGATTTGCAGGAAGCGATCGCTACCTCGCCTCAGAGGCGTTGAGTATGGCAGTCAATGCCGCCATCTTGCTGGAGAAACCGCTGCTGATTAAGGGGGAACCCGGCACCGGCAAGACGGTGCTGGCCGAGGCGGTTGCCGAATCGCTCGGCGCCGATCTCATCGCCTGGCACATCAAGTCCACCACCAAGGCCCAGCAGGGGCTCTATGAATACGATGCGGTGGCGCGGCTGCGGGACTCACAGCTCGGCGATCCGCGGGTGGAGGACATCAACCACTACATTCGCCGTGGCAAGCTGTGGCAGGCGTTCGCGGCCGATCAGCGGCCTGTGCTGCTCATCGACGAGATCGACAAGGCCGACATCGAGTTTCCCAACGATCTGCTGCTGGAGCTGGATCGGATGGAGTTCGACGTCTACGAGACCGGCGAGCGGGTCAAGGCTCGCCAGCGCCCCGTGGTCATCATCACCTCCAACAACGAAAAAGAGCTGCCGGATGCCTTCCTGCGCCGCTGCTTCTTTCATTACATCCGCTTCCCCGACAAGGCCGAGATGCAGGCCATAGTCCAGCTGCACTATCCCGGACTGAAAGAAGAGCTGCTGGACGAGGCGATGGCGCTGTTCTTCGAGCTGCGGGAGGTGGAGGGGCTGCGCAAGAAGCCATCCACCTCAGAGCTGCTGGACTGGATCCGGCTGCTGCTGGCCGACGGCATCTCCCCCGAGGCGATGCGCACCCGCGAGCCGGGCAAGCTGGTGCCTGCGTTGTATGGCGCCCTGCTCAAGACCGAACAGGATCTGCACCTGTTCGAGAAGCTGGCCTTCCTGGCGCGGCGCGGTCGCTGAATGCTGATCGATTTTTTCACCCATCTGCGGCGCCACAAGCTGCCCTGTTCGCTGCGCGAATTGCTGGATCTGCACCAGGCCCTGGCGGCCCGGCTCGCCCGCCTCGACATGGATGACTTTTACTTGTTGTCTCGCTGCCTGCTGGTCAAGGACGAGGCCCACTTCGATCGCTTCGATCGCGCCTTCGCCGAGTATTACGACGGCCTGCAGGCCAACCCCCTGTTGCCTGAGACCCTGCCGGATGAGTGGCTGCGCCAGGAGTTCGAGCGGCTGCTGAGTCCGGAAGAGAAGGCACTGTTGCAATCCCTCGGCGGGCTCGACAAGCTGCTGGAGACCCTCAACCAGCGGCTGGCGGAGCAAAAAGAGCGTCACGCCGGCGGCAACAAGTGGGTGGGGACCGGGGGCAGCAGCCCCTTCGGTCACGGCGGCTTTCACCCGGAAGGGGTCAGCATGGGGGGAGAGGGGCGACAGGGCAAGGCGGCCAAGGTGTGGGAGGCGCGCCACTATCGCAACTTCAGCGACGATGACTCCCCCCTGGGCCAGCGCGCCATCCAGCTGGCGCTGCGCAAGCTGAGGCGCTGGGTGCGCAAGGGCAGCCCGGATGAGCTGGATCTCGATGACACCATCCAGAGCACCGCCCGCCAGGGCTGGCTCGATGTGAAGCTGAGGCCCGAGCGCCGCAATGGCATCAAGTTGCTGGTGTTCTTCGATGTCGGGGGCTCCATGGATGCCCACGTGGCCGAGGTACAGCGGCTGTTCTCGGCCCTGCGCCACGAGTTCAAGCATCTGGAGTTCTTCTATTTTCACAACTGCCTCTACGACTTCGTCTGGCAAGACAACAATCGCCGGACCGAGGAGCGATTCGACACCCTGCGCCTGCTGCGCACTTACGGCAGCGACTACAGGGTGATCCTGGTGGGGGATGCGAAGATGGGCCCCTACGAGATCAGCTGGCCGGGTGGCAGCGTCGAGTACTGGAACGAGGAGGCGGGCCAGGTGTGGCTCGCCCGCCTGCAGCAGCACTATCCCAGGCTGGCATGGATCAACCCC
This sequence comes from Aeromonas sp. sif2416, assembly GCF_019218665.1. Classification (NCBI taxonomy): domain Bacteria; kingdom Pseudomonadati; phylum Pseudomonadota; class Gammaproteobacteria; order Aeromonadales; family Aeromonadaceae; genus Aeromonas; species Aeromonas sp. sif2416. The sequence goes on from NZ_JAHUXC010000001.1 coordinate 248,761, forward strand.
ATTCCCAGGCGGGAGTGGCTCTGGCACCCTTCCATCAAGTTGATGAATGAATTGATTGGCGGGCGCATGCACCCGCTGACCCTGGCCGGTCTCGCCGCGGCGATCGATCAGCTATGACTCTTACCCTACAAAACAGACAAGCCGGGATCGCACCCGGCCAGGAGCAAAGATGACTTCTATCGTGATCAGTGGCTCAGGCCTCTATACCCCGCCCTTTGCCGTCAGCAACGAAGAGCTGGTGGCCGCCTTCAACCAGTATGTGGATCTCTACAACGAGGAGAACGCCTCGGCCATCGATGCCGGTCAGCTGGCGGCCAAGCAGCACTCCAGCTGCGAATTCATCGAGAAGGCCTCCGGCATCAAGAGCCGTTACCTGGTGAGCAAGGAGGGGGTGCTGGATCCCGACATCATGCAGCCGCTCATGGCAGAGCGTCCGGATGACAAGCCCTCCATCATGGTGGAGATGGCGGTGGCCGCCGCCGAGCAGGCGCTGATCGCCGCCGGCCGCGAGCCCGCCGAGATCGATCTGGTGATCGTCGCCGCCTCCAACATGCCGCGCCCCTATCCGGCGCTCTCCATCGAGCTGCAGCACTACCTGGGGGCGGGTGGAATGGCCTTTGACATGAACGTGGCCTGCTCGTCCGCCACCTTCGGCATCAAGACGGCGGCGGATCTGCTGGCGGCCGGTACCGCCAAACTGGCGCTGGTGGTCAGCCCGGAGATCTGCTCGGGCCACCTCAATTTCAGGGACAGAGACAGCCACTTCATCTTCGGCGACGCCTGCACCGCCGTGCTGCTGGAGCGGGAGGCGGATTGCAAGGTGGCAGGGGCCTGGCAGCTGGTGGCCAGCAAGCTGACGACCCAGTATTCCAACAACATCCGCAACAACTTCGGCTTCCTCAACCGGTTTAGCCCGCGTACCCGCTACGGCGATGACAAGCTGTTCCGCCAGCAGGGGCGCAAGGTGTTCAAGGAGGTGTTGCCGCTGGTGTGCGAGCAGATAGAGCGCCAGCTCGGCGAGCAGGGCTGGGGGGCGGATGCCTTGAGCCGGCTCTGGCTGCATCAGGCCAATCTCACCATGAACCAGTTCATCGGTCGCAAGCTGCTGGGCCACGACGCCAGCCAGCAGGAGGCGCCGGTGATCCTGGACAGCTACGGCAACACCAGCTCGGCGGGCTCCATCATCGCCTTCCACCTGTTCAATCAGGACTTGCCGAGCGGGGCCCGTGGCGTGCTCTGCTCCTTCGGCGCCGGCTACTCCATCGGCAGTCTGCTGCTGCAGCGCCTCTGATCTGGCAGGCACAGGCGTAACATGCAAAAACCACCCGGGCGGGTGGTTTTTTTATGGGTGTGATCTCAGCGGCGCTCAGGCGGGATCTATGGCCGACACCAGGCAGTGGGGCTCCTGGATCTGAAAACGCACGTTGAGATCGAACAGCCTGACCCCGTACAGCTTCTCATCCGGCTTGCCTTTCTTGTAGGCGGGGCGCGGATCCTGGGCCAGCACCTCGCTCACCAGCTGGCGCAGCTCGGGGTGGCGGGAGGCAAGTCGGGCGAGCTGCTGCTCCGCCTCGGTGCCGAAGCTCACCGCCAGCGGCGGGGTCGGGGCCTCGGGGGCGAAGCCGCCACGGGCATCCGGCAGGCTGTCGGCATAGGGAATGTAGGGCTTGATGTCGACCACAGGGGTGCCGTCGAGCAAGTCGACCGCCCCCAGCTCCAGCCACAGCTTGCCCCGCTCACGGCCGACGCCGTGCAGCTCGACCACCGACAGGCCGAGCGGATTGGGGCGGAAGGTGGAGCGGGTGGCAAAGACCCCGACCCGCTCGTTGCCGCCCAGTCGTGGCGGGCGCACCGTCGGGTGCCAACCCTGCTCCATGGTCTGGTGAAACACGAAGCTGAGCCAGAGGTGGGAGAACTGCTCTATGCCGCGCAGCACGTCCGGCTGATCGTAGGGGGGCAGCAGCTCGAGCCGGGCCCGGACGGATTTGACCAGACCGGGCTGGCGGGGGATGGCGAACTTCTCCTTGTAGGGAGAGTGGATGATCCCGAGGGTGTCGATTTCGAACTTCATGGCGGATCCGCGGCTAAAAAACCCCGGCAATTTAGCACAGCCGGCCCGAAAACGCAGGCATAGCCGCCCGATGCCGGTTTCCCTCCTGTCGCCGTGATCTTGCTCCCATCCCAGCTCGCCGGGGGCTGTGCCCCGGCGCCAACTTGCGTAGGGTGGGGGCAGGAAGCATATCGGCATGAAATGCGGGCTGTCGCGCAGACGGCTGGTTTGTGCCGAACAGGGGGTATATCGGTATGAAATAGGGGCTGTCGCAGAGAGGGTCAGTTCGTACCGAACAAGGGGACATGGATGAAACTGCTTATCATCGGCGGCACCGGGTTTCTGGGCCGCTATCTCAGCTCGCTGGCGCTGGATTGGGGCCACGAGGTGACGCTGTTCAATCGCGGCCATCGCCAGCATCCCGACTGGCGCGAGCTGACCCTGCTGCAGGGAGACAGGGATCAGCAGCTTGGTGCGCTGCAGGCGGAGGGGCTGCATTGGGATCTGGCCATCGACACCTGCTGCTACCGACCCGAGCAGGCGGTCAGCCTGTCCAGGACCTTGTTGGGGCGCTGCGAGCGGCTGATCTTCATCTCCACCATCAGCGTCTATCGCGACTTCGCCCAGGAGGGGATGGATGAGTCGGCACCGCTGCACGAGGTGGCCAGCGACGAGTCAGTCACCGACTACGGTCCGCTGAAGGTGCTATGCGAGGCCGAATATCGCGCCCGCTGGGGGGAGCGGCTCTGCATCCTGCGCCCCGGCGTGCTGTGCGGCCCCCAGGATCCCACGGCTCGCCTGGCCTGGTGGGTGAAGCGGGTGCAGCGAGGAGGGCCCTGGCTATTGCCGGGCACGGGTCAGGATCGGCTGCAATATCTGGATGTGCGGGACTGCGCCGAATTCGTGCTGCGGGCCGCCGAGCAGCAGCTGGGGGGCTGCTTCAACCTGCTCAAACCCGGCATTGAACTGGCGGATTGGGTGGCGCGCCTCGCCGCCCGGCTGGCCCCGCGCGAACCGCTGCAGCTTGAGTGGGTGCCCTGGCCCGCCTTGCTGGACGCCGGCATCGAGCCCTGGCAGAGCTACCCCACGCTATTGCCCAACGAGCTGGCCGAATATGCCGGCTATGGCCGCATCAGTGCCGAGGCCGCCATAGTGCAGGGGCTCAACTTCCGGCCGCTGGAGGAGACGGTGGCGGATCTCGCCGACTGGTTGGCGACCGGGGTCGTCGATGAGGCGCAGACCGGGCTCAGTGCCGGGGAGGAGCGGGCCTTGCGGCGGCGGCTCTCGACGCAGAGCGTCGTGTGAACCGGTAAGCATCAGGCAGCAGGGTAAAAGCAGAGAGGGCGTCCCATGGGACGCCCTCTCTGTCTATCGGCGGCTCAGCGCAGGGTGGCACCGCAGCCGACTAGCAGCTCCCTGAGGATGGCGCGATGGCAGCGGGACTCCTGCTCGCAATAACAGCCCAGCGACAGGTTGGTGTGGTGGGAGAGGGCAGCCAGCAACGCCAGATCGTGGCGGGCAGAGGGACTGGCCATCTCGGCCTTGTACTGCCGGCAGAAGGCGGTCCACTGAGCTGGCGTCTCGGCGGCCTGACCCAGCTTCATGGTGTCGCTACTGGGAGCCAGGTTCGGGAACCAGACATCGTACCAATCCTGGCTGGCAAACTCAGCTTTGGGGACGCCACGGGGCGGGCGGCGCACGGTGCCGATGCGCAGACCCTCGTCCGGCAGACGGGGGCTGCCGAGTCGAACTATGGCCAGTGCCATGGCGGTAGCTTACTTCACTTCGGCGACTTTCAGCGCCTGGCCGTAACAGATCACCTGCTTCAGGCAGCCCGGCACATCGCTGAACTCGGCGCACTTGTCGAAGCTGACGCCGTTGCCACCCATGTCCGCCACGCGGCGGCGAGCCAGGGTACGGGCCTCACCGGCATTGGGCACCGGCTGATTGGCATCGATCTGGCAGGATTCCCCCTCGACGGTGCCGAGGTAGAGGTAGTTGAGGTCGGCAAGCTGACCCTGCTCATAGATCTGGACGCCGCCCGGCTTGAAATACTCGTCGAAGTTTTCCTTGTCCAGATTGCTGTTGAAGGAGAAATCGGCGCAGCCAGAGGCGATGAGGGGCAGCAGTAGAGTCAGGCGTTTCATGTCGGCTTCTTGTTGAACAGTGAGGGGGCCATTATAGGGGCCAGTCGCTGCCCGGGACCAGCCCCATTTTTAGCCATAGGGAGGGGGCATGACGGGGATCAGACCGGCGCCAGCCGCTGATGGAGACTGCGGTAGTCGTCGTCGGCCAGCAACTCCTGGAAGAGTGAGAGGCGCATCGGTGGATCCGCCCCTGTTCCTTTATTTAGGCCTGATAACGGCGGATCAGACCGGTGCCAACCGCTGATGGAGGCTGCGGTAGTAGTCGTCGGCCAGCAGCTCTGCGTGAGGGGCGCAGAGGCGGATCTGCCCCTCTTCCATCAGGGCTATCCTGTCCATCTGCTCCAGCCCCAGCAGGCGGTGGGAGATGAGCAGCAGGGAGCGCTCGGCGCCGAGCCTGAACAGCAGGGCCATGATCTCGCGCTCGGTCTGGCTGTCGAGCCCCTCGGTCGGCTCATCCAGCAGCCAGAGCGGCGCATCGTGCAACAGGGCGCGGGCGATGCCGATGCGGCGGCGCTCGCCGCCGGAGAGGGGCCGCCCACCATCCCCCAGCCAGGCATCGAGACCTTCCTCATCTTCCAGCAGGGCGGCGAGCCCCACCAGGTTCAATACCTCGACAAGCCGCTCATCGCTGGCGGCCGGGGCGGCCAGCTTGAGGTTGTCCCGCAGGGTGGCGGCAAACAGATGCACCCGCTGGCTCACCACCGAGACGGAGGTGCGCAGCGCCCCTTCCCCATAAGTCGTGAGCGGCTTGCCATCCAGCAGGATCTCGCCCGCCTGCATCTCCCACTCGCGGGTCAGCAGCCCCATCAGGGTGGACTTGCCGCAGCCGGTCTGGCCCAGCAGCGCCAACTTCTCGCCAGCCTGCAGCTCTAAGGAGCAGCCCCGCAGCACGGGTTGGCCATGGCCGGGGTAGGTGAAATGGAGATCGCGGATCTGCAGGGCGCCCTCGCGGGCATGCTGCTGTTCATCCCCCCACTCAGGGGCCTTGGCATCTTGCAGGATCTCGTTGAGACGACGGGCCGAGGTGAGGCTGGTGGAGAGGTGCTGGAAGGCCCCCGCCAGCGGCAGCAGTGCCTCGAAGCTCGCCAGGGTGGCGAACACCATCAGCGCCGTGATGGGATCCGGCACCGCGCCCCCGACGCCATGACCGGCCAGCCACAGCATCAGGGTCAGGGTCCAGCCGCTCAGCAGCTGGACGCTGGCATTGGCCAGGCCGCTCACCCTGGCCATGCGGGCCTGGGCGCGGATCAGGGCCTGCTCGGCCTGTTGCAGCTCGGCGAGCGCCTTGGGGGCGGCGGCAAACATCTGCAGCTCGGCCTGGCCGTCCAGATAGTCCACCAGCCGGGTGCGCAGGCTGGATTTCTCGGCGATCAGCGCCTGGCCCGGCTTGCGCCCGGCGAAGTAGAACACCAGCGGCAGGGCAATCATGCCGAGCAGCAGTATGGCCCCCAGGATCAGCGCCAGGCGGCTGTCGAAGAAGGAGAGGAAGAATACCAGCCCGGCACAGCTGAGCAGGGCCGCCCCTATGGGGGTGATGAGGCGCAGGTAGACATGATCCATGGCGTCGATGTCGGCCACCAGCCGGTTGAGCAGGTCCGCCTGGCGAAAGCCGGCCAGGGTGCCGGTGGAGAGCGGCGAGAGTTTCTGCCAGAACCAGACTCGCAGCCGGGTCAGCACCCGGAAGGTGGCATCGTGGCTCACCACCCGCTCGCCCCAGCGGCTGGCGGTGCGCACGATGGAGAAGAAGCGCACCCCGCCGGCCGGGGTCATGTAGTTGAAGGTGTCGCGGCTGGCGACGGCCAGCCCGGCCACGGCGGCGGCGGAGAGGAACCAGCCGGAGAGGGACAGCAGCCCCATGCCGGCCACCAGGGTGACGAAGGCCAGCAGCAGACCCAGCGAGAGGCTGAGCCAGTGCTGGCGGTAGAGGCGCAGGAACGGCAGTAGATCAGTCATCGAGAGAATCCCCTGAACGTTGGGACAGCAGCCGGGCGAAGGGCCCACGGGCCTGGCTGAGTTGGGAGAAATGGCCTTGCTCCACCAGCTGGCCGCGTTCCAGCACCAGGATGTTGTCCATCTGGCTGAGCTGATCGAGGCGGTGGGTGATCATCAGCAGGGTCTGGCCTGCGCTCGCCTGTTCGAGGGTGCTCATGATGGCGCGCTCGGAGTGGCGGTCCAAGCTGGCGGTGGGTTCATCCAGCACCATCAGCTGGGTGGATTTGAGCAGGGTGCGTGCTAGGGCGAGGCGCTGGGCCTGGCCGACCGAGAGGCCGCCGGCCTGATCGCCGACCTGATAGTCGAATCCCTTCTCGCTGGCAAACTCCCAGGCCTGGGCCCGCTTCAGGGCCGCTTCCAGCTCGGCATCGTTCGCGGAAGGCCTGGCCAGCAGCAGGTTGTCACGCAGGCTGGCGTGGAACAGCTGCGGGTTCTGGGATAGCCAGCCCAGTTGCAGGCGCCACTGGCTCATGTCCAGCTCGGCGAGCTCCTGCCCGTTGACCCTGAGTTCGCCGCGATAGGGGGCGAAGCCGAGCAGGGCGTTGACCAGCGAGCTCTTGCCCGCACCGCTGATGCCGACCAGGGCCGTGCGTGAGCCGGGCGCCAGCTGGAAGTCGAGCGGGCCGACCAGCACCTTGCCCTCGGCGCTCAGCACCTCCAGAGCGCGGGCCTCTACCCTGATGGGGCCATCGGCCTGGAAGGGAGCATGCCCAGAGGCGGGTTCGCTGACCTCGGCCTCCAGAAACTCCAGCAGCTGTTCGGCGGCACCTATAGCTTGCGCCTTGGCGTGATAGTGGGCGCCGAGTTCACGCAGCGGGGCGTAGAACTCGGGGGCGAGGAACAGCACGAACAGGCCGGTAAAGAGGGTAACTTTGACGCCATAGTTGCCGAAGTTCAGGTGATCTATGTAGGAGAAGCCAAAATAGACCGCCACCAGCGCCACCGCGATGGCGGCGAAGAACTCCAGCACGGCGGTGCTGAGGAAGGCGAGCCGCAGCACCTCCATGGTGCGCTCCCGAAAATCTTCCGAGGCGTCGCGAATGGCCTCACCTTCGGCCTGGGTGCGCAGGAAGAGTTGCAGGGTGCGCAATCCCTTCAGGCGATCGAGGAAGTGACCGGAGAGCCGCGCCAGCGACTGGAAGTTGCGGCGGTTGGCATCGGCGGCGCCGACCCCCACCAGGATCATGAAGAGCGGGATCAGGGGGGCGGTGCCGAGCAGTATGATGCCGGTGGCCCAGTTGACCGGGAACACGGCCACCAGGATCACCAGGGGAATGAACACGGCGACGGCCATCTGCGGCAGATAGCGGGAGAAGAACTCCTGCATGTCTTCAATCTGCTCCAGCAGCAGGCTGGCCCAGCTGCCGGCGGGGCGGCGCTGGATGTAGGCCGGACCGAGCCGGCCGAGGCGGGTGAGCACCAGCTCGCGGATGGCCTGGCGCACCGCGCTGCCCGCCTTGAAGCTGGCGACCTCGCGGCCATAGGCCAGACCAGCCTTGGCCGCGGTCACCAGCAGCAGGCTAATGAAGAGGGGGATGGATTGCTCTGGCGTGGTGCCTTCGATGATGAAGCCATGGAGCAGGGTGGCCAGCAACCAGGCCTGGGCGACCATCAGCATGCCCTGACCCAGGCCAAAGCCGATGGAGAGGCCGATCCAGCGTCGGCCATGGCTCGATTGTTTGCGCAACCAGCCATAGAGATGTTTCTGCGTGTTCTTGTCCATTACCACCCTCCTCGGTCGAGTGGCGCAAGACTATCGTCGCCCCCATGGCTTGGCAACCTCGCAGATCCGGCGGCGTGAAGATGATTGATTGAAAAAGCAGCTGCATGCTCATTAGTTGGCCGAACAGCTTGATTTATGGCAAAAAACAGGACGGCGGTGATTGCGCTCGCCGGCAAAATGCATATAGTAGAGGCCACTGACGCGGGTGTAGTTCAATGGTAGAACGGTAGCTTCCCAAGCTGCATACGTGGGTTCGATTCCCATCACCCGCTCCACATTCCGATATCCGGTAGACGACCCGTCTCGTTATTGCCTCTGCCTCGCACGCTACCCCTGACGCTGATCAACTCCCCGAATATCGACAGCAGTTTCTGAGCCTTGCGGGCATCGTATAATGGCTATTACCTCAGCCTTCCAAGCTGATGATGCGGGTTCGATTCCCGCTGCCCGCTCCAGATATCAAACAAAAAGCCCACTCAACCGAGTGGGCTTTTTGTTTTTCCACGCCAAGCAGGCGCTGGCTGCCGGAAACAGAAGAGGCGCCAATGGCGCCTCTCACTCCACACTCTGCCGGTCGGGCTTATTCCTGCTCCAGCTCGCCGCAGAAGCGGTAGCCTTCGCCATGGATGGTGGCGATGATTTCCGGGGTGTCACCCACGCTCTCGAAGTGCTTGCGAATGCGGCGGATGGTGACATCGACGGTGCGATCGTGGGGTTTCAGCTCGCGGCCTGTCATCTTCTTGAGCAGCTCGGCACGGGTCTGGATCTGGCCCGGGTTCTCGCAGAAGTGCAGCATGGCGCGGAATTCTGAACGGGGCAGCTTGAACATGTCCCCAGCCGGGCTGACCAGTGCGCGGCTGTTGATGTCCAGTGCCCAGCCGTTGAACAGGTAACGCTCAACCAGCTTCTTCTCTTCACCACCGGCGGTGACGTTCATGGTGCGGCTCAGCAGGTTGCGAGCACGGATGGTCAGCTCGCGAGGGTTGAACGGCTTGGTGATGTAATCATCGGCGCCGATCTCCAGACCCAGGATCTTGTCCACCTCATTGTCACGACCGGTCAGGAACATCAGGGCGATGTTGTCATCTTCGCGCAGCTCACGGGCCAGCAACAGGCCGTTCTTGCCCGGCAGGTTGATGTCCATGATCACCAGATTGATGGTGTGGGTGGTCAGGGCTTGATGCATCTCGTCGCCATTGTTGGCCTCGAGCACGATGTAGCCTTCGGCCTCGAAGATGCTTTTCAGAGTGTTGCGGGTGACCAGTTCGTCTTCGACGATCAGAATGTGTGGTGTTTGCATGAGTATTCCCAGATTCTTATCAGTTAATTTTCGAAATTTTAACACTCTTTGGCGTTATTCGACCGGTCCTGAAAATTTATTACGTCATCCTGGGTATGAATATCAGGTCGAATCATCGCGAATTTGGTATCGATGTTGGCAAACATCCTTGTGCCACACATGGGGTCTCAACAAGCCTGAACGAGCGAAGCCCTGAAAGGTAGTCCATTACAAAAGTTGCTGCATTTTATCAGTTAACAGGCGCATAACAACACTCTTTGCCGTCAGATAGCAACTTTTTAACTCTGGCTTGATATAAGTCAAACCCTGAGTTCGCTGCATGATACTTGGGCTGGCCCGCTTTTTCGCCCCTATGGAATGTAATGGGATGTAACATGTGATTGACATGATTTTGTGGGAAAACTACAGAAAAGTCTGTTTTTTTGCCCCGTTCGAGCCGCCCTCCTGGCCCGCCTATGCCATCGTCACGGCCTGGAATCTGGCCAGCAGATGGGTAGGAATGCGTCGCAACTCTCGTCGTCATCTTGCCCTGTTGCGGCTCATCGACGACGCCCCCGACTTGCTCGTCATGGGGCCTGTGTGGGGTAGCTCTTTGGACGAAAGTTGGCAGGAAGAGTCGTTATTGTTACAGATGCCCCGTGCCGATGCCGTCCGGCTGGCCAGCCGTTTCGGCCAGAATGCCTGCTACTGGGTCGAGGGGGAGAGATCTGGCTGATCCCCGTGCTGATGAAGGGGGAGCCACACCATCTGGGCAGACTGGCCTCCTGCTGGATTGTCAGGGACCCGACATGATGAAAGAATGAACGGACTCACTCCATGGAAGGACGCTGACGATGCTGGACTTACTCCCCGACCTTTGCGATCAACACGGCGATGCCGTGCAGGTGGCCGAGCCGCTGTTCCACGACTATGGCGGCAAGCCGCTGTTTCATGGCCAGGCGGTCACCCTCTCCTGTTTCGAGGATAACAGCCTGGTGCGGGAACTGGTGGCGCAGCCCGGCCGGGGCAAGGTGATGGTGATCGATGGGGGCGGCTCCCTGCGCCGGGCACTGCTCGGGGATCAGCTGGCCATCAAGGCGGTGGAGCAGGGTTGGGAGGGGATCCTGATCTATGGCGCGGTGCGGGATGTGGGCACCCTGGCGACGCTGGCGCTGGGCGTCAAGGCGCTGGCAGCCTGTCCGGTCAAGACCGAGAAGCTGGGGCAGGGTGAGCTGGATGCCGAGCTCTCTTTTGCCGGGGTGACCATAGCGCCGGGTGACTATGTCTACGCCGATCTCAACGGCGTGCTGATCAGTGGTGCCCGGCTCATCTGAAGGTTCAGAAGTTGAAGCCAACCCCCAGGGTGAGAAATTGCTCCGTGCTGAAGGCGCTGACGCCGTAGTTGGCGGTGATGGCCAGTTGTGGTGTCAGCAGCAGGCTGCTGTTGAGCTCCACCAGGGTGCTGGGTTTGCTCACCTCCAACTGCTTGAGCTGGCTGCCGATGTTCAGCGAGGGGGAGAGCTGGTAGCGCACCCCTGAGCTGATATTGAAGCCGGCCTGATCGCTGCGGGTGCCGACGGCGGGGCCGGCTTCCATGTAGAGGGTGACATCATCCTGCACCGGGTATTGGTAGCCGGTGTTGATGAGCCAGAGGTCGAAATTGTCGCCGTGATGAGTCTGATTGCCGAGCAGCACGCCGGAATAACTCTTCACGTAGAGCTGGCTGTCTGATTCGGTCTGGAGAAAACTCCAGTCGGCCGCCTGGGCCGAAAACGCGAGGCCTGATGCGAGTGCGATGATGAGAGACTTGACCATTCGTTTCCCCTCCCTGGGTCCGGAACAGGACCCTAAGCATGGCACATGCCAGCAGGTAGTAAAGGCAACCCGCATCACAATAAAAGAGTTTTAATCCGCTTCCGACTCATGATACACAGGCCCCCATCACTCTGCGTCTTCACTATTTTCTCCATCAAGAGGTGAACTCATGAACAAGAAACTGACCCTGCTGGCCGCGCTGGCTCTGGGAGGCTGCGCCATGACTGCGAGTTCCAATCTGGCTCAACTGCAAGCATCGACCTGGCAACTGCAGGGGGCGAGCGGCGACACCTTCACCCTGCAGGTCGCGGGTGACAAGGTGGCGGGCAAGGGCGGCTGCAACCGCTACTTTGGCGGCATCACCCAGCAGGGTGACGGCGTCTTGACGCTGGGGGCCATGGGCGCGACCCGCATGATGTGTGCCGGTGATCTGGCGGGCAAGGAGGCGAACTACCTGCAGGCGCTGGAGAAGGTCGCGACCTATCAGATCTCCGGTCAGCAGCTGGTGTTGAGCGATGTGAACAAGACGGCTCTGCTCACCTTCGATGCCCTGCCGGCCACTAAGTAAGAGAGAGTCTCGTCAGAGACTGTCGTAGCCGAGCCGTCTGGTTCGAATCAAAAAGGGACGCCGCGGCGTCCCTTTTTGCTGGGTATCTGAGCTATGGGGCGTCTCATCCCCCCCGCTGAAACCGGAAGCGTTTCTTGCGTCGGTAGGGATAGACATCCTCGAACACTCCCTCCTTGATGTTGCCTTGCAGCATCTTCCAGTAGCTGGCATCGAACAGCTCCTTGTGCACCTGCATCATGATCGTTCGCACCTGGGGCTTTTGCAGCAGGAAGGTGGCGAACTCCTCGGGGAAGATGTCGTTCGGGGCGACCGAGTACCAGGGCTCGGCGCTCCACTCGTCCTCGGGATAGCGCGGCGGCGGGATCTGGCGGAAGTTGCACTCCGTCATGTAGCAGATCTCGTCGTAGTCGTAGAACACCACCCGACCGTGGCGGGTCACGCCGAAGTTCTTGAACAGCATGTCGCCGGGGAAGATGTTGGCCGCCGCCAATTGCTTGATGGCGTTGCCGTACTCCTCCAGCGCGAGCCGGGTCTGCTGCTCGTCCGCCTTATCCAGATAGAGGTTCAGCGGGATCATCTTGCGCTCGGTGTAGAGGTGCTTGATGACCAGCTTGTCGGCGGTGAGGGTGAGCGCAGAGGGGGCTACCGTCTTGAGCTCGGCCAAGAGCTCGGGGGAGATCCGCTCGAGGGGAAACTCGAAGTTGGTGAACTCCTGGGTATCGGCCATGCGGCCCACCCGATCGTGCTGTTTCACCAGCCGGTACTTCGCCTTGACCTGCTCGTGGCTCACATCCTTGGGGGGGGTGAACTCGTCCTTGATCACCTTGAACACCACGTCGTAGGAGGGGAGGGTGAACACGCTCATCACCATGCCCTTGATGCCGGGGGCGATGACGAACTGCTCCCGGCTCTGGGCCAGGTGCTGCTGGTAGTGGCGATAGAGCTCTGTCTTGCCGTGCTTCTGGCAGCCGATGGCGTTGTAGATCTCGTAATCGGGCTTGCGGGGCATGATCTGGCGCAGGAACAGCACGAACAGCGCCGGCACCGGGGCATAGACCATGAAGTAGGCGCGGGCGAAGCCGAATACGATGGAGGCGAGCTCCGGCTCGAAGATGACGGTATCCACATAGATGCTCTGGCCGGTGCTGAGCAGCGGCAGGATGAAGGGGTGCACCTCGCCCTTGACCCGGATAAGCCCCACCAGATAGGCGCCCTTGTTGCGGTAGAACACCTCCTTGAGCAGCTCGATGGCGAACGGCTCATCGTGCAGAATGCCCGGGCCGTTCTCGGCCAGATGACGGTGGATGTCGACGATGTCCCGCTGTTTGTCCTCAAAGGGCAGGGTGAAGCTGTAGTCCCCCAGCAGCTGGCTGAGTGTCTGTGGCAGATGGGCGAGATCGGTGCGATAGACCCGCAGCAGTGCGCTCAGGTCGGGGTGATCCCCCCGGCTGCGGAACGGGTGGATGTAGAGGTTCTCGTCGCGGATGTTGCGATGGCGGAAGATGCGGCGGTAGACGGAGTTGAAGAAAGACTCCGCCACCTCGAAGTTGTCACAGCGGGGCAGCAGATCGCTGAAGGCCCCCTTCACCTGCTTGAGCAGCGCCTGGCTCGGCAGCTGCTCCCCCATCATCTGCTTGATCAGGGCCGTGGTGGCACCGACATGATGGTCATAGAGGCGGATGCGCTCACGTCCGGCGAGCTGCACCCCCAGCCAGTCACCGTGCTCGAAGCGGCTCTTGCTGCCCTGGGTGATTTCGAGAAACCGGCTGTAAAACGACTCGAAGCGCTGCAAGATCGTCTCGGCGACGGCCTGTTCCAATGGCTGCTGCATCTCTCTCTTCCTTGTGATGAGCCGGCCCGATAGCACGGCGGTGGTGGCCTGTCTGCCGGCTCGTTCCCGATCCGCACACCGCAGTTCCATCGCGGTAACTTCGCGGATCATTGACGGCAATTTGGCCACCTATTGGGTCACTATGGCAACATTCAAACGTCTGTTCAAGTGGCAATTTTCGAGGATAAACGGTAGATTGCGCCCCTGTTTTGCCGATGCTTTACCCTTGATGAGAGAGGTCGGCCCTGCCCAAGAGGAAACCCAATGAAACTCTATTTTGTCCTGGTGGCACCAGCCCGGGCGGCCAACGTCGGGGCGGCCGCCCGCGCCATGAAAACCATGGGCTTCGATGCCATGCGCCTGGTGGCCAGCCGGGTACACGAAGAGGAAGAGGCGAGTTGGGTCGCCCACGGGGCGCAGGAGATCCTGGCCGAGGCTGAGGCCTTTGATACCTTGCCTGAAGCCCTTGCCGACATGGATCTGGTGATCGCCACTACGGCCCGCCAGCGCGGTCGCTACCAGCACTACCTGACGCCGGGGGAGATCCGCGACCAGATCCGCGCCAAGCCGTCGGTGAACAAGGTCGCCATCGTGTTTGGCTGTGAGGAGTCCGGCCTCTCCAACGAGCAGCTCGCCCAGGTGGACCTCATCAGCTACCTGCCGCTGAAGGTGAGCTATCCCTCTTTGAATCTGGGCCAGGCGATCATGCTGTATGCCTATGAGATGAGTCCCTTGCTGGATGAACCCCAGGCCGTAGCAGAAAGTTTTGATAGCGTCGGGCAGGTTCGGGTACTCAAATCAAAAACAGCAGAAATTCTCGATGAACTCGGGGTTTCGCAGGATGAAAAACTACATCAATGGGTGATGGACCGAGTGCCCATGCTGCCGCAGCGGGATTTGAATATGCTGCATCTGCTCTGCAAAGACCTCGCCCGCCGACTCGGCAAAGAGGATTAAGTTGACAGCCCGGCGCCCGGCGCGGTATTGCTAAAAGCCAGCTTCGTTCAAGAGTGTTCGTCATGCAGTCATTCATCAACGTCATCACCACCACCATTATTACCGGTACCACCACAGGTGGCACTGGGGCCGGTTGATGCGCTGACGAACAAGCACAGAAATCAGAAAAGGCCCGTACCCACCCAGTACGGGCCTTTTTGTTGGACAGTTTTCAGGCCGATTTGCCGGTCACTTTGCAGGGAATACAGGGAGAGAATGCGATGAGAGTATTGAAGTTTGGCGGGTCGTCACTGGCCGACGCAGAGCGTTTCTTACGGGTAGCCGATATCGCGGTCAATACCCATGGTCAGTCCCAGGTTGCCCTGGTGTTGTCGGCACCGGCCAAGGTGACCAATCACCTGGTGGCCCTGGTGGAGCAGACCAGTCGCGGCATGGATGCCAGCAGTACCCTGTTTGAGATCAACGGCATCTTCTCCCGCCTGCTGGCCGGGCTGAAGGCCGCCTACCCGGCGCTGGACGACAAGGCGCTGCAGGCTCGTCTCACCGCCGAGCTGGATCAGGTCGAGCGGCTGATGCAGGGCATCCGTCTGCTGGGGCTCTGCCCGGACAACGTGCAGGCCCGCATCCTGAGCCGGGGCGAGAACCTCTCCATCGCCTTCATGCACGAGCTGCTGCGGGTGCGTGGGGTCGAGCTGGGCTCGATCGTGCCGGAGCAGTTGCTGGTCACCGACGGCGGTTATCTGGAAGCCCATGTGGACATCGAGGCTTCCCGCCTGCGCTTTGCCGCTAAGGGGTTGCGCCCGGTTGTAGAGGGGCAGGGCCCCTCTGGAAAAGAGTCATGC
Organism: Aeromonas sp. sif2416; assembly: GCF_019218665.1. NCBI lineage: Bacteria > Pseudomonadati > Pseudomonadota > Gammaproteobacteria > Aeromonadales > Aeromonadaceae > Aeromonas > Aeromonas sp. sif2416. The sequence goes on from NZ_JAHUXC010000001.1 coordinate 263,965, forward strand.
CTCTACCTGATGCCGGGCTTCACCGGCGGCAGCGACAAGGGTGAGACCGTGCTGCTCGGCCGCAACGGCTCGGATTACTCCGCCGCCGTCTTGGCCGCCTGCGTGGACGCGGAATGTTGCGAGATCTGGACCGACGTGGAAGGTTGCTACAACTGCGACCCCCGTCTGGTGCCGGACGCCTATCTGCTGAAGACCCTCTCCTACAAGGAGGCGATGGAGCTCTCCTACTTCGGCGCCAAGGTGCTGCACCCGAAGACCATAGCCCCGGTGGCCCAGTTCCACATTCCCTGCCTCATCAAGAACAGCTTCAACCCTCAGGGTCCGGGCACCCTGATCGGGGTCGAGCAGGGGGATGACGACCTGAAGGTAAAAGCCATCTCGGATCTCTCCGGCATGTGCATGTTCAACGTCTCCGGCCCCGGCATGAAGGGCATGGTGGGCATGGCGGGCCGGATCTTCTCCGCCGTCTCCCGCGCCGGGGTCAGCATCGTGCTGATCACCCAATCCTCCTCCGAGTACAGCGTCAGCTTCTGCATCCACAGCTACGACAGCGACAAGACCCGCAAGGTGCTGGAGCGCGAGTTCGAGCTGGAATTCAAGAACCAGCTGCTGGATCCCCTCGAAATCATGCAGGATCTCGCCATCATCTCCCTCATCGGCGACGGCATGCGCACCAGCAAGGGGATGGCGGCGCGCTTCTTCACCTCCCTGGCCCAGGCCTCCATCAACATAGTCGCCATCGCCCAGGGCTCCAGCGAGCGCTCCATCTCGGCGGTGGTACGGGATCGCAAGGTGGCTGAGGCCATCAAGGCGTGCCACCAGAACTTCTTCGGCAGCCAGCAGTTCATCGACCTGTTCGTGGTCGGGGTCGGCGGTGTCGGCGCGGCCCTGGTGGATCAGATTGCGCGCCAGCAACCGGTGCTGGCAGAGCAGGGCACTGGCCTGCGGGTGGTGGGCATCGCCAACAGCCGCCAGATGGCGGTCAACAAGGATGGCCTGAGCCTCGCCAACTGGCGTGAACAGCTGGTGGAAGCCCGTGACAGCTTCAGCCTGGAAGCTGTGAAGAAGCTGGTGGAAGAGAGTCACCTCATCAACCCGGTGATCGTCGATTGCACCTCGAGCGAGGCCATCGCCGTGCAGTACGCGGACTTCCTGGCCGCCGGTTTCCACGTGGTGACCCCGAACAAGAAGGCCAACACCGGCTCTCTGGATTACTACAAGGCGTTGCGTCGCACCGCCCGCCAGACTCGCCGCAAGTTCCTCTACGAGACCAACGTCGGTGCCGGCCTGCCGGTCATCGAGAACCTGCAGAACCTGATCAAGGCCGGTGACAAACTGCGCGCCTTCGACGGCGTCCTGTCCGGCTCCCTCTCCTTCATCTTCGGCAAGCTGGACGAGGGCATGGCCTTCTCCGAGGCCACCGGCATCGCCCGCGGCAACGGCTTCACCGAGCCGGATCCCCGCGACGATCTGAACGGCATGGACGTGGCGCGCAAGCTGCTGATCCTGGCCCGCGAGTCCGGCATGGCGCTGGAATTGTCTGATGTGGAGGTGGAGCAGGCGCTGCCCCCTGGCTTTGATGTGAGCGGCGATGTGGAGTCCTTCATGGCTCGTCTGCCCGAGGCCGATGGCTGGTTCCGCGATCAGTTCGCCCTGGCTCAGAGCGAGGGCAAGGTGCTGCGCTACGTGGGCTCCATCGAGGGGGGCAAGTGCAAGGTCGCCATCAAGGCGGTCGGTGCCGATGAGCCCCTGTTCAAGGTCAAGGACGGGGAGAACGCGCTCGCCTTCTTCTCCACCTATTACCAGCCGATCCCGCTGGTGCTGCGCGGCTATGGCGCGGGCACCGAAGTGACTGCCGCCGGCGTCTTCGCCGACGTGCTGCGCACCCAGAACTGGAAGCAGGAGCTATAAGCATGAGTTCAGACATGAACCCCTATTTGGAAAAGAAAGGCAGTGTGGTTGCCTATGCTCCCGCCTCCAGTGCCAACCTGAGCGTGGGATTCGATGTGTTGGGGGCGGCGCTCGCCCCCGTGGATGGCTCCCTGCTGGGGGATCGGGTGCAGGTCAAGGCGGCGTCAGCAACCGCCGAGCCCTTCGCCCTCTCCTCCGTGGGCCGTTATGCCCACAAGCTGCCGGATGATCCCAAGAAGAACATCCTCTACGACTGCTGGCTCGCCTATGGGGAGGCCCTGGAGAAGCGCGGCCTGACCCTCAAGCCGCTGGCGATGGTGCTGGAGAAGAACCTGCCGGTCGGCTCGGGCCTGGGGTCGAGCGCTTGCAGCGTGGTGGCGGCACTGGAAGGGCTCAACGCCTTCCACGGCGCCCCCCTCAATGAACACGACATGCTGCTGCTGATGGGCGAGATGGAAGGCAAGATCTCCGGCTCGGTCCACTATGACAACGTGGCCCCCTGCTATCTCGGCGGCATGCAGCTGGTGCTCGAAGAGCACGGTGTCATCAGCCAGGGCATTCCGGTGTTCGAGCAGTGGTACTGGGTGGTCTGCTACCCGGGCACCGTGGTCTCCACCGCCGCCGCCCGCGCCATACTGCCCGCCCAGTATCGCCGCCAGGATTGCCTCACCTATGGCCGCCGGCTGGCCGCCTTCGTGCACGCCAGCTACACCCAGCAGGAGCCGCTGGCGGCGAGCGTGCTCAAAGACGTGATCGCCGAACCCTATCGCGCGGCGCTGATCGAAGGCTTCAACGAGGTGCGGGCCCAGGCCGCCCAGAACGGGGCGCTGGCCACCGGCATCTCGGGCTCGGGTCCCAGCGTCTTCGTGGTGATGAAGGATCTGGCCCAGGCCGAGCGCATGAAGGATTGGATGGACGCACATTTCGTGCAGAACGAAGATGGATTTGCCCGGGTCTGCAAACTGGACATGGCCGGGGCACGGGTAACAGGAAGCGAGCTATGAATCTTTACAATATCAAGGACAAGAGTGAACAGGTCAGCTTTGCCCAGGCGGTGCGCCAGGGGCTGGGCCGTGAGCAGGGGCTCTTCTTCCCGGAAGTGATCACCCCGCTGGCGGACGTGGATGCCCTGCTGGATCTGCCGCTCGCCGAGCGCTCGGCGCGCATCATCAGCCACCTGCTGGGGGACGAGGTCCCCGCCGCCAAGGTCAGCGAGCTGATCGATGCTGCCTTCACCTTCCCGGCGCCGCTGGTGAAGCTGAAAGACGGCACCTACGCTCTCGAGCTGTTCCACGGCCCGACCCTGGCGTTCAAGGATTTCGGTGGCCGCTTTATGGCCCAGTGTCTGGCCAGCTTCAGAACCAACGACAAGATCACCATACTCACCGCTACCTCCGGCGACACCGGTGCCGCCGTGGCCCACGCCTTCTATGGCCTGGAGGGGATTGAGGTGGTCATTCTCTATCCCAAGGGCAAGATCAGCCCCCTGCAGGAGGCACTGTTCTGCACCTTGGGGGGCAATATCCGTACCATCGCCATCGACGGCGACTTCGATGCCTGTCAGGCGCTGGTGAAGGATGCCTTCGATGACGAAGGGCTCAAGACCGCCATCGGCCTGAACTCCGCCAACTCCATCAACATCAGCCGCCTGCTGGCACAGGTCTGCTACTACTTTGAGGCCCTGGCCCAGTTGCCCAAGGCGGATCGCGCCAAGGCGGTGATCAGTGTGCCGTCCGGCAACTTTGGCAACCTGACCGCAGGCCTCATCGCCAAGGCGCTGGGGCTGCCGGTGAAGCGCTTCATCGCCGCCACCAACGCCAACGACACTGTGCCGCGCTACTTGAAAACCGGCAGCTGGGAGCCGCACCAGACGGTGGCGACCCTCTCCAACGCCATGGACGTGAGCCGCCCCAACAACTGGCCGCGCGTGGAAGAGTTGTGCCGCCGTGAAGGTTGGGCGCTGGAGACCTTGGGCTCTGGCATGCGCAGCGATGCCGAGACTCGTGATGCGTTGCAGCGCCTGCACCAGCTCGATTACCTGTGCGAGCCCCACGGCGCCATCGCCTGGGATCTGCTGAACGAGCAGCTCGGTGAGGACGAGGTGGGCCTGTTCCTCTGCACCGCCCACCCAGCCAAGTTCAAGGAGTCGGTGGACGAGATCCTGGGGCTGGATGTGCCATTGCCAGCACCGCTGGCCAAGCACGCCGTTCTGCCGCTGCTCTCCCACAACCTGCCGGCGGAGTTCGCCCCGCTGCGGGCCTTCCTGCTCGGTTAAGCGTCAATAAAAAAATCCCCCAGTCTTGATATAGAGAGTGGGGGATTTTTGTTTCTGTCATCCGGCGGGGAAACCCGCATCGGATTCACGGATTGGATTAAGGAGCACAGCATGAGCCAACACCCCCTTCGCCAACTTATCGAGACCTGCGACGCCGCCATCTCCCGGCGCGACTTCGATGCCCTGATGGCCTTCTACGCCGAGGACGCCGCCCTGGTTATCAAACCCGGCATGGTGGCGCGCGGCATCCCCGCCATCCGCCGCGCTTTCACCGCCATCTCCGATTACTTTGACGGCCGGCTTGAGGTGACCCAGGGGGCCATGGAGGTGATAGAGGGGGCCGACAACGCCCTGGTGATCATGGAGACCCGGCTGCGCTACCCGGACGGGCAAGGTGGCCTGGTGGACGAGACTCGCCGCGCCACCTATGTGTTTCGCAAAGAGAGCTATGGCCAGTGGCGCTGCACAGTCGACAACTCCTACGGCACAGCGCTGCTGGAGGTGGAAGCATGACGATGCGGTGACATATGGGCCCTGACGCTGGTTCAGCGTCGTGGGCAGGAGCGCAAGAGGGAACAGAGCAGAGCCCCGTTGTTGAGGGGCGTTGCCAGCGGGGGCCATCGGGCCCCCGCGCTTTTTTGTGTCTGCTGTGGCCGGGCACTGGCCGGGTGGCCGCCGGGGCAAGCCATCACCGGGTCTCGGCTTCATTGGCTTGCCGTTGCCAGCGCCGGGTAACAAGTTGTTGGAACTGGGATCTGGATCGGGGCAACAGGACTTTTGTCCTGCAAAGGGAGGCGGGGCCGGGGCTAGGATGCGCTCATCCACAGGAGTCAATCTGGAGCACGACAACAATGACCGCTCATATCAATGCCAACCCGGGCGATTTCGCCGAGACCGTCATCATGCCGGGGGACCCGCTGCGGGCCCGCTATATCGCCGAGACCTTTCTGACCGATGCGCGCGAGGTGACCAATGTGCGCAACATGCTGGGCTACACCGGCTACTACCAGGGCCAGCGCATCTCGGTGATGGGCCACGGCATGGGGATCCCCTCCATGGTGCTCTACGCCCACGAGCTGGTGAACGACTTCGGGGTCAAGCGCATCATCCGCATCGGCAGCCTGGGGGCGACCCAGCGTCATGTGCAGATGCGTGATGTGATCCTGGCGCAGGCGGCAGGCACCGATTCCCCCACCAATGCCAAGCGCAGCGCCGGTTACCAGATGGCGACTTCGGCCGACTTCGCCCTGCTACACAAGGCGTTCACCCTGGCGCAGGAGAAGTCCATTCCGGTCAAGGTGGGCAATATCTTCACCGGCGACCTCTATTACGATCCGGACGAAAACCTCATTCCAGCGCTGGAGAAGTTCGGCGTGCTCGGCATCGACATGGAGGTGGCCGGTCTCTACGGGCTGGCCCATCAGCAGGGGATCGAGGCGCTCGCTATTCTGACGGTCTCCGACCACTGCCTGACCGGTGAAGAGACCAGTGCCTCCGAGCGGCAACTCTCCTTCAACCAGATGATCGAGCTGGCGCTGCATACAGCGCTGTAAGCGCAGCCGCGCCGTCAACCCTGCACGCACCCTGTACCTTATGAGAGATCCAATATGAACAATAAGCTCTCCCTCACTGCCATCAGCTTCCTGGCCAACTTCGTGATGGCCGGTTTTGCGACCCAGTTCGGCATGCTGATCGAGCCCATCGCCGCCAAGTTTGGCGCCGATGTCAATCAGGTGGCCTCCATCTTCTCCCTGCTCAACGGCGGGGCGCTGGCGGGCACCATAGCCGCCTTCTTCCTGATCGAGAAGGTGGGCCTCAAGCGGATGACGCTGCTCTGCTACGGCCTGATCGCCCTGGCGGCGGCCTCGCTCCACCTGACCGGATCCCTCTATGTGGTGATGGCGGCCATGACGGTGATCGGCCTCTGTGGCGGGGTGGGGCTCTGCATTGCGGGGACTCTGGTGGTGAGCGTCTGGAAGGCGCGGATGCAGAGCACCATGCTGGTGGTGCAGGATGCCACCTTCAACGTGGCCGGGGTGGTCTTCCCGCTCATCACCACTTACACCCTGACTCACGCCATGGCGTGGAGCTGGAGCTATCTGGCGGTGGGTGTGGTGGCGCTGGCAACCATGCTGGTGGCGGTGCTGACCAACTTCCGCAGCTGCGAGGCGGGGGGCGAGAGTGCCGGCAACGAACACTCGGAGTGGAACCTTGGCATCGTCAGCGGTGGCCTTGGCCTCTTCCTCGGCATGCTGGCGCTTTACACCTTCCTCACCTGGGCCCCCATGTTCGTGAAGGACAAGTTCGGCATCCCCTTTGAGGAGGCGGGCAGCATCATCACCCAGTACTGGACGGCGGCCCTGCTCGGCGCCCTGGTGTCGACCGTTATCGTCACCCGCATCCCGATCCGCACTTTCCTGCTGGTGATCATCACCCTGGCGATGGGGATGACGACGCTGATCGTCACCACCGACAACCTGAGCCAGCTGCCTTATCTCACCTATGGCTACGGCTTCGTCTGCGCCGCGCTCTACAACGCCTTTATCGCCTACGGGGTGTCGTTTGTTCGCCAGGCCTCGAGCAAGAACGTCTCCTATATCCTCATCAGCGGCAGCGCGGGGGCCATGTTCAGCCCGGCCATCAGCGCCCTGCTGGAGCAGGTGATCGGCCTGCAGGCGGTGATGTATGCCATCCCGCTGATCTACGCCCTGATCCTGATGATGCTGGTGGCTTCCCTGCGGATGGCACGGCCCCAGCCCTGTCTGGCCTGAGGCAAACACTGACAAGCAAGAGGGGCGGTGGAGACCGCCCCTCTTTTTTATCCCGCTCTTTGTTATCGGGCTTTGTCCGCTTGGCTAAGGGCTGTGCTCTTGTTGCCTACGGTTGCTCGAGAAACGCCTTCAGCCCCGCCAGATCGCGGATGCGCAAGCCATCCTCCCCGCGCTCCACCAGACCCTTGTCGATCAGCTCCTTCACCGCCCGCCGGTAGACCCTGTCCGTGGTGCCGAACCGTTCCGCCTCCTGATAGCCCTTGCTGAAACCGCTCACCGGGTTGTCCTGACAATGGCTGTGGTAGAGGTCATAGGCGATGTTGTAGCTGATGGGGTAGAGCATGCGGCAGGTGAAGATGTCCACCGTGTCCTGGTAATCGATAGCGATGGCACTGGCGAAGAAGAGCGCCAGCCTGGGGTGGGCGAGCAGCGCCAACTCCAGCTGCTGTCCGTCGATGCGGGCCACTTCGAGGGGCTCCTCGGCGATGATGTCGAGCTGGCAGCGGTAACCGGTGAAGAACTCCATCTCGCCAAACAGCTGGCAGTCGCACTCCAGGGGGCCGAGCTGAAAGCGGCGGCCGTTCATGGCAGTGTGACCCATGGCGATACGACCGCTTGGCACCAGCACCAGATCCCGAAGCTGCTCCCCCTGGCGCATCAGCGCTTCTCCCTCGCGGAGCAGGCGCAGCTCGGTGATGCAGGACTCGATCACCCGTACGATCAGGTCGTGGCTGGCCTGCCAGTGAGGTTGGAAGCGTCCCTTGAGCAGCGGTTTGAGTTGCATGGAGAGTTCTGTGCCCGATGAAAACAAACGGCTATTACACACGTTCGCCCCCCGAGATGCCAGCCCCTCAGCCCGCCTGCATGATCTGCCTGTCCCGCCTGGTGGCTGCCGCCAAATCCTCCTATCCGATGCAAGGCGGCCAGACTGACGAAAGCCAGCGCGCCACCCATGTCTTTCACAAGGAGGCTGACACCGGTGGCGCTGCACGGTCGATAGCTCCTACGGCAGTGCGCTGCGCCAGCCGCCTGCGCCCGCAATATCGGGGACAATCCTCCCTGTCATGGGCGGGAATATCCGGGTGAAGGCAAGCGTCACAGCGCGGGCCCAGAGACAAGCCCCCGAATGGCGGGTCATCACAACCTGCTGACAGCTTGCTCCGCTGCCAGCGGTTGCTGCTGTGCACTTATGGTTTGGCGCCTACTTTTGCCGCCCGGGGCGCGGCGTGCAGGATGATTCAATTTGGGGCATAAACCCGGCCGCTCTCGACCCATTGACCCTGCGCTCTCCGGCTGTTAATCAGGGTGCTGCTTGAAACCATTATGGACGAGCGAGGCCGCAGTTCCTCCACGGGTGCGGCCGACCGACAAGAACAGAACCACAGTTCAGGGAGCAAACCATCATGTGGCCGTACCGAAAAATAGTGACCCAGTCCCTCAAGACACCGCTGGCCATCGCCAGGATTGTTTTTTACTTTGCCTTGCTATTGGTGGCGCCGCTGCCATTGCTGATGCTTTCGGACTCACCGAGGGTAGATCTGGGAGGGGCATATGTCGTCCTGTTCTTGCTGCCCATTGCCATGGTGCTGATGCTGATATCCAGCTTTATGGCCATCCTGATCGCCATGGTGGAGTCGCGAAACAAGAGCAACCCCCATGGGCAGTGGTGATGTTGGGGGCCTGATGCCTAGCTGATGGCCCATAAAAAATCATCCCCCGAGTCGGGGGATGATTTTGTTGGTGACGCCTCCTGAGCTGAATCAACCGCCGGTTGACCTTGTTGACACCCTTGGGTTAGCCTCATGGCTTCCCTGATATGAGAGTCTTTCCTCCGATGCGCATTTAACCTGTCCGCACCCTCAAGTTTTCTGCCCCTCTTCATTGAGGCCGGGTGCGTCTTTACCCTGACAGGTTGATGTTGATCCCTCATTGCTGTTGTTTGCAGGAGCTGCGTCCCTGTCATTTGGCTTAACTCTCGGCTTATTGCTCCGGTATCGGCCATCAGGAGTTCAGATGACCCAACTCTCATGTCATATCAAACAGTTGCAACTGCCCTATCTGCCGGGTATTGCCCCTCTAAGCTTCTCTCTGCCACGCGCCCCCTGCACCCTGATGGGTCGCAACGGCATCGGCAAGAGCCTGCTGCTCGAACTGCTGGCGGGCCAGCGTGCCCCGAGCGCGGGCAAGATAGAATGGGCCCAGCCCGTCGCCTGGTTAGCCCAGTTTGCCCCCGCGAGCGATGGCTGCGTGGCCGATCTCATTGGCTGGGGGGAGGCCCTGTGCGCCCTCGGGCGTATCGAGCAAGGCTGCACAGATGGCCGAGATTTCGATCTGCTGGGGGAGCGCTGGACCCTGCGTGACGATCTCGCCGCCCTCTTGGCAGAGGCTGGGCTCAGGGTCGATGCCAATGCGCCCCTCAACCAGTTGAGTGGCGGCCAGCTCACCCGCCTTAGGCTGCTGGCGCTCTTTGCCCACCCCGCGCATTTTCTGCTGCTGGATGAACCGGACAACCACCTCGACGCCGGCGGCATCGCCTGGCTGGGCCAGCGACTGGCCCGCCATCGCGGCGGCTACCTGCTGGTGACGCACGACCGGCGATTGCTCAATCAGGCCCAACAGATCTTCGAGCTGAGCGAGTCGGGGCTGCAGAGTGCCCGGCTCTCGTTTGAGGATTATCTCGCCCAGCAGGCCCGGGAGCAGGCCGCCCGCGCCGCACGGTTGGCGCAGGCGGTACGCGGTGAGAAGGCGGCCGCCCTGGCGCTGCAAAGGGTGCGCGAACAGTCGGACAAACGGGCGAGTCAGGGCCGCCAGGCGCGCGGCTCTCAGGCCAAGATCCTGCTGGATTTCAAAAAGGATAAGGCGGGCAAGTCCCTTGGCAAGGCGCTGGACCGCGCCGATCGCGGCCATCAGGCGCAAGCCAGCGCCAGGACCGAGGCGGCCGCCGCCCTGGCTGCGGTGCAACCCCTGCGCATGCAGTGGCAGGCCGGGACAGAGTTCAACGCCAAGGCGAGCACCCAGCCGCTGGTGATAGTGGCGGCAACCCACCCCCGCTGGCACCGGCAGCGGGTCGACCTGGTGTTGCAACGGGGGGATCGCTGCCTGCTGGTTGGGGAGAACGGCGCCGGAAAATCCAGCCTGCTCAAGATGCTGCGAGGGGAGCTGGCACCCGAGTCAGGCCACTATCGGCTAAGCGCCCGGGTGGCCTGTCTGGATCAGGGTCTCAGCCTGATAGACCGAACCCTTAGCCCACTGGCGAACCTGCTGGCGGTGGCGCCCAGCCTTGCCGAAAGCGAGGCCAGAACCCGGCTGGCCGGCATAGGGCTTAGGCGAGACAGGGCCCTGCAACCCGCCCACCAGTTGAGCGGTGGCGAGCGGCTGAAACTGGGCCTGCTGATGGTGCTGGCCCAGCAGCCTGAGCTGCTGCTACTGGATGAGCCGGACAGCCACCTGGATCACGCGTCTCGCCAGTTGCTGATTCAGGTGTTGGCCGACTATCCGGGCACCCTGCTGCTGATCTCCCACGATCCCGACTTTGTGGAAGGGGTGGCGGTTGGGCGGGAATATCGTTTGGGAGGGGTGGTTGGGTGAGAAATAGAGGGGGGGGGGGATTAAAAATGGGTGATGTTAATTAATACTACTCATTCTGCCAAATTCGAGGACTCGATGGGCGAGATCCTGGGGGGAGATATGTCGCTATTGGACTCTTTGCCAAGCACGCCGAGCTTCCACTTATCTCCCATAACTTGTTAGCTGAACTTTCCCGGCTAAGTTTTTTGGTGGAATAATTTTAGTGAGTGTTCTATTGCATAAATTAAAAGCCCCCCGTGATGGGGGGTATTATATTTTACATTTTAAATTGTTAATGTCTGCACACATTTAGCTATGTGCAAGGTGGGTGTGCTTGACTAGTTTCCTCAATCATCAAAAAATGATGACAGCTTATCTTCATAATCAAGTCCTGTACTAGACTTTAGATCGTCACAAATTTTTCTGATTTTCCCTTTCACTCTCCCATTAGCTCTATCTTTATGCTCTGCAATCATTTCGCAGACTCGCTTTCCTATATCTGGAGATACATGGTTTGATATTTGCACTCCTAATAAATTAGGGAATGTATTTTCGTATAAGGCCGCAACCTTTTCCTTGGGAGGTGTGAAACTAATATAGTTATAGAGAAAGTCAGGCCTCATGTAGCAACTGACAGGATATTTTTCTTTGAAAAGTCGGCTTACGGTTCTATGAGTGGCTGTATCAGAAGAAAGCCACCATGTCTTATATCCCTCAATAGAGGATTTCATTTCTCCATGGGCAGAGCGAAGAGCATATATCGTTAAAATTAAATTTGCGTCAGCCTTCGCTTTTCCTGCAGACCCCTTTACTTCCTTTAATTCTTGATATAGTAGTTCAAAATCAGAGCGGTCCAAATTAACTTTCATTTCAGTTGTATCTGAGGAAACATATTCAACACCAAATTCCTCACTAAGAAAATCTATTAACTCTTGCCTTGCAGATGAAGAGTCAATAGACAAAAAGTTATCTAAAAAGGATGTGTATGACTTTACCCTTCCTTCATTTTTAGAGTAAAAATAAGATCGAATTAATATTTGCCCAATAAATTCCTCAGTGCCTTTCTTAAATCGCTCGGCATTTTCTAAATATTGCTCATTATAAATCCGATAAGAGTTTTTAATATGCGCAAGAAGTTCATCTAGTATTGTGTCATTAACTAGCAGCCTCACACCTCTGGATTTTGCTGATTTAAGTAAGTTCCAATATCGTTTATTTTGCTCCTCTAAATATACTTCAGAGAATGCAGGGACAAGAATTGATGTACAAACAAAAATTCGCATATGCCCTGCCATAGCATGGAAAAATGTTATTATTTTGGGGTCGCACTTCATAAGAAATAACATTAGGTAAGTTCTGGACAATGACTTCAAATATACCTTAGATAGTTCAGAGCCAGAATAAACAATTTCTCTTATCGCTAATATGAGTGCTGTTTTGACTTTCGTTCTATTCTTATCTATAACACCGGAGCTATCTAAGACCAAATCTACGGTGTCAGACAGGTTCACTTCAAATATGTCAGCTGAACCCCCATTTAAAAGGAAATTAGAAAATTCCAAACCTTGATTATAATAAATCAGTTCTATCGTTTTCTTTAAAATAAAGCTCAACTCTTTTACCTTAACCGCCTCTCCATTGAGTTTTTTAATAATAATGAGTTCGGATTCTTGCATGAACCCTTCATACAGCATCTGATCTCTGCTGTTACTTGCAATGATTTCCAGCCTTGTTTCAAATGGTAAACAGTAGCGATCATCGCGATCTCTCTTGTGATGATTTACTTTTCTATCTGGCTTTTGAGATAAGCGATTAAGTCTCTTGTTTATTTTTGAACGTAATCTTTCAACTTCAAAATCAAACATGCTTTTCACTGATTTTTCAATTTCATCTGCTGTCATTAAAATTGATTTTTCAGGGTCAGTTTCTCTTAGGGAATAAATTATAAGGCTATCAATCAACTTGTTGTTTAAATCTTGACTTTCTTCCCCTCCTTTTATTTGCTGCATAAGGAAAACATACAGTTTTGGATCTTTTATAAAATCATCTACTACAAATGACCTTCCAGGTGTCTGCATTTCACGTAGATGCCGGGATATGAAATTCTGAATCGTCGACTTGGTCGATTCCGATTGGTTGCTATTATTTGCAATCCAGTCTCCATCATATATCCTTAAGTTTTTATTATATTTATCTTCAGCCAAGTCCATTAAAGCATCTTTGTTTTTAACAGAGATGTTTGTAATATATGTTAACCTTGAGTAATCGATGCCGTTGGAAAGTAGCTTCTCGAGAGTATTTTCTATTTTAATATGTGGTTTTTTATCAATAGACATTTGAAAGATTGATTTTGGTTTGCCTTCTATTTCTGCCGTGTGTTCTAAACCATCTATTCCTTTATCTTTAATACCACCACTACTTAAAAATTTAGCTCCTAGATATGCACTCATGAATTCTTGAGAAAATGATTCAAAAAGAAAACCATCCTCTATGGCTAGCAACATATCTCTTACATCTTCGGCGTGCATCAGCAATTTCCTTCCTGCATCTAGTAAATATTATCTGTCTTAGCAATTACTACTGACAGTAGCTTAGGTATTCATGCTTACGGTTTTAAATTTCACAAAAGAAAAAATACGAAAGCTTGCTTGCTATGACAATCAAGGTGTAAATATTAATTTATAATATTTGGTTTCACGGGGTTAGTTCTACGAAATCTGGGATTCCGACCTTTATAAGCAAGGCGTATTTCACAAAAAACAACGCTACCGCCCCTGGATTACAGCTTCCAATGCGCTCCATTGACCAGTGGGGCGGTCCCCTAATGGTTCAATAGGCGCCGAATGGCCAGCATATGCCCAAGCCTCATATGTAAACCAGTCAGAAAATGATGCAACTATCAGGAAGATCTGCGTTTCTTGCGCCAGCTCACCAATTGGTGCTCAAGCCGGACGGGGGCGGCAGATGCCGACCCTTGCTGCGCCGATAAGTGAGTGGGCAGATACCGAGTCAGGCTGCGTCGATAAGGGGGCTGACCGCAGTTGGCGGTGGCTGCCATTGGCTTGCCCGCTTCGAGCCAACCGGGGCCTGAGTACAAGGGCCTGGGCCCTACCGTGGCTTGTGGCGAGCGGCGCCTGGAGGCGCTTTTGTTGTAATGGGGCGGGGCGGCTATATTGCAGCCTGACGAGAGTGCCTCGTTTGGCCCACTCGTATTTGGGAAAACAACCATCGAATCAACAGTAGGGGTTTGTCATATGAAAGGTATCGCCATCCTGATCGGCTTGTGTTTGATGGGCGTCGGTGTTGCCCAGGGCGCCACCCCGACGGCGCAGGAGCAGTGCGAGGCCCAGGTGGCGGGTGCGGCCAAGACCAGCTTCGTCGGCAAGTGCGTCAAGGACGCCCCGGCCAACGCCAAGGCGAGCCAGTGCGAAAAGGCGGCTGCCGACAAGAAGCTGGCGGGGGCTGCCAAGAACAGCTTTATCCAGAAGTGCGTGAAGACGGACGCAGCCACCGACAAGGCGAGCCAGTGCGAGAAGGCGGCGGCCGACAAGAAGCTGGCGGGGGCGGCCAAGAACAGCTTCGTCCAGAAGTGCGTCAAGACGACTTGAGCACCCGCATCTGCCGGTCAGTCATGAGCAGTAAAGGGGGCCCGCTGGCCCTTTTTTTGGCCTGTGATGCGGGGAGGGCGGCGCGAGATAGCGGGCCTGGGATCATCGCGCTCTGGCCTCTGCGCGGGCGGCCGCCTTGGCTATGCTCGGCACCCTTCCATCCGATCTGTTTTTAAAACAAAGCGTTAGCGTTATTGCATCTGTTAATAACGCGTTAATGCAATTTGTTGGGAATAATTTCCCCCGTCTGCCGGTTTTATTGCAGGTAGCCGGATGCCAGACACCGGAGACGCCATTCCCAACAATAAGGATGACTGACATGAACGTGAAAAAGAGCACTGCCATCGCCTCTGCCATGACGGGTCTGCTGGCCCTCGGTGCCCAGTTTATCGCCGCCCCGGCCATGGCGGCCGACGACAAGGAGAAGTGCTACGGCGTGGCCAAGGCGGGGAACAACGACTGCGCCACCAAGAGCAACTCCTGCGCCGGCACCGCCAAGATGGATGCCCAGGGGGATGCGTTCCTGGTGATGCCAAAGGGTCTGTGCGAGAAGCTGACGGGTGGGTCGCTGCAACCCAAGTAAGCGCCATGCCATGATGTGGCACCCCTGCCACATCATGGTTCCCACTATGACAGCGAGCCCCGCCATGAACCCATTGATCGGTATAGGTTTACGCACCCCCCATCAGGACGAGATCCGCCAGACCCTGCCCGGGGTCGGCTGGCTGGAGGTGCACAGCGAGAACTACTTCGAGCGCCACAGCCGGGGTTTCGAGGTGCTGGCCGAGCTGGCCGGGCACTACCCCATCAGCCTGCATGGGGTCGGCATGTCGCTGGGCTCGGCCGATCCGCTCGATCCCCTTCATCTGCGCCAGCTTGGGGCGCTGGTCGCGGCCATCAAGCCGGTGCGGGTCTCGGAGCATCTGAGCTGGGGCAGCATAGGCGGGCGTTACTTCAACGATCTGCTGCCGGTGCCCTATACCCGGGCCGCGCTAGGCCACCTGAGCGACAAGATAGAGCGGGTGCAGCAGAGCCTGGGCTGTCAGCTGCTGATCGAGAACCCCTCGTCCTATCTGCAACTGCCCGGCGAGATGAGCGAGTGGACCTTCCTGGCCGAGCTGCAGCGCCGCAGTGGCTGCGCCATCCTGCTGGATCTCAACAACCTCTATGTCAGCAGCGTCAATCACGGCTTCGATTGCGCCGACTATCTGGCCGCCATCAACCTGGACACCGTCGGCGAGATCCACCTCGCTGGCTTTACCGATCAGCGCCTGCCCGAGGGCCACCTCTATATCGACACCCACAGCGCCCCGGTGGCGCCGCCGGTGTGGGCGCTCTATCGGCAGGTCTGCCGGCAACGCGCCATCCCCACCCTGATCGAATGGGATCTGGATATTCCCCCCTTGCCGGTGCTGCTGGGGGAGGCCGAGCGCGCCCACCAGATCCTGAGCGCGGCGCAAGGGGCAGGGCAGGAGGCCGCCCATGTCTGAGCTGGCGAACCTACAGCAAGCCTTTGCCCGCGGCCTGCTCGGCGAGGATGACGCCATACTGGCGCAGATCCACTCCAGCTTCCTGCCGGCCGAGTCCGTGCTGCGGGTCTATCGCAATCACTTCATCCTGAGCCTGACCGAGATGCTGGCTGGCAGCTATCCCGCGGTCAAGGCCATGGTGGGGGAGGCATTCTTCGCCGCCGCGGCGCGCGGCTTCGTGCTGGCCGAGCCACTGCGGGAGGGGAGCGTCATGCACTATGGCGAGAGCTTCGGCGACTGGCTCGCCCACTTGCCGACCACCGCCAGGCTGCCCTGGCTCGGGGAGCTTGCCCGCTTCGAATGGGCGCTGGACAGGGCCGCCCTGCTGGCGCCCGAGCCGAGGCGCTGGCCCGCCGAGCGACTCGCCGCCGTCCCTCCCGAGCGCTGGGAGCAGCTGGTGCTGCTGCCCGCCGGCGACCTCCTGCTGTTTGAGAGTCGCTACCCCGTGCTGGGGCTGTGGCAGATGGCCCTGCATCAGGGAGCCACCGTGACCGAGCTGGCGGCGCCTTGCCACTTGGTGCTGAAGAAGCAGCGGGATCACAGGGTCATGCCGCTCCCCTTGGAAGCAGCCGCCTGGGCCCTGCTGCTGGGCTGCCAGCAGGGAGCCCCCCTGGCCCGGTTGCTGGCGCAGACGCCCTCTGCGGCCGAGCACCTGACCCCACTCATCACCCTCGATCTGCTGGTCGATCTGGAGCTTATGCCATGACGGAACAACTGCTCTCCAAGCCGCTCTGTCTGTGGGCCGGGCGCATTCAACCCTGGCTTAGCGGCGGCGTGCTGCTGCTGGCCCGGCTGTGGGTGGCCTCGGTCTTCCTGCGCTCGGGCTGGCTCAAGCTGAGCGCCTGGGACTCCACCCTCTATCTGTTTGAATCCGAGTATCGGGTGCCCCTGCTGCCCTGGCAGTGGGCGGCCTATGTGGGAACCGCGACCGAGCTGCTGCTGCCGCTGTTCCTGCTGGCCGGCCTGTTCACCCGCCCCGTCGCCGCCCTGCTGTTCGCGTTCAACATCATGGCGGTCATCTCCTATCCCACCCTGTGGGCGGGGGGCTTCCACGATCACCAGCTGTGGGGCTGGATGCTGCTGACCCTGGCGGTGTGGGGCGCAGGCCCCCTGTCATTGGATCACTGGCGCCTTGCCAGGGGGGCGGGCGCCCATTAACGTGGGAGTCAAATGAAGGGGCCAGCGGGCCCCTCTCGTCATGGTGACAGGGGGCAGCTGCCCCGGTCGTGCAACCCGAGGAAGAGACATGATAATTCGCGAGGCCAAGGCCGCCGATATCCCCGCCCTGGTGCGGCTGCGCATGGCGCTGTTTTGTGAGCTGGGGGAGCTCGATGAGCCGCTGGCGGATGGGGCGCTGTGGCAGGCGACCGAGGCCTATTTCAGTGCGGCAGCGAGGGATGGCAGCGCCCGCTCCTGGCTGGTGGAGGTCGATGGCGAGGCGGTGGCGTGCGGCACCCTGGCACTCTTCGTGCGGCCGCCCTATCCGGGCAACCTGGCGGGGCGCGAAGCCTATCTGCTCAACATGTACACATTGCCGGCCTGGCGCAAGCGGGGCATGGCGAGCGCCCTGCTCGATGTCATGGCGGCCTATGCCCGGGAACAGCGGCTGGGCAAGCTGTGGCTGCACGCCAGCGAGGAGGGGCGCCCGCTGTACGAGCGGCTCGGCTTCGTGGCGAACCCCGCCTGCCTGGAGTGGTGCCCTGTCCCCTGATCGATCCCGGGTGATCCGGAAGCGATTCTTCTACGTACTGGCGGTCTTGGCGGCGACGCCGCTTTTCTCTACACTGCGCGCCCCGCGCCCCCTCGAGTCATCAGACCACTCATATCGGCGCCCGCGCGGCCGATACCGTCCGGCAATGGGCGGGCGTGTTGGCCCGGTTCGTCAGTTCAAGGAGTACCATGTTCAATCACAAACTTAAGGCGCAACTGCTGGCGTGCCAGAGCCGGCTCGGCGAGCAGCAGGGCTTCGTCGAGGCCATTCAGCAGGGCATAGCGACCATCATCTTCACCCCGGACGGGGCGATCCTGGAGGCCAACGAGGCGTTCTTGAGCCTGATGGGGTACGGGGCGGCCGAGCTGCAGGGGCAGCATCACGCTCTGTTCTGCCGTCCGGAGGCGTCCCGCTCGGCGGATTATCAGCAGTTCTGGAGCCGGCTTCGGCAGGGGCAGGCCCAGTCCAGCCTCTTCGAGCGCATCGATCACAAGGGCGAGACGCGCTGGCTGGAGGCGAGCTATTTTCCGGTGAAGCAGCAGGGCAGGGTGACCCGGGTGGTCAAGCTGGCCACCGACATGACGGCCCGGCAGCAGCGCCTGCAACGCCAGGAGGCGCTGGCCCAGGCGCTGGACAGATCCCAGGCGATGATCGAGTTCACCCCGAGCGGCGACATCATCACCGCCAATGCGAACTTCCTCGCCTGCATGGGGTACGGCATCGGCCAGTTGCAGGGCAAGCATCACCGGCTCTTCTGCGACGACGCCTTCTGGCGCGAGCAGCCGCACTTCTGGGAGGAGCTGGCCCGCGGCCAGTTCAAGTCCGGCCTCTTCAGGCGCTATGACAGCCGGGGCGAGGTCATCTGGCTGGAGGCCACCTACAACCCGATCCGGGACGAGCGCGGCAAGGTGGTCAGGGTGGTCAAGTTCGCCAGCGACATCACCACGCGCATCCACCAGAGCCATGCCACCCGGGAAGCGGCCCGGCTCGCCCACAGCACGGCGCAGGAGACCCTGCACAGCGCCGAGCAGGGGGCCGAGTTGCTGCGCGCCGTGGTCGATACCTCTTCTCTCATCGCCGCCCAAGTGGATCAGGCCATCACCCTCATCGGCCAGCTCAACGAGCAGTCCAGGCATATCGAGGCCATCGTCTCGACCATCAGCGCCATCGCCGATCAGACCAACCTGCTGGCGCTCAACGCGGCCATCGAGGCGGCGCGGGCGGGGTCGCAGGGACGGGGCTTCGCGGTGGTGGCCGACGAGGTGCGCCAGCTGGCGGCCCGCACCTCGCTGTCGACCGGTGAGATTGCCAAGGTGGTGCAGAAGAATCGCGAGCTGACCGCCAGGGTGACCGGCGACATGGCCGGGGTGGCGGGCAGCGCCGAACTCGGCAAGCAGCAGATCGCCGGCGTCGATCGGCTGATGAGCGAGATCCGGCGGGAGGCGACCCGGGTCTCGGAGACGGTTTCCAGTCTATCCATCTGAGCCCGGCGGTTTGCCCCGCCGGCCCTTGCGACGGTATCTGGCGAGAGTGCCAAAAGTGTGAGCGGTCGAGCGGCGAAACTGAATCCTGGCTGTACCGCCCCTGCCTTGTGAATTGTCCCGCCCTGCCGGCTTGTTTAGGCTGCCGACTCCTTTTTTTGAGCGGGTAGAGAGCGATGGCAGTACGACAGAAAGGCAGGGCAGCGGCCCTGTTGCTGGGGATGGTGGCGAGCATGGGGCTCAGCGGTTGCATGGGACAGATGGGGCTCTCCGCCATGCTGACCAAGGGCAACCTCAGCGTGGTGGACAACCGCTATGGCCGTGCCGGTGTCTTCGTGCTGCTCTCCCCCGTCTATGGCCTGGCGGCGACGGCGGATCTGTTCGTATTCAACACCATAGAGTTCTGGTCCGGCAAGAACCCCATCACCGGCAAGTCACCGGCGCTGGTGGATCAGAAGGCCGATGCGGTGATCAAGGTCAACCAGCATCTGGATCCGGCCCTCAACAAGGTGCCGCTGGCCATGCTGCCGCAAGGGGTGCGTGAGGTGAAGGTCAGCTATCCGGGCGAGCGCACGGCCCAGATGGAGATCCACTACATCGACGGTCGCAGCAGCATGATGCGCGGCGAGATGCGCGGCGAACTGCTGGACCTCTATCTCGACGACAAGCTGGTCTCGACCCTGACCCAGCAGCAGCTGGCGGAGATGACCCCAGAGGAGCGCCCCCTCGTCTGAGTGCCGGCGACCGGCAGGATGGACGGCACCTCAGGAGCCGTCAGTCAGCAGCAAAGCCCCGCCTCGGCGGGGCTTTTTCATGTCCGCGGCCAGGGCTGGTTGCGGGGCGGCGGTCGCCACTCCTGCGGGCGCAAATGGTGCTCTGTATGGCATTTATGTCATTAATTATTAAAAGGTTTGGCCTGAAATCGAGGTGAGGGGTTAATCTTGGTTAATTTACCCCGCTCCTGCGTCCCGGCTGGCGGTAAACAGACATGGACGGCCGGGGTCTGATCCTGATGTTACGGGATGGTGATATGAGAGTTTCTGCTATGCGTCTGCGAGCCTTCATGAGCTCGCGCTTCTCCCGTCTGGCGGCCAGACGGGACCTGTTGTTGCTGGTGCTGCTGGTCCAGAGCGCCGTTACGGCGGGCTACCTCTATCTGGATCGCTACTGGATTGAAGCCGGGGTGGTGCAGAATCTGAGAAACGTGTCGGCGATGCATCTGCGCAGCTTTGAACGGCTGCAGGAGATCCTGGATCATCGGCTCGGCTCGATCGGTACTGCTACCCTGGCCAAGCCGGCGCCGCAAGACAAGCAACTCCTGTTGCAGCAGGAAGTGAAACACCCCTGGCTGGATACCGTCGCCGTCCTGGATCCCGATGGCGGCATCCTGAGCATCGCATCCAGCATACCGCTGGCATCGATGCTGCCGCCGACCCTGTTGAAGACCGACTCCTTCCTGCATTCACCCCGTTATCGGGCCTTCCATGAGAGCGGAGCCGACTCTTCCCTCTTCTTTGTGTCCAGTGACCAGGACAGCGAACAGGGGGGCGGGGGCATGGTGATGTTCAGAAAGATATTGTCTGCGGACGGGCAGTCGCTGGGCAGTGCCATCGGCTATCTCAGCTTGCAGAGCCTGTCAGCCTGGCTCAATACCGATGACACGCGCGGTTTCAACCTGGGGGAAAACGTGGTCCTTGCCATGTTTGACCAACACACGAGCAAGCTGCTGTATCGCTATGCGAATTCAGGTGCGCCTGCCGATGGGGTTGCGGGGTGGCAGGCCAGCCACAAACCCTCTTTTCAGGAGACCCAGCACGGATCGGATGTGAAATTTTACCGCTCCACGGTGGACGGGGTGGAGCGGCTTGCGGTGTTGACCCCGCTGCACCTTGGGCAGTGGCAGCAAGTGGTGGCGGTGAGCAAGGCGGCGTACCTGTTCCACTGGTGGAATCAGGTGATCTTCTCAGTGGTGGCGTTGGCCTGTCTCTCCGTCCTGCAGTGGCTGCTGGTGGAATTCTTGCGCCAGAATCACCAGCAGCGCGAGTTGCTGAACCTGGTCCTCAACACCCTGGACGCCTATGTGTATTTCAAGACCAGCGAGCGGCGCTTCGTCTACGTCAACGCCAAGACCGCCGAGATGTTTGGCCTGCCGGCCGAGCAGATCATCGGACGCCTGGATCACGAAATCCTGACGCCGGAGGTGGCCGACCATTTCTGGCTCCTCGATAGCCAGGTGTTCGCCACGGGTAACAAGCAAAGCGGCAAGGAGGTAGCCACCACCCCGAGCGGGGAGACCCGTTACTACGAGTCGGTCAAGGTGCCGGTGCAACTGCCGGATCAACCCCTGGCGCTGATCGGTGTCTCCACCGACGTGACCGAATTGCATAACCAGACCATCGCCCGTGAAGCCGCCGAGCGGGAACTGGCGGCGCACAATCACTACCTCTATCTGAACAACCAGGTGCTGGAGCTGCTGGGCCATAACGTCCCCTTGTCCGAGGTGCTGGACGCCATGGTGCGCATCATCAATGCCTATCACCCCGGTGTGCTGGGCACCGTATTTCTGGTGGCTGACGATGGCACCGAGCTGGTCAACTGCGCCGCCCCTGACTTGCCTGATGAGTGGCGAAGCCCCACCGGGCGCATGCCTATCGCGGAGGGGAACGGCTCTGCGGTGGCGGCCGTGCTCCGTGGGGAGAGGGTGATTGCACAGGATGTTGCCACCGATCCCAGTTGGGCAGCGGTGCGCGACAAGGCGGTCGAGAGCGGGCTGCGCGCCGCCTGGGCCCAGCCCATCAAAAACGGGGATGGCCGGATCATCGGCGTATTCAACCTCTATCGGCGGGAACCCGCCGTCCCGGATGCCCATGATCTCGCCCTGCTGGCGGACTACGCCAGACTGGCGCAGCTGGCCATAGAGCGTTCGCGTCTGGCGGAGGCACTGCAGGAGAGTCAGGCCCTGTATCGCCTGATAGCGGAAAACAGCAACGATGTGATCTGGGTGATGCAATATCCCTCCATGCAATACAGCTACACCAGCCCCTCGGTCGAACGGCTGCGTGGCCTGACCCAGGAAGACATAGCCACCCACCCTCTGGGCCACTGGCTGCCGCCACAGGCTGCCCGCGCGTGCAGCGAGGCGGTGGAGCATCACATCAGGCGCATTGATGAGGGAGACCTGACGGCCCGCCACATCGAGATCGAGCTGGAGGTCTGGCACAAGGACGGGAGCCTGGTCCCGGTCGAGGTCGTGGCCAACATCATGCTGGACGGTGAGTCCAGACCGACCCACATCGTCGGCAGTTCCCGGGACATCACCCGGCGCAAGGCCGCCGAAGACGCCATTCGCAAGATGGCGTTCTACGACCAGCTGACCGGTCTGCCGAACCGCCGGATGTTGGAAGACAGGCTCAGCCTGCTGCTCGCGCTGGGGAGGCGAGAGCAACGTAAACTGTCGCTGCTGTTCATCGATCTGGACAGGTTCAAGGCGGTCAATGACCAGCACGGACATGGGGCCGGAGACTGGTTGTTGAAGCAGGTCGCGTCACGGATGGGGGCCGTGTTGCGTGAATCCGATACGGCCTCGCGCATCGGTGGCGACGAGTTCGTCATCCTCCTGCCCGATGCCAGGAAGATGGAAGATGCCGTGTTTGTCGCGGAAAAGATCCGCAAGGTGCTCGACATGCCCTTTGTCATGGATGACGGCGTTGAGCTGGATATTTCGTCGAGCATAGGCGTGGTGATGTATCCAGACCAGGCAGACAATGAGCGGGATCTGCTGCACTTTGGCGACGAGGCCATGTACCGCGCCAAGCAGGGCGGCAGGAATGCGGTGGCGGTGTTTGGCGCTCAGACGCCATCCGCGGGTTCACCGGCAGGGCCTGCGGACAGGCTGACCTAGAGAGGGCGCAAGAGGCTGTTCAGGCCGTGAAATGCGTTCTGCCGTCCTCTCAGCCAATTGAAAAGCCCCGCCTCGGCGGGGCTTTTTCATGGCCGCACCGAGGGCTTGTTGTAGGGCTGCAGCACCAGCCCCAGCAGGCGGTACAGGTGGCTGAGCTGCTCGATGAGCTGCACGTTGAGCCAGAGGTAGCCGCTGACGGTGGCCTCGGCATCGGTGTTGAGCCGCACCTGGGCTTGAACTTGGGCCGCCGCCGCCTGCAAGCGGGCGATGGCCTGCTCGGCCGCGCGGGGATCCCCGCTCTTGAGCATGAGCGCGAGCTGGGTGATCACCTCCTCGGTGGCCTGCTGGCAGGCGCGCAATTGCGGGCTGCTCTGCATCAGGAAGTGGCTCTGGCGATCGGTCCAGTAGGTGTTGGCCAGCATCTCCAGGGTGCAGAAGGTGTTGCGCATTGTGGTCTGGATGGCCTCGAACAGGGTGCTGCTGAGGCGGGTCTCCTTGACGGCGGGAGTCAGCAAGGGGCGCAGGCTGACCATCCTGGAGAGCAGCTGGGAATGGCTGCGGGCCAGCTTGGGGCGCTCCAGGATGTTGGGGGATAGGTGGGTGTGATAGAGGCGGTGTGCCTGCTGCAGGGTGTCGTGCATCTGCAGCCGCCAGTGGCTGTAGGCGCGCTGGGGATAGATGCTGCAAAACAGCAGCGCCAGCACCGAGCCCAGGATCACGTCGCCGCTGCGCCATAGCGCCGTCTCTATGTCCCCCGGCATGGCGCCCATGGTCACCGCCAGGGTGATGCCGATGAGCAGCCCCACGTAGGGGCGCTTGCCGAGCGCCAGGTAGCCGCACAGGAACATGATGCCGCTGCACCAGATCAACATCAGCGGCATGGAGTAGAGCTCCAGATAGAGCGCCACTACCCCGCAGGCCGCACCGAAGATGGTGCCGACCACCCGTTGCAGGGCCCGCGACAGCACGTTGCCCCAGAACGAGATGGGGCCCATCACCACCACCAGGGTGATGAGCGGCCAGGTGCTCTCCGGCAGCTTGAGCTCACGGGTCAGCAGGAAGGTGAGGGTGAAGGCCAGGGAGATGCGCAGGCCGTGAACCAGGCGGTAGCGGCCATAGATCAGCAGATCGAAGCGGGAGAGCGGGTCGTTCAGGCGCAAGGGAATCGTCTCATGTCAGATTGATGTTCTCGTGTCGCCGCGCCGGCGTCACGGCATCCACCCCGCCAGCGGACGAACCCAGACCCGCTCGCCGGGGGCGATGGCCGGGCGGGAGGGATCGAGTTCGATCAGACAGTTGGCTGCGGGGAGGGCAGAAGGCATAAAAGCACTTGTCGGGCTGACCTGCAAGATGCCATTGGCATCCTGGCCGAGATGGCCAGGCAGATAGCCGTCACCCGCCGGGTGGGGGATAGCCGTCATGGCCAGGGCGCTGAGGCGCAGTGGCTGCCGGATGAGGGCCTGGCTCGCCAGCAGGGCCGCCTGCGCCGGTGGCCGGTCGTGGTCGGCAAGCCGGTCTTGATGGGGGCTGGCCCCTTGCCATTCGCCCAGCCAGGCGCAGATAAAGTCGGCGATGGCGGGCAGCGCCTCGAAATCGAACTGGGGCAGGGTGGTGGCCTGGGGGCTGTCGCTCACCAGCGCCATCACCTCGCCATCCTCCGGAAACAGCAGTGGCCGACCGATGGCACTGCGATGCAGCTCTATCTTGGGGAAGTGCTCGTGCTTGAAGCCTTCGATCAGCAGCAGATCGAGCTGAGCCCAGTCGAAGCCAGCCAGTAGGGCGGAAAAGGGAGGCTCGCCGTCCGGGGTCTCGACGATGCGGGCGTTGCGCCGGCTCGAGGCCGCCATCACCTGCCGGGCGCCAGCCTTGCGCAGGCGATAGCTGTCCTTGCCCGGCTGATCCATGTCGAAATCGTGATGGGTGTGCTTGAGCACCCCGAGCCGCAGGCCGCGCTGGCCGAGCAGGGGGATGAGCCGCTCCAGCAAGGTGGTCTTGCCGGTGCCGCTCCAGGCGACGAAGCCGAGCAGCGGCAGCCGGGAGATCATGATCGCATTCCCTCCGCCAGCTCGTCAGCACCCAGCAGACGCGCCTCGTAGGCCGAGATCTCGTGCGGATCGTTGAGATTGATGAAGGCGTCCGGCTGATCGGCAAAGTGCACCACCGCCATCCGGTGGCGGCCGAACCAGCAGGCTATCTTGCGCTCCCCCTCGGCCAGCGCCTGCTGCAGGGAGGGGAGCAGCGACTTGTGCAGCAGGGCGACCACGGGTTGCAGATGCTGGCCGTCATGGGCCACCACCAGCTCGGGGAGCAGTCCGGCCTCCGGCGTCAGCGCGGCGCGAAAGCGGCGCATCAGATCCCGCGGCAGGCCGGGGCCGTCACAGGGCACGAACAGCACCCAGTCGTGGCGGGCGGCGGCCAGGCCGGCCTGCATGCCCGCCAGAGGGCCGAGGAAGTCATGGTTGCCATCCTCGATGACGGGGGCTAGCTGCCGATAACGGGCCTGATTGCGGTTGGCGTTGATCAGCAGCTCGTCCACCTGGGGCCGCAGCCGCTCGAGCACATGTCCGACGAGGGGCCTGCCCGCCAGGGGCACCCAGCCCTTGTCTTCGCCCCCCATGCGGGTGGCGCGGCCACCGGCCAGGATCACGGCGGAGACGGGAAAGTGGTCACTCGGGGTTGCAGGATCTGGGGTCATGTCGCTCTGTCGGGTTCGGTGAGATGGATTCTGGCCGTGGGCTTGTTGCTGGTGCTGTTGCCTTGTGCAGCGGCAAGGGGCCAAGGTTGCTGACCCTGGGCTCTAGGCCCGGCTCCGGCCGATCTTGCGCCAAGGGGGCCGGCAGGGCAATGGCATTTATAGCCGGATGATGCGCATCCCGCGGTGATCCAGGTCAATCTGATCCACCTTCCTTCGTTGGCCCCTGGCATGACAGGCGGCACGGCCCCTCGTTGCCGGGAGCCAGAGCAAGGAGAGAGCTAGTCGGCCTCATGCTCGGCCAGGATGTGCTCGATGCGGCTATCCGGTACCAACCAGATCAGGGCGGCCAGCACATAGATAAGCTGGGACAACCACTGGGCCCAGAAGGCGGCCAGGATGGCGCTGAAATAGAGCAGGGGAGAGATCTTGCCCTTCCAGTCAGTGCCGAGCGCCCGCTTGAGCAGTGAGTGCGGCCCCTGAGAGCGGATGATCAGCGCCTGCAGCAGGAAGTAGGCGATGGCGGCCATCAAGAGTACCAGGCCATAGAGGGCCGTCGGCAGGCTGGCGAAGTGGTTCTCCCCCATCCAGCCGGTGGCAAAGGGGATCAGGGAGAGCCAGAACAGCAGGTGCAGATTGGCCCAGAGGATGGGGCCGGTGATCTGGCGGCAGGTGTGCAGCATGTGGTGATGGTTGTTCCAGTAGATACCCAGGTAGATGAAGCTGAGGACATAGCTCAGGAACACCGGCAGCAGCGGGGTGAGTGCCTGCCAGTTGGCGTCGTGGGGCACCTTGAGCTCCAGCACCATGATGGTGATCAAGATGGCGATGACCCCATCGCTGAAGGCTTCCAGTCGATTGCTTCCCATGATGACCTTCCTTGAGTCAGAAACTCTGGTGGCGTGTGGCCGGCTCGGCAAGCCGAATAACGGGCGGCAGCTTGTCCATGGGTTAGCTTAGCCACAGGCAGGGGGATTGGCAGGGAGGAGGTCTGTGGGTCGGGGGAGAGGGCCGGGGTGGGCGACTTTATGCCCGGCTTCACAAAATGGGTAAGGCAAAAGTTATATGATTGATTTCATTATGTGTCTCGCTTCTTCGCCGCAATGGCACTTCCCACGTATCAAAGAGAACGACTATGGCTACCGGACAATATCTGCTGTGGAAAGACGCACAGGGAGAGGACTTTCGCCCCGTTGCACTGACTGGCACCGATCTGCTCAACGATCGCAATCTCAACAAGGGCACCGCCTTTACCGAACAGGAGCGGGCCGACTTCGAGCTCGACGGCCTGCTGCCGCCCCAGGTGCAGACCTTCGAGGCCCAGCTGGATCGGGTCTATCAGGGCTTCCTGAGCGCCTGCAGCGACATCGAGAAGTATCAGAACCTGCGCGCCCTGCAGGATCGCAACGAGACCCTGTTCTACGCCCTGCTCTCCCGTCACGTGGAGGAGATGACCCCCATCATCTACACCCCGACCGTGGGCAAGGCGTGCCAGGAGTTCAGCCACCGCTACCAGAAGGCGCGCGGCCTCTACATCACCCCGAAAAACGTCGATGACATGGGCTCCCTGGCCCGTCACGTGGACAGCAAGTCGGTGCGCATCATAGTGGTGACCGACAGCCAGGGCATACTGGGGATCGGCGATCAGGGGGTGGGCGGCATGGGCATTCCCATCGGCAAGCTCTCCCTCTATACCCTGGCGGCCGGCATCCACCCCGCCTGCTGCCTGCCCATAGCGCTGGACGTGGGCACCGACAATCAGACCCTGCTCGACGATCCCATGTATCTCGGCCAGCCCCATCGCCGCATTCGCGGCAAGGAGTATGACGACTTCATCGACAAGTTCGTGGCCGGGGTCAAGCGCCACTTCCCCAATGCCGTGCTGCAGTGGGAGGACTTCAGCAAGTCCAACGCCTTCAACAACCTGTCCCGCTACCAGCAGGCGCTGCCCTCGTTCAACGACGACATTCAGGGCACCGGGGCCGTGGTGCTGGCGGGCATCATAGGGGCGGTCAAGGCCAAGGGCGAGAGCCTGGGCCAGCAGAACTACCTGGTCTATGGCGCCGGTGCCGGTGGGGTTGGGGTGGCGGATCAGATCTGTGCGGGCATGATCCGCGAGGGGCTGGATCCGCAGGCGGCGCGGGATCGCATCTATATCCTGGATACCCAGGGGCTGGTGTGTGACAACCGTGAGGGGCTGGACGAATACAAGCGGCGCTACGCCAAGCCTGGCCTGCTGCTGGCGCAGTGGGACCTGCAGGGCAAGGCCGGCCTGACCGAGGTGCTGCGCCATGTGCCCATCACCGTGCTGCTGGGTACCAGCGGGGCGGGTGGGGCCTTCCAGGAGCAGCACATCCAGCTGATGCTGGAGCACTGCGATCGCCCCATGGTGTTCCCGCTCTCCAACCCGACCGCCAACTGCGAGGCGTTGCCGGAAGACATCTACCGCTGGAGCCAGGGCCGCGCCATCGTCGCCACCGGCAGCCCGTTCAAGGACGTGCACCACGAGGGGCGGGATTACCGCATCGGCCAGGGCAACAACGTCTTCATCTTCCCCGGCGTGGGCCTGGCCGCCATCGTCAGCCAGATCCGCGAGATCAGCCCCGACATCTTCACCACCGCCGCCTTCGCCCTGGCGGAGTGCGTGAGCGAGGCCGATCTGGCGCAGGGCTCGGTCTATCCACGGATCCGCGAGCTGCGCAGCATCTCGGTGCACGTGGCGACCGCCGTGCTCAAAGACATAGTGCGCCGGGATCCATCCCACCCGCTGATCGGTCAGGATCTGCAGCAGCACATCCTGAGCCACATGTGGGAGCCGCTCTATCTGCCCTATCGCCGGGTCTGATCGGGTAAGGCGTTGACGAGAAGAGGGGATGGCCTAGCCATCCCCTCTTTCGTTGCGGTTCGCCAGGGCCCGCC
Source organism: Aeromonas sp. sif2416 (assembly GCF_019218665.1). Lineage (NCBI taxonomy): Bacteria > Pseudomonadati > Pseudomonadota > Gammaproteobacteria > Aeromonadales > Aeromonadaceae > Aeromonas > Aeromonas sp. sif2416. The sequence continues at coordinate 292,330 of NZ_JAHUXC010000001.1, forward strand.
ATCCCTTGTCTCGCTTGGCCCTGTCGGCAAAAGTTCGGGTCGGCGTTCAATATCTGAACCCGTTGCCGCCCTAATCAATAAGCGGAGTTGGAAAAACGTTTGGCGCCGACCATAAAAGTGCGTAAAATCGCGTATTCGATGCTTGTAGCAACGAATCCCGCCTAAAAAGCCAGTTTCATGCCCTCTCCAAGCAGTAAAAGGTAACAAATGACGCCTTGTTGCGCATTTCACGCCTTGAAAATGTGTTGTGATGACTGAAAAGTGTCAATTATTCCTGTCAGTCATCAAAAAATTAAGGACACCCATGTTTTCCTTGGTCAAGCAAAGTGTCGCCGGGCTGCAAATTCTGTTTGTTGCCTTCGGTGCCATGGTTCTGGTGCCCCTGCTCACCGGATTGAACCCCTCCATGGCCCTGCTTGGCGCCGGTGTAGGCACCCTGCTGTTCCAGCTCTGCACCCGTCGTCAGGTGCCGATCTTCCTCGGCTCCAGCTTCGCCTTCATCGCCCCCATCATCTACGCTACCCAGACCTGGGGACTGCCGTCCACCATGTTCGGCCTGTTTGCCGCCGGCTTCATGTACTTCATCCTGGCGGCGCTGATCCGCGTGCGGGGCATGGGCTTCGTGCACAAGCTGCTGCCGCCCGTGGTGATTGGCCCGGTGATCATGGTGATCGGTCTGTCGGTCGCCCAGGTCGCCTGCAACATGGCGATGGGCCGGGCCGGAGGTGAGCAGGTGGTGGCGCCTGCCACCGCGCTGACCCTGGCGGGGATCTCCCTGGCGGTGACCCTGATCGCGGCCGTGTTCTGCAAGGGCTGGATCAAGCTCATCCCCATCCTCTCCGGCGTCATCGCCGGTTATGTGGCCGCGGTGCTGATGGGCCAGGTGAGCTTCGAGGGCATGGCCAACGCCCCCTGGCTGGCGCTGCCTCACTTCGAGACCCCGGAGATCAACTGGGCCGCCGCCCTGTTCATGCTGCCGGTGGCCATCGCCCCCTGCATCGAACACATAGGTGGCGTGCTCGCCATCGGTGGTGTGACCGGGCAGGACTACACCAAGAATCCGGGCCTGCACCGCACCCTGGCCGGTGACGGCATCGGGGTCTGCTTCGCCGGCTTCATCGGTGGCCCGCCCGTCACCACCTACGCCGAAGTGACAGGCGCCGTGATGATCACCCGCAACTTCAACCCGGTCACCATGACCTGGGCCGCGGTGTTCGCCGTGATCCTGGCCTTCTTCGGCAAGTTCAACGCCCTGCTCACCTCCATCCCCATGCCGGTGATGGGCGGCATCATGCTGCTGCTGTTCGGATCCATCGCCGCCATCGGCCTCAAGACGCTGGTGGAGTCCAAGGTGGATCTGGGCCTCGCCCGCAACATCGCCATCGTCGCCGTGACCCTGACCGTGGGTGTCGGTGCGCTGGAGATGAAGATAGGTGACTTCGCCCTGGCTGGCGTGGGTTTGGCCTCGGTGGCCGCGATCCTGCTCAACCTGATCCTGCCCGCGCACTCCGAAGAGGGCGTGATGGACGCCGCCAAAGATTAAGCGACGGCGTCTCGCCAAGGGTTAGCAACCAAGAGGCCACCTTAGGGTGGCCTCTCTCTATTCCTGCTCAACCTGATCCTGCCCGCGCACTCCGAAGAGGGTGTGATGGACGCAGCCAAGGATTAAGCGACGGCGTCTCGCCAAGGGTTAGCAACCAAGAGGCCACCTTAGGGTGGCCTCTCTCTATTCCTGCTCAACCTGATCCTGCCTGCTCACTCCGAAGAGGGCGTGATGGACGCCGCCCAGGATTAAGCGACGGCGTCTCGCCAAGGGTTAGCAACCAAGAGGCCACCTTAGGGTGGCCTCTCTTTTTTTGGCTCGGTTTCATCCAATCCGGCTTCTTTCTGTTCGGTGGTCTGCCGCAAGAGGGCAACGCTGGAGTCCCGATGCGCGGCCCTGGATCCTGGCGACTACAATCATGGGCGTCGTTCACGATCGAGGAGATGGCGATGAAGAAGGCATGGATCCTGGCCCTGCTCGGGCTGATATGGAGTGGGGCCAGTCAGGCTGGCGCGGTGCGTTACGACATAGATGGCCAGTCATTCGAGGGCTACTACCTGGCCGCCGGCCCCAAGGCGCCGCTGGTGCTGCTGGTGCATGACTGGGACGGTCTGACGGACTATGAGGTCAAGCGGGCCGAGATGCTGGCGGCGCTCGGCTACAGCGTGTTTGCGGTGGACCTGTACGGGGTCGGAGTGCGGCCGGCGGCCATGGAAGAGAAGAAGAAGCTCACCGGGGCTCTCTATCAGGACAGGCCGAGGATGCGCAAGCTGCTGGCGGGGGCGTTGGCGGAGGCGGGCAAGCTGGGCGGGCGGCTCGATAACACTGTGGCGCTCGGTTACTGCTTCGGCGGGGCGGCTGTGCTGGAGCTGGCCCGCAGCGGCGCCGATCTCAAGGGGGTGGTGAGCGTGCACGGCGGGCTGGAGACGCCGGCCGGCCAGGACTACAAGCAGACCAAGGCGAGCCTGCTGATCCAGCATGGCAGCGCGGATCAGGCGGTGTCGCTTGGCCAGTTTGCCGGGCTCATCTCCGAGCTGGAGATCGCGGGTATCAAGCATGAGGCCATCAGCTACGGCGGGGCCCCCCACGCCTTCAGCGTGTTCGGCTCGGAGAATTACCGCGCCGATGCCGATGCCAAATCCTGGCAGCGCTTCACCGAGTTTCTCGGCGAGGTGACCAAGGGGTAGGGGCGGCCGGTGGCAGGCAGGGCCAGATTGGGCATCCATGCCACTAACACCTTGTATCTGTGTCGATTTGTCGCGCCCGCCCGCCTGGGTGCCGGCGGGCGGGTCAGCAGAAGTTCAGTGGAAGCTGGTTATACTGACCCAATGAGGTACTTGTATCCGGTGAGAGCCCATTGGGCGCTGGACTGTGAGAACCACTAGTGGGTCACTGGGATTGCCTCTGACTTGCCCTGGAACGGGAGAGGGACTGTGTAACGTATGACAGCCTCATCCCCGTAGTTACATACAAAGGAGTAATGACATGCGTGACTTGCGTCTATGGAGCCCGATTTTCATCATATTGCTGCTGGTGGGTTGTGCCAAGGGAGACAACCCTGCCGAGCAGCGCAGCAACATTCAGCAGATGCGTCAACAGACGCTGTCCACGCTGTATGGGCAGAATCCGAACATCAGACAGGAAGTGGCAAGATCCAAGGGCTATGCCGTCTTTAACAATGTGAACAATAACCTGCTGGTGCTCAGCGCGGGGAGTGGCTATGGCGTACTGCGTGACAACCGCACCGGTCGTGACACCTATATGAAGATGGCGACTGCCGGGATGGGGATCGGCATGGGGATCAAGAAATTCCAAGCCGTGATCATCTTCAACGATACCGCCGCACTGGATCGCTTCATCACCACCGGCTTCGATGCCAGCGCCCAGGCGGACATGGCCGCCAAATCGGCCAACGATGGCAAGGTGGTAGTCAGCGAGGCGGCCAACGCCGATTTCCAGAAGGTGAAGATGTATCAGCTCACCGAGAAGGGGGTCGCGGTGCAGGCCACCATGCAGGGTTACAAGTACTGGCCGGATGATGAGCTCAACGGCACCAAATAATCTCCGCTCGGCTTGATACAACGAAGGCGCGGTGCTCCAACGAGCACCGCGCCTTGTCATTCATGGCTCTCTATTCCCTCTCGACAGACGCCCTTAGCGGGCTTCGCCCTCCAGCACCAACACTCTCACCCACATGGCCCCTTCCCCCACGGGTTGACGGGTTGAGAGGCTGAGCTGGCCCGTCTGTGCCGCGATGCGGTGCACGGCCAGGCTGTGGGACGTCTGCCCGGCGGCGATAAGGTAGTGGCCGCTGTGGTCGATGGCAAAACCGCGGGGGCAGGATTCGGTCGGGAAGTGGTCGAGCAGGGTCAGGGTGCCGTCTCCTTCGTCGATCCCGAACAGGGTCAGCAGGCTGCTGGCGCGCTCGCTGGTATAGAGAAAACGCCCGTCTGGGCTGAGGTGGATATCCGCCCCCCAACGCTCCCCTTCATAGCCTGCCGGCATGATGTCCAGGCTCTCCCGCGCACTGATGCGGCCATCCGGCTCCCGGTGATAGCGGTTGAGGGTGCAGTCGAGCTCGTTCAGGCAGTAGAGATCGCCATTGGTCGGGTGCTGCGCCAGATGGCGCGGCCCGGCACCGGCGGCGGTATGGAGGTCGCCTTGCGGATGGGGGCTCAGCCTGTCCTGGTCGTCCAGGGCGAAGCGGCGGATGGCGTCGTCCTTCAGGCAGGCGACCAGCAGCTCTTGATGGCCTTGCTTGTCGTGCAGCAGGGTCACCGAGTGGGCGGCCATCAGCTGATCGATGCGCTGATGGGGCGCCAGCACCCGGCCGGCGACGTCCATGCGCGAGACGCTGACGTGGTTGAAGGCGTAGGAGGCGGCGAAGAACAGCTTGCCCCGTGCGTCGGTGCAGGTGTGGGAGGCGCTGCCCGAGAGCGGCGCCGAGGCGGGCGTCCCGAGCCGGCCGTCCGTCGCTATGGGGTAGCTCAGCACCCTGAAGTCGGGGCGCACACCGGCATAGAGCCAGCGCTTGTCCGGGCTGATGACCAGCGGCTGCACTTCACCCCCGGTCTGGACTTCTTGCAGCGGGACCAGCTCATTGTCCTGCAGCTGAAAGACATGGATCAACCCGCTGACCGGGTTGGCGACATAAACGACTTGCTGCATTGCTCGCTCCTGAAAGTGAGGGGGCCCGCGTCGGCCACCCGTCACGGGGAAAGGGGTCTGGAGGGATGGTCGCACGTATGGGGCCCCGCATCCACAGGGCCTGTGCCGCTCAGCCCGGCGGGCTCAGCAGCTCGTACATGACGGGGGCAACCGACAGGGCCAGCAAGGCTGCCATGGCATGGTTGAAGCGGCGGCGGGCGAGCGTGCTGGTCAGCCAGCGCTTGAGCAGGGAGCCAAACAGCAGCCAGAGTCCGACGCTGGGGAAGGAGACGACGAAGAAGGTCAGGGCTATGGTCAGGTTCTGCTGGTAGAAGTCGGCACCGACGCTGGTGAAGGCGGCGATGGCGCCGGTGGCGACCACCCAGGCCTTGGCATTGACCCACTGGAACAGGGCCCCCTTGAGAAAGCCGAGGGGGCGGGCCGCGGGCTGCCCCGTGATCTCATCCGCCGAGCGGGCGATCAGCCAAGCCAGATAGAGCAGGTAGAGGGTGCCCACCCACTTGATGATCAGGTGCAATCCGGGGAAGAGGCTGAACAGCTGGCCGAAGCCCAGCCCGACCAGCAACAACATCAGGGTAAAGCCGACGCAGATCCCGGCGAGCAGCGGCAGGCTCCGCCTGATCCCAAAGTTGGCCCCGGCACTCATCACCATGATGTTGTTCGGCCCCGGGGTGACCGATGCCGAGATGGCAAACAGCACCACGGCGTAGAGATAGTCCATTGCGATCCTCGTGCGATAACCGTCCATAGTCCTCTCTATATTGGGGGTTCCCTCCCGCTTTCAAGCCCGGCCGTCCAGGTAAAAAAACAGGCTCCGTTGAGGAGCCTGTTTGCATGTGCAGGAGGTCGGGATCAGGCGGGGTTGCCGTCGCTTGCCGGTGGCAGGCTCCGGTGGGATTCCACCTTCTGCTCGTCCCCCTTCATGTTCTTGATGTAGACGTCCATCTGGTTGAACGCGATGTCGATGCCGTGCTCGCGGAACAGCAGGTCTATCTTGCGGTTCAGCTCATCGATGGCCGGGTTGCGATCGCCGAGCTCACTCACGAAGAAGCGCAGCTCGTGATCCAGGGTGCTGGGGCCGAAGGTGAGGAAGTAGACGATGGGGGCCGGATCTTTCAGTACCCGGCTGTTCTCCATGGCCGCCTGCATCAGCAGCTTGCGGGTCAGCTCCAGATCCGAGCCATAGGCCACCCCGACCCGGGCGATGACCCGGGTGACGGTGTCGGACAGGGACCAGTTGACCAGCCGCTCTATCATCAACTGCTGGTTCGGGATGATCACCTCCTTGCGGTCGAAGTCGGTGAGGGTGGTCGAGCGGATGCGGATCTTGTTGACTGTCCCCGAGATGGTGCCGATGGTGACGGTGTCGCCGATCCGGACCGGACGCTCGAACAAGATGATGATGCCGGAGATGAAGTTGGAGACGATCTGCTGCATGCCAAAGCCGATACCGACCGAGAGACCCGCGGCCAGCCACTGCAGCTTCTCCCACTGGACCCCCAGCATGGCCAGCGCCGTGAGCGAGCCCACCCCGATCAACACATAGTTGAGCATGGTGGTGAAGGCGTAGGCGGTGCCCTGGGCGAGGCGCAGCTTGGAGAGCACCAGCACCTCCAGCAGGCCGGGCAGGTTGCGGGCCAGCGACAGGGCCGCCCCGAACAGGAACAGGCCGGTCAGCACATCACTCAGGCTGATGGGATAGAGCACCGCATTGGCGCCGGTGCCCTCGCTCTTGTGCCACAGCACCACGCTGTCGAGGTAGGTGAAGACCGCGACCAGATCGGACCAGAGCCAGTAGAAGGCGACGCCGAACACCAGCAGCAGCATGATCCGGGTCAGGCGCAGGGACTGCTGGCTGGCATCCTCCAGATCCATGGGCTGCTCTTCGATAGCCTCGCCCCCTTCCGCATCTTCCTGGGATCTGTGTTCCCGCTTGGCGACGGCGCGGCGATAGGCCAGGCGGCGGGCCGCCAGCTCCAGGCCGCGCAGGGCGGTGCGGTAGACCAGGCCCCAGATGATGATGAGGTAGAAGGATTCGATCAGCCGGCCGGTCAGCTTCAGGGCCGTGTAGTAGTAACCCAGCGCCGCCAGCACCATGAGTGCCAATGGGGCCAGCGCCAGGGCGACCGCCGTCAGGGTCTGCACCATACTGGCCTCGCCCTTGATGCGGGCGCGGGAGATGGGCAGCACCAGGTAGGCGGTCAGACCGAGCAGCAGCATGGTCAGCGCCTGTCCTATCACGTCATTGCCCAGGGAGGAGGGTTCAACCACCGCCTTGGTTGACAGCATGATGAGCGGCAGCAGCGGCAGCCAGAGGTAACGCATGCTGTTGCGCTTGGCCTGCAGCTCGGCCCTCGGCAGGCGGAAGTGGGTCTCGCCGAGGCCACCGGGTCGCATCACCGACAGGTAGACGCTGAACACCAGATAGCCGAGCGCCAGGTTCAGGGTGATCTGGAAGATGAGCTTGGGGCTCAGCAGACCACAGTAGGTGAGCCAAAGGCCGGCGGCCAGGATGAAGAGGCTGCCCGGCAGGCGCTGCAGCACTGTGTAGAGCAGGGCGCGCGGGGTGTGCCACTGGCTGTCCTGGCGGAAACGGCCGAGATCCTTGGTGATCGCCTGCTGGCGCTTGAGGAAGGTCGGCCGCTTCCACAGCAGCAGACCGCCGACCAGCAGCAGCGGGAAGGCGAGCAGGGAGACCGGCAACAGCATCTCGCCCCAGCCACTCCAGTCGGGCTTGAGTACCCAGTCGGAGGCTTGCTTGTAGGCCTGGGCAGGCCAGTTGATGAACCACTTGCCATCGATGGGCTTGTTGCTGCTGACCCAGAAGATGTGTTGTTGCAGGGTGAACTCGATGGAGGCATAGACCCGGGTCAGCTGCTGCTGGGTCAGCTGCAGGCTGATGGCGTTGGTCAGCTGGCTGTCGAGCTGGCGGTTGAGCTGATCGAGCAGGCTGATGCGGGTGTCGAGCAGCTTGGCCAGGCTGGCCTTGTCCTCTTCGCTGACCGGCTCGCTGCTGCTGGCTACCAGGTTATCCAGATACTGGGTCTTCTGGAACAGCTGATCCCGTTGCTGGCTCAACTCGAACTGGGCCAGATGCAGATCGGCTATCTGCTCCTCCAGGTTCTTCACCAGGGTGGAGGGGGCGGCCTCCAGCTGCTGGTAGAGCTGGTAGAGGATGCGCGACAGCAGCAGGTTGCCCTTGAGCATCTGCACCTGTTCGTTGAGGTTGCGCTCGGTCTGGGTGCCACGCTCAAGCCAGCTCTTGGCCTGCAGGTTTTTCTGTGCGAGCGAGTTGAGATTGGAGGTGGCGCTGATCAGTTGCTGGCTGAGCTGGTGGTTGAGTTCCTGCTCTTTTTGCACCAGCGGATTGTCTGCGATGGCCACCAGCTCACCGGTCTGTTCGGCGGCCTTCTCGGTGTCACCCAGACGCTTGGCGCTGCTCTGCTCCTGCAGTGCCAGCAGCTTCTGCTCCTCGCTGGCGAGGCGGGCACTCTGGTAATCGCGCTGCTTGACCGCGAGATCCTGCATGCTGGTACGGTTGTCCAGCTCCTTCTGCAGGTTGGCCAGCTGCAGGTCCAGCAACACCAGCTCGGTATTGAGCTTCATCTTCTCGGCGCTGCTGATAGTGTCACCTGAGTTCAGGCGGGAGCGGATCTCCTGGCTGCGCTGATAGGCGCGGCTCATGTTGGCCTGGGCTCGCTCAGGCAGGGTCTGCAGGCTGGTGATCTGGCTGCCGATGGTGCCGAGGGCCTCCTGGGAGGCCTGCAGGTTGGCCATGATCTCGGCCTGGCGGCTGTCCAGCTCCGCAAGGCTCATGCTGGCGTATTCGCTCTTGAGCTGCTCCTGGCTCTTGCCCTGGGTCAGGCCGTCGAGCTTGGCACCTATCTCCTTCATCTCGGTGGGGAGGGTGCGTATCCGTTGCGTCTGCGCCTTGGCCTTCTCCTGCTCCTTCTCGATGTTGTCGAGCAGGCTGAGGGTATCGGTCAGAAACTTTTGATCGGCCTGTTGGCTGACGGTGAGGGTATCCGATTTGCCGAGGGCATCGAGCGCCCGTTGTACGGTGGCGCGTTGGGGCACATCCTGCGCCATGGCTTGCGGGGCGCAGAGGCTGATGAGTAAACAGAGCAGCGGCAACAGGGTGGCCGAGACTCTTCTGAACTGTGTTGAGGGCATAAAACTTCCGGGTTATTACGCGAAATTTGGGAGGTTTCCCTCGTGGGGGAAATCCGCGTGGATTCTAACACCGGCCGGGAAGGCGAAGCAGGGGGGCGGCATAAAAAAAACGGCGCCCAAAGGGCGCCGTTTTATCGGTTCAGGACTGGTTAGAGTACGTGAACGGAGGCGGTGTTGGTGGTGCCGCTCGGTACCAGGGCACCGGAAACCATGACGACGACGTCGCCTTTCAGGCCCATGCCGCTGGCCAGCGCCGCTTCTTTACCGATGCGATAGAAATCGTCGGTGGAGGCGATGCTGTCAACCACGTGAGCAACCACACCCTTGGTCAGGACCAGCTGGGCTGCGGTTTTCTGGTTGGTGGTGATGGCCAGGATCCAGGCTTTCGGGAAGTACTTGCGAATGGCCTTGGCAGACTTGCCGCCTTCGGTGGCAACCACGATCAGTGGGGCATCCAGCTTCTCGGAGGTCTCGACGGCGCCCTTGCAGACGGCTTCGGTGATGCGCAGCTTGTTGCTGTCGTTGGCAGCAGACAGGTTGGACGGCATCACGGCGTCGGTACGCTCGCAGATGGTGGCCATGATGGTCACGGCTTCCAGCGGGTACTTGCCCTTGGCGGATTCACCGGACAGCATGACTGCGTCGGTACCGTCCAGGATGGCGTTCGCCACGTCACCGGCTTCGGCGCGGGTCGGACGCGGGTTCTTGATCATGGAATCCAGCATCTGGGTGGCGGTGATGACCACTTTACGTGCCTTGTTGCACTTGGTGATGATCATCTTCTGGGCGAAGATCACTTCTTCTACCGGAATTTCCACACCCATGTCGCCACGAGCAACCATGATGCCATCGGACACGGCCAGGATGTCATCGAAGTTGTCCAGGCCTTCCTGGTTTTCGATCTTGGAGATGATCTGGATGGCTTCGCCACCGTGAGCCTTCAGGTGCTCACGGATTTCCAGCACGTCTTCTTTCTTGCGAATGAAGGAAGCAGCAACGAAATCAACGCCTTGCTCGCAACCGAAGATCAGGTCACGCTTGTCTTTCTCGGCCAGGGCCGGCAGCTTGATGGAGACGCCCGGCAGGTTGACGCCCTTGTTCTCGCCCAGATCACCGTTGTTCAGCACCTTGCAGATGACTTCGCGCTCGGTGATTTCGATGACGTCCAGACCGATCAGGCCGTCATCCACCAGGATGCGGTTGCCGACGCGCAGGTCGTTGGCGAAGCCGGCGTAGGTCACGGCGACTTTATCTTTGTTGCCAACAACAGTCTGGTCGGTGGTGAAGGTGAAGGTCTGGCCGGCGACCAGAGAGACATCGTTGCCACCTTCCAGCTTCATGGTACGGATTTCCGGACCCTTGGTATCCAGCAGGATGGCGGCGTGCTTGCCGGTAGCGGCCATCACTTCGCGCAGGTTGCGGATACGGGTGCCGTGCTCTTCGTAATCACCGTGAGAGAAGTTCAGGCGCATGACGTTCATGCCGGCGTCGAGCATTTTGCCCAGCATTTCTTTGGATTCGGTCTTGGGACCTATGGTGCAGACGATTTTGGTCTTTTTCATGTCAGTCTTCATGGTTAAGGAGTTTCCGCCGTGCAATATACACCAGTTTTTGGATACTTTTTATGATCCAGAAACAACGTTTTGAGCTAAAACCGCCCCATTTTGGAAGATAACGTTTTCGCTCACAGCTGATTTTAGGGGCTAAAATAATTGGTTTCCCATATTTAAACCCATTCGGTTCCTATGGTTGGACGCATCAGCGTCCGTCCAAGATGTTGTTAAATGACAAGCTACGGGGCCTGTGCCGGATGATGGCAAGGGTGCCTAGGCTTGGGGTGGCAGCGCAGCTCCCTGGCCGAGCCGCCCTCAAGTGTAGCCGCGGCGTCGGCCCCTGGTGAGCCGATGGCGGAGATAGCGGACCGTACGCCGTGACCGATGGCAGATTGCGCGGGCAAATGGCGAGTCTCGCCATCAAAGGAAGCAGCATCAGGCAAAAAAAAGCGCCGCTGTCACCAGCGGCGCTTTTCATGTGTCGCGAAATCAGGCGAAGAACCAGTAACCGCGGTTGACCAGGCGGGTCAGCAGTTGCAGGAAGCCAGCCTGATCGGCGAGCTCCACCATGTCGGCCTGGGTGATGATGTCTTTGTCACACAGCAGGGATATGGCGGCGGCGTCCTCGCTTGGCAGGGTCCAGGCTTCGCCGTCGATGTAGCACTGCTGGCTGTCGCCGCTGAACCAGACCGAGCGCAGGCCCGGCACCTTGATGGCGGGCTCGCCCTGGGTCAGCAGATCGGCCACTTCCTCGGCGCTGTAGTCAGGCTCCACCGGATTGACGTCCAGATCGTGCTTGGCCTCGGAGATCATGGTGCCAAACCACTCCTTGAACAGGGTCTCGTCGTCCAGCGCCTGTTGCATCAGCTCGCGCAGACGGTGCAGTTCGTGGGGCTGGATCTCGCCGTGGCGGGGGCGGGGCTTGAGATCCGCATCGCCGTAACGCTCGGTGCGCACCTCGTTGTCGATCAGGTGATCGGCGAAGGAGGAGATCAGCGCCTTGGCATCCGGGGCGCGGAAGCCCACCGAGAAGTTCAGGGACGGCTCGATGGCGTAGCCCTCGTGGGGGAATCCAGGCGGGATGTAGAGGATGTCGCCCGGCTCCATGATGACGTCAATGATGGCGTCGAACGGTTCGCAGTGCAGCAGGGCGGCGTGGGCGGCGAACTCGTTGAGGGTGTTGGCCTCGCCGACTCGCCAGTGGCGCTTGCCCTGGCCCTGGGTGATGAACACGTCGTAGTTGTCGATGTGGGGGCCGACGCCACCGTGAGGGGTGGAGAAGCTCACCATCACATCGTCAAAGCGCCAGCCCGGGATGAACTGGAACGGCAGCGCCAGCTCGTGCACCTCGGGGGCCCAGTGGTTACAGGCCTGCACCAGCACCGTCCAGTTCTCTTCCCCCAGGTGATCGTAGGATTCGAAGGGGCCGTGGGTCGCCTCCCACTTGCCGTCGAAGCGGGTCACCAGACGGGATTCTATGGTCTCTTCCATGGCCAGACCCGCCAGTTCGTCCGGGCTGATGGGATCCTGAAAGTCGGTGAAGCCGCCCTTGATGAGGAGCGGGCGCTTCTGCCAGTAATGTTCGAGGAAGTGAGCGATATCCAGATTCAGTTCGTACATGGTTCTTCTCGTCAAAAGGTCAGACAAAGTTAAGAGAGGTCTTGCCCAAGGGAGCTGCCGGCCTTGGGCAAGGCCTCTTTATGTATGGATGTATGGCAAAAAGCTTGGCAAACGGTGTGGCAGTCAAAAATAACAGGGGCCCTGCGCGTATCACAGGGCCCCTGTCGTATCAGGCTATCGGCTTACTTCAGCAGATCCACCAGACGCTGGGCCTGACCGATATAGTTGGCCGGGGTCAGCTTCTTCAGCTCGACCTTCACCTCCTCGGGCAATTCGAGGGTGTCGATGAAGGTACGCATGCCTTCGGCGTCGACGCGGCGACCACGGGTCAGCTCCTTGAGCTTCTCGTAGGGCTTCTCTATGCCGTAGCGGCGCATCACTGTCTGGATGGGCTCGGCCAGCACTTCCCAGTTGGCGTCCAGATCGGCGGCCATGGCGCCGGCGTTGGCTTCCAGCTTGGAGATCCCCTTCAGGGTCGCCTGATAGGCGATCAGGGAATAGCCCACCGCCACCCCCAGGTTGCGCAGCACGGTCGAGTCGGTGAGGTCACGCTGCCAGCGGGAGATGGGCAGTTTGCTCGCCAGATGCTGGAACACGGCGTTGGCCAGACCCAGATTGCCTTCGGAGTTCTCGAAGTCGATGGGGTTGACCTTGTGCGGCATGGTGGAGGAGCCGATCTCGCCGGCCACTGTGCGCTGTTTGAAGTGACCCAGGGAGATGTAGCCCCACACGTCCCGATCGAAGTCGATCAGTATGGTGTTGAAGCGGGCCATGGCATCGAACAGCTCGGCGATGTAGTCGTGGGGCTCGATCTGGGTGGTGTAGGGGTTCCAGTTCAGGCCGAGCGAAGTGACAAACTCCTCGGAGAACTGGTGCCAGTCCACTTCCGGATAGGCGCTGACGTGGGCGTTGTAGTTGCCGACCGCACCGTTGATCTTGCCGAGGATCTCCACCGCCATGATCTGCTTGAACTGGCGCTCCAGGCGATAGGCGACGTTGGCCATCTCCTTGCCCATGGTGCTCGGGGTGGCGGGCTGGCCGTGGGTGCGCGACAGCAGCGGCATGTCGCGGTACTCATGGGCCAGGCGCTTGAGTTCGCTAATCAGCTTCTCGCAATAGGGCTTGATCACCTGGTCGCGGGCGGTCTTCAGCATCAGGCCGTGGGAGTTGTTGTTGATGTCTTCCGAGGTGCAGGCGAAGTGGATGAACTCGCTGACGGCGGCCAGCTCAGGGTTCACTTCCACCTTCTCTTTCAGGAAGTACTCCACCGCTTTCACATCATGGTTGGTGGTGCGCTCGATCTGTTTGATGCGGGCGGCGTCCGCCTCGTTGAAGTCGCTGACGATACCGTCGAGCAGGGCGTTGGCGGCCGCGCTCAGGGCAGGGACTTCCGGGATCCCGGCGTGGCTTGCCAGTTTCTGCAACCAGCGAACCTCGACTTCGACGCGAAAACGCAGCAGACCGAATTCGGAGAAGATGGGACGCAGGGCATCGGCCTTGTCGCCATAACGACCGTCAATCGGGGAAACAGCAGTCAGCGCGGACAGCTCCATGGGGTGAACTCCTGATGTGTGTGGGGGATTCGCATCAACTCGCGCTCCTGCTGCGATGCCGTGATCAAGGCTCATGTGCTGCTCGGAATCCTCATTTATCGACATAAACTCCGGTTCCTGTGCTGCTCTTCACCTTGCTGACGACCTCTCACAACAGAGCGTGAGCCGATTCTTAAAAACGTTTGGCCAGTTCCACCATCTTCTTGCGGGCGAAGATGATCTGGGTACGGCTGCCACCGAGCTGACGCCACAGTACGGCGGCGCGGATGCCCGCCAGCAGCAGGGCGCGCACCTTGTGTTGCACCAGCGGCTGCTGCAGGAACAGCGGAGTGCCCGCCACCTGGATGCGCGGCCCTATGGGGCTGATGAGATCGCTGTAGATGCTCGCCATGTTGGCCAGGATCTGCTCGTCGAGCAGATCGAAATGCTGTTGCTGGCGGCCGATCTGGCCGATCCGCTCCCCCAGCATGTTGAGGATGTCCTTGCGCTTGGCCAGCTTGCGCTCCAGCGCGATCAGGCTCACCACGTAGCGGGTCAGCTCGGCGTTCTTCTGGCTGCCATCGGCGCCAAGCTGCTCCACCAGGGCGCGGTAACCATCGCGGATGGCGAGGTGGCTGCCGAACACTTCCAGCGGCTGCTTGGGATTGGTCACCAGCACGCTTTGCAGGCTCTCGCGCAGGGAGGCTTCATCGCAGCTGCCATCACGGGCCACTTTTTGTACCAGATAGGCCGCCTGGCAGATGCCGGCGAAAGCCATAGTTCTGTCTTGGAATTTGTCGCTCACGTCTGCTGCCTTCTGTTAAGGATTCAAACCGAATGGCTGAAACGCTGTTCGATGATGCCACCGCCCAGGCACTCTTCCCCGTCATAGAAGACGGCGGATTGCCCCGGGGTCACGGCGGCCTGTTTCTCATCGAAGATGACACGAATGGTCTCGTCGTCGATGGGCTGGATCAGGCAGGGGATATCTTCCTGGCGGTAGCGGGTCTTGACGGTGCAGCGGCGCGGCGCGCGGATCGGGGTGCGATCCACCCAGTGCAGCTGGCTGGCGATGAGGCCGTCGGAGTAGAGCCGCGGGTGCTCGCCCTGCGCCACGATCAGGGTGTTGCGTTCCACCTCTTTGTCGACCACGTACCAGGCCTCTTCGGTAGCGTCTTTACGCCCGCCGATGCCGAGCCCCTTGCGCTGGCCCAGGGTGTGATACATCAGGCCCTGGTGCTCGCCGATCACCTTGCCGTCCACGGTTTCGATGGGGCCGGGCTGGGCGGGCAGGAACTTGGCGAGGAAGTCCTTGAACTTGCGCTCGCCGATGAAGCAGATGCCGGTGGAGTCTTTCTTCTTGGCGGTGACGAGATCGAGCTGCTCGGCGATGCGGCGCACCTCCGGCTTCTCCAGATCCCCGACCGGGAACAGGCTCTGACCGATTTGTTGCTCGCTCAGGGTGTAGAGGAAGTAGCTCTGATCCTTGTTGCCATCGAGGCCGCGCAGCAGGCGCGGGCGGCCGGTGCTGTCGTCACGGCGCACATAGTGGCCGGTGGCGATGTAGGTGGCACCCAGCTCTTCGGCGGCGAATTCGAGGAACGCCTTGAACTTGATCTCCTTGTTGCACAGGATATCCGGGTTCGGCGTGCGACCCGCCTTGTACTCCGCCAGGAAGTGCTCGAACACATTGTCCCAGTACTCGGCGGCGAAGTTGATGGTATGCAGCTTCATGCCCAGCTTGTCGCAGACCGCCTTGGCATCAGCCAAATCCTGGGAGGCAGAGCAATACTCGTCCGTGTCGTCTTCTTCCCAGTTCTTCATGAACAAGCCTTCGACCTGATAACCCTGCTGCTGGAGCAGGTAGGCCGAGACGGAAGAATCCACGCCGCCGGACATGCCGACGATCACCTTGATTTGGCTGTTGTCTGTCATTAGTCGAAGTTACCAGTTCGTTTAAACGGGGCGTATTCTACCAGAATTTCGCGCCCCCGGTCACATATCCATGCCGGCGTCCCCATGAAGAGGAGGTCGGCAGGAAATCGTTTTTCTCTCTGTAGCCCCTCGGGTGCCAAACCGGTGCCAAATGGCCTCAAATAAAGGCCTTGAGGGCCGACAGCGGCAAGCGGGTGCCCCCCAGATAATCCTGGATGCACTGCCACACCAGAGGGCTGCGCAGGGCGGGCTTGCACTCGGCGATCTCGTCCAGGGTGAGCCAGTGGCAGGCCAGCACATCACCGTCAGGATCCTCTGGATGGTGCTGACCCGGCGCCTTTTCAAGGTCGAACACCAGGGCGGTGCGCACAAAGGTGGCCTCGCTGTCCGCCGGTTTGAACAGATAGACCCCCAGCCAGGCGTTGGGACGGGCGCAGAGCCCGGTCTCCTCTTTCAGCTCGCGGCAGGCGGCCTCGATCAGGTTCTCGCCCGGTTCCACATGGCCGGCGGGCTGGTTGAAGCGGCGCTGGCCCGCGATCTCCTCTTCCACCAGCAGGAAGCGGCCCTGCCAGTGCACCAGGGCGGCGACCGTCAATCTGGCCGGCATGGGGGGATGTTCGATCATGATGACTCCTTGTCTTGAGGCGCTCGCGCAGGGCGGCGGGCCGTGCCCCGGCTCGTGCCGCGGGGTTGGCCGCCATTGTGTTCGGCCGTCTGTGCGGCAGGTTGGGCGCTGCGTTCGGATGTAGTTTGCCCAGGGGAGCGCGCCTTGGCGCCGGTCTGGCGTGTCGCCGCGCCTGCGCGCTCCCGTTCGGGCTGGCGGGATCGGCTGCTGGTGCGGGAAGCTGCCGCCAGCTCGGGGGCGGGCAGGCTGTGGCTCTGCCCGGGGGCCAGGCCATCGAGGGTCCAGTCACCGATGGCGTAGCGAATGAGGCGCAGGGTGGGATGGCCGATGTGGGCGGTCATGCGCCGCACCTGGCGGTTGCGTCCCTCCACTATCTTGATCTCGAGCCAGCGGGTGGGGATCTCCTTGCGATCGCGGATCGGCGGATTGCGTGGCCACAGCTCGGGTTCGTCCATGATCCGCGCCCCGGCGGGCAGGGTCATGCCGTCGTTGAGCTCGACCCCGGCGCGCAGGGCCGCCAGTGCCTCCTCGCTCGGCACGCCTTCCACCTGCACCCAGTAGGTCTTGGGGGTCTTCTCCCCAGGCTGGGTGAGGCGCGCTTGCAGCTTGCCGTCGTTGGTGAGCAGCAAGAGCCCCTCGCTGTCGCGGTCCAGCCTGCCGGCGGCATAGATGCCGGGCTCCTTGATGTAATCCTTGAGGGTCTCTCGTCCCGCCTCGTCGGTGAACTGGCACAGCACCATGTAGGGCTTGTTCAGCAGCAGCAACTTGCGATCGGCTGGCGCCAGCACCGGCTTTTGCTCGGCAGGGTTGCCAATGCGTGAGCGTGCATTGAGGGGGCGGTCTGCGGCAGCCGGGCGGCCGGAGAGGGAGATACGGGGACGGGCAGATTTCATCGAATGCACACCAACAGCAAGGGATGCGGCAGTGTATCACAGGGGGGGCGACTGGGAGATGAACGGCGGTGGGCCGGCGGGGGACCCTTAACTCAGCTCAGCAGGCTCTCGATGACGATGGCCTGACGGGCGGGGGCCGTGCTGGCGTGTTGCAGTGCCATGCTGACCACCTCGTCTATCATGGCGCGGGCCAGCCGGGTGAGGGGGCGCAACTGCTCGGGGGGAAGCCCGGCCGGGATCGCCAGTAGCAGCAGGGTCTGCACCGGGCCCAGGGTTGAGCCCCATTCGATGGGCTCGGCGCAGTGGAGCAGCGAGAGGGCGGGCTGGCGGATGGCGGGGCAGATCACATGGGGCATGGCGAGGCCGGGCCGGATGATGGTCGCGGCGAGCTGTTCGCGGCTGGCGATGGCCTGCTCCAGCATAGGCCTGTCGCGCACCAGCTCGGCCGGTAGCAGATCCACCAGCACCTTCAGCGCCAGGGCCTTGTCGAGGGGCGCCGTGGCGTGGCCAAGCTGGTTGAGTGCGAAACAGTAGTCGGGCTGGGCGGCGGCGAGGCGCTGCTCGGCCAGGGCCGCCGATCCCGGACGGCCAAGGGGCTGACCCAGCTCGCCGCACCAGCAGGTAAACGCCATGTGGGCGAGCTCGGCATCCAGCCCTTCGATCAGCAGCTGGCAGAGATCACCGGGCTGGGTGCCCAGGGTGAGCAGTGCGAGCAGGTTATCCGCCCCGACGCTCTGGCGACGGCTGATGTTGATGAAGCCGATCTGGGACTTGAACAGCCCGGCCAGTCGGCTCAGCTGCTTGCCCTGGGCTATGGTCAGGCCCTGACGGCAGCAGAAGGTGAGTTCGCGGCGGAGCATTCAGACGCCGGGCGTCAGGGTCTTGAGCACGGCGGCCGCATCCAGCAGCACGGCTTCCAGCGATACCTGGCGCAGGGGGCAGCCGAGGAAGCGCTCCTTCTGCTCGATCTCGATATCGGAGGCGATCAGCACCAGGTCCGCGCCGGCGATGTCCCGGGCGGTCAGTATGTTCTCCAGACCCATGGCGCCCTGGGTCTCAACCTTGATCTTCAGCCCCAGCTTGTCGGCGGCTCTTTGCAGCGCCTCGGCGGCCATGTAGGTGTGGGCTATGCCGGTGGGGCAGGCGGTGACGGCGAGGATCTTCATCGGTTCTCGGGGCTCATGACATGGGGGCAACAAGATAGCGCCAACCGCGGGCCTTTACCAAAGCCGCGGGGCAAAAATGGGATCTCGGCGGTGCTCCGGCACCCGGCACCAGGGGGATGATGGTCGCTCGGAGCCCTCTGCCGACTCCCTCGCTGACCCCAGATCCTGGCTCTTTGCCTGAAAAGTGGCAGGACTTGCATCGGCGAGCAGACCCGAGAGTTGGGGAGGTCCTTGGCCAGAGCGCCAGTTTCAAACAAGATCCCGGGTTTCTCTTTGTTCTCTTGAGTCAGGCAAATAATGCCGTCGTCACATCCCGCAACTGATCTTGAGTCTCGCTAAACCAGAGGGAAACAGGTCAATATTCTGGGTGGATATCCAAGGTGAATCGCCTGCAGTACAGGGCACAGCTACTTATCCAGAGGGTTGTCATTTGTCCGCTGCGCTCCCCGACCAACTCTGAAATACCTTTCTTATTTGTTCCGATCAACCGTCTGATAAGTTTGGATTTGATCTGTTGGGCCGAAACGGTACTAGCTGAATCCTAGTCACTCCATCGTGCCAGTAAACGCGCCAGAAAGCCCGGCAGGCCAGGCTGGTGACGACAGCTCTCCAGATTACCGGCCAGCAATTTCAGACCGGCCACCAGAATGCCCAGCCAGAGGAAAACCTCCCCAAGACGTTCGGCCCAGTGCTGACGATGCTCAATCACCTGCTCCAGCACAGTGGTGGGGCCGGCCTGGGATTGTTGCGATGCCAGGATGCTCTGCAAGAACCAAGGTAGTAACAGGGAGAAGATAATAGACCCTGCAATCCCGATCAGCAGCGCCCCTTGCCAACTGATACGCAGCATGGCGCTGGCGGCATCGCCGACCAGTGAACCGCGTCTGCGCCGATAGTAACCTCGACCCATTATCCCCTCCTTGAGAGGTTGTGGTGATGGGATTAACGGGGAGGTATCGTTCCATGCGCTCCCCACTATCCGATATCCAAGGAATCATTATGTGCACAAAAATGCGTGCGTTAAATAGCCTGCATTCTAATCGGCACCCCATTTTTCGTGTTTGATAAGGAGCCATGGAGCACAATCAGGCTCTCTTCGCCGATGACTATGAATCTCTGGGGCTGGCTCGACCTGAACCCTGTCTCCGAGCTCACTGCCAAGTGGTTCAAGGCGTTAGCCGAGCAGGCCTGTGGTATGAGTCGAGGCGGCATGAAGTCATGCCCCTCTTGCATGGGCGAATGCTGCTGAACACACATCTACAGCTCAAGCTGCATGCCAAGTTCCACCACCCTGTTGGTCGGGATCTGGAAGAAATCGGTTGCCCGGGAGGAGTTGCGATTCATCCAGATAAACAGCCCTTCACGCCAGCGCACCATACCCGGTAAATCGGTGCTGATGAGGTACTCGTAGGAGAGAAAGAAGGAGGTGTTGTTGAGCTTCACTATCAGTTTATGCTCGGCGCAAGCCTGGAATATTTCCGCCATTGACGGGGTCTCCTGGTAACCAAAGTTGGCCACCACCTGCCAGAACCCTGCTCCTATCTGGGTCAACTCCAGTCGCTCCTCCATGGGCAACCAGGGCTCATCCTTTACCCTTACGGTCAGGAAGATGACCCGTTCATGCAACACCTTGTTGTGTTTGAGGTTATGCAAAATGGCATGGGGGGCCACCTTGATCGACTTGGAAAGAAATACCGCGGTACCCGGTACCCGCAGGGGAGGGTGACGCTGCATATCATCGACGAAAGGCTGCAGTGCCAGCGACTTGTTCTCGAGCTTGTCGAGCACCAGTTCGCGCCCACGCTTCCAGGTGGTCATCACCACTATGGTCAGCAAGGCGAACAACACGGGCAACCAGCCACCAGAGAAGAATTTAGTGGTGTTGGCTGCGAAGAAGGCCAGATCCAGCAGCAGTAGCGGTGTGCCCACCAAACCGATGAGCCAGAGGGGTTGTTTCCAGCGATGGAGCGCCACAACCATCAGCAACAGCGTGGTGATGACCATGGTACCGGTCACGGCAATGCCATAAGCGGCAGCCAGATTGCTTGAGCTCTTGAACCAGAAGATCACCAGCACTATCCCCCCCAACAGCAGCCAGTTGACCAGAGGTAGATAGATCTGGCCCTTCTCGTGCGCAGAGGTGTAGCGGATCTCCTGGCGCGGCAGAAATCCGAGCAATATAGCCTGCCGTACCACGGAATAGAGACCGGAAATGACCGCCTGAGAGGCGATAACGGTCGCCATGGTGGCCAGCACAATCAGTGGCAAGGTCATCCAGGAAGGGGCCAGCAGATAGAAAGGGTTCTCGATGGCCTCGGGGTGACGCAGCAATAACGCACCCTGACCGAAATAGTTGAGCAACAGGGCCGGCATCACCAGGCTACCCCACGCCAGCTGGATCGCCCCGCGCCCAAAGTGCCCCATGTCGGCATAAAGCGCCTCGGCGCCCGTCACGCACAACACGACCGCACCCAGCACAACAAAGGCTGTCCCCGGATTCGTCAGCAGGAAGTCAACCGCATAGAGCGGGTTGATGGCCCTCAGGATGGCGGGGGTCTGCGCTATTTCGAGCAGGCCGAGCAGCGCCAGGGTAGCGAACCAGATCAGCATGATGGGGCCAAACCAACGGCCAATCCCGGCCGTTCCATAGTGCTGGACACCAAACAGCACGATCAGCACCACCAGCACGATAGGGAAGACAAAGGGAGCCAGGTTCGGGGCCACTATCTGTAACCCCTCCACGGCGGAGAGCACGGAAATAGCCGGGGTGATCACCGCATCCCCGACGAACAACCCCACCCCGGCCAGTCCCAACAACATCACCACCGCACGGGTGCGTGAAGAGAGGCGACGAGCGGCGAGGGAGGCCAGCGTCAGTATGCCTCCCTCGCCCTTGTTGTCGGCCCGCAGTACCAGCAGCACGTATTTGAGCGAAACGACAATCATGATGGTCCAGAAGAAGAGAGACACTATCGAGTAGATCTCCTCTTTGCCTGGCTGCAACCCCATATGCCCGGCAAAACTCTGCTTCAAGGCGTAGAGCGGACTGGTGCCTATGTCACCGTAAACCACGCCCAACGCGGCCAACGTCGTGGCCATTCTGCCTTGCCGTGCTCCATTGCTCATCATGAAATTCCATTTCAATTCACCATGTTAACGATAGCATGGTGAGGCAGGTCGACAGTGAAATGACGAGAGGAGGCAAGTGCATCATCAAGGGAACAGAGGTCACCGTTACCATCGGGCCAACTCGCGAAGTTGAGTGCAGCGTGTGTGGCCAACACGAAAGTTCGATGGGGTGAATGGGCTTTGGAATGGGCGAGGAGTGGCAGCTATTGGTGCGACCA
Organism: Aeromonas sp. sif2416; assembly: GCF_019218665.1. Lineage (NCBI taxonomy): Bacteria > Pseudomonadati > Pseudomonadota > Gammaproteobacteria > Aeromonadales > Aeromonadaceae > Aeromonas > Aeromonas sp. sif2416. Next base: position 313,885 of record NZ_JAHUXC010000001.1, read on the forward strand.
GCAACTTCGGCCTAGGGAGCACCATCCACGCTGGGAGTTGTCTACGAGTCGCTCCTCAAACCGTGGCCGAGATATCATGGCCTCGCGGACAGTGTCGGGGGAACTATGACACTGGCCGGCGTAGGTAATGAGCCACCTGATGAACACCATCGATGACCAGGGAATGGCGCCAACCACTTATGAAATCGAGGTTTAACCCCCTGTTTGATGTCTATCAAACTCGGTGGTTCTTGATCCGCCACATTTGATAAATGTGGCCTGAGCTCTGTTTGTCGCTTTACCTAGAAAGGTTAATCCCCCCCTTTTCGCCCTCATCGCCACACACTCTCGGCCGTTTCATACCGCCACGCCAGAGCTGATGCTTTCAGCCTGTGGGGGAATTATGCGAGTGACCTCGTTGCTTGATTTTCCATTCCTCTCCATCACTCGACCTGGGCTAAACAACCTGAAATGCCGCATTTTTGGCAAATAGCGCCGTCAAGGCGCAGGGATATGCCAATACGGTCGGGGGGACTCTCTGCCACATTAGGTGTCCCGGACCGGCGCAGGGAGGCGCCAGCGGCGTGACTACACCGGCACGGGCATCTACCCCAACCATGGAGAGTCCTATGCTTGCACTAAAACCCTTGGCGTGTCTGTTGTTGGCTGGCTGGGCCACCGCCCTGGCCGCCACCGAGGCCCCCGTCTCCCTGCCCTCGCCCGCCATGGTGCCGGCAGATCTGGCCGGCGCCGAGCACGGCCAGTCCCTCACTACCCTGCCGGCGCCGCGGCTGCATCGCCTGCTGCCGCCGCCCGCCGCCCTCGAGCTGGCGCAAGATCCCCACGTCCGGCGCGATCGAGAGCCCGACTGGCGCGCCCAGGCCCAGACCCAGGTCCAGGCCCAGAGCCTGATGGCCGAGGGGGGCGATTGTCGCGATCCGGCCGGCTTCCTCGACAAATCCGGTGCGGCGCTGGCCGACTACCTGGAGGGTCTGCCCGAGGTGTCGTGTACCTATGGCCTCTTCTCTCTGACGGCGGACGACGGCGTCCGCATCTATGACACAGCCAACCTGCTGGCGGTGGCCGGACGGTTGCAGGCGCGCGCCGCCGACTATCAGGGCAGCGGCCGTGGCCTCGCCAATCTGGTGCTCTATCTGCGCGCCGGCTATTACAACGCCATCGCCCGCGATCTCTACCCGGAGCCACCGCTCACGGTGCGCGACGCGATCCGGGTCGGCCTCGATCGACTGCTGGACAACCCGGCCCTGTTCATCCCCAATCCGGACGCGGGCAGCACGATCGGGGAGAGCTTCACCCTGATGACCAATCTCCATGATGAGGCCTATTACCTGCCGCGTCTCAAACCCCTCATCGCCCGTGTCACCAATCGAGACGGACAGCCGGATGCCGCCGATGCCCTCAAGCACTGGGAGGTGGGGTCGGGTTACACCGGCCTGCTGACCGTCCTGTTCATGTCCCACTACCGCGCTGAGGGGCGCGCCCTGGCCGAGCGAGACGGCAGCTACGCCGAGGCCCTGTTCGCCTTCGTGCAGGGCAACCAGGCCGCCCTGCTCGGCACCAGCTACGCCTACCAGCTCACCGACAGCCTGAACGAGGCCCTGCGCTACATGCAGTATCCGGCCCACTTCGCCGCATCGCGGGCCAGGATCGAGCAGATCCTGGCAAAGAGCAGTCTGGATGGTCCCGGCGCCGATCTCTGGTTAGCGGCCGCCAGTGCCGTGAAATACTATGACAATGCCCATTGCGCCGAGTACGGCACCTGTGACTTCGAGCAGCGGCTGGCCGACGTCGTGCTGCCGATCCGCCACGAGTGCGGGTCGACACTGCGCATCCGAGCCCAGGATATGACAGAGCAGCAACTGACCGAGAGCTGCACAGCCTTGGCCAACGAGGAGCAATACTTCCACCGCATGCTGAAGACCCAGAACCGGCCACTGCCGGGCGACGTCAACGACGCGCTGGAGGTGGTGGTGTTCGACGACTACGCCAACTACAGCCGCTACGCTGGCCTCATCTACGGCATCGCCACCGACAACGGCGGCATGTATCTGGAAGGTGATCCCGACCAACCCGGCAACCAGGCACGTTTCATCGCCCACGAGGCCTCCTGGCTGCGCCCCCTGTTCTCGGTGTGGAATCTGGAGCACGAGTATGTGCACTATCTGGATGGCCGTTTCAACATGGCCGGCGACTTCGCCCGTGCCATCAGCCAGCCCACCGTCTGGTGGATAGAAGGTCTGGCCGAGTATCTGTCCCTTGGCAACGACAACGCCAAGGCGATCGAGGCGGCCCAGGCCGGCACCTATCCCCTGTCGACCATCTTCGGCAACACCTATGACATGAACGACTATGGGACCCGCGCCTACCGCTGGGGCTATATGGCGGTGCGCTACATGTTCGAACACCACAGGGACAGGGTGGACGATACCGTGACCAGATTTCGCGCCGACGACTATGACGGCTACTGGTCGACCATGCAGGATCTGACCTATGACGACGACTTCGCCGCCTGGGTGCAGACGGCCACCACGGCCGGCCAGCCGCCCGAGCCGGACTGCGGCTATCCCGACGATCAGCTCATCGACGCGACCTGTGCCCGCACCGGTATCGCTGCGGACGACATCCGCTACTTCTACGTCTTCGTGCCCCAGGGGACGACACTGCTGACGGTGCAGACCCGAGGTGGCAGTGGCGATGCCAACCTCTATGTCATGCACCGGGGCTGGCCGAACCGGGACAGCTACGATCAGGGCTCGGCCAATGGCGGCAACGACGAGACAGTCACCATCCAGGCACCCGAGGGCGGCGCCTACTACCACATAGCGGTGGACGCCGGTGCACCCTACCGGGATCTGAGCCTCAGTGTGGGGTTGGCTCAATAGGTGGGTACGACGCGCCGCACCGGCGGCGCGTCAATTCCCCCGGCGCAGCAACTGCCGGTACTGGCGTGGAGACAGGCCTGTCAGGGCACGAAACTGCCGCGACAGGGCGCTCTGATCGCAAAAGCCGCACCGCAATGCGATGTCAGCGATGGCTATATCGCTGCCCTTTAGCCAGTTGATCGCGATGTCGATGCGAGTCTTGGTGATGAACTGGCCGGCGGAGAGCTGGAAGATTCGCTTCATGCGCCGCTCAAACTGGGCGACTGATACTCCGGCCCGTCGTGCCAGCGATTCAATGCGCAAGGGGGCGGGATAATGGGTCAGGATGTGATCGACCGCCTCGACGAAGCGAGCGTCGATGAATCCGGCCCGGCTCGGCTCGTGCAGATCGCGTGACATGCATACCAGGCCTATGATGGCGCCACCGGCGTCGCGCAGCGGCTCCTTGTTGGTCAGGCACCAGCCGGGGCTGCGGTCGTTAAACAGGGTCAGATCGAGATTGTCCACTACGGGCTCACCGGTGTCGAACAGACGCAGGTCCTGGGCCTGGTAGCGCACGGCCATGTGGGGCGGGAAGATCTCGTGGGCCGTCTTGCCGATGGCGTCATGCCGGCTCGCCAGGCCACAGCGCTCAGTACAGGACTCGCTGATGCTCACATAGCGGCCAGCCCTGTCCTTGATGGAGAAGACAATGTCCGGGGCCCGATCGAACAGGGTCTCGAGGCACCGCGCGTCGGGCAGCGCCCGAAAAAACTGCTGCCGCCAGGTATCCAGATCGGCGCGCAGATGCCCCGGGCTGGGTTTTTTGGGGGGCAGCCGTGCCGCGAGGGCGCTGGGAGTCTCTCTCATCGTCCATATCCTTGTTTGTGTGTCCATACGAATCTCTCTAGCCAGTGTAGCAACCTCCGGTATGGGCTGCCCCGCCCTGTGCCATATCCGGATTGCACACTCAGTTGCCACCGTCGTCCGGCATTGTCAGGTTGTTTAGAGCCGCTAACAAAACCGAGTTGATTCGAATGATGCCAACCCCAACATAGGCGGCATGACATGCTGGCGACGCCTTCATGAAGCCTTGCTGACCGAGTTACACCAAGCGGCTCACATCGACTGGAGTAGAGCAAGCATTGATGGAACAAGCGTCAAACAAAGATGAAAGAATGAAAAGAGGTTGAGAGGGTAGACAGTGAGTAGAGAGTAAATAATTACTGTCTACCTCTCTGTATTCCTTATACAGCAAGGCTTTGAGAGCCTTAGGTAGGCAAGGTAGAGAGACTTTTCAAAAAGTCCTACGCATGGGGGAATCAGATAAAAGGGTGCCGCACTGGGTGCCTCTTGGTGTCTGCTGGCTGGTGCTTGGGATTCGCTGGTTTCGTCATGACTCTTGGCTGTCCTACCAAGGGTACTCACAGGCGGAGTACCCATTTCGCCGTTTAGGTGATTGAGTATCGATGTGGTGCCGGCGCTCATGGTGGCCTCGCAGCTCATGGGCTAGGGAGTGATCATCACCGTTCACCACCATGTGCCGCAGCATCAGCAAGGCATAGGCCTGCTCCTGCTGCTCCCCGGCGTTTTCCAGGTGAGCGGCCACGATGTTGTTCTGAATGGCCATCATCAGCGAGTCAGCAGCAAGGGGGATCTGGATCCCAAGGTGGGTAACCAATGGTTTGTAAAGTTCCTTGCCTCCACAAGCCCACAAGAACAGGTGAACATACCCCAAGAATCGGACTATTTGAAAAGTCAGAAGGATACTGCCTAGCGAGCGCAAGCCGTGGGCCACAAGTCGCTCGCCGTAGCCCAGTCGCTTAAGGGCAGCATTCGCGCTCTAGTCGTTGATATGACCGAGCGGATCACGGTATCCGACCGTGCCCTGGCAGTTCGATACCTCCCTGGCCGATGTGGCCATCCCCCGCGCCATCATCACGACGCTGGGCAGTGACTTCCAACCGGGGCAGGCAGCCAACGGGATATGGGTCAGCGGTGGCCATCAGGGCATCAGTGCGCGGGTGCTGCGGCAGGGTACGGCGGGCGAGCGGCAGGCGCCGACCATCACCCACCCGCTGGTGTGCGATGTGTTGGCGGCCCGAGCCCAGGGCGTGGTGGCCCTGGCCAAGACCCTGCCGAGGCGCACCCAGACCATCGAGCTGCCACTGTCGGCAGATACGGGTCTCATCCTGCCGGGGGCACTGCTCGCGGTGGATGGCTGGAAGGGCTATAACCGGGGCGTCAGGGTCTCTGCTGCGCTGCAGAACAGGGCCATGACGGTACGCCAGCAACTGAGCGTGGAGCGTTTTGTATGAACCTGTTTAAGCGATTCATGGAGCTGGTGCCCGGCGCCGACCCACTGCTGGTCGGTACCGTCACGGCGACGACTGGCACTAGCAGCACGTTGGAGGCGTTGGGCGGTGGCGTGGTGGTGCGAGGGGGAGGGGTGGCCATTGGCCAGAAGGCCTTTTACCAGGCGGGGGCGATAGTGGGCTCTGCACCGGACCTGCCCACCTATGAAATCGAGGTTTAACCCCCTGTTAAACGTTTTTCAAACTCGGTGATTCTGAATTCGCCAAGTTTGATAAATGTGGCCTGAGCTCTGTTTATCGTTTTACCCGGAATGGTTTTTCATTTTTCGCGGCGGGCTACACATATTGCCTCTTAGTACCACTGAATTTAGTACCACAGCCCTTGTGGTACTCATAATGGTACTAAATGAGCTGGCTTCTGGCGACTCCCTCGGACTTTTACGGACAACAAAAAACCCGCAAAGCCTTACGCTGTGCGGGTTTCTGTACTTCTTCGTTCCCGGCCGGAACATTGTTTGGTGGAGCTGGGGGGATTTGAACCCCCGTCCAAAATTACTACATCCTCGGTACTACATGCTTAGTCACTCTTTACATTCGCCAACACGCTGCGGAGAGACACGCCACGCATTGACTAGCTCGATTGGTTTTAATGCTTCCGCCCCGAGCAGGACTTCCACACGATCCTGTGAAGGATGACCTTCCGATTCCCTAGGACACAGGCAAGCTAGGGTAGAAGGGCTCAGCGCAGGTTATTAAGCTGCGAGTGCGTAGTTTTCGTCGTTTGCGACTATTTTTTTGCGGTTTGTTAACGAGGCCTACCGCACCTCGGCATGCACCTTGGGTTTCGTGAATCTTGTCGAATCCAGAATCAGCCCCAAGTTGTCAAAAGCGATTGTACGCAAAAATCCTGTCATGGCAAGGCGTTGATGGCAATCGACCGGCCTTGGCCGGTCGATTGCTGGTTTATTGGACGCCGCGCGGGCGAGCGCGACTCGCCATCAGCCGCGGTTCTTGTTCTTCATGATGCGGGCTTTTTCTCTATCCCATTCGCGGGCCTTGGTGTCTTCCCGCTTGTCGTGTTCTTTCTTGCCCTTCACCAGGCCGATCTCGACCTTGACCCAGCACTCTTTCCAGTACAGCGCCAGCGGCACTATGGTGTAGCCCTGGCGGGCGGTCAGGCTCTCCAGCTTGTCGAGTTCACGACGGCTCAGCAGCAGTTTGCGGGTACGGGTCGGGTCACACACCACGTGGCTGGAGGCGGCATTCAGCGGCAGGAAGGTGGAGCCGAACAGGAAGGCTTCTCCCTGCAGGAAGATGACATAGGCTTCGCTGATGTTGGCCTTGCCCGCCCGCAGGGACTTGACTTCCCACCCTTGCAGGGACAGACCGGCTTCCACACGCTCTTCGATGAAGTACTCGTGACGGGCGCCTCTGTTGAGTGCAATGGTGCTGGACCCGGCTTTGTTTTTACTGTTCTTTTTGCTCATGACGGGGGCCTTCGGCAATGTTGATGAAGGCGCATTATACGTGGGTGGCGGCGGCTGTAAAACGCGCAACCGCTCGAGTGGTGGCTTTGTGAGCAGTTATGGAACGATTTTGGCTGGCAGGGTGATGGGAACCCGGGTAATCGTGGCTGCAAAGTGCACTATGGCTCAGGCGACGGCGTCCTGAGCCGCTGCGAAATAATGTGGGTTGGCGGGGTGATCTGAAGGTGGGGGAGCGGTTGCACAACACACAATTGCGCGAGTGACGGCTTTGTGAACGGTTTCGGCGGTGATTTTGGCTGACAAGGTGATAAAATCGGTCCGATTGGATGAGGAAAGCCCATGCCCCGTATTACTCGCAGTGCCCTGGTGATGTTCAGTGCCGAACAAATGTTCCGGCTGGTCAACGATGTTCACGCTTACCCCGAGTTCCTGCCCGGTTGTGTCGGCAGCCGCGTCCACGAGACCGGCGAGGACTACATGACGGCCTCGGTCGATGTGGCCAAGGCGGGCATTGCCAAGACCTTTACCACCCGCAATCTGCTCGATACCAACCGCCGGATCAAGATGGAGCTGGTGGAAGGTCCCTTCAAGACGCTGGCGGGCTGGTGGACCTTCACCCCGCTGGATGTGGATGCCTGCAAGGTGGAGTTCGATCTCGACTTCGAATTCACCTCCAAGCTGATCGAGCTGGCCTTTGGCCAGATCTTCCGCGATCTGGTGGGCTCCATGGTGCTCGCCTTCTCCAACCGCGCCAAGGTGGTCTACGGTGTCTGATCTGCTCAATATCGAAGTCGCCTACGCCCTGCCCGAGCGGCAAACCGTGCTGCGTATCCGGGTCGCCCCCGGCACCAACGTGCTGGCCGCCATCGAGCAGTCCGGCATAGTGCAGAAGCACCCGGAGATCGATCTCGCGGTCAACAAGTTCGGCATCTACAGCCGCCCGGTCAAGGGCACCGAGCCGGTGCAGGATGGCGATCGCGTCGAGATCTACCGCCCGCTCCTCGCCGATCCTAAGGAGATGCGCAAGAAGCGGGCCGAGAAGGCCAAGGAAGAGGGACGTGCCGATGTGGTCACCGGCGGGCGGCCCGACGTCCACCGCAAGCGGGACGATGGCGAATCGACCTGATGCGGGGAAGACCGAGCAATGAAAAGAGGCGCCATGGCGCCTCTTTGCTATTGGATGTTTTACCACAGGGGCTGCACTGGCCTGGGCCTTACAGGGTTAGCAGTCGCTCGTTCTGCACTATCTCTACCCCCTGCGCCTGATAGGCCAGCACCGTCATGGCGTGGGCCACCTGACTCGCCTCTATGGCCCGCCAGCGCTTGAGGGGTCCCCGCAACAGCGGCCTGATCAACGGATAGATGGCCTGAATGACTTGCTCTGACTTGCGCGGCGGTTGGCGATGGCCAAGCAACATGGCGGGGCGCACCAGCACGAGCCGTTGCCACTCTTGCGCCAGCAAGGCCTGCTCCATCTGCCCCTTGGTGCGGGGATAGAGGGCGGGGGAGCGGGCACTGGCCCCCAGGCTGGAGACGACCAGCAGGCGGCGGCAACCGTGGCGACGGGCGAGGGCGGCGAAGGTCAGCACATAGTCGTGGTCGACCCGGCGAAACGCCTCGTCGGAGCCGGCCTCCTTGCGGGTGGTGCCGAGGCAGCAGAAGGCGAGATCGATGGGGGTGGGCAGCTCGAGCCTGTCCAGCCGCTCGAAGTCCACCGGCAGCCAGTGGCGGCCGGGGGCCGCTTCTCCCGCCTTGCGACAGAGCAGGGTCAGCTGATGCTCTGGGCCGAGCTGGCGGACCAGCGCCTGCCCAATCAGGCCGGTTGCCCCCGCGATCAGGATCTGGCTCATGCTTGCCTCCTCATGACGCAGATAGAACAAAACCGGCCTTGGCCGGTTTTGTGGGATATCAGAGCGGGGTGGTGAAGGCTGCGGGCAGCGGGAAGTCTCCCGTGGCTGTTGCCAGCCTGTCCCCCACGAAGTTCAGGGTCAGCTCCTTGCGTTCCTTGTCACCACGGCCCGGTTGGAACTCATAGAGATAATACCAGGTGTTGGGGTCAAAGCCGTCGCGCAGCATGGGAGAACCCAGCACGAACTCGACCTGCTCGCGGGTCATGCCCTGGCGCAGTTTATCGACCTGTTTTTGTTCCACGTAGTTGCCCTGGGGAATATCGATGCGATAGACCAGGCTGCAACCGGACAGGGTGAGGGCGGTCAGGGCCGCGGCAATCAGGTGTTTCATCCGCATATCGGGTTCAGATCATCCATACAGTCTTTTTAGCTTGGCAAATCATACCCACTCCCTCCACGGAAGTAAAAAGCCATTGATCCATCAGCCAATAAAAAGGGCCGCACGGCGGCCCTTGGCAGAGATGGCGCGGGTTTACATGGCGGCGCGGAAGATGGTGACTATCTCGTCGTGGCTCGCCTGCTGCGGGTTGGTGAAGCCGCAGGCATCCTTCAGGGCGTTGCTGGCCAGCAGGTCGAAGTCGTCGGCCTTCACCCCGAGCTGCTCCAGGCCGGCCGGGATCTTCACGTCGCGGGCCAGCTGCTGGATGGCTTTGATCGCGGCGGCGGCGCCCTGCTCGTCGTTCATGGCGCTCACATCCACCCCCATGTGGCGGGCGACGTCCTTGAGGCGAGCGGCGCTCACCTGGGCGTTATAGCGCTGCACGTGGGGCAGCAGCACGGCATTGCAGACGCCGTGGGGCAGGTCATAGAAGCCGCCGAGCTGGTGCGCCATGGCATGCACATAGCCGAGGCTGGCGTTGTTGAACGCCATGCCGGCCAGGAACTGGGCATAGGCCATCTGCTCGCGGGCTGGCAGATCGTCACCCTGATTGACGGCGGTGCGCAGGTGGCGGGCGATGAGCTGGATCGCCATGATGGCGCTGGCATCGGTGACCGGGGTGGCGGCGGTGGAGACATAGGCCTCGATGGCGTGGGTCAGCGCATCCATGCCGGTGGCGGCGGTGAGCCCGGCGGGCTTGGCCAGCATCAGCTCGGGATCGTTGACCGACATCAGCGGGGTGACGTGCTTGTCGACGATGGCCATCTTCACGTGGCGGCTCTCGTCGGTGATGATGCAAAAACGCGTCATCTCGGAGGCGGTGCCGGCGGTGGTGTTGATGGCGATAAGCGGCAGCTGCGGCTTGGCGGAGCGATCCACTCCTTCATAGTCCCGAATGCTGCCGCCGTTGGCGGCCACCAGAGCGATGCCCTTGGCACAGTCGTGGGGCGAGCCGCCCCCTAAGGAGATGACGCAGTCGCAGCCATTGGCCTTGAGCATGGCGAGGCCAGCCTCCACGTTGGCCATGGTGGGGTTGGGCCTGGTCTCGTCGAACACCAGGCTCTCGATGCCATGCTCTGCCAGCAGGGCAGCTACTTGAGCGACCACGCCTATCTGGTTGAGGACATGATCGGTGACGATCAGCGCCTTGCGATGGCCATAGCCCTGGATATCGGCTGCCGCTTCTTGCAGGCAGCCCGCTCCCATCAGGTTGACCGCGGGAATGTAGAATTTGAATGTCGCCATGGTGGACTCCGATAATTAGCCATTAAGTGGTATTCAGGTGCCAAAATAACAGCGTCGAGGGAGATGGAAAGGGGTCAATAGTATCTGTTTTATAACTTTGTGGACTCGCTCGCGCTCTGGTCGAATCGTGGCGGCGAGGGCTTGACAAGGGGCGGGAGCGGGCGGAGAGCAGAAAAACGTTTTTCAGGAAATTCATCAAGTTAGCAAACGTTTTGCGCTGAATTTGTCACTGTCAATGCATGGAAGTGTGAGTTGCTTCAAGGAATTGGAAAGCGCTTTCGACCATAGTTGGCGCCTTCCCCAATGGAGGGAAACAGGCTCGAAAGTACCATTAAAGAATCATCTTAACTGCACTCTGCCACCCGCTGGTGGGGCGCAACCAGGAGTCCACTATGTCTGATGTTTTCCACTTGGGTTTGAAGAAAGCTGATCTGCAAGGCGCCACCCTGGCGATCGTTCCCGGTGACCCCGAGCGCGTCAAGCGCATCGCAGAACTGTTGGACAACCCGGTGCACCTGGCCAGCCATCGTGAATTCACCACCTGGCGCGGCGAGATGGACGGCAAGGCCGTGATCATCTGCTCCACCGGGATCGGCGGCCCGTCCACCTCCATCGCGGTGGAAGAGCTGGCCCAGCTGGGTATCCGCACCTTCCTGCGCATCGGCACCACGGGCGCCATCCAGCCGCACCTGAACGTGGGCGACGTGATCGTCACCACCGGTTCAGTGCGCCTCGACGGTGCCAGCCTGCACTTCGCACCCATGGAATTCCCGGCCGTGGCCGACTTCGACTGCACCACGGCGCTGGTCAACACCGCCAAGGAGCTGGGCTCCACGCTGCACATCGGTGTGACCGCCTCTTCCGATACCTTCTACCCGGGTCAGGAGCGTTACGATACCGTATCCGGTCGCGTAGTGAGCCGTTTCCAGGGTTCCATGAAAGAGTGGCAAGCCATGGGCGTGCTGAACTACGAGATGGAGTCCGCTACCCTGCTGACCATGTGCTCCAGCCAGGGCCTGCGCGCCGGCATGGTGGCCGGTGTCATCGTGAACCGTACCCAGCAGGAAATCCCGAACGCCGAAACCATGGCACGAACCGAATCTGATGCCATCAAGATCGTGCTGGGCGCCGCCCGTAAGCTGATCTGATAGCACCACCACGAGTGGGGGTGGGGGCCGTTGCGAAAGCGCGGCCCCTATCTTTATCCGTCGTTTGCCGACTGGAGCCCCTTTCCTTCCAGCTTCGCTCTTCCCTCACGCCGCCATCAGAACGGGCTGGCACAGCTCGCCGCCATCGGCTCACCGCTCACCGGATGCACGAAGTCCAGCGCGCTCGCATGCAGCATCAGCCGCGGCGTTTTTTCCGTGCCCGCCAACAGCAGGCCGCCGTAGAGATCGCAACCCAGTATGGGGTGGCCCAGCAGCTGACAGTGGATACGCAGCTGATGGGTGCGGCCGGTCTCGGGGGTCAGCACGACCCGGGTCAGCGGCAGGGAAACGCCATCTTCGTTCTGGCGAACCAGGCGCTCCACCACCCGGTAGCGGGAGCGGGCCGGCTTGCCCTGAACGGCGCAGATCTTCATCCGCGGGAACAGGGCCGGATCCTTGGCGATGGGGGCGTCGATCAGCCCCTCGTCATCGGCCAGGTGGCCGCACAGCAGGGCGCCGTAGGTTTTGGTCACGGCGCGCTGGCTGAACTGGTGGGAGATCGCGGCGTTGATGGCCTTGTCTCTGGCCACCACCATCAGCCCCGAGGTGCCAAAGTCGAGGCGATGCACCAGGGTGCAACCGGGGAAATCCTGCACCAGCCGATAGTGCACCGAGTCGAGGTTCTGCGGATTCTTGCCGGAGAGGCTGAGCAGGCCGCTCGGCTTGTCGATCAGCAGCAGATGGGCATCCTGATGGAGGATGTTGATCTCGGCCGCACAGGGCGGGGCGATAAAGGTATCGACGATGACAGACATAGGGGCACGGCAGGCTGGAAACGGGGAGCGATCATACCCGAACCGGCGGTGGGCGGCGAATCCCCGTGTGCCGGCGGCGCCCATCCCGCGAAGTTCGGTGGCAAGTACTTGATAACGTGGGCATAGGCCGTTTTGTGACTCCCTCCAGAGTTAATCTGGTGGTGGCTTGCTAAGGTGTGGATCTTTTTTTGTCGTAGGAGTCCGTCATGTCACTGCCCGTCATTCTCGATTGCGATCCCGGCCACGATGATGCCATCGCCCTCATCCTGGCGCTGGCCAGCCCCGAGCTGAGGGTGCTGGCGGTGACCACCAGTGCGGGCAACCAGACGCCGGACAAGACCCTCAACAATGCCCTGCGCATCCTCACCCTGCTCGGTCGCCACGACATTCCGGTGGCGGCGGGGGCGCCGCGGCCCCTGGCTCGCGAGCTTATCATTGCCGACAACGTGCACGGGGAGTCGGGTCTCGACGGCCCCAAACTGCCGGATCCGGGCTTTGACCCCCAGTCCATGACGGCGCTTGAGCTGATGGCGCAGACGCTGCGCCACAGCCCGGAGCCAGTCACCCTGGTGCCGACCGGCCCGCTCACCAACATCGCCCTGCTGCTGGCGGCGCATCCCGAGCTGCACCCCAAGATAGGCCGCATCGTGCTGATGGGGGGCTCGGCCGGAGCGGGCAACTGGACCCCGGCGGCGGAGTTCAACATCTATGTGGATCCCGAGGCGGCCGACATGGTGTTCAAGTCCGGCATCCCCCTCACCCTGTGCGGGCTGGACGTGACCCACGAGGCGCAGGTGATGGACGCGGACATAGAGCGGGTGCGCGCCATCCCCAACCCGGTGGCCCGCTGTGTGGCGGAGCTGCTCGATTTCTTCATGATTTATCATCGGGATCCCAAGTGGGGATTTCGCGGGGCACCGCTGCATGATCCCTGTACCATCGCCTGGTTGCTGGCGCCCGAGCTGTTCCATGGGATAGATTGCTGGGTCGGCATCGAGACTCAGGGGGTGCATACTGTGGGAATGACGGTGGTGGATCGCCATGGCCTGACCGGCCATGCCGCCAACACCCATGTCTTGCTGGGGCTGGATCGGGTCGGCTTCATCGACCTGCTGGTGCAGCGTCTGCAGGCATTTCATTGAGATCAGGGCGAATGGATAAGGGGCAGGGGATGTGGAAGACGACGCTGGCACTGCTGGTCGGTGCACAACTGACGGCCTGTGCCACGCCATTTGAGACGATGTGGCAGGGGCTGGCGACCTGCGATCTGGACAACCTCTCTTTCGACGCCGAACGGGGGGAGGGATCTTCGCCGCAGCTCAATGCCTTCAAGCCTTACAAGACGACCGATGGCTTCGCCTGGTACAAGACCCACCAGGAGCTGCATGGCCTGCCGATCCACGGCTTCCTCATCCCGACCTCGACCTTCGAGGTGCACGCCCTGTTTGTTGACACCCCCATCGCCAACGCCAGGCGGCTGACCCATAACGCCTATGGCAGCGAGTTTGCCGATGAGCGCAAGCACGATCTGGGGGAGGCTCCCCTGCTGCTGCGGGATCCGAACAATCCCAAGCGCTCCATCATCGACTGCACCCAGGGGGAGTCGGAGGAGCCGCTGCCGGAGGAGCCTTTCCCGGAATAGGGACAGGCGGCATGATGCCGATGAGGAAACCACAGCAGAGAGGGGAGCCATGGCTCCCCTCTCTTGTTATGCGTTGCTGGTGCTGGCAGCCACCATCAGGGGTAGCCCAGGGTCTGCTTGATGGTATCGAGCTGCGCCGCTATCCAGGCCGGGTTGATGGGGCCCCAGTCGCCGATCCGATAGTGGCCCTGCAGGTGGCGTGCCCCCTCGGTCTGCTCGAAGGCGCAGTGGATGTCCAGCTCCGCCAGGGCCGCCAGGGTATCCTGGGCGGTGCGTCGCGGCATGCCGGTGGCCGCCATGATGGCGGGAATGCTGTCGGTGCCTTGGCTGATCAGGTGGGCAACGTAGAGCCGTCGATAGAAGCTGGTCCGGGTCTTGCTCGGCTCTGTCATTGTCTCTCCCCGAGATTTGTCTGGCTGACCGGACAAGCCGCCATATGCCATCGCTGCAGGCCGCTGGCGCCGTTTTTGCCTGAGTCGATCATATCTCGTCCTCGAGCCGGTCGAAGTAACGCCAGGTGGCGATGGCGGCCTTGCCCATCACCAGGGCCCAGACGCCGAACCAGAACCAGCGGAAGAAGCTCCAGGTGGAGGCGTCAGGCTGGGTGCTCTCGATCTTGGTAACGTTGGGGAACAGGGAGAACATGTTCACGCGCCAGCCGTAGGAGGTGATCATGGCCAGGCGCTTCTCGAATTCCATGGATTTGGCCTTGGCCTGCACGTCGGCGGCATCGAACTTGAAGTAGAAGGGCCAGCCCCAGAGGGTATCCTCGTTGCGGAACACCCGGATCTTCTCGCCGGGGCGCTCGGTATAGATGTAGTAGACATCTACTGTGGGGCCATCCGCCGGATTCTTCTGGCTGATGGGGCCATCCTTGTCGGTGCGCTTCACCTCGACCCCGGTGATGGTGGCGATGGTGTGTTCCGGCAGATAGAAGTCGAGCCAGAGAGCGGAGAGCAGGGCGACGAGGCCCAGCGCGATAAAAGCGGGTTTCTTGAACTTCAGGCTCATGGGATTCTCTACGTGAGGGGGAATGACGTGCCTCTACCATACCCACATTTGCGGATGCAGCCCAGTCCCTAATGACCCCATTCATTCAAAATGTCGTTTAAAACTGACAGCTTCCGGGCCCCCCGAGGAGGCGCCCCGCGGGCCCGGTGGGCGCGGGCTCAGCCCATCGAGGGTCGGCGGCGGCATCGACGTGGGCCTCTTTGCGCTGAGTCATGTGACAGCATCTGGCTGGCAGTCTGGTGTTGGTCGCCGTGCTACCCCCTTGGTAGTGAGTGGGCGGGGATGATGGCCGCCTCGGTCCGCAACCTGGGGTGGCTCCGCGCCCTCGATGGCCGAAATCGGCCGGCTGACGGGTTTTTGCTTGTGTGCAAGGGGGGCGGTAGGCAAGATTGAAGCCTTGTTACCATGGAGGTGTAGTGTGTCCCACTGGATTGATCCCGCTATTCTGGCGCTGTTTATTCCCACGTTCTTCTTTGTCTCTGTGACCCCCGGCATGTGTATGACCCTGGCGATGACCCTCGGCATGAGCCTGGGGGTGCGCCGCACCCTGCACATGATGTGGGGGGAGCTCATCGGGGTCGGGTTGGTCTCGGTGCTGTCGGTGATCGGGGTGGCCGCTGTCATGCTCAACTACCCGGCGTTGTTCTCGGCGTTCAAGTACGTGGGCGGGGCCTATCTGGTCTGGCTCGGCATCCAGATGTGGCAGGCGAAGGGCAAGATGGCCATCCCGGCGGACTTGTCGGCCGGCCAGGAGACCAAGCCCCTTGGACTGGCGCTGCAGGGCTTCGTCACCGCCATCGCCAACCCCAAGGGCTGGGCCTTCATGGTCTCCCTGCTGCCGCCATTCATCAATGCGGCCAAGCCGATGGCGCCCCAGATCAGCGCCCTGGTGATGCTGATCCTCGTCATCGAGTTCTCCTGTCTGCTGCTCTATGCCAGCGGGGGCCGCACCCTGCGCCACTTCCTCGCCAAGAGCGGTAACGTCACCCTGATGAACCGCATCGCCGGCTCCCTGATGCTGGGGGTTGGGGTATGGCTGGCGCTGGGCTGAGTGTAGCGCAATGAAAAATGCCACCCGTCTCTGACCAAGAGGGGTGGCATTTTTTATGGGCGTCTGGCGGCGCCTCAGTCGGTCAGGCAGTCCGGATCGAACACGTATTCCCCCGCCAGCCAGCGCAGGATCTCGTCGACGCAGCCCTGATCCTGGAACGGCAGGTAGCGGGCCTGGAGATAGTCGTGCTGCGCCGGGGTGAGCTGGGCCAGCCCTATGTCCTGGAACAGCGACAGATCGGCCTGGATCATGGCGGAGATCTGCGGGCCGCAGGTGGCATTGAGGGAGGCGTGCAGCGCCTTGTCCGGATCGTACTGCTTGCCGAGCCGGTAGCTCATGGGCAGGGTGGCGAGCGGCAGCACCGAGAGCGCCGCCTGTTTCATGGGATTGACCGCGTGGCCCGCCACCAGATCGGCCAGCTCCGCCGGGCGGTTCTCGAAGGCGCGCAGGTGCAGGAAGCTGCTGGCCTTGCTGCCATCGTTGACCGGGTAGTTGTCCCACAGGAAGGGCTTGCGGTGCAGCCAGTCGGCGGCCTGCTTGAGGTGGGGCGCAGGGTAGTCGCTGGAGCAGACCTTGGGGCCGGTCCAGAAGATGTCAAAACGCTTGTCCAGCCCCTGGCCCAGATCGGTCAGATAATGGGGCGGCATGGCGCCGAACACCTTCTCCAGCACCGGATCCGTCGAGTAGTAGCTGGGGCAGAACAGCAGGCGGCTGGCTTTACTGTGGGCCGCGATGTCGTGGGCTATGGTGAGCTGCCAGTGGGCGAGATCCGGGGTGTCCCCCTTCATGTCGTCGAACAGCACCGCCAGTATGTCGGGCTGCAGCGCCTCGTCGATGAGGCGGACCTTCTCCAGCAGCGCCGCACGCTTGCGCGGGTAGTCGTGATGGGCGCCCATGGGGCTCAGGCCCACCCCGAAGGCGAGGCCGTTGTCACGGCACTGCTGGGCCAGGCGGCGCAGATCCTCGAGCTGGTGCGCAGGCCAGGGCTGGGCCCAGTGCTTGCGCAGATGGCCATCTTCTTTCGGCGCATAGATGTAGAAGCCATAGCCGTGGCGAGGCAGCCACTGAGCATAGCGGGCGCGGGCTTCCCAACTCCAGCCCTTGCCGAAGAAGCCCTCGATCAGCCCCAGTCGGGGCGAGGGGGGATAGAGACCAGACAACAGGCTTTGATAAGGCATAGTGAACTCCCTTCGCGCTGAGCACTTTTTGCTAACAATGGTCAGACTGCTGTCTTAAACCGGATCTTCTTCCAAAAAGCGTACCCCTATCTTGCGAGGCTCACCCTCTTCCATCTCCGCCACCGTCCAGAGCAGACCCTGCCAAGCGAAATGGTCACCTACTACCAGATTATCGCCCAACTGCCCGGCGATAAAATCGCCGAGTGTCTGATCCGCCACCTCGCTCACATCCAGCCCGTAGAGCGGGGCGAGATCCACCAGTCTGGCGGCCGCCTCCAGCAGGAAGTCGCCGAAGAAGCGCGGGCCCAGATCCTGCTCGGGGGCCTGGCTGAACAGCTGGCCGAGGGCGGGCAGATCCCGCTCGTGACCGATGACGCAGAGGATATCATCCGGTTGCAGGCGGGTACTGCCCGAGGGGTGCAACAGCTCCTGGCCCCGGAACAGGGCGCAGATGCGGGTCCCCTGGGGCATGCGCAGCTCGCGTAGCGGCGAGCCGATGCACCACTTCTCGGCGCTGAGGCGATAGATGAAGGTCTCCCACTGGCTGTCGAGATCGATCTCCAGCCCGGAGCGGTTGATGGGGGAGGGCGGTGCCGGCACCTCGACCCGTGCCAGCCTGGAGGCCAGCGGCAGCGAGCTGCCCTGCAGGATGAGGGAGACCAGCACCACGAAGAAGGCGACATTGAAGTAGAGCTGGGCGTTGGGCAGCCCCGCCATCATGGGGAAGACCGCCAGTATGATGGGCACGGCGCCACGCAGCCCCACCCAGGAGATGAACCAGCGCTCGCGGGGGGCGAAGTTCTTGAACGGCAGCAGGCCAATCCAGACCGATACCGGGCGGGCGAACAGGATCATCCAGCCGGCCAGCACCAGCGCCGGCAGGGCGATGGGCAGCAGGTTGCTCGGATTGACGAGCAGACCCAGCACCAGAAACATGCCGATCTGGCTGAGCCAGGTCAGGCCATCCAGCACCGACAGTGTGGTGCTGCGGCTGCGCAGGGAGAGGTTGCCGAGCAGCAGGCCGGTGAGGTAGATGGAGAGGATGCCGCTGCCCCCCACCGCCGTGGTGATGGCGAAGATGAGCAGGCCACCGCTGACGGTGAGCAGGGGATAGAGGCCGGGAGCCAGCCTGGCGCTGTTGATGAGGCGCCACAGCAGCCAGCCGCCGCCGAGGCCGATGCCGGCCCCGAGCCCGAACTGCTTGACCAGCTGCAGCAGCAGGAAGGCCCAGTCCAGCCCCTGTTGTTGGGTGGCGAGGATCTCGATCAGGGTGACGGTGAGAAACACCGCCATGGGATCGTTGCTGCCTGACTCTATCTCCAGAGTGGCGCTGACCCGCTCGTTCAGGCTGCGCCCGCCGAGCAGGGAGAACACCGCCGCCGCATCGGTGGAGCCGACGATGGCGCCGATCAGCATGCCCTGCATCAGGTTGAGATCGAACAGCCAGGCGGCGGCGAGACCGGTCAGGCCCGTGGTGATGGCCACCCCGACGGTGGCGAGCGACAGGGCGGGCCAGAGCGCGACCCGAAAGGAGGAGACCCGGGTGCGCATGCCGCCGTCGAGCAGGATGATGGCGAGCGCCAGGTTGCCCACCAGGTAGGCGACCGAGTAGTCGGCGAAATGGATGCCGCCGGGGCCATCCTCACCGGCCAGCATGCCGACGGCGAGGAAGATGACCAGGATGGGAATGCCGACACGAGAGGAGAGCGCGCTTAACAGGACACTGCATCCCACCAACAAGGCACCGATAAGAAAGAAACTGTTGATGGTGGTGGCATCCAATGGCGAACTCCTTTTATAGCAGAATGCAAAACAGGCACATTATATGCAGTTTGGGTCGCCTTGTGTGGCTTAATTGTGCATCGATTTGCAGTTTCTTACATTTAAAGTGCTGTTTTTCAGCGTCTGGCGCCGCCGGCCTCCCGGCCAGGAATGGGGGATAAAGTGTGACGACTGGCTCCAGAGGGCGGGTCGGTGGCGTGAGGTGGGGATGGTCGTGCGGGGCGGTTTGTGACCCTCCCCGAGGGGAGGGCAAAGCAGAGACCGGGGCACCAGCAGGGTCCCGGTGCGGGATTCAGTCGTCCTCGTCGTCTTTGACTTCCCGGATCTTGTCCCTGTATTTGGGCAGTTGTTTCTCGAGCTGCTTCATGTCCTTGATGGCGTTGAGAAACAGGCCAAGCAGGAACAGCAGCGGCAGGCCTATCCATAACCACAGACTCATGATGTTCTCCTTTCGTCGCGGCAGGGGGTGACGTCATAACTGACCAGGAGCTCGTCGAGCCGGGTCAGCATGGTCAATTTGCCTTCAATATGCCCCGTCTTCATGAGCGATTCCTCGCGTCGAGACAGGGGGTGGCGTAACGGGCCAGGATCTCGTCGAGATGGGCCAGTACGGTCGCCTTGCCTTCAATATCCGCCTGCTGCAGGCAAAGCGCCAGCGCCGCCTGATCCAGTCGTTGTTCCCCGGACTCCAGCGCGAAGCTGAGGTGCCAGGGCTCGTAGGCGACGCCGCCCTGGGCCCCCGCCGGTTTGGCGAAGGGCAGGAAGAAGCCGAAGTCGTTCATGTGCTCCCCCAGCCAGTCGCTCAGGTCGCTAAACCAGCCGCCTTCTTCGTATTCCCAGGGCTCCAGCGCCAGCCTGGTATCGGCGGGCAGGCAGTCAGGATCATAGATGTCCAGATCCGTGCCCCAGTGATGGCGGCTGGTGCCGGGCAGGGCGCTCCAGCGCAGGATGGCGTGCAGCCGTTCGGTCTCACTCAGCTGCAGCGCGTCCAGCGGCTGGCCCGTGGCGTCCAGCAGCGGGCGTTCGCCGCGCCACTTGCCGTTCCAGATGGCGAGCTGACGCTCGAAGCCGCGCCAGCTGGAGGCCGGCTGCAGGTTGTGACCGGCATAGGCGGCGGCGACCTGCATGTCGTTGAAGGCCGCCGCGGTGGCGGCGGTCAGGCGGTGGGGGCCGCGCCCCACCAGGATGAGGTGGCTCTCGTCGAGCCCCAGCAGTTGATCCTGGGTCATCACAGCCTCCGGGTCGTTTCCCATGGGATGAAGGTCATGCCAGCAACCGTGCCAGTACCCCTTGGTACATGTCGGCCAGCAGATCGAGATCGCTTGCCTTCACGCACTCGTTTACCTTGTGGATGGTGGCGTTGACCGGGCCCAGTTCAATGACTTCAGCCCCGGTGGGGGCGATGAAGCGGCCATCCGAGGTGCCGCCCGTGGTGAGCAGGGCCGGCTGCTGGCCATTGACGCTCTCGATGGCCCCGACGGCCGCCTCCAGCAGGGCGCCGGTATCGGTCAGGAACGGCTGGCCGGAAAGGGTCCACTTCAGCTCGTAGTCGAGACCGTGGCGGTCCAGCAACGCCTCGACCTGGCGGCGGATCTCCCCGTCGGTCAGTTCGGTGCTGAAGCGGAAGTTGAACTGGACCTGCAGCTCACCCGGGATCACGTTGGAGGCGCCGGTGCCGGCCTGGAGATTCGCTATCTGGAAGCTGGTGGGCGGGAAGTAGGCATTGCCCTGATCCCAGACCCTGCTGGCGAGTTCCGCCAGGGCCGGGGCCGCGCGGTGGATGGGGTTGTCCGCCAGATGGGGGTAGGCCACATGACCCTGCACCCCGCGCACCAGCAGATCGCCGGTGATGGAGCCGCGGCGACCGTTCTTCACCACATCCCCCACCTCGCTGGTGGAGGAGGGCTCGCCGACGATGCACCAGCGGATCTTCTCGTTGCGCGCCTCCAGGGTCTCAATGACACGCACGGTGCCGTTGATAAAGGGACCCTCTTCATCCGAGGTGATGAGGAAGGCGATCGAGCCCTGGTGATCCGGGTGGGCGGCGACGAAGCGTTCGGTGGCGACCACCATGGCGGCGAGCGACCCCTTCATGTCGGCGGCGCCGCGGCCATACAGCATGCCATCCTTGATGGTCGGTTCGAACGGCGGGGTGTGCCACTTGTCCAGCGGGCCGGCGGGCACCACGTCGGTGTGACCGGCGAAGCAGAACAGCGGGCCCTGGGTGCCGCGGCGCGCCCACAGGTTGGTGGTGTCTTCAAACACCATGGGTTCGATGACGAAGCCGAGGCGAGCGAGGCGCTCCGCCATCAGGGTCTGGCACCCCTCATCCAGGGGGGTAACTGAGGGGCGGCGGATCAGATCCTTGGCCAGTGCGATGACATCCGACATCGGCGTTCCTTAACAGAAAAGTTTAACGAGAGAAGAGGGATTGGTAGTGATCGGCCTTGAAGCCCAGGTGCAGCTCGCCACCCAGATCCAGCAGCGGGCGCTTGATCATGGCGGGCTGGGCCAGCAGCAGGGCGCGGGCCCTGGTCTGGTCGAGCCCCTGTTTCGCCTCGTCCGGCAGGGCGCGGAAGGTGGTGCCGCGGGTGTTGAGCAGGGCTTCCCAGCCGAGCTGGCCTAGCCACAGGTCCAGCTGGGCAGGATCCAGCCCGTCGACCCTGTGATCGTGGAAACGGTAGTCGATACCGGCCTCATCCAGCCACTTTCGGGCCTTCTTGATGGTGTCGCAGTTCTTGATGCCATAGAGGGTGGTGGCCATGGGAGGTCCTTTAGCTGCGGGCAGGGCCCTGGATCAACGAAGGCCCGATTCTGGCATTGTGATCCCCTCATGGCAACGCCGGCGCCCCGCCCGGGCGCTTTTTCTGCGGACCGGCCGCACCGACACCCGGCCCGAGCGCCAGAAACACAAAACGCGCCCTTGGGCGCGTCGTTGCAAAAACTCTTCGATGGGGCGACTTATGGCGAGAGGGGCCACTGGTAATCGAACACCCTGGCACGTTCCCAGGGGGCGTTGGGCAGGCTGGAGGAGAGGCCGCCGTACTTGCCCACGTCGTCCACCACTATGGTGGAGAGGATCGGCAGCTGATGCTCGGTGCAATACATGCGAATGCGTTGCAGCAGGGTACGCAGCTCATCCTGGCTGCTCTCCAGCCCGGCCTGTTTGGCCAGCTTGGAGTAACGAATGGTGGTGCGCTCCCTTGCAGACTCGATGAGGATGTCCCACAGCTTGTAGTCGCAGTTGCTGCTCTCTGCGGTGGCCAGGTTTGTCATAACTCTCTCCGGTGCGAAATGGTCGCTCTGTGTCGATGGGCATCTTGGCCAGTTCAACCACCACGGGCGTTGATCCAAAGCAAAAAAAGTGGAGGTTGTTGGCCTGGAGGCCCTGCAATGGGATTCTAATGGTTTTTATTTGGATTTAAAGGCTGCTTTTTGTGATTTATATGGAGTTTCGTGCTGCTAATGAGCGTTCAAATCATCTTTATTGATGGGGATCAAGGGGAAGACGGGACATCGCCACTAGATTTCGCACTTCGATAATCCTATCAGGAGCGCATTTTGGAACTCATATTCGTCTTGCTTGTGCTGGCGGCCGTGGTCTACGGCATCGTCAAGGATTACAACCCCCAGGCGGTACTGGCCCTGGCGGGGATGACCCTCTTCACCCTGGCGTACTGGCTGGGGCTGCACCCCATACTGCCCGCGGACAAGAGCACAGGGTTCGCGCTGTTCGACCTGTTCGAGGTGTTCAAGGGCATCTTCTCCTACCGCGCGGCGGGGCTCGGCCTCACCATCATGGCGGTGGCGGGCTTTGCCACCTACATGTCCCACATCGGCGCCTCCCAGGCGCTGGTGCGGGTGGCGGTCAAGCCGGTGGCGGGCATCCAGTCCAGCTACCTGATGCTGGCGATCTGCTATCTGGTGGCGGTCTTCGTGTCGCTGTTTGTCACCTCGGCCACCGGCCTCGGCCTGTTGCTGATGGTCACCATGTACCCCGTGATGCGCAACCTCGGCATCAGCCCGGCCTCCGCCTGCGGGGTCATCGCCACCTCCCAGGCGTTCGAGATAGGCCCGACCCAGACCAACGCAATCTTCTCCGCCGGTCAGTCCGGCCTGGATCCGACCAGCTACTTCGTCGACTACCAGATCTGGCTGGTGGCTCCCATGCTGCTGGTGACCATGGTGCTGCACTTCTTCTGGCAGCGGCATTGCGATCGGCAGGATGGCTGGGATCCGGCCCTGCATCGAGGCGATCATGCCGAGCTCGACGAGCAGGGGAAGGATGAGCTGAAGGCGCCGACCTGGTATGCCCTGCTGCCCATCATCCCCTTCGTGCTGATGATGACCTTCTCCAAGCTGCTGGTGGACGACATCAAGATGAGCGTCGAGGTGGCCATGCTGCTGTCGGTGTTCATCGGCATGCTGTGTGAGCTGCTGCGTAGCCGCTCGGCGCGTACCGCCATGGCCGGGCTGTCGAGCTTCCTCGACGGCATGGGCAAGGTGTTCGGCCCGGTGGTGGCGCTGATCGTCTGCGCCGAGCTGTTCGCCGAGTCCCTCAAGGCCATAGGGGCCATCGACACCCTGCTGCACTCCGCCGCCAACGCGGGGATCGGCAGCGGGCTGATGACCCTGGTGATGGTGGGGCTCATCATGGTGGCGGCGGTCATCATGGGCTCCGGCAACGCGGCCTTCCTCAGCTTCTCCACCCTGGCGCCTGCGGTGGCGGCCAAGTTCGGGGTCCCCGCGGTCACCATGCTGTTGCCGATGCAGCTGGCCTCCAGCATAGGTCGATCGGTGTCCCCCATCGCCGCCGTGCTGATCGCCTGTGCCGGCATCGCCAGGGTCTCCCCCTTCGTGGTGGTCAAGCGTACCAGCGTGCCTATGGCGGGGGCGCTGGTGACGGCGCTGGCGCTCAACTACCTGCTGTTTATGTGATGGCGGAGCGGGCGGCCTGGCTGCCCGCTCTCATCCTGTTGCTGACCGGCCTGCACCAAGGGTGGCAAGGCTGGCATGGAGAAGATGATGACTGACCTGAAGACTCCGTTTTCCCTCGAGACCTACCTGGCCGAGTTGGCCCCGCTCATCAACCTGGACTGCGGCACCCGCACCCCGGCCGGGGTGGCGACGGTGGCCGACATCATGACCGAAAAGTATGAAGCCATCGGCTGGCAGGTAGTGCGCCACCAGTTTGCCGCCGAGTGCGGCCCCTGCCTCGAGATCACCAATGCGCCGGGCGCCGATCGCTACGATGTGATGCTGATCGGCCACATGGATACCGTGTTCCCGGAGGGGACGGCGGCTAAACGTCCGCTGAAAGTCGAAGGCAATCAGGCCTTCGGCCCCGGCGTCTCCGACATGAAGAGCGGCCTGCTCTCCCTCTGGTATGCCCTGAAGGGGCTGGATCCGGCGCTGCTGGCCAGGCTGAAGATACTGGTCTGCTACAACTGCGACGAGGAGATTGGCTCCCCCTGGTCCAGGGATTGGTTGGTAGCCAAGGCCAAGCAGAGCGGCTGCGTGCTGGTGGCCGAGGCCGCCCGCCCGAGCGGGGATCTCATCAGCGCCCGCAAGGGCAACGCCAAGTACCGCATCCGCTTCCACGGCAAGGCCTCCCACGCGGGCTCTGCCCTGGCGGAGGGGGTCTCCGCCATCACAGAGCTGGCCCATTGGGTGCTGGCCATCAACGAGCAGGTCAACATGGAGACCGGTACCACCATGAACGTGGGGGTGGTGCAGGGGGGCACCGGCGTCAACGTGGTGCCTGACTTCGCCGAGGCGATCGTCGACTTGCGCTTCTGGAGCAACGAGGAGGCCGCCGCGGTGCACGACAGGCTCGGCTTCATGGCCAACAACCCCTTCCTGGCCGGTTGCCGGGTCGAGGTGGATCGCCAGAGCTTCAAGCCGGCGATGCGCCCCAATGGCGACACCGAGGCCCTGATGGCGCTGGTGGAGTCGGCGGCGCAGGAGGAGGGTATTGCCTTCAACTGGCTGGAGGCGGGGGGCGGCTCGGACGCGAACTTCACCGCCGCCGCCGGGGTGCCGTCACTGGATGGCTTCGGCCCCATGGGGGGCGGCTTCCACTCCGAGGCCGAATTCCTGCTGCTCGACAGCATAGAGCCGCGCATTCGGCTGCTGCAGCGGGTGCTGAGCCGGCTGGCGAACTAGGCGCCCCCAGGGGGGGGATCGGAACGGGAGGCCAGTGCCTCCCGTTTTTTATGGCCGCTCTGCGGGCAATGGCTCCTCTTCGACCAGATAGGCCAGATGATCCTGGCGCGCCACCCGCCAGCCTGCGAGCCGCAAGGGGGCCGCGAAGCCGGGGCCGTCGGTCACCATGCTGTGGTACTCCCCCTGCTCGCCGCAGAGATCGAAGCCCTGGGCGTCGGCCAGCGCCTTCAGCTCGGCGAGGCTGGCTGCGTTCAACGAACGGCCCACCCAGTCGGGTGCCAGGGTGCGAGTATCGACGCAGGAGAGGTGGGCGACTATGCCGCGCGCCAGCATGCCGGCCAGCAGCGCCGCGCGGGATTGCTGCCAGAGCGGGGTGTGCACGGTCAACCCGAGCGGGCGGCAGCGCTCGCGAATCCAGTTGTTGGCGCCCCCCACGCTGTCGATGTCACCGGTCACCACCCCATCGAGGGCCCACTCCTGTCGTAGCCGGGCCAGCGCCGTCTCATAGCCCTGCTCGAAGGGCGCCTCTATGGTGACCAGCTGGTGAGGTAGACCGAGAGCCTGCGCCTGACGGCGTACCAGGGCCAGCGGATGGGCCAGAAAACGGGGCTCGGGTGGGGCAAAGGTCACCAGTGCGACCACCTGATGCCCCTGTTCACGGGCATGACAGAGCGCCAGCATGGCATCTTTGCCGCCACTCCAGAGTGTGATGACGCGAGACATGGGTTTGATTCCAATGGTGAAAGAGGGGACATGCTACCCAGCTGGCGAGCCCTTGGCAAAGCCGCAGCGGCGGGAAATCGCTGCGGGAGAGAGAAGGAGGGAGAAAAGAACAGGCCCCCATGACGGGGGCCTGTCAGGCCAGAGCGTGTCGAACGCCGCTGGGATTACAGCAAGATGGTGGTCAGCACATACCCCAGGGCGCAAGAGCTGCTGACCCCGATCAGCCCCGGAATGATGAAGCTGTGGTTGATGATGAACTTGCCGATGCGGGTGGTACCGGAGCGGTCGAAACCGATACAGGCCAGATCGCTCGGGTAGGTCGGCAGCACGAAGTAGCCATAGCTGGCAGGCAGGAAGGCGATCAGCAGCTTCGGCTCCACCCCCAGCGCCAGGCCCATGGGGGCGATGGCGGTCAGGGCGGCGGCCTGGCTGTTCACCAGCTTGGAGATGAGGAACAGCACCAGGGCGTAGGTCCAGGGCTGGGCCTGTACCACGTGGGCCAGCGACTCCTTGAGCAGCGGCATGTGAGCCTGGAAGAAGGTCTCACTCATCCAGGCGACTCCGAACACGGAGAAGATGGCGACCATGCCGGCCTTGAACACCGCACCGTTGGAGATGTCACCCGGCTTGACCTTGCAGCGCATCAGTATGATGGCGCCGGCGATCAGCATCATCATCTGGATCACCAGGTTCATGGAGAGCGGGCCAGCCTTGCCCTTGATCTCGAACACGGGTCTCAGCCCTTCGTTGGCCCCCAGCACCACCACGGCGGCGATGGCGGCGAAGAAGATCCAGGTCGACCAGTAGGCTTCTTTCGGGAACTTGGTGTTGAGCAGGGTCTCGCCGCCGCCATAGATGAAGGCGCGTTGCTCAGGATCCTTGATCTTGGCCTGGAACTCCTGGTCCTGGTCCAGATCCTTGCCGCGACGCAGGCTCCACAGGGCCGCCATGATCACGCCGGTCAGGGAGGAGGGGATGGCGATCATCAGGATGTCCAGCAGGCCGTAGGCCTGACCTATGCCGTGACCGGCCGCCAGGATGGAGACCATGGAGACCACGGCCACCGAGACCGGGGAGGCACAGATGGCCATCTGGGAGGCAACGGACGCCACCGCCATCGGCCGCTCGGGACGGATGTTCTTCTGCAGCGCTATGTCGGCGATGATGGGGAACATGGTGTAGACCACGTGGCCGGTACCGCACAGGAAGGTGAGGGTCCAGGTGGTGAGCGGCGCCAGAATGGTGATGTATTGCGGGTGACGGCGCAGCAGGCGCTCGGCAATCTGCATCATCAGGTTGAGACCGCCGGCGGTCTGCAGGGTGGCGGCGCAACCGATCACCGCCAGTATGGTCAGCATCACCTGCACCGGTGGCTCACCCGGGGTCAGCCCGAACACGAAGGTCAGCAGGAACAGACCTATGCCGCTGATGAGACCCAGTCCCATGCCCCCAAAGCGGGTACCCAGCAGCAAGCAGCCGAGTACCACAAAAAACTCCATCAAGATCATTCCATTACCTCGTGTGATTAATCCATCTCTGCGTCGGACCCTGGGTCCGCCATTCGCGTTGTTATTTAGCCCTAAGGGGTTAGTGGGTATTCTGCCCTCCCTAAAGAGGTAAAAAATTGAGGTGGTTCAATAACAGACCCTTTTCCGATTTAAGTGCATAAAAACTATGGATATGCCCTTGAACAGGGGCGTTCGGGAGCGTGGCAGGCAGGGGAAGAGGGGGGATTTATTCGAGGATCAGGATGAGATGCAGGGGTCGCCCCTGTCAGGAGTCGGCAGGGGACGATGAAGGGGCGTCACAGGCCGGGGCTGGCCTGCGAGCCTGGCAATGAGTCCGGCTGGTCGGCTCAAGTGTCCTGGTTTGACTCGGCGGTGGCCGCCTCTTCGGATGAGGAGAGCCGGGACAAGAGGGCTGCGCTGCAGGCATCCAGGATCTCATCGGCCAGTGGCGACTCATCCGGACAGGCCCGTGACAGCATGATGGCCCCTATCATCTGTGCCATCAGCGCTATCCCCTTGGCGCGACGGGCCCGGGTGTCCTGCGCATCCGGCGTGTCGCTCAGGCCACAGGTGCGGGCCAGCATATCTTCGATACCGGCCTCGAAGGCGGTCTTGACCTGGGCCGGCTGCCGCGCCGCATCGGCGCACAGTGCGGCCATGATGCAGCCATCCCCAGGGGCATCGCGGTGCTCTCTGGACAGGTAGTGCCTGACAAACTCGGGGGCATCGAGGGGACTGGTTTTCTCCAGGCTCTGTTCAAACCCGCAGGTCGCGGCCTCTGCCATCAGATCCGCCTTGGCGGGGAAGTGCTTGTAGAAACCGCCGTGAGTGAAGCCGGCCGCCGCCATCAGATCCGCCACCCCCACGCCATCGTAACCCCGCTCGCGAAACAGCTTGGCTGCGGTGGCGACTATGTGTGCCCGGTTTGCCTGAGCCTGTGCCTTGGTGACCCTCATACCCGGTCGTCCTCTGAATCATGGAAGTGGTGATCACTATACATTGATGTTGGTCATCATCAAAATCCTTGACTGAAAAGATTATGATCGTCATCTTTAATGCGCAGACCCCGGGAAGGGGTTGAGCGCCGTGACACTCGATTGACGCTTGCAGCCCCTGATCATGGCGGCGCTATGTCGGAATACGGACTACCTTCCTCCCCAGACCCATGTTCCACATGACAGAGGCACGCCATGACAGACAAGAGACTCTTCGAGGCCTATACCCTTGGCCCCATCACCCTCGCCAACCGCATCGTGATGGCGCCACTCACCCGCAACCGTGCCGGCCCCGGCCTGGTCCCGAGCGAGCATGCCGCCACCTATTACAGCCAGCGGGCCACGGCGGGTCTGCTGATCGCCGAGGCGACCCAGGTCTCGGCCCAGGCGCAAGGCTACCAGGACACTCCCGGCCTCTACACGGCGGCGCAGATTGCGGGGTGGCGCAAGGTGACCGATGCGGTGCATGCCAGGGGAGGCCGGATCTTCGTGCAGCTGTGGCACGTCGGCCGCGTCTCCCACGTCGTGCTGCAACCCGATGGGGTGGCGCCGGTGGCCCCCTCGGCCCTTCGGGCCCAGACCAAGACCTTCGTCAACAATGACTTCGTCGAGGTGTCTATGCCCCGGGCATTGGCGCTGGAGGAGCTCCCCGGCATCATCGACGATTTTCGTCAGGCGGCTGCCAACGCCATGGCGGCTGGCTTCGACGGGGTCGAGATCCACGGTGCCAACGGCTATCTGCTGGAGCAGTTCCTCAAGGATGGGGCCAACCTGCGTACCGACGGCTATGGCGGTTCCATCGAGAACCGCGCGCGGCTGCTGCTCGAGGTCACCGCCGCCGTGGCCGAGGAGATAGGGGCCGATCGCACCGGGGTCCGGATCTCCCCCGTCTCTCCGGCCAATGGCATCTCCTGCAGCGATCCCCAGCCGCAGTACGACTATCTTGTCGAGCGGCTCAGCGCGCTGGGGGTCGTCTACCTGCACGTGATAGAGGGCGCCACAGGTGGCCCCCGGGATGTCGCCCCTTTCGACTTCGCCTCCCTGCGCCGGCGCTTCAAGCAGAGCTATCTGGCCAATAACGGCTATGACCTGACGCTGGCCAGCAGTGCTCTGGCCCAGGGCAAGGCGGACCTGTTTGCCTTCGGTCGCCCCTTTATCAGCAATCCGGATCTGGTCGAGCGCCTGCAGCAGGGCGCCCCGCTCGCCGCATTGAAACCCGAGACCCTCTATGGCGGCGGCGCCGAGGGCTACATCGATTACCCGGCCCTGGCGGGTGCCGGCGAGTAAACGTACATCGGCAGGGGGCGTCATAGCAGGTCCCCCTGTCGACACAGCGCTATCGGCCGTTGAGTGCCTGGCACTGTATCCAGCCCAGTTCAAAACGATCACAGAGAGAATGACATCATGACCATTAAACCCAGAGTGCTTATCACCGGCGCCTCCAGTGGCATTGGCGCCACCTATGCGGACCGCTTCGCCCGGCGCGGCCACGATCTGGTGCTCGTCGCCCGCGACGAGGCGCGGCTGACGGCGCTGGCCGGCCGCCTGCACCAGGCGTACGGCGTCGCCGTCGACATCCTGCCCGCCGACCTCACCCAATCCCGGGAGCTGGCCGCCGTGGAGGCCCGGCTGCAAGGCGATGCCAGCATCGGCATCCTGATCAACAACGCAGGGGCGGGTCAGGTGGGCCACTTCCTCGCCCAGACCGCCGGCAGCGTCGAGCAACTGGTGACCCTGAACACCATGGCACTGGCTCGCCTGGCGGCCGCCATAGCCCCACGGCTGGTGCAAGCCGGGGAGGGGAGCATCGTGAACATCGGCTCCGTGGTCGGGCTCGCGCCCGAATTTGGCATGACGCTCTATGGCGCGACCAAGGCCTTCGTGCTGTTCCTCTCCCAGGGGATGAGCCTGGAGCTCGCTCCTGCCGGGGTCTATGTGCAGGCGGTGCTGCCCGCTGGCACGCGCACCGAGATCTGGGCACGCTCCGGCATCGATCCCGACAGCTTGCCGGAGTTGATGGCGGTGGAGGAGCTGGTGGACGCGGCCCTGGTCGGTTTCGATCGCCGGGAAGTGGTCACCATACCGCCGCTGCATGAGGCCAGTCGCTGGGATGAGCTCGATGGCGCGCGCAAGGCGCTGCTCTCCGACCTTCGGCAGGCCCATGCCGCCGAACGTTATCAGGTTGCGCCTCAGGGCCGCTGATCCCGGCAACAAGACCGGTGGTCTGCTGGGGACGGCGCCACGCCCAACCCGCAATTCTCTCTCCAGACCGCCTCTTTTATCCTCGCGATGAGGCGTGCCTGACCTGTGCCGCTGCCCTGTGTGGGACAGGGCGGTTTGCCTGGTTCGGTCACCTCATGCTTTCTGGTAACAAGATGATGAAAGCCTTTGTGTTCAAACACTATGGTCGCTCGGCACGACCCGGGTTCGCGGAACTGCCGCACCCGACCATGGGGCCGGACGAGATCCTGGTCAAGGTGCATGCCGTCGGCCTCAATCCCATCGACAACATGATCCCGCGAGGCACTTTCAAACCCCTGCTCAAGTTTGAGCTGCCCGCCGTGCTCGGCAGCGATCTGGCCGGTGTGGTGGTGGAGGTCGGCAGCCGGGTGACGCGGTTTAGGCCGGGGGATGCCGTCTATGCCAGCCTCTTCGATCTGGGGCGCGGCGCCCTGGCGCAATGGGTTGTGGTGCCCGAACACGCGGCGGCCCTCAAGCCGGCCAGCCTCGACTTCGTTCAGGCGGCGTCCATTCCCATGGTGGCGCTGACGGCCTGGCAGGCCTTCACCGAGCAGGCCCCACTCGCGCCGGGCCAGAGGGTGTTCATTCCCGCGGGTTCCGGCGGCATAGGCTCCTTTGCCATCCAGCTTGCCAGGCACCTGGGGGCCTTCGTCGCGACCACCACCAGCACGGCGAACGTCGAGTGGGTAGGGCGGTTGGGGGCCGAGGTGGTGGTCGACTACAGACGGCAGGAGTTCGATGCGCTATTGCAGGGGTACGATCTGGTGCTGGGGACCTTGCGGGGAGACGCGATCGAGCGGTCACTGTCGATCCTCCGGCCGGGGGGGCGGCTCCTGTCGCTGATCGGCCCGCCGGATGCGGCCTTTGCGCGGGCGAGAAACATGAATGTCATCATGACCGCCCTGTTTGGCCTGATGAGCTGGAAGATCCACCGTCTTGCCCGGCGACGGGGTGTCACCTACGGCATGATGTTCGTGCGCCCGGATGGTGCCCAGCTGACCCGGATTGCCGCGCTGCTCGACGGGGGCAAGCTCAGGCCCGTGATCGACAAAGTCTTTCCGTTTGAACAGATTGACGAGGCGCTCGCCTATCTGGCGACCGGTCGCGCAAAGGGCAAGGTGGTGGTCAGCCTGGCGTGACAGACGCAGGGCGACAGCAAAGAACAAAAAAGCCGACCCAAGGGTCGGCTTTTTGCGATTCGTGTGCTGTCCGCGATTAGAACTCGGCGGTGCGAGGGGTGCGCGGGAAGGGGATGACGTCGCGGACGTTGCCCATGCCGGTCACATAGACCACCAGGCGCTCGAAGCCGAGGCCGAAACCGGAGTGGGGCACTGTGCCGTAGCGACGCAGGTCGCGATACCACCAGTAGTCTTCCTTGTTCAGGCCCATCTCGGCCATGCGCTGATCGAGCACCTCGAGGCGCTCCTCACGCTGGGCACCACCGATGATCTCGCCGATCCCCGGGGCCAGCACGTCCATGGCGGCGACGGTCTTGCCGTCGTCGTTGAGGCGCATGTAGAAGGCCTTGATGTCTTTCGGGTAGTTCTTCACCACCACAGGGGACTTGAAGTGCTCCTCGGCCAGGTAGCGCTCGTGCTCGGAGGAGAGATCGATGCCCCAGGAGACCGGGAACTCGAAGGTCTTGCCGCAGTTTTTCAGCACTTCGATGGCATCGGTGTAGTCGATCTGGGCGAAGTCGGAGGCGACGAAGCGCTCGAGGCGGCCGATGGCGTCCTTGTCGACGTGCTGGGCGAAGAACTCCAGATCGTCGCGGCGCTCGGCCAGGACGGCGTTGAAGACGTACTTCAGCATGGCTTCGGCCAGGGCGGCGTTATCTTCCAGATCGGCGAAGGCTACTTCCGGCTCCACCATCCAGAACTCGGCCAGGTGGCGGCTGGTGTTGGAGTTTTCGGCGCGGAAGGTCGGGCCGAAGGTGTAGACCTTGGACAGGGCGCAGGCATAGGTCTCGACGTTGAGCTGACCGGAGACGGTCAGGAAGGTCTCCTTGCCGAAGAAGTCCTTGTCGTAGTCGACCTTGCCGGCCGGGGTGCGCGGCAGGTTTTCCAGATCCAGGGTGGAGACGCGGAACATCTCGCCAGCGCCTTCGGTGTCGGAGGCGGTGATGAGCGGGGCGGCGATCCACAGGTAGCCTTCTTCGTGGAAGAAGCGGTGAATGGCCTGGGCCAGGCAGTTGCGTACCCGGGTCACGGCGCCGACCACGTTGGTACGGGCGCGCAGGTGAGCCTGCTCACGCAGGAACTCGATGCTGTGACGCTTGGCGGACATGGGGTAGGTGTCCGGATCTTCGACCCAGCCCACTACCTTGACCTCGGAGGCTTGCAGCTCGAAGGCCTGGCCGCTGCCCTGGGAAGCCACTACCACACCGGTCACTTCCACGGAGCAGGCGGTGGTCAGACGCAGCACTTCATCCTCGTAATTGGCCAGGGTATTGGGAACGACGGCCTGTACCGGATGGAAACCGGAACCATCGGATATGGCCAAAAATGAGATCCCCGCCTTGGAATCGCGGCGGGTCCGGATCCACCCTTTGACTGTCTGGGTGGTGCCAACCGCATACTTACCGGTCAGCACATCTACTACGGATGCGTGCGTCATCGAAATATTGTCTCCAGCTTGTTCTTGCAGCGCTATTTGCAACACTAGGGGTCTGGCCCGGGCATGAATGGCCCACCTTGGCAGACTAAGCCGTCAATCTTACCCGCGCGGGTTTGATAAACAAGCAAAAATGTCGGGCGTTTGCGGGCTTTTCGGCAGGGTGAAGGCCGGATGGGGCCATCTGGTTGGGGGTGGAGAGTGCAGGCGCGAAACAGGGTGCAGATGAGGTGACTGGGGGTTGCAGGGCTGGCGGATCCTCTGTCGGGGCGGCCTCAGGGTGCCGCTCCTTATAGATAGCCAAGCTGCCGGGCCGGTGCGCGGACTAGCCGCGCTTCTGCTCGTCCTGCTCCGGATGGGGCGCCGGGCGCTTGCCGAGCTGGCGCTCCACGCTGTCGAGCATCTGGTTGTAGGCCAGCGCGACGCGGCCTATCTCGTCCCCCTCATCCCCTTCCAGTCGATGACCGAACTCATGCAGATCGGTGGCCTCCTCCATGGAGCGGGTCAGCTGGTTGAGCGGGCGCACTATCCAGGTGCGGATGGCCCAGAGGGTCAGCAGCAGGCCCAGCCCGAAGATGACGGTGAGGCTGAGCGCCGAGGTGAGGATGTTCTGCTCGACCCGGGTGAACAGGCTGTCGAGGGAGTAGTCGAATCGCACCGCCCCCAGCACGGTGTTCTCCGGCACCTGATGGCAGCTGGTGCAGTCGGTGCCGCGAAAATCTTTCTTCGCCAACAGCGGGCGGGTCACCACCAGCCGGCTGTGCATGTTGTCGTGCACCACCTCCAGGCTGCCCTTGCCCGCCAGCGCCAGCGCATCGAACCTGTCCTTGGGAGCCTCGCTCTCGCGGCCCGGCCCGTACTGCTTGTTGACCGGCGCCCCGCGCACTATGCGGGCATCCTCCACGTGGGCGTGCTCCATGAACTTGTGGCGCAGGGTATCGCGGGCGTCCATCTTGCCGGTCAGCATCAGCATGTTGAGGCTGTCGAAATAGGCCTCGGTCTGCTCGTGGCTCTGCTCCTTGATGAGGGAGAGGATGAGGTCACGCTCGCGCACCGCCTGATAGGCGGCGGAGAACACCAGCACCATGGAGAAGATGAACAGCAGGAAGAAATTGATTTTGGCAGCGATGGAGAGGCGCATGGGAACGGTACATCTGTTGGGTAAAACCCGCGCAGTCTACCCTTCTCGTGCGCAGGTTTTTGATGAGTTGCTCACATTCTGATGAAAAAGATTCAAAAGACCCCGTCCGATCGAGCGGGGCCTGTTGTGACGGCTCAGAACTCGCCGTCGTGGATGGCCTGCCCGATGGCCCTGGTCAGCACGCTCAGCTGCTCCGGGCTGATGACGAAGGGAGGCATCAGGTAGATGAGCTTGCCAAAGGGCCGGATCCAGGCCCCCAGCTCGACAAACTTGCGCTGGATGCGCGCCACGTCCACCCGCTCCTTCATCTCCACCACCCCGATGGCGCCGAGCACCCGCACATCCGCCACGGCCGGATCCAGGGTGAGCCGTACCAGCTCGGTCCTGAGCTGATGCTCGATGGCCTGCACCCGCTCCTGCCAGGGGGAGGCCAGCAGCAGCTCGATGGAGGCATTGGCGACCGCACAGGCCAGCGGATTGGCCATGAAGGTGGGGCCGTGCATGAAGACGCCGGCCTTGCCATCGCAGATGGTGTGGGCCACCCGCTCCGTGGTGAGGGTGGCGGAGAGCGTCATGTAGCCGCCGGTGAGCGCCTTGCCCAGGCACATTATGTCGGGGCTGATGCCCGCCCAGTCACAGGCAAACAGCTGGCCGGTGCGGCCGAAACCGGTGGCGATCTCGTCGGCGATGAGCAGGATGCCGAACTCGTCGCACAGGGCGCGCACCCACTGCAGGTAGCGGGGGTGATAGAAGCGCATGCCGCCCGCCCCCTGCACTATGGGCTCGAGCACGATGGCGGCGATCTCTTCGTGGCGATCCGCCACCAGGCTGGCGAGCTCCACCACGCAGTTTTCGTCCCACTGGGCGTGGAAGCGGCAATCGGGAGCCGGGGCGAACAACTGCTCCGGCAGGAAGCCCCGGTAGAGCTCGTGCATGCCGCCATCGGGATCGGTGACGCTCATGGCGCCGAAGGTGTCGCCGTGATAGCCGCCGCGCAGGGAGACAAACTTGGTGCGCGGTTGATCCTTCGCGTGCCAGTACTGCTGGGCCATCTTGAGCGCCACCTCCACCGCCACCGAGCCGGAGTCGGCCAGGAATACCCGATCCAGCCCGGCCGGGGTGATTTCCACCAGCTTGCGACACAGCTCGACGGCGGGTGCATGGGTCAGGCCGCCGAACATGACGTGGGCCATCTTGCCGAGCTGGGCATGGGCCGCCGCATCCAGTTCCGGCACCTGATAGCCGTGCACGCAGGCCCACCAGGAGCTCATGCCATCCACCAGCTCGCGGCCGTCGCTCAGGGTGAGGGTCACGCCTTTGGCGCTGGCCACCTCGTAGCAGGGCAGGGGCTGGGTGAGGGAGGTATAGGGGTGCCAGATGTGGTGCAGGTCGAATTCTTGATTGGTCATTTTGTGTTCTATTGTCAATTAATTTGATCTGGTCGGTGTTGACAGTCTACGCGCGCTCTCTACACTAGCCAACAATTTCAGCCACTTGGCTTGGCCCTCCCGTTGCATTGACGAGGGCGGCCGGTGGCGGGTTTGGCGGTCTGCCCGGCAAGGATGCGGACCGGCGGATCCCCTTCATCACAGGAAGCCATCCCCATGCATGCTCTCTCGACGGGCGCCTCAGCCCTGCGTCACGACTGGACTCACGACGAGGTCCAGGCGCTGTTTGCCCTGCCGTTCAACGATCTGTTGTTCCAGGCCCAGACCGTTCACCGCGCCCATTTCGATCCCAACGAGGTACAGGTCAGCACCCTGCTCTCCATCAAGACCGGCGCCTGCCCGGAGGATTGCAAGTATTGCCCCCAGAGCGCCCGCTATCATACCGGACTCGAGGCCGAGCGGCTGATGGAAGTGGAAAAGGTGCTGGAGCGGGCCCGCGAGGCCAGGGCCAATGGCTCATCCCGTTTCTGCATGGGGGCCGCCTGGCGCAACCCCAGGGAGCGGGACATGCCCTACATACTGCAGATGATCGAAGGGGTGCGCGGCCTCGGCATGGAGACCTGCATGACGCTAGGGATGCTGACCGCGGAGCAGGCCTCCCGCCTCGGCGCCGCCGGGCTCGACTACTACAACCACAACCTCGACACCTCCCCCGAGTTTTACGGTGACATCATCACCACCCGCACCTATCAGGACAGGCTCGATACCCTGGAGCACGTGCGCGGCGCCGGCATGAAGGTGTGCTCCGGCGGCATCGTCGGCATGGGGGAGCAGGCGCGGGATAGAGCGGGCCTGCTGATCGCGCTCGCCAACCTGCCGCGCCACCCGGAGAGCGTGCCCATCAACATGCTGGTCAAGGTGAAGGGCACCCCGCTGGAAAACGAAGAGAACCTCGACTCGTTCGAATTTATCCGCACCATAGCCGTGGCGCGGATCATGATGCCGGGCTCCCACGTGCGCCTCTCGGCGGGACGGGAGAAGATGAACGAGCAGATGCAGGCCCTCTGCTTCATGGCGGGGGCGAATTCGATTTTTTATGGCTGCAAGCTGCTGACCACGCCGAACCCGGATGAAAACAGCGACATGCAGCTGTTCAAGCGGCTCGGCATTCGCCCCGCCCAGCGCCCCCAGAAGCCGGATGCGGTGCAGACCGAGGAGCTTGAGGCCGAGCTGCTGGCCCAGGCGAGGCGCGCCCCCGGGGTCGACGATCTGTTCTATGACGCCACCCGCACGGCGCCGTCCCGCGCCGCCGAATCCTCATGAGTGCCGTGCTCACCTCTGCGGCGCAGGGTCCCTTCGCACTGGGCGAGGCGCTGGCCGCCCGCGAGCGCGAGGCCCTGCGCCGGCGCCGCACCCCGACCGAGGGCGGCAGTGGCGCCCGGCTGCGGGTCGGCGGTCAGGACTATCTCAACTTCTCGGCCAACGACTATCTGGGGTTGGGGGCTAATGCCGCCATCAAGCAGGCGTTCAAGGAGGGGATCGATCGCCATGGGGCCGGCGCCGGCGCCTCGCCGCTGGTGACCGGCTACAGCCGGGCCCATCAGGCGCTGGAGGAGCAGATCGCCGACTGGCTGGGGCTGGAGGCGGTGCTGCTGTTCAACTGCGGCTTCTCGGCCAACCAGGCGGTGCTCAAGGCGCTGCTCGGCAAGGATCACCTGCTGTGGCAGGACAGGCTCAACCACGCCTCCCTGCAGGAGATGGGCAGCCAGCTGCCCTGCAGGATGAAGCGCTTCCCCCACAACGACATGGCCGCGCTGGCGCGCCAACTCGAGTCGGGCAAGGGGCTCATCGTCTCCGAAGGGGTGTTCAGCATGGACGGGGATCAGGGGCCCTGGCGCGAGCTGAGCGAGCTGGCCGCCCGGAGCCGCAACTGGCTGATGATCGACGACGCCCACGGCCTCGGCGTGCTGGGGCCAGAGGGGCGCGGTACCCTGGCGGCCCAAGGGGTGAGCCCGGCTTGCGTCCACATCCAGATGGGCACCTTCGGCAAGGCGCTCGGGGTGGCCGGGGCCTTCGTCGGCGGTAGCCGCGAGCTGGTGGAGTACCTGGTCAACTTCGCCCGCTCCTATGTCTACAGCACCCACATGCCCGCCGCCCAGGCCTGCGCGGTAGCCAAGAGCATAGCGCTGGTAAGGGGCGCCGATGAGGCGCGCGCCCATCTGCAACAGCTGATCCGGCGCTTTCGGCAGGGCGCCGGCCAGCTCGGCTGGACGCTCGGGGCGAGCGAGACCCCGATCCAGCCGCTGCTGGTGGGAGAGAGCCGGGCGGCCCTGCAACTGGCCGAGCGGCTGCGCGGGGCCGGCCTCTGGGTCGGCGCCATCCGGCCCCCGACGGTGCCGGCGGGCACGGCGCGGCTGCGCATCACCCTCTGCGCCGCCCATAGCGAGCAGGAGATCGATCGCCTGCTGGATGGCCTGGGCCAGGCCGGGGCCGAGCCAATGCAAGGGGAGGCCAAGCATGCATGACGCCTTCCAGCGAGTCGATAAGGTGCAGCTGGCGCGCCGTTTCGGCGCCGCGGCCCACCGATACGACGCCCATGCCCAGTTTCAGCAGGAGGTGGGGCAGGCCTTGCTGGCCAGGATGCCGGACGGGGCGAGCGATTCGAGCCTGGCCGGTGCAGGCCTGGCGCACCCAGGGGCGTTGCCCGAGTCGGGGCTGGATCTCGGCTGCGGCACCGGCTTCTTCCTGCCCCAGCTGGCCGGCCGTTGCCGGCGGCTGCACGGGCTGGATCTCGCCCCCGGCATGCTGCAACAGGCGGCCCTGCGCGGCAGCGGGGCCCAACTGCTGTGTGGCGATGCGGAGCGGCTACCCTTCGCCGATCAGAGCCTGGACTGGGTCTTCTCCAACCTGGCCCTGCAGTGGTGCGAGCGACCGGCCCAGGCGTTCGCCGAGCTGCACCGGGTGCTCAAGCCCGGTGGCCAACTGCTGTTCTCCACCCTGCTCGCGGATTCGCTCTGGCAATTGCGTGAGGCCTGGCGCACGGTTGACGGCGCTGCCCATGTCAATCGCTTCCTCAGCCTGTCACAATTGCAGCACGCCATCGCCGCCGGGGGCTTCGGCGCCCCCGCGCTGGAGTGCCTGACCTGGTCGCTCGCCTACCCGGAGCTCAACGGCCTGCTGCGGGATCTCAAGGGGATAGGCGCCAGCCAGATCAACGACGGGCGTCGGCCCGGGCTCGGCAACCGCCAGCGCCTGCAGCGCCTGAGCCAGGCCTATGAGCGCCACCGCCAGCCAGACGGCCTGCTGGCCGCCAGCTACCAGGTCTGCCTCGGGCGCGTGATCCGCAGCTAAACCACCCGTCCCCCGGATCTCGCCGGGGACAGATCCGCAGGCGTACCGTTTGTGTCCGAATAGAGAACGCGCGGGTGGACAGGCCAGGACCTGCCACCCCTGTTGAGAGCATGGCTACGCGGGGGCGTCGATCCGGCGTCACCCGATGTGCGTTGAGGAGTCATCATGGTCAAATCATTTTTCATCACCGGCACCGACACCGACGTGGGCAAGACGCTGGTCGCCCGCACCCTGTTGCGGGAGTTTGCCGCTCAGGGCATTCGCTGCGCCGGTTACAAGCCCGTCTCGGCGGGTTGCGCCCGCACCGCCGAGGGGCTGCGCAACCAGGATGCTCTATTGCTGCAGCAGGCCGCCAGCCTGGCGCTGCCCTATGAGCGGGTCAACCCCTTCGCCTTCGAACCCCCAATCGCGCCCCATATAGCCGCGCGGGAAGTGGGCGAGACCATCAGCCTGAGCGGCCTGTCGGCGGGCCTGCGAGAGATAGAGCAGGCCGGGGCCGAGCTGGTGATCGTCGAGGGGGCGGGGGGCTGGTTCCTGCCGCTGGACAGAAACCACCTGCTGTCGGACTGGGTCAAGCAGGAGAACCTGCCGGTGATAGTGGTGGTGGGGGCCAAGCTCGGTTGCCTCAACCACGCGCTGCTCACCTTCGCCGCCATTCGCCACATGGACCTGCCGATCGCCGGCTGGGTGATCAACCGGCTGAGCGACGGCATGAGTCATTATCAGGAGAATCTGGAGACCCTGAGGGGCTTGCTGCCGGCGCCGTTTTTGGGTGAAATACCCTTTGTAAACAATCCACTCGAGGCGGATCTGCGAGGGTGCCTGGATATTTCACCCCTGCTCTGAGGCTGACATTCAGCAAACATTCATCGGATCTATCTATTATCTGGAGCTGGTGTGGTATCGGGCCGACAATGGATCGGCCCGGACCGTGCGTCTATATCTCACAAGGAGTCAATATGAAGCGAATTATGCTATTCCTGGTGACCAACCTGGCCGTCATGCTGGTGCTGGGGGTGGTACTCAATATCCTGTTCTCGGTTCTGGGGATCAACAAGTCCAGTATTTCCGGTCTGTTGGTGTTCTGCGCCGTGTTCGGTTTTGGGGGTTCCTTTATCTCCTTGCTGATGTCCAAGTGGATGGCCAAGCGCAGCTATGGTGTCCAGGTCATCGAGCAACCCCGTAACGAGACAGAACACTGGCTGGTGAGCACCGTGGCTCGTCAGGCCCGCGAGGCTGGCATCAAGATGCCGGAAGTGGGGATTTACGACTCCCCCGAGATGAACGCCTTCGCCACCGGTGCCCGCCGCGACGATTCGCTGGTGGCCGTCTCCTCCGGCCTGCTCTACAGCATGAGCCGGGACGAGGCGGAAGCCGTGCTGGCCCACGAGGTGAGCCACGTGGCCAACGGTGACATGGTCACCCTGACCCTGATCCAGGGGGTGGTGAACACCTTCGTGATGTTCTTCGCCCGCATCGTGGCCGGCGTCATCAGCAACTTCTTCAGCTCCAACAACAGCGAAGAGAGCAGCAGCTCCGGTGGCTTCGCCTACATGATCACC
This sequence comes from Aeromonas sp. sif2416, assembly GCF_019218665.1. Taxonomy (NCBI): domain Bacteria; kingdom Pseudomonadati; phylum Pseudomonadota; class Gammaproteobacteria; order Aeromonadales; family Aeromonadaceae; genus Aeromonas; species Aeromonas sp. sif2416. The sequence goes on from NZ_JAHUXC010000001.1 coordinate 354,396, forward strand.
GTGTTCGTGCTGGAGATGCTGTTCGGCGTGCTGGCCTCCATGATCGTCATGTGGTTCAGCCGTCAGCGTGAGTTCCGCGCCGACGCCGGTGCCGCCAAGCTGGCCGGTCGCGACAAGATGATTGCCGCGCTGCAGCGCCTCTCTCGTGGTGCCGAGCCGCAGATGGAAGGGGCCATGATGGCCTTTGGCATCAACGGCAAGCGCTCCGTGAGCGAGCTGTTCATGAGCCACCCGCCCATCGAGCAGCGCATCGCCGCCCTGCGTGGCTGATAGCCAAACGCGATAAGAAAACGGCTGCCTCAGGGCAGCCGTTTTCGTTTCTGTGGTCCGGTGGTTCGGGCCGGGCTCCCGCCCCCTGGCTTATCGCGGCACGATCATCAGATTATTTGATCACCAGGTCATTTGATCACGAGATCGCTAAGCGGCACGGCGCAGCAGGTGAGGATCTTGCCCTCGGCCCGCTCGGCCGCGGTGATGGCCGGCGCCTCCGGGTGATCCACCTCGCCTTCGAGCAGGGTCTGCTTGCAGCTGCCGCAGATGCCGGCGCGGCAGCTCCAGGGCAGCTCCACCCCCTGCTTGTGGGCCTGATCCAGCACTGTGCCCTGGTTGTTGCCGGCGAAGCTCTTCTCGCCGATCCGCAGCTGCACCGCCTGATGGGGACGGGCCATCGAGAGGATGGCGCCGCCGAAGCTCTCCTGCCGGATACGCTCGGCGGTGACCCCCTGCTCCTGCAGCAGCTTGACCGCCTCGCTCATAAAGCCGTGAGGACCGCACAGGAAGATCTCCCGTTCAAGCAGACCCTTGATCTGATCGAGGTGCAACTTGCCGAGGCGACCGCTCATGCCCTGCCAGTGACCATCGGGCTGGCTCAGGATCAAGGAGAGTTGCATGCCGGCAAGGCGCAGGGCGTGCAGCTCGGCGGCGGCCGGGATGTCGGCCTCGCTGCGGCACAGGTGCATAAAGTGCACCTCCCCGAGTTCGTGTCTCAGATGCAGGGTGCGGGCGATGGCCAGCATGGGGGTGACGCCTGAGCCGGCCGAGAGCAGCAGCAGCTTGCGCTCGGTGCCCAGATGGAAGTCACCGGCGGGAGGGGCGGCCAGCAGGCTGTCCCCCACCCGCAGCTGATGGTGCAGCCAGGGGGAGAGGCGGCCATCGCCGAGCCGCTTGACGCTGATGCTGTAGCGATCCGGCCGATCCGGGCTGGAGCTCAGGGTGTAGCGCCGCTGCAGCCGCTCGCCCTTGATGTCGAGGCTGATGGGCAGGTGCTGGCCGGGCAGGTAGTCGGGCAGGGGCTCGCCATCGGCCGCCTCGAACCAGAAGGTCTCCAGATCCCGCGCCAGCGGCTCACGGGCGACGCAAATCAGCGCCCGCTTCTGCGGCGCCGCATTGGGGTAAACCGGCGGGCGGGTGCGTTCCAGCACCTCGATCTCGCTGCCGGCCTCAATCCAGCCCTCGTTCAGCGCCACCAGATTCTGGCCGAAATAGACCTCCCCATCCTCGCCGCGGCGATAGCGGGTGAGGGTGGCGAGCGGCTCTTTGAGGGCGTTGAACCTGTCGCTGCCCGGCTCCACCGTGGTCATGATGCAGCGACTGCAGGGCTTGGCGACCCGAAATGCCACCCCGCCGATGCGGATCCGCGTCCAGCCATCCTCCTCGAACGGCCGGGTGCCGCTCGCCACCAGGTTGGTGCGAAACTGACTCATCTGGTGCAGGGCATCGGATCTCAGGTTGAGATCGTCGAGGGATCCCTGGCCGATGAGCAACAGGGGATAGCCGTCGGCGAAGCTGACCCTGGTGCCGGTCTTGGTTCTGAAGCGATCGGATTTCTCCCCCAGCCAGAGCAGCCGGACCGGCTCAGCCACGCATCGGCTCAGCCACGCATCGGCCTGCGCCGTGGTGTGCAGGGCGCTGAAGCTGTCGCTCCAGACGCCGGTGGCCTGCGGGGCCCGGCTGAATGCCTGCTCCAGCAGGCTGAGGGGATCCTGGCCCGGGTAGCGCAGCAGCAGGCCGCCCTCGATGGGGGTGGCCACCACCAGCTGCAGCTGGGGATGGGTGCGGGCGGTGATGAAGCTGCCGTCCGGCTTGACCACCATGTAGCGGCGATCCCCCAGCAGACCCTCTTCGGTCACCAGGGCGCGGGTCAGTGGCATGCCTGCCGTCGATTTGATGGGATAGAGATGAATGCTGTCGAGCCTTGGCATGTCCGGGTCCTTGTAACGTGGCGAGAGGGCGACGGGGCGACTCCCACCCGGCATGCTCGGGCGACGAGGCCGGCGCGGGTCGGGGAGTGCAGAGAGGGGAGATGTTACCCGGCTTGGCGGCACCAACCAAGCCCTGAGAGAGCAGGATTTCCAGGGAACCTGATGGCGGTATGGCGGGCAATAAAAAGCCCGGCATACAAGCCGGGCTGGGGGATAAGTTGCTTATCCGGGTATTCGTCGAGGCGTCAGTGTGGATGTTGTTTGAGGATGTCGTATATCTCCTCTTTCAGTTTAAGTTTCTGTTTTTTCAGATCCTTCACCTCGGAGCTGTAATCGCTGGCGTGATGCTTTTCCAGTTTTCTAATCTCCGCATCCAGGTCGTTGTGCAAGTCAAACTTCTGCTGGAAATGGACATCACTGCTCTTCAGTTTCGAGATGAGATCTCTGTACTCAGGGAACATGTAATGAAGCCTCCTTGTTGTCGTTTGATTGTGCCTTGACCTTCAAAGTACCCCTAACCCGGGCTAAGAAATGTGATCCAACTCAAATTCGGGAGCAATGATTCATCGTGCCGGGGAGTCTGCGTTTAACTGCTTGAATCGCAACCTGATAAGGGATTTATGAGTAAGCATTCGCGCGTAAAATTGCGATACTCATCACAACTTTACGCTGGCATGACTGCCGCGGGCAGCAAAAAGGGGCACCGGGCCCCTTGTTGCGATGCAGAGGAGGATTACTCCTTTTTCTTTTTCTTCTCGGGCAGCGGTTTGCCGTCACGGGCGATCACCTTGCCCACCTCGAAGCCGATCTGGGCCGCCAGCTCTTCCAGATCCGGTGCCTTGGCCTCGTTGCCGATGGCGTACTGGTAGTTGGCTATGGTGATCTTCTCGGCCACCGGGGTGCCGGGCACTATGGGCTCACGCCAGCCCTGGCCCACATGGGCGACCAGGGTGCCGTCCATGATGAGCTCGCCGACGATCTCCTGGGTCGGGATGCCCTTGCCGTAGGTGAGGGCCTGAGGATGTTTCTTGCCGACCAGGGGGGCGGTGCTGGCGGGCAGCAGCCTGGTGCGGATCAGCCACTTGGGATCCTTGTGCTTGCCCAGCGCCTTGCCGGTCTGGTACTCGTTGATCTTGATGGTCTTGATCATCTGGGCCATGAAATCCTTGGTCAGCGCCTTCTGCGCCTCGCTGCTCTCATCGATGGCGATGGGGGCCACATACCAGGTCTGGGGGGCGGGTGCCTTGGGGGTTTTGGGGGCGGTCTGCGCCATGGCCAGGGGGCTGAGCAGGATGGCCGCCAACAAGAGTCCGATTTTCTTCATCATGATTCCGCTTATGATTCCACGAGGATTTTGTTTTGCCAGCGGCGACTGCGCCAGCGCCAGAACATGGCCAGACCGCGCACCCACTCATCGCAGGCGAGCGCCAACCAGATGCCGACCAGCCCATAGCCTTGCATGATACCAAGGAAATAGGCGAGCGGAACGGCAATGCCCCACATGGAGACGAGCGCCATGTAGAGCGGGAAACGGGCATCCCCGGTGGCGCGCAGGGCGTTGATCACCACCAGGTTGAAGGTGCGGCCGGGTTCGAGGATGAGGCTGATGAGGAACAGCTGCGCCACCTGGGTGATGATGTCGGGGTCGTCGGTGAACAGGCTGATGATGGCGCGCCCGTTCAGGGCCGCGGCGATGGCGATCAGGGTGGTGACGATGAGGCCGAGCTTCAGGCTCTTCATCAGCTGCTTATAGGCTTGCTCGAAGCGGCGGGCCCCCGCCAGATGGCCGATGATGATCTCGTTGCCAAGGCCGATGGAGAGGCCGAACAGCAGGATGAACAGGCAGATCTGGAAGAAGTAGGACTGGGTCGCCAGCGCCTTGTCGCCGAGCAGGCCGACGAAGGCGGTCACCACCATGAACTGCAGCATCCAGGAGAGGTTCTCTCCCGCCGCCGGCAGGCCTATGTGCAGCACCTTGTCCAGCATGACCTTGCTGGGACGCAGGATCTCCGGCAGACGCAAGCGGATGCCGGTCTTGCGGCCCACCAGCCACACCAGCAGCACCACGCCGACGATGCGACCCGCCACCGTGCTGATGGCGACCCCGGCCACCCCGAGCTGGGGCAGGCCGAACCAGCCGTAGAGCAGCAGCAGGTTGCCGACGAAGGTGATGAGGTTGACGGTCAGGGTCACGTACATGGCCTGCCGGGTGTGGCCGTGGGCACGCAGGGTGGCAGCCAGGCAGAGCGCCGCCGCCTCCGGCAGCAGACAGAGGCCGATGATCTGCAGGTAGAGGGTGGCGTCGCCCATCAGGTGGGCCGGCAGGTTCATCAGCGCCAGCATGGTGCTGGCACCGGCCATGACCCCCACCGCGGCCACCAGTCCCACCAGCAGGTTGAAGCCGATGGCGGTGTGGATCACCACCCGCGCCTTCTCCCGATCGCCTGCCCCCAGATACTGGGTGATCACCACGCTGGTGCCGATGCTGACGAAGCTGAACAGGGTGATGGCGAGATCGAACACCTGGTTGCCGACCGCCAGCGCCGCCACCCCCTGATAGGAGACGTGGCCCACCATGAAGGTGTTGAGGGCCCCGGTCAGGAAGTGCAGGGCGAGATCGATGAACAGTGGCCAGGTCAGGGCGAAGAGGGTGCCCGGGCCCGCGTGGGATTGAGTCTGCATGGCATATCCAAATAGCAATGATGGCCCTCGTCAGCGCCATCTGGACGGGCATTTAACACCAAGAGTCTGAGCTGTGCAATGGCTGACCCCGTCATCCTGTGGGGAGGGTGGGGCCGCCGATCCGGCTCAGGCCGGGGCCGAGCCTGCCTCCTGTTCGCAGGGCAGGGTCAGTCGCGCCGAGTCCGGCAGCGCCTCATCCCGGGGCCAGCGAGCGAGCTGGCTGTCGGTGGTGCTCTCCACCACCTCATCGTCCTTGAACACCGGCTCGCGGTAGCTGCGGGTCATGCGCAGCGCCTGGTACATGTCGGGATAGAGGGTGATCCCTTCGTCGCCGACCCGGATCCCCGCCTGCTGCAGCCAGTGGGTCATCTGGCCGTGACGACCGGCCATCACCATGTGGATGCCGCGGCGCTTCAGCTCCTTGTGCAGCTCACCCACCATGCTCATCACGCTGATGTCCTGGTGGGTGAAGCAGGCGACGGCGTCGATCACCAGGCACTTGGGATTCTGGGGATCCTGCACCAGCAGCGCCAGCACCCGCCGCTTGAAGTAGGGGGCGTTGAAGTAGGTGAGCGGCGAGTTGAAGCGATAGACCAGGATGCCGGGAATGGCCTTGGCCTGCTCGTTGTCCCCCAGGGTGCGCACCACCCCCTCGTCATCCATGCCGAGCAGCTGATCCGTTGGTCGCATCACGTTGCGTAGGAACTGGAACAGGCCGAGCAGGACGGCGAGGGTGATCCCCGGGATGACCCCCATGGCCAGCACGCTGACGAAGGTGATGAGGGCGAGCCAGAAGGCGGCGCGGTCGGAGTCGCGCAGCCCCCAGAGGCCGCGAAAGTCGGTCAGCGACAATGAGGCCATCACCAGCACCACGCCGAGGGCGGCGGTGGGGATGTACTGCAGCGGCGCCGTCAGGTAGAAGGTGACCAGAGCGATGATGAGGGCGGCGATGATGGAGACCAGCTGGCTCTTGCCGCCGTTGGCATCGTTGACCGCGGTGCGCGAGTCGGCGCCGCTGATGGCGAAGCCCTGAGAGAGGGCCGAGGCCAGGTTCGCCATCCCCAGCGCCCGGAACTCCTTGTCCGCATCGATTTCGTAGCCGTTCTTGGCGGCGAAGCTGCGGGCGGTCAGCATCATGGAGACGAAGCTCACCATGGCCAGGTTGAGGGCCGGCAACACCAGCTCGCGCATCAGGCCGGGGGGGAACTCAGGCACCTGAAACTCCGGCAGGCCTGAGCCGATGGTGCCCAGGGTGGCGATGCCGAAGCGGCCGAGATCCAGGGCCCACACCAGGGCCGCCGTCACTATCATGGCCACCATGGAGGAGGGCCAGGCGGGCCTGTAGCGCTTGGTCAGCACCAGGGTCAGCAGGGCCGTCAGGCTCATGGCCAGGGTCGGCAGGTGGGTCTGGGTGATGTAGCTGGCGCCGTTGAGGATGCGCTCTATCAGGTAACGCTCGCTGAAGGTGAAGCCGAAGATCTTGGAGAGCTGGCCCACCATGATGGTGATGGCCACCCCGTTGAGCAGCCCCATCAGAATGGGGCGGGAGAGGAAGTCCGCCAGCACCCCCAGCTTGAAGCGGCTGGCGATGAGGCACCAGAAGCCGGTCATGGCGGTCATGGTCATCACCAGTTGCCATTGCAGGGTGGCGTTGCCGGCGGCGAGGGGGGTCACCACGGCGGCGATGACGGCGCAGGTGGCGGCATCCGGGCCGACGATGAGCTGGCGGGAGGTGCCAAACAGCGCATAGACCAGCATGGGCAGTATGCAGGAGTAGAGGCCGACGATGGCGCCCACCCCGGCCAGCTCCGCATAGGCGATGGCCACGGGCAGGGCCACGGCGGCCACCGACAGGCCGGCGCGAAGGTCCGGCATCAGCCAGGCCCGCTGATATTGCAACAGGGCGGCGAGGCCCGGCAGCCAGCGTTCGAGAGAGAAGAAGTCGCGCATTAATTAACCCATTGAGTCATATAGATCTTTTTCTTAGTTTGCCCATGCATGGCGGGGCATTGCAACGGCGTTATGGCCACTCGACCTCAAGGTCCGGCCAGATGGATTGCCAACCCTTGTCCTGCACCCGTTGCACGAATACCTGGCTGTCCTGGCGGCATCTCGGGTTAGCGCTCACTCGCAGCGACCAGTTGTGGTCAAAGCCATGGGGCGCCAGCCATTCAAACTCATCGTTGGCCAGCAGCCTGACCCCGATGCAGGTGGGGATCTCCACCCAGTGACTGAGCGCTTCCAGCGAGCTGGCAAAGGGGGGCACCTGCTGGCGGTGATGCATGCGCGCCTGATTGCGCACCTCCCAGTGCTGCCCTGGCAGCCTCGCCGCCAGCCAGGCCTCGTGCGCCGCCTCGGCCAGCCCTTGCGGATCCCCCTGGTCCAGATAGATGAGGTCGATGTCGTTGAGCGGGGTCGGCACCGTTTTCAGGTGCAGGTGATCCCAGATCAGATTGCGCACGAAGCCGGCACCCAGCGCCCAGTCGGGCAGGGCCAGCTCCCGCGCCGCCCGCAGGCAGGCCATGCGCATGGGGTCGGCGCGCAGCAGATCTTCAGTGCGTGCCTGGAGGTGCCTCTGTTCGGTCATGCCCGAGGTGGCTGTGGCCGTGGCGTACATCAACTTTTCCCGCCATGGCGGCGCAACCAGACATCGACATAGCTGCAGCTGGCCACTATGGTCAGCCCCTGCGCCTGGCACCAGTCATAGAAGCTGCGCGCCAGCCGATCGGCGATGCCCTGCCCCCTCAGCTCGGAGGGCACCTGGGTGCTGTGCGCATCGACAGTGCTCGCATCCAGCCAGCGGTAGCTGAGCCGCGAAGTCTTGCCGTCCACCACGCAGATGAACTGCTGCTGGTCGGCCTGATGAAGAATGTCGCTCATGGGGGCTCCTCAAAGGGTGGGGAAGGGTTATCAGAGCATGCTGGCCGGACTTTGCCAACCGCGCTCTTTGCCGGCCGATGATGCTCGCTTACACTGGCCGGCCGGCGAGCGGTTCGCTAGGCAAGGTATAGAACAGTTAGCAGAGGATGGATCCCCTTATGGCCTTCGCCACCCTGGACAGTCTGATCGGCAATAGCCCGCTGCTGCGTCTGCAGCGCATCAATCCCCATTCAAGGGTGACGCTGCTGGTGAAGCTGGAGGGCAACAACCCCGCCGGCTCGGTCAAGGACAGGCCGGCCCTGCACCTCATCAAGGCGGCGGAGGCAAGTGGCCGCTTACTGCCGGGGAAGCGGCTGATCGAGGCCACCTCCGGCAACACCGGCATCGCCCTGGCCATGGTGGCGGCGGCCAGGGGCTACCAGATGCGGCTCGTCATGCCGAGCAACATGAGCCAGGAGCGGCGGGACGCTATGCAGGCCTACGGCGCCGAGCTGGTGCTGGTGGAGGATGGCATGGAGGGGGCGCGGGATCTGGCGCTCAGTATGCAGGCGCGCGGCGAGGGGCTGGTGCTGGATCAGTTCAACAACCCGGCCAACCCGGATGCCCACTACCTCTCGACCGGCCCCGAGATCTGGCGCCAGAGCGAGGGGGCAATTACTCACTTCGTCTCGGCCATGGGCACCACGGGCACCATCATGGGGGTCTCCCGCTACCTCAAGGAGCAGAACCCGGCGGTGCAGATAATAGGCCTGCAACCGGCCGAGGGGAGCCAGATCCCGGGTATCCGCCGCTGGCCCGCCGCCTATATGCCCGCCATCTTCGAACCAGAGCGGGTCGATCGGGTGCTGGATGTGACCCAGGACGAGGCGCTCACCATGATGCGCCGGCTGGCGCGGGAGGAGGGGATCTGCTGCGGGGTCAGCTCGGGTGGCGCCGTGGCGGGGGCCCTGCGGGTGGCAGCCGAGCTGAGCCAGGGGGTGGTGGTGGCCATCATCTGCGATCGGGGGGATCGCTACCTCTCCACCGGGGTGTTCACGCCGCCGGCCTGACTCCTCATGTCATCAGCTGTGAGCCGATGCCAGGCAGCATACCGGCATCGGCAGTGCTCTCGCCTCGGCCCGCCGATCCTCCTCTATTCCCACACCTGCTCCAGCAGCGCCAGCAGTTGCTCCCGATCTGCATCCTTGCGGTTATAGAGCAGGGCGCCGTCGTTGATGGCGAGATCCCGGATTTCGGCGAGCACGGCTTTGTCGGTCACCCCCGCCTCCGCCAAGGTGCGTGGCAGCCGCACCGCCTGCCACAGGCTGTCGCGCAGAATACACAAGGCATCCAGGCTGGCCTGGGCCCGCAGGGCGGCGGGGGTGGCCGCGAAGCGCTCCGCCCCTACCAGCGGCAGCAGCAGACGGGCCAGCTCCTCGTCGATGCCGGGCCTGTTGTAGTCGAGCACCGTGGGCAGGAACAGGTTCATGCACAGGCCATGGGGCAGATGGCAGCGGGCCCCCAGGCTGTGGCCCAGGGCATGCACCAGCCCCACCATGGAGTTGGAAAACGCCATGCCCGCCAGGGTGGAGCCTTCCGCCAGTTGCAGCCGCAACGCCGGATCCTGCGGGCGCGCCAGCACCTGCGGCAGGGCGTCGGCTATCTTCTCCACCGCCATCAGGGCCAGGGCGTCGCTGACCGGGTTCTTGGCATTGCCGATGAAGGCCTCGATGGCGTGGGTCATGGCATCCATGGCGGTGGCGGCGGTGATGGACAGCGGCAGGCCCTGGCTGAGGCGCGGGTCCAGTACCGCCAGCTGGGGCAGCAGGAAGGGGGAGGTGAAGGGCAGCTTGCGCCCGCTCCCTTCGTCCCGGATCACCGCCACCTGGGTGACCTCGGAGCCGGTGCCGGCGGTGGTCGGTACCGCCGCCAGCGGTTTCAATGGCCGGGTCAGGCAGCCGGCCCCGGCGTGATCCAGCAGCCGCTCTCCCCCCAGGCTGGCGAGGATGTTGACCGCCTTGGCGGTATCTATGACGGAGCCGCCGCCGAGCGCCACCAGGCTGTCACACCCCAGCTCCCGGTAACGGGCGGCGATGCGCTCCACCACGGCGGTGGAGGAGTCGGCCGGGATCTCGTCCCAGCAGGCGGCCACCGGTAGCCCGCCCTCGGCCAGCACCTGGCTCAGCAGGGTGGCGAGCCCGCTGCCGCTGACCCCCTTGTCGGTGAGCAGAAGCGGGCGGGTGGCTCCCAGCGCCATCAGCTCGCCGGCCAGCTGCTCCAGCGCCTGCTCCCCCGCCATCAGCTTGACCGGGCAGAAGAAATCATAATATCGGCTCATCTCGTCACTCCTGGTACTCGGTCAATTCAAAGGATCCTGCAAGGCAATTGTTTCAGTCCGTGGCGGCCCGGTCAGCCGGTCAGCAACCCCAGATAGATGCGGCCGGCGCGGCTCAGCTTGTCGGCGGGATCCGGATAGTGGCGCAGCAGTGGCCGTACCATGAAGGCGGGCAGGATCAGGGACTGCAACTGCTCCAGCCCGCGCACCAGGTGCATGGCGGCCGTGATATCCCCCTCCACCAGCAGCCGGTTCTCGCAGAAGGCCTGGTTGATGCCGAGGCGAAAGCTGAGCACCCGAAAGGCGATGGCGGGGTGCTTGAAGCAGACTCGCAGCGAGTGGGGCGCCGGCGTGGCGGGGGCCCCGCAGCGCCAGCGTCCGGCCACTTTATGGAGGGTCAGCCCATGGCGCAGTCCATGTACCTCCAGCCGGATGCAGAGCCCCTCGGGCAGCGGGGCCAGCTCGCGGCGCACCGCCTCGTCGACCCGGGCGGCACGGCACAGGGTGCGGCCAATGATCCAGAGCAGGGCGGTGATCCAGCCGCGGCGACCGGCGGCGAGCAGGGTATCAGGCGTCATGGCGCCCCCTGGCGATGGCGGACCAGAACAGGGCGAAGGCGCTGGCCTGCCAGTCGGGGTCTCGTCCCAGCTCGGGCTCGTCGACAAACAGCGAGGCGCAGGCCAGGAACTGGCTCTGGCAGACCTCCAGCATCAGGGCCGGGGGGGCTTGCCTCAGCTCGCCACTGGCCAGCCCCTGGCTCAAGAGCTGTGGCAGGAAACCCAGGGTGTCGCGCAGGATCTGGCTGCGCAGCGGCCGCGCCAGCAGGGGGGAGTGGAAGAATCCCAGCACGAACTTGAGCTCGTGGGGGTGGGCCTGCATCCAGTCCATCGCCTGGTGCCAGTAGTGCCGGGCCTGGCTCTCGAGTGGCAGGGCCGGGTCCGCCTCGCGGATGGCGGCGCCGAGGCGCTGCTTGATGTCCTGATAGAGCTGCTGGATCAGCAGCTCCTTGCTGGGGAAGTGGTGAAACAGGGTGCCGTTGGCCACCCCGGCCGCCTTGGCGATGCGGGCGGTGGCGGCCCCCTGCAGGCCATCTTCGGCGCACAGGGCGAGGGCGGCATCCAGGATTTGGCGGCGCTTGTCGGTCATGGGGCTCTCCTAGCGCAGGAACAGGGCCATCATCAGCCGCTGGTACCAGCGCCGATAAGGGGGGTGGATCAGGGCGCCGGTGCTGAACCGGCCACGGCGCAACACCGTCTTGGCCTTGGAGAAGGTGAGAAAGCCCTCGTGGCCGTGGTAGTGCCCCATGCCGGAGGCGCCGATGCCGCCGAAGGGGGCATCGTCCGCCGCCACCTGGAACAGGCTCTCGTTGATGGCCATGCCGCCGGCGTGGGTCTCCTGGATGAGTCGCGACTGCAGCGCCGGGTCCAGGCTCATCAGATAGAGCGCGAGGGGGCGGGGCCGCGCCGCTATGTAGGCAAGCGCCTCGTCGAGGCTGTCGTAGGGCACCAGCGGCAGCAGGGGACCGAAGATCTCCTGCTGCATCAGCTGGCAATGGCCGGGCACCTCGGTCAGCAGGTGGGGCACCAGCCGCCGGGTGGCGTCGTCCCGGGCGGGGGAGGCGCAGGCATGGAGCTGGGCACCCGCCTGCTCGGCCTCCGCCAGCCAGGCGGTGAGGCGCTCATACTGGCGGGCATTGATGATGGCGCCGTAATCCGGGCTGCCGAGTCCCTTGGGATAGAGTCGGCTGAAGTGGCGCTGGTAGGCCTCGATGAAGGACTGCTCCTGCCCCCGTGGCAGCAGCACATAGTCGGGGGCTACGCAGATCTGGCCGGCGTTGAGGCTCTTGCCGAAGATCATCCGCTCCACCGCCAGGGCCATCGGCATGTCGGGGGCGATGAGGCAGGGGCTCTTGCCGCCGAGCTCCAGGGTGAGCGGGGTGAGCTGGGGGGCCGCCGCCGCCATCACCTGTCGCCCCACCGCGGTCGAGCCGGTGAACAGCAGATGATCGAAGGGCAGGGCGCTGAAGGCGGCCGCCAGCTGGGCATCCCCCTCGACGACGGTCAGCTGCTGTTCATCGAACACCTCCGCCAGCAGGGTGCGCAGCACGGCATTGGTGTGGGGGGTGAACTCGGAGAGCTTGAGCATGGCGCTGTTGCCGGCGGCGATGGCGCTGATGAGGGGGCCCAGGCTCAGCATCACCGGGAAGTTCCAGGGCACCATGATGCCGACCACGCCGAGCGGCTGGTAGTGAACCTCGACCCTGGCGGGGGCCAGCAGCAAGCCGGCGTGACGGCGCTGGGGCTTCATCCAGCGCTTGAGCCGCTTCTGGCTGTAGTTGATCTGCATGACGCAGGGCAGGATGTCGGCGATCAGGGAGTCGTAGTCGCTGCGCCGGCCATAATCCCGGGCCAGGGCGTCGCACAGCCCCTGCTTGTGGGCGAGCAGGCTGCGCTTGAGTTGCAGCAGCCGAGCGCTGCGCTCGCCGTGGCTCGGCATGGGGTGAGCCTGGTACGCCTGCTTGAGACGAATGAGCCGCTCGGCCAGGGCAAACTTGTCGGTCGGGGGGGATTGCAACTGTCTCGCTTCCATGGAGGCTCCGCTCAAGATTTGGCCGACTGATTAGTCGGTCCAAATGTACTGCCTGGTTGCAGCTTTGTAAACAGGGGGCCAGGATTGCGTTGAGGGGGAGAGGATGAGGTGGCCAGAACTGTGTTCAGTGCCACAGTTTCAGGGGGCCGAGGTTGGCTGGCTATCCAATAAGGGATAGTTTTTATTATCCATCCAGAGAGAGAGCCGCACATGACAAGGGAACTGCACAGCCTGTTGACCCGGCTGGACGATGTGATCGAGCGTATGCCTGACTGTTTCAACACCTATGAGTTTGCCCAGAAGCTGGCACTGCAACATCAGCGCGAGTTCTTCGCCGCGGGTCACTCCCTGGCGGAGCAGGAGGGTCGCCTGTTGCAGGTGCTGCATCAGAAGATTGCCGAGGCGCTGGCCGGCAGCGACAGGGTGATCGAGGGCGCCCTGCTGCCCTGCGTCACCCCCTGGGGGGAAAAAGCGGTCTCGCCGCGCTGGCACCGCAAGCATTGAGTCGTTGAACGCGAAAACGAAGAAGGCCCGTCAGGGCCTTCTTCGTTATGGACGCTTGGCTATTGGGTCAGCCGGCGCGCCTGCCAGTAGCGGCTGTTCCAGTAGACGTTATCGAGCCGGGAGCGGATCACCCCCTTGCTGGTGGAGGCGTGAATGAACTCCCCCGCGCCTGTGTAGACGCCGACGTGGTACTGCTGCCAGCCGGTCTTGAAGAACACCAGATCGCCATATTGCAGGCGGTAGCGATCCACCGGCCGACCCAGATTGGCCTGGGACTCCGTGGTTCTGGGCAGCTCGAAGCCCAGCACCTGGCTGTAGGCGAGCTGGGTGAAGGCGGAGCAGTCGAGGCCGGCGCGATTGGTGCCGCCCATGCGATAGGGGACGCCGCGCCACTGCTGGTAGAAGCCGTCGAAGGCACCGCTCTGGCGGGCAGGGGGGGCTGGCTCGGGCGTACTGGAGCAGGCGGCCAGCAACAGGACCAGCAGGGGCAGCAGCAACGTGCGGAACATCGGGACTCCTTCGGTAGGGCACGCGACTCATGATAGCCAGTGTTTCTGCCTGGAACCTGAACGCCGATAACAAAATGGCCTGGCCGGTGCACAAAATGGGCAACCGGCCAGCGGCGGTTCAGCTCGCCGGCTTGGGCTCGATCAGCGGCGAGAGCAGCTCGGCGATCTTGTAGAAGGTCTGCACCCGGGTGGTGCTGGGGCGCCACACCAGACCGATCTCGCGATAGGGCTTCTCCCCCGGCAGGGGAATGGCCACCAGATCCGAGTTCTCGAGGATGCCGGCGTCGATGGCCATCTGCGGCAGGAAGGTGGTGCCAAGGCCGGCGCCGACCATCTGCACCAGGGTGTGCAGGCTGGTGGCGGCGAACGGGTTGATCTTGCTCTTGTCCCGCAGCCGGCAGGCGCTCACCGCGTGCTCGGTCAGGCAGTGCTCCCGCTCCAGCAGGAAGATGCTCTGGTTGGGCAGCTCCTTGTAATCGAACGGCATGTGCAGGCCCGCCGCCATGTTGGATGGCATCACCATGTGGAAGGGATCCAGCCCCACCGTTTTGCTGTGAAAGCCGCCAATCTCCACCGGTAACGCCAGGATGAGCAGGTCGAGCTGACCCTGCTCCAGCTGCTTGAGCAGATTGGTGGTGGTGTCTTCCCGCAGCAGCAGCTCCAGATCTGGATACTCCTTGCCGCACACCTGCAGCAGCTTGCTGAGCAGGAAGGGGGCTATGGTGGGGATGCAGCCGAGCCGGACCGTGCCGTGCATGACGCCGCCCTGCTGCTGGCCGAGCTCCATCAGATCGCGGGCATCGGAGAGCAGGTTGCGCGCCCGGGCGACTATCTCCATGCCGACCGGCGTCATGATGAAGCTCTTGTGGTCACGCTCCACCAGTTGCAGATTCATCATGTCCTCCAGGGTCTGGATCCCGGTGCTCAGGGTCGACTGGCTGACATGGCAGGCCTTGGCGGCGCGATTGAAGTTCTTGTGCTCGTCGAGAGCGACCAGATATTGCAGCTGTTTCAGGCTGGGCCAACGTTGCATAGGGGGAATCCGATCGTTGCTATCTATTTGATTTAATTAATCTACCATCGGGAGGGCGGTTTGTCGCCGACATTAGGCGCCATCCTGTCCCCTGGCAGAGGCTTGCGTCACTCAGCGCTAGGGCCAAGAGGCAAGGCCCCATGGCGACCTTAAGCGCCACTGCCCCGGAGCTTATCGCCTTCCCGCCCCCCGTTGAAGCGGCGCGGCCATGGGATGTGATGGCGATCGGCCTTCCCGGAACGCCACGTACTGGCCGCGGGTGAACCCGGGCGCCGGCCATAAAAAAACGCGCCAGGGGCGCGTTTTTTGCGAGTCGGGCAGCTGGGCTACCTAGCTCTACTCATCGAAGATGCCGAAGTGATCCTTGGCGAAGTTGACGCGCTGCTCCACGTTCATCTTGACCTGACCCAGCTTCTCTATGGTCTTGAGGTTGGGCACCAGGCCGCGGCCGTTGGCGATCTGGATGGCGAGACCGGGACGGGCGTTGAGCTCCAGCAGCATGGGGCCGCGGAACTTGTCGAGCACCATGTCGGTGCCGATGTAGCCAAGCCCCGACATCTCGTAGCAGGAGGCCGCCAGGGTCAGCAGGGTGTCCCAGTGGGGCACCTTGAGATCGTACAGATCGAGGCCGGTATCGGGGTGGTGGCGCAGCGGATTGCCAAACTGGACCGCCCGCAGCGCGCGGCCGGTGCGGATGCACAGGCCGACGCCCACGGCGCCCTGGTGCAGGTTCGCCTTGCCATCGGAGGCCGAGGTGGAGAGCCGCATCATGGCCATCACCGGGAAGCCCTTGAAGATGATCACCCGGGCATCGGGCACCCCTTCGAACGAGTAGCCGTCGAACACATCATCGAAGTTGATGAGGCCTTCCACCAGCGCCACGTCGGGCTTGCCACCCAGCGAGTAGAGCCCCGCCAGGATGTTGGAGACATGGCGCTCCAGATCCTGACCGTTGCAGGCGCTGCCGTTCGGCTTGTAGAACAGGCCGTCTTCCTGGCGCAGGATCACCAGGATCCCCTTGCCGCCGGAGCCACGGGCCGGCTTGATGCAGAAGCCCGGCCACTCCTTGACCAGGGTAGTGATCCGGCCCACATCGTGCTGCTCGCGGATGGTGCCGATAAGCTCGGGCACCGTCACGCCCGCGTCCAGCGCGATGCGTTTGGTCTGCAACTTGTCATCCACCAGCGGATAGAGGCTGCGCGGGTTGTAACGGCTGATGTAGGAGTGGTTGCGCTTGTTCATGCCGAGGATGCCTGCCTGGGACAGGCTCCACGGACTGGTGTATTTTTCCCAGAACCACATCTGTTACTTGTCCTTACCCGGGGTGCGACCAGACTTCATCTCGTTCACCAGCGGCTTGAAGCGCTTGAGCTCGCTCAGCTTGTAGCCGGTGTAGTTACCCATCAGCAGCACGGTCGCCATCAGCACCAGCTGCAGGCCGAGGAAGTTGAAGGTCAGGTGACGGATCAGCTCGTTGTCCATGGCCAGGTAGGCGATGACCGCCACCAGCAGGGAGCCGCCGCCCTGGCGAACCACTTCCTTCGGACCCTCTTCTTCCCACAGGATGGACATCCGCTCTATGGTCCAGGAGAGGATTATCATCGGGAAGAAGGTGATCTTCATGCCGTCGGTCAGCCCCAGCTTGAAGGCGAAGGCCGAGAAGATGCCGATCATCGA
Organism: Aeromonas sp. sif2416; assembly: GCF_019218665.1. Classification (NCBI taxonomy): domain Bacteria; kingdom Pseudomonadati; phylum Pseudomonadota; class Gammaproteobacteria; order Aeromonadales; family Aeromonadaceae; genus Aeromonas; species Aeromonas sp. sif2416. The sequence goes on from NZ_JAHUXC010000001.1 coordinate 370,785, forward strand.
GATCACCATGATGATGATCGCCGATATTCGGGCCACCAGCAGCAAGTTGAGCCGCGACAGGTAGGAACGGATGATGAGGCCGGTGCCGACGATCAGCAGGAAGCCCACCAGACCTGTGATGAGCGAGGTCTGGATGAAGGCGACCGCGATCAGCACCGGCATGAAGGTGCCGGAGGTCTTGATCCCCACCAGGACCCGCAGGAACACCACCATCAGCACGCCGATGGGGATCAGCAGCAGCCCCTTGAACAGGGCCTGCTCTTCCAGTGGCAGGCTGTGGATGGAGAAGTTCATCATCTCGGACTTCTCGAACTTCTGCGCCAGCGCCACGTTCACCGGTTGCTCCTGCTCGATCATCGAGAAGGTCACGCGGGAGTTGTGGCCGCCGGTCACGTCCAGCAGGGCGCCCGAGTTGTACTCCCACAGCAGCAGGTTGGCCGGCTGGCCCTGGCTGCCATCTTGCGGGTTGAACAGCTTGTAGTCGGTCGGGTTGTTGAACACCTGCAGATAGTCCACCAGCTCCTGGCGACGACGGCCATCTTCCAGGCTGAGGGCGTGTACCACCCGGGCCGGTACGTTGGCGTTGTTGAGCAGCTCGGCGATCAGGTTGGCACGGCTCTTGTGCGACTTCAGCAGCTCGGCGTTCTGCTCCTGCTTCTCGATCTCCTTGATGATCTCGCGGGTCAGGGTGTAGCCGTCGGCGGAACGCTCCTGCGCCCGCTCCAGGATCTGCTTCATCGCGGTGGCGTAAGGCTCACTCTCGATCTGCTTCTCGATGGTGGGAGGCTGGGGATTGGCGGCCGGTTTGGCATGGGCATCGGCCATCATGTCGACCCGGTAGTAGAGCTCCTGGCGGTCGGAGGCGGTGCGGATGGACCACTCGGCGCGGGCATCACCGTTTTTCTCGACGAAGGAGAGGCCGTAGCCGGGGCTGGCGGCGTTCTCGTTCATCAGGGTGAAACCGGGCTGGGTGCCCGGAATGGCGAGAGAGGCGATGACCGGCTCACCGGTGGCCTCGAATTCCAGCTTGGCTTCGATAGACCAGATCTGACGTTTCTCGCCTGGCGTCAAAGGCACGTCCAGCGCGACATGGTGATAAAACGTCATTCCCAGGCCGACAATGTACAGCAGGGCGACCAGCAGATAGAACGGCTTACGGGAAACCATGGATTATTTTACATCCTTGAGCTTGGGTTTTGGTTGGATATATTCGCGGGCCACATCGACCACGGCGATGTCTTTGAGGAATTCACGGCCCAGCAGCACAGGGAAGGTCATGTCGCTGCGATCCTTGAGGGTAAACTCGGCTTTCTCGGTCATGTCGCCGATGCGCACCGTGAGGCGCACCACCGGACGGCGGTCGAGATCGTCGGCGGAGGCCTGACGCACCCGCACGTGGCGTACCAGCGGGGCCTCGATCTGGATCTTGTCGTCCATCTCCTGATGGCTCAGGAAGAAGCGCACCCAGTTCTTGCCGTTGCGCTCGAAGATGGTGATCTCCTGGGCGCTGATGGAGGAGGTGGTGGCACCGGTATCGACCCGCGCCTGGAAGGCATCGTTGGCGGCATCGACCCAGATCCACTCCGCTTCACCCACCAGCAGCTTGCCGTCGACGGTGTGACCCTGGCTCGGGGCCTGGCACTTCTCGGTCGGGATGGCCATGGGCTTGGGGGGCTCTGGTGGCAGGGTAGCCAGCTTGCTGTCGACTTTCTTCACGGACTCTTTCATGTTGGTGACATCGGTGTTGAGCTGAACCAGCAGGTGCTGTTGCTGCACATACTGCTTCTGTTGCTGTTCCATGGATGTTTGCAGGCGTTGTTCGCTCAGGGTGATCTCGTTGCGAATCTCGGCCAGCGTCAGGGTCGGGACAGGGGGTGCTTTCTCCATACTGACACACCCGCCGAGACTGAGCAGGGAGAGCAGGGTCATTCCTTTTAATTTGCTTTTCATGTCATTCATTTAACTGTGCTTCCTGGAATTGGGTCAGTGTAACTTCCTGAGCTGCCATCGGCTAGTCTTTGGCCTTCCTGGCGATCAGCACGGCACGTTTGGGTGCCGGGTATCCTTCGACCGTGAGTGCCGGATCGGCGGGATCCAGGTAATCACTCAGGGATTCATTAATCATCCAGTCGGTACGACGCTGTTCGTCGGTGCTGGTCATATTCTCGTCCACTATCCGCACATCGGTGAATCCGCAGCGCTCGACCCAGAGTTTGAGGGCCGCGCTGGAGGGAATGAACCAGACGTTGCGCATCTTGCCGTAGCGGTCGGTGGGCACCAGCACCTCGTTGACCCCGCCATCCACCACCAGCGTCTCCAGCACCAGCTCGCCATCGTCTTTGAGCTGGTTGCGCAGCTGTTCGATGTGCTCGATGGGGGACTTGCGGTGATAGAGCACCCCCATGGAGAAGACGGTGTCGAAGGCGCGCAGTTCGGGCAGTTCCTGAATGCCGAGCGGCAACAGGTGGGCCCGTTGATCGTTGCCGGCGAAGTGGCGAATGGCCTCGAACTGGCAGAGGAACAGCGGACTGGGATCGATGCCTACCGCGAGCTTGGCCCCTTCCCCGACCATGCGCCAGAGGTGGTAGCCGCTGCCGCAGCCCACGTCCAGCACGTAGCGGCCGGCCAGGGGGCTGATGTGGGGCAGCACCCGATCCCACTTCCAGTCGGAGCGCCACTCGGTGTCGATGTGGATGCCGTGGACATGGAAAGGTCCCTTGCGCCAGGGCATGAACTGGCGCAGCAGGCTCTCGGTCTTCTTGCGCTCGCCCTCGCTGAGGCTGTCATCGCTGCCGATCTCGACCCGGCTGTGCAGTTCGATATGGCCGGGGGCGACCGTGGGCAGCTTGTTGAGCGCCCGGTTCCAGCGCGGCAGATCCCCGTGCAGATTGTCGTGCTGCCAGGCGTGCAGCTGGGCGGGCAGGCTATGCAGCCAATGGCTCAGCCGGTTCTTGGCGATCAGTTGATAGAAGTTGGCAAAGTCGATCATGGCTTAGTTGGCGTCGCTGGCTTTGATGGCAATCATGGATCCGAAGTTGAAGCACTGGAACCAGAGATCCTGATGGACGAAACCGGCCGCGCGCAGGCGAGCCCGATGCACCTCCAGCGTGTCGGTGCGCATCACGTTCTCCAGGGCGTTGCGCTTCTGGCTTATCTCCAGTTCGCTGTAGCCGTTGGCCCGCTTGAAATCCAGATGCAGATCGATGAGCAGCTCGTTGACCTGGGCATCCTCGAAGCGGAACTTCTCGCTCAGGATCAGGATGCCGCCCGGGCGCAGGCCGTCGTGGATGCGTTTGATGAGGGCGGCCCGCTGCTCGGGCTCGACGAACTGCAGGGTGAAGTTGAGCACCACCACTGAGGCGTTCTCGATCTCGATGTCGCAGATGTCCGCCTCGACCAGCTCCACCGGCACCTCGGACTTGAAGCCGGAGAGGTGGGCGCGAGCGCGTTCGATCATGGGGTGGGAGAGGTCGACCGCGGTGATGCTACAGCCCGGTTGCGCCACGTGGCGACGCATGGCCAGGGTGGCGGCGCCGAGGGAGCAGCCGAGGTCATAGAGGCGGCTGTCTGGCTGGGCGTAACGGGCGGCCATCATGCCGATGGCGGAGATGATGTTGCTGTAACCCGGCACGGATCGCTGGATCATGTCGGGGAACACGTCAACGACCTGTTCGTCAAAACAAAAATCCCCCAGGCGGGCGATGGGGGCAGCAAAAATCTGATCTTTGGTATGCATGTCTGCGCAACCTGACAGCCGGTGTACAAATCGACTGTTTTTGTTCAATTGAATCTTGGGTAGACGGGCATCGAGATGGCGTCGTCACCGGTTGACGAACGGGTAGCAGGCCTTGAAATCCCTTGGGCCAGTTCCGTTCGCAACGGGCCATCGTCCTGGCCCTTATTCTGAGTCGGGCCATCAGTCACAACGGACTGGCAGCCGGGCCCATATTCTGAGCCGTGTAATCAAGTTGCAACGGATTGCAACGGACGAATACCAGGGCCCTCGTATGGGGCGCTAGTGTAGTGGATTGACCGGCGTTTGTCTTGACGTGCGGCCCGGCCGTACCACAAAAAAGCGGCTTTTTTTGCGCCCGGCCGAGGACAGCGAAAAGGGCTGGCTACTAAAGACACAGCCGCTCTTTTTGGCCCGGCTTAAAAGTCCAGTGAGCCTTGCCGCGCGCGATCGTTTTCCCCTGGCCAGGGCGCCATTGGGTGGCCGAGCAACTGGCTTATCTGACGCGCCAGTTCGGGGGCTCTGGCATTGTCGGCGGTATGAATAAAGAGGTGGAGATCCTTCCCCTCCGCCAGCCACTGTTGCCAGCGGGGCAGCCAGGGCGGCAGGAAGGGGTGGTTGGCGGCCGGATCCGGCAAGCCGATGAGGCGCACCACAGGGGCATCGGCGGTGGCGAGCAGGTGCACCGGCAGCCTGGGCTTCTTGCCCTGGGCGTCGATCATCGCCGGGGTGCTGGCCGGCACCGAGAACAGCGGCCGGCTGTCGAGCATGATGCGGTTGATGCCCTGCTCCATCAGCAACCGGTTCAGGGCCCTCTCCGCCTCGCCCTTGGCGAAGAAGTCGGGGTGACGCACCTCCAGCGCATAGCGAAAGTCTTGCGGTAAACGCTGGAAGAAGGCGGCAAGGCGCGGCAGGCCGGCGGGGCCGAAGCGGGCGGGCAGCTGCAGCTTGAGCAGCCCCAGCTTGTCGTGCAGCGGGCCGAGCAGGGCGATGAAGTCGCTCACTTGCTTGTCGACGCTGACCAGATCGCTCTGGTGGCTGATGGTCTGCGGAAACTTGAAGCTGAAACGGAAGCTGTCCGGTACCGCATCGCTCCAGCGTCGCACCGTGTCCGGGGTCGGCGAGGCGTAGAAGGTGGTATTGCCTTCCACCGTGTTGAAGACTTGGGCATAGTGGGCGAGGTGGTCGGCGGGCTTGGCACCCATGCCCAGTAACTGACCGGGCCAGGCCGGGTGTGACCACTGCGGCAGACCCAAATAGAGGCTCATGACGGATCCTGTGTGATGGTTTCGCTCTTTTTGCACTCATTTTTGATCCTGAATGATAAAAACAGGGCAAAGGAGGCTGCGGGCCATTTTACCCAAATGGGGGTTTTCCTCTATAATGCCAGCCCTTTTGTTTGCCAATTTGTTGTGACCCTCGGGGTCATGCGCCTAAGGTGGCGATGGCGGCGACCATACACTTGCCAAACAACGACGCTTGCCGATGCCCTCGCACCGACTTTTCGGCCCCCTACGGGTTGCCTCCGGTCGCGCCGACATCGCTGGCAACGGTCCGGTTCTGGGGAGCCGGATGGTACGAGACTGATTTCAAACCGGGTAAGAACAAGAATCTGGCCAGCTGTGAGACAGACGGTGCTTGCCAGTCGTGCCCGGCGGCCCAAGGTTAACCGTCTCTCTACAATTTCGAAGGAAGAAGTCCATGCGCTCTATCTATTGCGGACAGGTCAATGAGGCCCATGCCGGGCAGACCATTACATTGTGCGGTTGGGTCCATCGTCGTCGTGACCTCGGCGGTCTGATCTTTATCGATATGCGCGACCGGGAAGGGATCGTGCAGGTATTCTTCGATCCGGACAAACCGGACGCCTTCGCCCTGGCCTCCGAACTGCGCGGTGAGTTCTGCATCCAGGTGACCGGCGTGGTGCGTAGCCGCCCCGACTCCCAGCGCAACAGCGACATGGCCACCGGTGCCATCGAGGTGTTTGGCCACGAGTTGACCATCATCAACCGCTCAGAGCCCTTGCCGCTCGACTTCAACCAGACCAACAGCGAAGAGATCAGCCTCAAGTACCGCTATCTGGATCTGCGTCGCCCCGAGATGGCCAAGTACCTGAAGACCCGTGCCAAGGCCAGCGCCTTCGTGCGCCGCTTCATGGACGAGCAGGGCTTCCTCGACATCGAGACCCCCATGCTGACCAAGGCCACTCCGGAAGGGGCCCGTGACTACCTGGTGCCGAGCCGCGTCCACAAGGGCAAGTTCTACGCCCTGCCGCAGTCCCCGCAGCTGTTCAAGCAGTTGCTGATGATGTCCGGCTTCGATCGTTACTACCAGATCGTCAAGTGCTTCCGCGATGAAGACCTGCGGGCCGACCGTCAGCCGGAATTCACCCAGATCGACGTGGAGACCTCCTTCATGACCGCACCCCAGGTGCGCGAGCTGATGGAAGAGATGATCCGCCAGCTGTGGCAACACGTGCTGGCCGTGGATCTCGGCGACTTCCCGGTGATGACCTTCGACGAGGCCATGCGCCGCTTCGGCTCCGACAAGCCGGACCTGCGCCTGCCGATGGAGCTGGTCGACGTGGCCGATCTGCTGACCGACGTCGAGTTCGCGGTGTTTGCCGGTCCGGCCAAGGATCCGAAAGGCCGCGTGGCGGCCCTGAAGGTACCGGGTGGCGCCGAGCTGTCCCGCAAGCAGATCGACGAGTACACCAAGTTTGTCGGCATCTATGGCGCCAAGGGGTTGGCCTGGATGAAGGTCAACGCCGCGGCCAACGGCCTCGAGGGCGTTCAGTCCCCGGTCGCCAAGTTCCTCTCCGATGAGATCGTGCGCGAGATCCTGGCCCGCACCGGCGCGGCCGACGGCGACATCATCTTCTTCGGCGCCGACAGCAAGAAGGTGGTGTGCGATGCCATCGGCGCCCTGCGCCTGAAGGTGGGTCGCGATCTGGGTCTGGTGGAGAACTGCTGGAAGCCGCTGTGGGTCATCGACTTCCCCATGTTCGAGGAAGACAGCGAGGGTGGCCTGGCCGCCATGCACCATCCGTTCACCGCGCCGAGCAATCTGGGTCCGACCGAGCTGAAAGCCAATCCGCTGGAAGCCTATGCCAACGCCTACGACATGGTGATCAACGGTTACGAAGTGGGCGGCGGTTCTGTCCGTATCCACAACAGCGAGATGCAGTCCACCGTGTTCGACATCCTGGGGATCACCCCGGACGAGCAACGCCTCAAGTTCGGCTTCCTGCTGGATGCGCTGAAGTACGGTACCCCGCCGCACGCCGGTCTGGCCTTCGGCCTGGATCGTCTGAGCATGCTGCTGACCGGTACCGACAACATCCGGGACGTGATCGCCTTCCCGAAAACCACGGCCGCCGCCTGTCTGATGACGGACGCCCCCAGCTTCGCCAACCAGGCTCAGCTGACCGAGCTGGCCATCGCCACCGTTGCCAAGGCCGAGGCTGAGGCGAAAGCCTGAGAACATGCTTAAGACCGGGTCGCTGCGCGGCCCGTATCCCATTGATTTAAAATTATAACGGAGAGTTTTTATGGCAGGTCACAGCAAATGGGCCAACATCAAACACCGCAAGGCGGCGCAAGACGCCAAGCGTGGCAAGATCTTCACCAAGTTGATCCGTGAAATCACCACCTCAGCGCGGATCGGTGACGCGGATCCGGCCAACAACCCGCGTCTGCGCGCGGCGGTGGCGGCAGCCCTGACCGGCAACATGACCCGAGACACCATCAACCGCGCCATCCAGCGTGGCGCCGGTGGTGGCGATGGCGAACAGCTCGAGACCATTATCTATGAAGGTTACGGCCCGGCGGGCTCCGCTGTGATGGTGGAGTGCCTGACCGACAACCGTAACCGCACCGTCGCCGAGGTGCGTCACGCCTTCAACAAGTGCGGTGGCAACCTGGGCACCGACGGCTCAGTGGCCTACCTGTTCAGCAAGAAAGGCCTGATCACCTTCGTCGGCGTGGACGAAGATGCCCTGATGGATGCGGCGCTGGAAGCCGGTGCCGATGATGTGGTGACCGAGGAGGATGGCTCCATCGAGGTGTACACCACCCCGAACGACTTCGGCACCGTGCTGGATGGCCTGGAAGCGGCTGGCTTCAAGCCCGAGAGCGCCGAAGTGACCATGATCCCCTCCACCGAGGCCGAGCTGGATGCCGAGACCGCACCCAAGCTGATGCGTCTGATCGACATGCTCGAAGATCTGGACGACGTGCAGGAGGTGTACCACAACGGCTCCATCTCCGACGAAGTGGCAGAACTGCTCTGATCGTCAGGTAGCGTTATCGCCGGGTAGAAAACCCGGGAGGGGCATCACCACGGTGTCACCTCCGACGAGAGCACGAAACGGCAGCCCTGGGCTGCCGTTTTTTACGTCTGAATGGCCCCGTTTGAGTTTATTTTATCCAATCTGCTCCAGCCTTAATTCCCGCTTAAGTTTGCCTGCTTACTCTCTCCTGCATCCGGGCCGCTGTGCCCATCACCCTGTTGTCTGCTCGGGAAGAGAGACGGGTGATCTGGATGTTCAAAACGGAGCCCCCATGCAGGGCCTCCCGATCTACTGGCTTGTCGGAGTATCGTTATGCGTCTCACCCTGGGAGTGATGAAGGTCAACCTGTTGCTGGTGCTGCTGTTTGCACTGGTCTTCAACTGGCCCATTTTTCTGCACTTTTACCGCATTCTCACCGCCCTTGAGCATGTCAAGGCGGGCTTCGCCCTCTCGATCCCCTTTGTGCTGATGGCCGCGCTCAACGCCGTCTTCCTGCCGTTTACCTTCAGGTATCTGCTCAAACCCTTCTTCATACTGCTGATCATGACCGGCTCCATCGCCAGCTACGCCATGCTCAAGTACGGGGTGATCTTCGATGTCGGCATGGTGCAGAACATCATCGAGACCAACAGCGGCGAGGCGACCTCCTACCTCAACGCATCCGTCATGCTCTGGTTCCTGCTGACCGCCGTGCTGCCGGTACTCTGCCTGCTGTGGATCAAGATCGAATACCCGACGCCCTGGTACAAGGGGCTGGGCATGCGCCTCGGCGGCATCGCCCTCTCTCTGCTGTTTCTGGTCGGGGTCGCCGCCCTCTATTACCAGGATTACGCCTCGGTCGGGCGCAACAACCACTCCATCGTCAAGGAGATAGTGCCCGCCAACTATGTGCGCGGCCTCTATCGCTACGCCCGGGACATCGTCTTCGCCACCCCGATCCCCTATCAGCCGATGGGAACCGATGCCAAGGTGGTGGCCAAGAGCGACAAGCCGACCCTGATGTTCCTGGTGGTGGGGGAGACGGCGCGCAGCCAGAACTACTCCCTCAACGGTTACAAGAAAGAGACCAACAGCTTCACCGAGCAGGAGCCGAACCTCGTCTCCTTCAAGGATGTGCGCTCCTGTGGCACCGCTACCGCGGTTTCCGTGCCCTGCATGTTCTCCAACCTGACGCGCCGTGAATACGACGAGACCCTGGCCAAGTCCAGGGACGGCCTGCTGGACGTGCTGCAACACGCCGGTGTCTCCGTGTTGTGGAAGGAGAACGACGGCGGCTGCAAGGGGGTGTGCGACAAGGTGCCCACCATCGAGATCGAGCCCAAGCAGTTCCCCACCTATTGCGAAGGCGACTCCTGCTATGACGAGGTGCTGTTGCAGGGGCTGGATCAGCAGATCGCCGACATGAAGGGCAAGCAGGGCGACAAGCTGGTGGCCTTCCACCTGATGGGCAGCCACGGTCCGACCTACTACCGCCGCTACCCGGCCGCCGATCGCTTCTTCCTGCCGGACTGCCCGCGCAGCGACATCGAGAACTGCAGCAACGAGGAGCTGGTCAACACCTACGACAACACCATCCGTTACACCGACAAGGTGCTGGCCCAGCTCATCGCCAAGCTCAAGACCCTGGAGAGCCAATACAACGTGGGGCTGGTCTATCTGTCGGATCACGGTGAATCTCTGGGGGCCATGGGGCTCTACCTGCACGGCACCCCCTACAAGTTCGCGCCGGATGATCAGACCCGGGTGCCGCTGCTGACCTGGTTCTCCCCCCAGCTGCAACGCGACCGCCAACTGAACCAGGATTGCCTGCGCCAGGAGGCGAGCAGCAAGCGCTTCTCCCACGACAACCTGTTCCACTCCATGCTCGGCATCATGGACGTGCAGACCAGCATCTATGACGGCAAGCTGGATCTGTTCAAGCCCTGCCGCGCGGGCTAAGCCTGCGGGATGAACCATCAATAGCAACGGCAGCCGATGGGCTGCCGTTTGTTATTGGGGAAGAGGGGAGGGTATGGTGGCACCGCGATAAGCCGCCGGCGCCGGGCGGCTGGTCAGGTGGGTCAAGTCGGGCCTATTTCCAACACTGCCTGCCGCTCCCAGCCATGTGCCGGGGAACATGGCTATGCGGAACCGGGTCTCTCGGCCGGAGCCGAGCCTGTTCAAACCCCGGGGGCTAATTCGGGTGTCACGCTTCATAAAACAAAAACGGCAGCCGATGGCTGCCGTTTTTTTATTGGAGGGAGCAGGACTATTTCTGCTCCATGATGATCTGCAGCAGATCCCCTTCCAGCAGGGAGCGCTTGACCAGGGCGAAGCCGCCTATGGTGGGCTGGTTCTGGAAGCGCGCCTTCACGATGGGCAGGCCACGGTGGAAGCTCGGCAGGGACTGGTGCTCGACGCAGCGACGGATGGCCGGGATCAGGATCTCCTCCGCGGCGGTGATTTCGCCGGCGATCAACACCTTCTGCGGGTTGAACAGGTTGACCGTGATGGCGATGGCCCGGCCCAGATGTTCCCCCACGTTCTCGATCACGCTGCGTGCCAGCTCATCCCCCGCCACGGCGGCCTTGCACACCTCCTGGATGGTGATGTGTTTGTCCTGCAGGGCGCTCAGGTGGCCACGGCTGATGAGCTCCTTGACCTTGTCGACGATGGCTTCGTTGGAGGCGATGGTCTCCAGGCAACCGAAGTTGCCGCAGTGGCAGCGCTTGCCGAGCGGCTCGACCTGGATATGGCCGATCTCGCCGACGTTGCGATTCTGGCCGAGGAACACCTTGCCCTTGGTGATGATGCCGGAGCCAGTGCCCTGGTGCACGCTCACCAGGATGGAGTCCATACAGTCGCGGGACTCGCCGAAGAAATGCTCGGCCAGCGCCAGCGAGCGGGTATCGTTGCCCACGTAGCAGGGCAGGTTGAAATGGTGCTCGAGCAGCTTGGCCAGCGCCAGGTTGCGGATCTGGTAGGTCGGGGTGTAGATGACCATGCCGGATTCCGGATTGACCAGGCCCGGCATGGTGAGTGCGACACTGATGAGGTTGCGGCTGCGCTCGGCGTTGGCATCGATGAAGGCGCCAATCTCCCGCAGCAGCATGTCGACCACGGGTTGCTGCTCGATCTCGGTCACCTGGGTGATGTGCTGATCAAGCTCCTTGCCGTCGAGATCATAGAGACTCAGCTGCAGGTAGCCGCGGCCGAGCTTGGCAGAGACAAACTGAAAGCGATGTTTGATGGTGGTCAGGGAGATGGCTCGTCGTCCGCCGGTCGATGCCTGCGGCGAGGTCTCCCTGATCAGCCCATGCTCGATCAGTTGCCGGGTTATCTTGGTCACGCTGGCCGGGGCCAACTGACTCAACTCGGCAATTTTGACCCGCGAGATGGGCCCCTGCAGGTCAATGAGCCGGTACACGACCGCACTGTTAACCTGCTTGATGAGATCTACGTTTGCTATTTGTCCGCCAGTCATAGTGTCACTGTTGTGTGTAGTGTCCGTTAACCACGGTCCCGCAGACCGTGAAGGCCTGATCAAAGACGGTGAGGTTGGCAATTTTTCCGACCTGGATACTACCGAGACGTGAGTCCCATCCAATGGCGCGTGCGGGGTAAAGGGTGGCCATTCTCAGTGCTTCATCGAGCGGTAATCCGACCTGTTTGACCAGATTTTCCACCCCTTCGATCATGGTGAGGGCAGAACCGCCGAGTGTACCATTCTCATCGACGCACTGACCATCGCGGAAATAGACGGTTGCGCCACAAAAATCAAACTTCTCAAAGCCTTCCGGTGCACCCGCCGCCGCGGTGGCATCGGTGACCAGCACCAGCCGCTCGCCGAGGATCTTGTGGGCCAGACGCACTGTGGCCCAGTGCACGTGATGACCATCGACGATGATGCCGGCATGGACATCCTTGCGATCATAGATGGCACCGACCACCCCGGGTTCGCGCCCGTTCAGGGTGGGGGTCATGGCGTTGTAGAGGTGGGTGGCGAAGCGGATGCCGTTGTCGAACCCGGCCATGGCCTGCTCGTAGCTGGCGGCGGTGTGGCCGGCGGAGACCAGGATGCCAGCCTCGACCAGGCGACGGATGTGCTCCGGCTTGTTGCGCTCAGGTGCCAGGGTGATCTTGGCGATGGCGTCGCTGTTGTCACAGAAGAAGTCGATCATCTCGTCGGCCGGCTGGCGGATCTGATCGGCCGGGTGGATGCCCTTGCGCTTGAGGTTGGTGTAAGGCCCTTCCAGATGGACGCCGAGCACCTCGTTGGGGTGGGCGGCCATGTAGTCGCGGGTGACCGCCACCGCCTGCTTCATGTCCGCATCCGGACTGGTGATCAGGGTCGGCAGGAAGCTGGTGGTACCGGACTTCAGGTTGGCCGCCTGCATGATGGCCAGGGTCTCGGTGGTGATGTGGCCGTTGAACATGACGCCACCGCAGCCGTTGAGCTGGACGTCGATGAAGCCGGCGCTCAGGTTGGCGCCGTGCAGATCATGCTGAACTGCCTCCGCGGGCAGCTCTGCCCGGGGCACAATGGCGACAATCTTGTCGCCCTCGATCAGTACGCCGTGGCCGGTCAGCACGCAGCTGCCGGTATAGAGGGTGCAATTAGTCAGTGCGTACATGACGGCTCCTTACAGACGGTTGATGTTGGCGGCTTCCAGTTGTTGGAAGTAACGGACCGTCTTGACTTTCAGCTCCATGGTGGAGGGCTCGTCGCACACCATCATGCCCTTGGGGTGCAGTTGCAGGGTGGAGATGGTCCACATGTGGTTGACGCAACCTTCCACCGCGGCCTGTAGGGCCAGGGCCTTGCCGTGACCGGTGACCAGGATCATGATCTCTTCGGCATCCATCAGGGTGCCGACGCCCACGGTCAGCGCCAGCTTGGGCACCTGCTCCATGTCACCACCGAAGAAGCGGGAGTTGGCGATGCGGGTGTCCTCGGTCAGGGTCTTGACCCGGGTGCGGGAGGAGAGGGAAGAGGCCGGTTCGTTGAACGCGATGTGGCCGTCATTGCCGACGCCGCCCATGAACAGGTTGATCTTGCCGTAGGACTTGATCTTGTCTTCGTAACGCTTGCACTCGGCCACCAGATCCTCGGCATTGCCGTTGAGGATGTTGATGTTTTCCGGGCGGATATTCACGTGGTTGAAGAAGTTGTTGTACATGAAGCTGTGGTAGCTCTCCGGGTGCTCGGCCGGCAGACCCACGTACTCGTCCATGTTGAAGCTGACCACGTGCTCGAAGCTCACTTCGCCGGCTTGGTGCAGTTCGATCAGGCGCTTGTAGGTCGTCAGCGGGGTGCCGCCGGTCGGCAGGCCCAGCACGAAGGGGCGGTCGCTGGTCGGCTTGAACGCATTGATGCGGTCAACGATGTAACGGGCAGACCAGAGACCCACTTGGCTGGCGGACTTCAACGGGATCAGGCGCATTTTAGATACCTCTGTACGGGTTGCGGCCGGTCTATCGACGGCAAGGGATTTTAGATGGATTCAAGTTGTTTTATAGCGTAAATAAAGATTGCGAACTAAGCCACATCTATCCGTTACCTTTATCTCTGTTGAGTGATAATGATCACGAATGTTGGTTTATTAATTTGCGCAGCGAAATAAAACCCATAGACTGCCAATCAAGCCTTGATGGCTTATGCGTCGAACGTGATAAGCACTTAATTCTAGAAAAACATCAACTAAGGAGAGGAACCGTGAACATTCTCGGTTATTTACAAAAGATCGGCCGTGCCCTGATGGTGCCGGTAGCGGTATTGCCTGCCGCAGCGATCCTTATGGGGATTGGTTATTGGATTGACCCGAACGGTTGGGGCGGCGAGAGTGCGCTGGCAGCATTCCTGATCAAGGCGGGTGCCGCCATCATCGACAAGATGGCCATCCTGTTTGCTGTGGGCGTTGCCTATGGTATGTCCAAGGATAAAGACGGTTCTGCCGCGCTGGCCGGTCTGGTCGGCTACTTGGTGGTCACCACCCTGCTGAGCCCGGGCGCCGTGTCTCAGATCCAACAAATTCCGCTGGATCAAGTCCCTGCCGCCTTCGGTAAAATCGAGAACCAGTTTATCGGTATCCTGACCGGTGTCATCGCCGCCGAGCTGTATAACCGCTTCAGCGGTGTCGAACTGCACAAGGCGCTGGCCTTCTTCTCCGGCCGTCGTCTGGTGCCGATTGTGACCTCCGTTGTCATGATCGTGGTCTCCTTCATCCTGATGGCCGTCTGGCCGGTTATCTATGGTGGCCTGGTGAACTTCGGTGAATCCATCGTCAGCATGGGCTCCACCGGTGCCGGTATCTACGCCTTCTTCAACCGTCTGTTGATCCCGGTCGGTCTGCACCACGCCCTGAACTCCGTGTTCTGGTTTGACGTGGCAGGCATCAACGACATCCCGAACTTCCTGGGCGGTCAAACCTCCATCGACGCGGGTAAAGCGGTTGTGGGTGTCACTGGTATGTACCAGGCGGGCTTCTTCCCCATCATGATGTTCGGTCTGCCGGGCGCCGCGCTGGCCATCTACCACACCGCCAAGAAAGAGCACAAAGAGAAAGTTGCATCCATCATGATCGCAGCCGCCTTTGCCGCCTTCTTCACCGGTGTGACCGAGCCGCTCGAGTTCTCCTTCATGTTCGTGGCGCCGGTGCTCTACGTCATCCACGCCCTGCTGACCGGTATCTCCGTGTTCATCGCCGCCAGCATGCACTGGATTTCAGGCTTCGGCTTCAGTGCTGGCTTTGTCGACATGTTCATCCAATCGCGCAACCCGTTGGCGACCCAGTGGTACATGCTGCTGGTGCAGGGCCTGGTGTTCTTCGGCCTCTACTACGCCATCTTCCGTACCGTCATCGTCAAGTTCAACCTGAAGACTCCGGGTCGTGAAGATGACGAAGCCGTGCCGGTACAGGCTCAGACTACCGACCGCACCGAGCTGGCTCGCCAGTATCTGGAAGTGCTGGGTGGTCAAGATAACCTGGTAACCATCGATGCCTGCATCACCCGTCTGCGTCTGACCCTGAAAGACCGCAGCATCGTGGATGAGCGCAAGCTGAAAGCCCTGGGCGCGGCCGGTGTGGTCAAGCTCGGTGAGCAGAACCTGCAGGTGATTCTGGGCCCCTTGGCCGAAATCATCGCCGGTGAGATGAAATCCCTGCGTTAATCGAGCGCAAGCTCACCTCAAGTCTAAGTCCATTGTTGACATAACTAAGGGCCCCGCTTAGGGGCCCCATATAAAAAAAGCCAAGAAAATCCAACCTTTACTTCAAATGAGAGCAGCAGTTATGAACTTGAAACATTCTCTGTTAGCCATTGCCATGTCTACCGTTTGTGCCGCTCAGGTACAGGCAGCCGATGCCGCCAAGCAAGCCGTGGTCGATTCCCTCGCCAGCAACCTGGTCGTCAAGTATGAAGTGGTCACCAACGACGGTGCCAGTGCCGGTCTGGATTGTCAGGCGCTGGGTTCCGAGTGGGCGAGCTGTGGCGTTGCCAAGCTGCACCTGACCAACACCGGTGCGGACGTGACTTCCAAGGATTGGAACATCTACATCCACTCCATCCGCCGCATCCAGCGGGTGGACAACGACCAGTTCACCATCACCCACCTGACCGGCGACCTCTATCGCATGACGCCGACCGACAAGTTCCAGGGCTTTGCCAAGGATGCCACGGTCGAAGTGCCGCTGGTGGTGGAGTACTGGGTGCTGTTTGAAAGCGACATCATGCCGAACTGGTACGTCGCCACCGAGGGCGCCGAGCCCAAGGTGATCGCCAGCATGACCAACATCGAAGATGCCACCAGTTACGAGAAGCCGATGCCGGCCGACGGCTGGAAGCGCACCAAGGATGACAAGAACATCCTGATGAACAGCGAGACCCGTTTCGCTGCCAATCAGGCCAGCACGCTGTTGCCGGCCAGCAAGATCGACGACCAGATCATGCCGACCCCGCTCAAGCAGGTGGTGAAGGCGGGTCCGCAGGTCGATCTCTCCAGCATCAAACTCAACGCGCTGGATCTGCCGACCGACCGTGCCGAAGCCATCAAGGCGTCACTGACCAAGCTGGGTGTTACCCTCTCCGACACCGGCTACCCAGTGACCATCAAGCTCGGCAGCAAGGTCAAGCAGGCCGAAGGCTATGACATGAACATCGGCTCGCAGGGCGCGCTGATCCAGGGCCACGACATCGACGGCGCCTTCTGGGGCGCGCAATCCCTGATCTCCCTGCTGGGGGTCAACGACAAGCTGATCAGCCAGATGGCGGTCGAGGATGCCCCGCGCTTCGAATACCGCGGCATGCAGACCGACGTGGCCCGCCACTTCCGTGGCCCGGAAACCCTGCGCAAGCTGATCGACCAGATGTCGTCCAAGAAGCTCAACACCCTGCACCTGGGCCTGACCAACGATGAAGGCTGGCGCATCGAGATCCCGGGCCTGCCGGAGCTGACCGACGTCGGTGGCGAACGTTGCCACGATCTGTCCGAAACCAAGTGCATCCTGCCGCAGCTGGGTTCAGGCCCGACCAGCGACAACATGGGCAGCGGTTTCTACACCAAGTCCGACTATATCGACCTGGTTCGTTACGCCAAGGCGCGCGGTGTGACCGTGATCCCCGAGGTCAACATGCCGGCGCATGCCCGTGCCGCCGTGGTCTCCATGGAGGCGCGTTACAAGCGGCTGATGGCCGAGGGTAAAGAGCAGGAGGCGAACCAGTACCGTCTGCTCGATCCGGCCGATACCTCCAACATCACCTCGGTCCAGTTCTACGACAAGATGTCCTTCATCAACCCTTGCCAGCCGGGCTCTTCCGCCTTCGTGGCCAAGGTCATGGATGAAGTCGGCGCCATGCACAAGGCCGCCGGCCAGCCGCTGACCGTCTGGCACTACGGTGGTGACGAGGCGAAGAACATCATGATCCGCGATGGTTACCAGGATCCGGCCGTCACCAAGAAAGAAGATCTGGTGGCCTGGAAGGGCAACGCCGACTGGAGCAAGCAGGACAAGCCGTTCGGCAAGTCCCCGCTGTGCCAGAAGATGATCGACGAGGGCAAGATCAAGAGCGTAGATGAGCTGATGGTCTACTACGCGAAGGAAGTTGCCAAGATGGTCAAGGCGGATGGCTACTCCACCCTGATGGCGTGGGAAGATGGCCTGAAGTACGCCGACGGCGCCAAGGATTTCGCCACCGACAAGACCCAGGTCAACTTCTGGGAAACCCTCTACTGGGGCGGCTTCAACAACGCGATGGCGTGGGCACACAAGGGTTATGACGTGGTGCTGTCCAACCCGGATTACCTCTACCTGGACTTCCCGAACGAGGTGCATCCGGCCGAGCGTGGCTACTACTGGGCGACTCGCTTCACCGACACCCGCAAGTTGTTCAACTTCG
This sequence comes from Aeromonas sp. sif2416, assembly GCF_019218665.1. NCBI lineage: Bacteria > Pseudomonadati > Pseudomonadota > Gammaproteobacteria > Aeromonadales > Aeromonadaceae > Aeromonas > Aeromonas sp. sif2416. The sequence goes on from NZ_JAHUXC010000001.1 coordinate 388,184, forward strand.
CCCCGGAAAACCTGCCGCAGAACGCCGAGACCTCGACCGATCGCGACGGCAACGCCTTCGTGGCCAAGGGTGACCAGGATCCCGTCAAGTTCAAGGGCATGTCCGGTCAGCAGTGGGGTGAAACCGTGCGTACCGATGCCCAGTACGAGTACATGGTCTACCCGCGGATCTTCTCCGTGGCCGAGCGTGCCTGGCACAAGGGTGGCTTCGAGCTGGATTATGTGAAGGGTCGTGAGTTCTCCGGCGAGACCAAGCATGTCAACAAGGCCACTCTGGACAAGGAGTGGAACCAGTTCGCCAACCTGCTGGGTCAGCGTGAGCTGGCGAAACTGGAAGCCTACGGCGTCGAGTACCGTCTCTCGGTACCGGGTGCCAAGGTCGTCAACGGCAAGCTGGAAGCGAACGTGGATCTGCCTGGTCTGCCCATCCAGTACAGCCTGGATGGCAAGAGCTGGAGCGCCTATGACGCCGCGGCCAAGCCGAGCGTGAACGGCAAGGTCTACCTGCGTACCACCAGCTTCGATGGCAAGCGCACCAGCCGCGTCACCGAACTGAACTGATAGCTGTCAACCGCTAACACCAGGCGGGTCGCAAGACCCGCCTTTCCCAAGGCCGATATGTCATCGGTTTTGGGAAAGGTTGACTGTGCGTGTGAGCCTTTGTTGTGTGTGTGTATTGTCTGTTTTTCATCCCTTGTGACCCCGCCTGGTGCGGGGCTTTTTTTGCCCGCGTTTTGCCGGCGTCGTCGTCGGGGTGGATCAGAGAGGGTCTTCGGGCCTGTCGATATCCTGCACGCAGCCGGGATCATCCAGCGTCAGGCAGATCAGGCGGTCGGCGTGGCGATCGAGCACCGGCTTGGCGCCTTGCTCACCAGAGAGGCGGGCCAGCTCGGGCAGCAGATCGGCGGGAAAGCTGACGGGATGCCCCTGCTGACCCTGGTAGAGGGGCCGCACCAGCGAGTGACCCTGCTGGGCAGCCTGCAAGGCCAGCAGACTGGTACGGGAGAGATGGGGCATATCGGCCAGCGCCACCAGCAGACTCTGGATGGGCCAATCCTGGGCGAGCAGGGTGCGGACGCCGTGGGCCAGGCTGTCACCCATGCCGCCATCTGCCGGCACCTGGGTGATCAGGGCACCCGTCGGCGCCAGCAGCTGGCGTAACGCCTCGTCTCGCTGCCTGAGCACCACCAGCACGCGGTCATGGCAGGGGAGCAGGGTGGCGAGGGTGCGCAGGATCAGGGGCGGGGAGCCCGCGAGGCGCTTGTCGCTGCCGTAGCGGCGGGAGAAGCCGGCGGCCAGCAGCAGGGCTATCCGCTCAGGCCGCATCTTGGCGAAGCCTCAGGCGAATGCCATGACGGGCGGCGATCACCTCGGCCAGGGTGGCGATGGCGATCTCGATCGGGGCCTTGCTGCCGATCGGCAGCCCGATAGGCGCATGGATCCTGTCGAGCCGCTCCCGGCTGATCTCGCCGATGCGCTGCAATCGCTCCAGGCGGCGCTCGCTGGTGCGCACCGAGCCCATGGCGCCCAGATAGAAGGCCTCTGATTCCAGTGCCGCCATCAAGCCGGCATCGTCGATCCTGGGATCGTGGGCCAGGGCGAGCACGGCGCTCCGGGCCGTGACATGACGCTCGACGAAACGCTCGGGGTCACACCACTCCACCGCTATGCCGCCCTGCTCCGGCCCCCAGTGCCAGTCGGGGCGATATGCCTCGCGGGTGTCGCACAGCAACACCTCGAAGCCAGCGGCCTGTCCCAGTCTGGCCACCTGCTCGCTCACCTGACTGATCCCCAGCAGCAGCAGGCGCCAGCGCTGGGCATAGCTCAGCCGCACCCTGTCTGGATCTTCTTGCTCGCACTGGCTCTGCATCTCGTCGGCCAGATAGGAGCGCACCCCTAGGCCTAGTTGCACCTCCCGCACGAAGGGGAGGGCGCCTTGCAGCCTGCTCAGCCACTCGTTCAGATCCGCGACGGCCTCGCCCCCTGAGAGGCGTTCGACCAGCAGCCGGATGCGGCCGCCGCACGGCAGCTCGAACTCGCTGCCATCGGGGGCCAGATGGGATCCATAGTCCAGCAGACTCAGGGACGAGTCATACTCCCCCCTGGCCAACATGGCGACGAAGGCATCCTCGATGCAACCGCCGGAGATGGAGCCGCTGCGGCGGCTGCCGTCGGTGGCGAACAGGGCCCCTTGCGGGCGGGGAGCCGAGCCGTAGGTCGCCACTATGCTGCACAGCCAGATAGATTTTCCTTGGGCGAGCCAGGCGAGGCTCTGACGCAGCACCTCCAGCTGACCGCTACTCATCGTGCGCCTCGACGATCTCCTTCTTGAGCGCCTCGATGTCGCTTGCACTCAGGGTGGAGGGCTGATGGGCCCAGGTCTGGCGCAGGAAGTTGACCAGATCCGCCAGTTGCTGTTCGTTGAGCTCCTTGGCGTAGCTGGGCATGGGGGCGAAGCGCTCGGTCTGGCTGTAGCTCTGGGCCGGGATCCCGCGCAGCAGCACCGCCAGGGTGTTGGTCGGGGTCGCCTGATCCAGGGTGGCGTTGGTGTACATGGATGGCGTCACGTTCGGCTTGCCCTGACCCTCCTGGCCGTGACAACCGGCGCAGTAGTCCCGGTAGAGCCCATAGCCGGGGTGCGCCCTATCCAGGGTGACTTGCTTGGGCTCCGGCACCGGCAGCGGGGTGTCGCTGCCCAGCAGGTAGCTGGTGACGGCGTGCATGTCTTCGTCGGTCAGGTAGGCGAAGCTCTTCTCGACCACGGGATACATGCCGGCGAAGACGCCGCCCTTGACCGAGTAGCCCTTGCGCAGCAGCCGGGTCAGGGAGTCATGGGTCCAGCCCTGGCGCCTGAGCTCGGTGGCGGTGATCTCCGGGGCCATCACCCCCTCGATCATGGCCCCTTTCAGGTAGCCGGAGTCGTCCATCGCCATGAAGGTATCCCGCGGCGTGTGGCACTCGCCACAGTGCCCCAGCCCATCCACCAGGTAGCGGCCACGATTCCAGTTGCTGCTCTTGGCCGGATCGGTTTCGAAGGCGCTGTCCTCATGGGCCACCATGTTCCAGAACAGCAGGCCGGTGCGCACGTTGAAGGGGAAGCCGACCTCGTTGTCACGGTTAGGGGTGGCGGCCGGTTTGGTCTGCATGAAGTAGGCATAGAGCGCCTTCATGTCCTCATCCGTGACCAGGTGGTAGGAGGTATAAGGCATGGCGGGATAGAGGCGGCCATTGGGGGCGCTGCCGTTGTGCATCACCTCATAAAAATTCTGATAGCTGTAGCTGCCTATCCCCTGGGCCTTGTCGGAGCTGATGTTGGTGGAGTAGATGACGCCGAAAGGCGTCTTGAACGCCAGTCCACCGGCATACTTCTGGCCACCCTCGGCGGTGTGGCAGGCGGCGCAGTCGCCGACCTTGGACAGGTATTCTCCCTGTGCCACCTGCGGATCCTGGGCGTCGGCCGCAGACACTGTGCCTGTGCCGAGCAAGAGTGCGAATGCGAGTCCGGAGAGCATCATGTGCGTACTACCCCCTCCGAGATCAACATGGCCTTGACCCCCTCGTAATACTTCTTGTAACCGGTGCAGCGGCAGACGTGATCCTTGAGTGCCCCCTCGATGGTGGATTCGAGATCGGCCATGGCCACCGGCTGCTTGCGCAGACGTTCCAGCAGCACAGTGGTCTCGTTGACGAAGCCGGAGGTACACCAGCCGCACTGGAAGGAGAAGTGATCGAGGAAGGTCTTCTGCACCGGACTCAGGGCGATGATCTTGCCCTGGTTGTTACGCTTGGCGTGGCCTTCCACCGTGCGTATGCGCTGGCCATTGAAGCGGCCAACCCCGTTGACGCAGGTGCGCACGCTCTCGCTGCTGCCATCCGCCCCGTCGACGACTATGGTGCAGGCATGACAGACGCCGATGCCACAGCCGAACTTGGTGCCGGTCAGGTTCACATACTCGTGCAGGAAGTCGATCATCATGGTGTTGTCATCCACTTCGAGCGGGCCAATGAGACGGTCGTTGATGGTCATGTTTACGGTGATCATTGGATGGCCTTCTGAATGTCGGTTGCAGTCACGGGAAGATGATAGAAGCGGGTGCCGGTCGCCTGATAGATGGCTTCGACCAGGGCGGCGACCACGGGGATCATCACCACTTCGCCAATGCCCTTGGTGGCATCGGTCGGCGAGAGGGGTTCCAGCAGGGTGTGGGTCAGGTTCCAGACTGGCAGCTGGTGCGCCAGGGGCACCTGATAGCGGTTCAGGTTCCAGGTGCCGTTGCCCGGCCCTTCCTGGCCTGACGGCAGATATTCATACAGAGCATGACCGACCCCCATGGCCAAGCCGCCCTGGATCTGGCCTTCCACCAGTTCGGGGACTATGACCCGACCGGCGTCCAGCCAGCTGTGGGCGGACAGTATGTGCACCTTGCCCGAGCCCTTCTCCAGCGCGATCTCGACCAGGGTGGCGCAGGGGGCGTAGTAGGTCACCATGGCGTTGTTCAGGTTGGTACTGGGGTAGTGAGCCTGGGTGCGATCGAGCAGCTGGTAGCCGTTGGCATCGGCCTGTGCGCGCCGCGCGCTGCTGGCGCCGTCACCGTAGCGTAACGCCAGCGCATCTATGGGCAGGCGCTGGCTCTGACCCTCGATGGTGAAGTCGCACTCGGCCCAGGCCCAGCGGTTGAAGCTGTGCACCATGGCACCGGTGATGAGGCCGTTGGCGTGGGCATGAGCCGCCAGCAGGGAGAGCGGCAACGGCGGCATGCCACGGGTCGTCAACCCCGCTGGGGTCCAGCTCGCCTCGCTGGCGGGGCCCAGATCCAGGCCGGCCTGGCCGACGAAGAACTGCTTGCGCCAGATGGCGGTCGCCGCCGGCCAGAGTGTCTGCTCGAACAGGATGCGGGCCGCCGCCACAGTGGCGTGACTCTGGAAGTAGGAGGAGATGGAGGCCGAGGAGGCCTGCGGAATGGCCAGCGTCCAGCGCGGGTTCTTCTGCATCTCGTCCTGGCGTTCCTGAGAGATGGTGTAGGGGTTATCGGTCTCGACCAGCTTGAAGCTCTCCCAGAGCGCGATTTCGGCGAGATCTATGGTGTCGGCCGGTTGGCCGAAGTAGCGACTGACGATCTCGGCCTGGGAGGTCTGGATCCCGGTCCCCATCTCCATGCCACTGATCTTGAGGAGGATTTCCCCCTTGCTTGTCAGCTCGACGCAGGCGGAGGGGGCCACGGCGCCGGTGCCATAGTCCTTGGTGGTGATGCTGAAACCCGTGCCGTGCAGGCGATCCGGGTGCTGGGTCTCGTAAGCCTGCTTCCTGGCCTGGCGCTGGGCCCAGATCTCGTGCCGCTCGGCCATCGCCAGGATCTCGGGGTAACGGTTGTTGCCCTGGGGAATGGCGCCCTGGGTATTGGGCTGGCCGGGCTTGATTAGGTTGCGGCGCCGCAGCGCCAGCGGATCCATCTTCAGCAGCGCGGCGGCCTCGTTGATCATCATCTCCATGGCCGCCATGGTTTGCAGGGAGCCGTAGCCGCGCATGGAGCCGCAGTCCGGGTTCTCGGACGGCAGGGCAACCGCCGTGATGTCGTTCTTGGGCAGGTAGTAGACGCCCTGAATGGCGCTGGCGCCGACGCTGGCCACCGAGCCGGTGAAGTTCAGGCGACCGCCACCGTCAACCGTCATGGAGGAGATCAGGGCGCGGAACTGGCCGCTCTGTTTGTCGAGTACCAGCTTGTTGTGCATGTTGAACGGATGACGCTTGAGGCCACCCTGGAACTGTTCGAAACGATCGTTGGCCAGGCGCACCGGGCCGTCACCATAAATGGTCGCGAGCAGGCCATAGAAGGGGAATATGGTGTGATCCTTGGCGCCGAAGCCACCGCCGATGAAGGGGGAGTGCACCACCAGCTTGTCGACCTTGCCAGCCAGCGGGCCTTTGGCCAGCATCTCGGCGGCCTGGTAGTAGAAGTCGTGAGGGGACTGGGTGCTTATCACCAGGTGCATGGTGCGCGCCTTGGCGTCGAACCAGCCGTTGAAGTTTTCCGGCTCCATCATCATGGGTTCGATGAACTGGGTCTGGTAGCTGCGATCCAGCACCAGGGCGTCCTCGGCCTCCAGCTCCTTGTGCACCAGCTCGGCCTGATAAATCCCCTGTTCGCCCGCGTTGCCATCGGCCTTGGCCGTCGGCCACACCGGCTGGTGGCTGACGATGGCCGGGAAGAAGAGCCCGTTCTTCAAGGTGCTGTACTGGTCGCTCATGCCGAGCTTGCCCTCGATCCGGATGATGCGCCAGCAGGCCCAGGGATCGCGGGTCGTGGCGACCAGCGGCACAACCTCACCGTAACGGATCACCTTGTCGTTGAATTGCAGGATCTGCTTGGCCCGGTTGAAGGTGGCGAAGTCCTGAAAGATCAGCATGGCGGCCGCATGACCCAGATAATCCGGGGTGGCCCCTTCGCTCACCATCATGTTGATGCCGTAGAAGGAGGGCAGCTCGACGCCGTCGCGCGCCAGATCGGCGGCGGTGACGACCCGAACCGGCTGGGCATTGGCAGGCAGCATGGCGAGATCCAGCCCCAGATAGACGCGATCCGCCTTGTCGACCCGGATCAGCAGCGCATGTTGTTGCTGGGACGGCCAGCCGGCCAGATCCTGGGCGCGATAGTCCCGGCTGTAGATCTTCTGGCCGGTCACCTTGGCCAGGCCGTCGCTGCGGAACTTGATCTTGCCGCCCTGCTTCCATTGGCCGAGCAACTCGGGATCGAAGATCTCGTCTTCCATACCGGACAGCGAGAGGTTGGCGAGAAGGGGGGCGCTGTAGACGGCGATGCCGGCGATGACGCACTGCTTGATGAATTCACGTCTTGATAAGGGATAGGACATGGTTCAGCTACCTGTGTGAGGATGAGGCGAGCGGATCGGGGGAGCGAGGAGGGACAGGTGCTGTCGGTCATCTTCCTTGATGTCGCTGCAGAAAATGATAAATAGAATACTAAGGATTGAGTGGTTTGGAAAATGGATTGTTGCATCTTATGTTGAGTTGATGCGATTTATCAGAATAATAAGCTGACTTATGTGGTGTTTGATTTGTATTTTTGAGCTTTTGTATTGGAACTGTCGTGATAAAAGTATTTTGTGTGTACTCACAAGAGACCATTTAATTCTAGACCCATATGAATTGATCTATTTTAGGATTTACCCGGATGAGACTAAGCCGCGTGAGGTTTAGCGGGTCCACTAGGTGGGAAGCTTGTCGGCCCCAGCACAAATGGGGCCTGGTGGCGCGGCCCCCTTGCCGTGGCGGCAAATTCCTGTTGAGCCTCATGGATGAATAGTGGATCATTGACGGTTTCTAAGCGGGGGCGCGCGGTTGCCCCACGAGCTGAGACATTCGAGGTGAATTCATGACCGAGGCGAGCAGCCCAACCAACTTTATCCGTCAGATCATCGATGAAGATCTGGCCAGCGGTAAGCACAAGAGCGTGCATACCCGTTTCCCACCCGAGCCGAACGGTTATCTGCATATCGGCCACGCCAAGTCCATCTGCCTGAACTTCGGCATCGCCCGCGACTACCAGGGCCAGTGCAACCTGCGCTTCGATGACACCAACCCGGCGAAGGAAGACATCGAGTTCGTGGAGTCCATCAAGCAGGACGTGCAGTGGCTCGGCTTCCAGTGGAGCGGCGAGATCTGCTACTCCTCCGACTATTTCGACAAGCTGCACGGCTACGCCATCGAGCTCATCGAGAAGGGTCTTGCCTATGTGGACGAGCTCTCCCCCGAGCAGATGCGCGAGTACCGTGGCACCCTGACCGAGGCCGGCAAGAACAGCCCGTTCCGCGATCGCAGCGTCGAAGAGAACCTGGCGCTGTTTGCCAAGATGAAGAACGGTGAGATGGCCGAGGGCAGCGCCTGCCTGCGCGCCAAGATCGACATGGCATCCCCCTTCATGGTGATGCGCGATCCCGTCATCTATCGCATCAAGTTTGCCCACCACCACCAGACCGGTGACCAGTGGTGCATCTATCCGATGTACGACTTCACCCACTGCATCTCGGACGCCCTGGAGGGGATCACCCACTCCCTGTGCACCCTGGAGTTCCAGGATAACCGCCGGCTGTACGACTGGGTGCTGGACAACATCAGCATCGACTGCCACCCCCGTCAGTACGAGTTCTCCCGCCTGAACCTCGAATACACCGTCATGTCCAAGCGCAAGCTGAACCTGCTGGTGACCGAGGGGCACGTCAGCGGTTGGGACGATCCGCGCATGCTGACCGTCTCCGGTCTGCGCCGCCGTGGCTACACCCCGGCCTCCATCCGCGAGTTCTGCAAGCGCATCGGCGTGACCAAGCAGGACAACATCGTCGAGATGAGCATGCTGGAAGCCTGTATCCGCGACGATCTCAACGAGAACGCCCCGCGTGCCATGGCCGTGCTGCACCCGCTCAAGGTGGTCATCGAGAACCTGGCGGGCGACGAGGTGCTGACCGCACCGGCGCACCCGAACAACGCCGAGATGGGCAGCCGCGAGCTGACTTTTAGCCGCGAGATCTTCATCGACGAGGCGGACTTCAAGGAAGAGGCGAACAAGCAGTTCAAGCGCCTGGTGCTGGGCAAGGAAGTGCGCCTGCGCAACTCCTATGTCATCAAGGCCGAGCGGGTCGAGAAGGATGCGGAAGGCAAGGTGACTTGCGTCTACTGCTCCTACGATCCCGAGACCCTGGGCAAGGATCCGGCCGATGGCCGCAAGGTGAAGGGAGTGATCCACTGGGTCAGCGCCACTCACTCCCTGCCGGCCGAGATCCGTCTCTACGATCGTCTGTTCAAGATGCCGAACCCCGCTGCCGAGGATGACTTCGAGGCGGCGCTCAACCCGGATTCGCTGGTGATCATCGCCGGTGCCCGGGTCGAGGCCTCCCTCAAGGATGCCAAGCCGGAGTTTGCCTACCAGTTCGAGCGTGAAGGCTACTTCTGTGCCGACAACAAGCTCTCCAGCCCGGAGCACCTGGTGTTCAACCGCACCGTGGCCCTGCGCGACGTCTGGGGCAAGGCCGAAGGCTGATGCGAGAAAGGCAGGGGAGACCCTGCCATCACCCGCCCCCTTGCGGACACAAAAAAGCCAGCATCATGCTGGCTTTTTCGTTGCTGCTCGCGGGCCGACGGCGTTATTCGTGCTTGCAGTCGCCGTTCGCGCAGTGACCATAGAGATAGAGGCTATGGTTGGTCAGGCGGATGTTGTGCACCTTGGCGATGTCGCGCTGACGCTGCTCGATCACCTCGTCGGAGAACTCGATCACCTTGCCACAATCGAGGCAGACCAGGTGGTCATGATGCTCCTGGGTAGCCAGCTCGAACACCGACTTGCCGCCTTCGAAGTGGTGACGGGTGACGATACCTGCATCATCAAACTGGTTGAGAACGCGATAGACGGTAGCGAGACCAATCTCCTCACCCTGATCGATCAGCCGTTTATACAGATCTTCCGCACTGGTGTGCTGGCAGTCCGGCTGTTGCAGGATTTCCAGGATTTTGACGCGGGGCAAGGTGATCTTGAGCCCGGCCTTTTTTAACGCTTGGTTGTTGTCTGCCATATTCTATTAATTCGCATTCTCGAAGGTGTGGTTATTCTGATTGACTGCCGAAGGAATGGCAACCACGAACTCGTATGGCCTGTCATTATAGGTCGTAGCCAAGTTAAAAATAAACCCAGCAATTCAAGGGCTTTAGCATGTTCAGCCCCCTTGGAGTATAAATATACCCCGCAGTGGCTAGGCTTGCTCCGCCCGGAAATGTTGATACTATGTAATTTCTCTATTGTCTGGTCGGATGAGATCCATGGATTGGCTTTTTGGCAACGCGGCCTGGGTGCGCCACGCCCTCAACGCCTGGCCTCCCTTCTGGGGAGCCGGCATCAACATCGAAACCCTGAGCCCCGATTTTCGCTTCTGTCGGGTCACCCTGAAATCCCGCTGGTGGAACAAGAATGCCAACCGGACCCAGTTCGGCGGCAGCATGTTTGCCATGACGGACCCCATCTATCCGCTGATGCTGATGGGCCATTTCAAGAACCGCTATTATGTCTGGGACAAGGCGGGCAGCATCAATTACATCAAGCCGGGCAAAGGGATGCTGGTGGCGGAGTTCACCCTGACCGACGCCAAGCTGGCATCGATCGTGGCGGCCACCGAGCGCGGAGACAAGCACTTCCCCGAGTTCGAGGTGCAGGTGCAGGACAAGGGGGGTGAGCTGGTGGCCCAGGTCAAGCGCACCCTCTACGTGCGCGCCAGACCGGAACACAGAGCGACCGAGTAGGCCACCTGCTGAGGCGAGAGTCAGAAACAACAAGGGCCCCAGCGGGGCCCTTGTTGTCAGAGGAGGGAGATCACTCCAGCTCGCTCAGGCACATCTCTTCGTGCAACTGCTTGCACCAGCCCTTGACGCGCTCGGCGGTCAGCTCCGGCTGGCGATCCTCATCGATACCCAGACCGACGAAGTGCTTGTCATCGACCAGGGCCTTGGAGGCTTCGAACTCGTAGCTCGCGGTCGGCCAGTTGCCGATGATGATGGCGCCCTTGGCCTCGACGATGTCGCGCAGGGTGCCCATGGCATCGAGGAAGTACTCGGCATAGTCTTCCTGATCGCCGCATCCGAAGATGGCGACCAGCTTGTTGGTGAAGTCGATCTCTTCCAGCTCGGGGAAGAAGTCATCCCAATCGGCTTGGGCTTCGCCGTAGTACCAAGTCGGGATACCGAACATCAGCAGATCGAAGCTGTCGATGTCGGCCTTGCTGCTCTTGGCAATGTCACGGACTTCAATCAGTTGTTTGCCCAGTTCTTTCTGGATCATCTTGGCGACAGCTTCGGTATTACCGGTATCGCTGCCGAAAAACAGACCTACACTAGCCATAGTGTTTAGTTACCCGTATTTGGTGTTAATGCTTAACGGTCAGATTGCGATGCCTGCTGCAAAAGCAGACTCAATCTGTTGCTTCAGGATAGATTGGATCAGCTCGGCTCGGCTGACGTTCTGTTGTAACGCAAGTTGGTTCAGGCGCTCCAGCAACTCGGCCTCCATCTTTAACTCTACCCGTTTCAGGCCGTTCTCCCGATCTCGCTTGAGCTGATTGCGCTTGTTGATCTTGAGTTGGGTCTCACGGGGGAGTGGATTGGTCTTTGGCCTGCCGGGGCGCTTCTCAGTTGCGAACAGATCCAGTGTTGTTCGATCAGTTTGCTGTTTGGCCATACATCACAGATGAAAAGTAGTTAGCCGATCCCTGAGCCTTCCCAGCCCATTTCGATCAGCCCCTTGGCGACAAAACCCGCGCAACCCAGAAACAGAACCAGCCAGACGATGAGACGACCGAAGCGGGGCACGTTGCCGCGTTTGAGCACGTCGTGAATGGCCAGACCAATCAGCAGGAAGATGGCCACGAAGAACAGCTTCAGGCCCAGACTCTCGATCAGATCGATATGTTCACTCAGCATGGATTGCGCACACTCCTTATGACGGGCGCACTATATCACAAAGGATTTGAAACTGTTAACCGCCTGTCGACAGGAAATCCACAACCAATTTGTTGAACAACACCGGCTTTTCGGCGTGCAGCCAGTGACCGGTTCCGGCGATGACGCGGGCCTTGGCGGCCGGGAATTGTGCCATCACCGTCTCGGTATATTGGGGCTGCACATAGTCGGAATCTCCCCCCTTGATGAACAGGGTCGGCCCCTCGAAGCGGGTCCTGTCGTCGGGCCAGCCCATGATGTTGGCGTAGTTGCGCTCCAGCGCCGGCACATTGAAGCGCCAGCCCCAACCGGACTCCCCCTTGGCGAAGGACTTGAGCAGGAACTGACGCACGCCGGGGATCTCTACGTACTGGGCCAGCAGGGCCTCGGCCTCGGCACGGCTCTGGGGCGGATTGGCAAGGGTGGCGTTGAGCCCGGCGAACACATTCTGGTGACGGGCATGGGGGTAGGCCACCGGGGCTATGTCGGCCACCACCAGCCGGCCGACCCGCGCGGGGGCCTGCTTGGCGACCTGCATGGCGACCTTGCCGCCCATGGAGTGACCGACTATCGCCACCTGATCCAGCGCCAGATGATCCAGCAGGGCGATCACATCCGCCGCCTGCTGCGGGTAGCTCATCTCGTCCGAGTGAAAGGAGGCACCATGGTTGCGCAGATCCAGGCTGATGACCCTGTATTGCTCACTGAGCGGACGGGCCAGCAGGCCGAGGTTGTCCAGGCTGCCGAACAGGCCGTGAATCAGGACGACGGCAGGGCCCTGGCCCTGCTCCTTGAAATGCAAAAGCTGATTGTGTTGCAAAATAACACCTTATCGGTCGTGGGCTGTTTCGCCAGATTCTTAACGCACTGAAAGAAAAGGATTTCATTCTCTTGGGGTGGTCTCTCTTGTGGTTTTTTTCCAAAAAGACGACCCCGGGATCCCTTATCAGTGCGGGGGATCACACACTTGGACCCGCATTATGCCGTATTCTCGATGAGATTCATGCACATCTGCCAGTCCCTCCCTTGGGCTGCCGGGTTTGCCTATGTATAATCGCCGCATCCGAATTTCGACGAGTCCAGCGCATCCCTATGAAAACCATCGAGCTTGATGACGATCTCTACTTCTATATCGCCAGCCAGACCCGGCACATCGGCGAGAGTGCCTCCGATATCCTGCGCCGTCTGCTGGAACAGCCATCCCACATTGCCGTGCCGGTGGTCGAGCCCGTGGCGGCCCCCCAGCCGCGTGTGGTCGCCGATGCCGTGGGGTTGCAGGCCCTGCTCGACTCGGGTGAGCTGCAAAGAGAAGAGAAGTCCATCAACCGCTTCATGCTGGTGCTGAGTAGCCTCTACCAGGACAACCCGGAGAGTTTCACTCAGGCGACCGAGATCAAGGGGCGCAAGCGCGTCTATTTCTCGCGGGACCCCGAGGCGCTGCGTGCCAGTGGCAGCACCACCAAGCCCAAGCAGGTGCCGGATACCCCGTTCTGGGTGATCACCAATACCAACACCAGCCGCAAGCAGAACATGGTGGCCCAGCTGATGGCCAGCATGGGTTACGATGAAGCCTTGACCGCCCAGGTGTGCGGCACCGTTTAACGCATCAAAGACTCAGGCCTTGCCGGGCAAGGCCTCATGCAAGGAAAACGCCATGGCACAGCATCCCCACGCCGGTCAGCCGGCCCGTCTCAGCGACTTGACCAACATTCCCCGTCTGGTCAGCGCTTACTACCTCAACAAGCCTGACATGAGCCGCCCCGAGCAGCGGGTGGCCTTCGGCACCTCCGGCCACCGCGGCAGCGCCCTGCACAACGCCTTCACCGAATCCCACATCCTGGCGGTGACCCAGGCGCTGGTGGAGTATCGCCAGCAGGCCGGCATCACGGGGCCGCTGTTTGTCGGCATGGATACCCACGCCCTCTCTGAGTCCGCCTTCGCCAGCGCGGTCGAAGTGCTGGCGGCCAACGGCGTCGAGACCCGCATCCAGGCCGGCCTCGGTTTCACACCGACCCCGGTCATCTCCCACGCCATTTTGCGCCACAACGCCAGCAAGCCGGCGGCCCTGGCCGATGGGGTGGTGATCACCCCGTCCCACAATCCGCCGGAAGACGGTGGTTTCAAGTACAACCCGCCCCACGGCGGCCCCGCCGAAGGGGAGATCACCAAGTGGGTGGAGGACAGGGCCAACGCCATCCTGGAGGCGAACCTCGCCGGGGTGAAACGGATGCCGTTCGCCGAGGCCCTCAAGAGCGCCCTGGTGGTCGAGCACGACTACGTCACCCCCTATGTGGACGATCTGGAAAATGTGCTGGATCTGGCGGCCATCAAGCGGGCCGGCATCAAGATCGGGGTCGATCCCCTGGGTGGCTCCGGCGTGGCCTATTGGGACGTGATCGCCAAGCGCTATGAGCTCGACATCGAGGTAGTCAACTATCGCGTCGATCCCACCTTCTCCTTCATGACCCTGGACAAGGACGGCAAGATCCGGATGGATTGCTCCAGCCCCTTCGCCATGGCCGGCCTCATCGCCCTGAAAGACAAGTTCGACATCGCGCTCGGCAACGACCCTGACTACGATCGCCACGGCATCGTCACCAAGTCCGGCCTGATGAACCCGAACCACTACCTGGCGGTGGCCATCCAGTACCTGTTCACCCACAGAACCGGCTGGCCCAAGACGGCCGCGGTCGGCAAGACGCTGGTCTCCTCCTCGATGATCGATCGGGTGGCGGGCGAGATTGGCCGCACCCTGAAAGAGGTGCCGGTCGGCTTCAAGTGGTTCGTCGATGGCCTCTACAGCGGCGAGTTCGGCTTCGGCGGCGAGGAGAGCGCGGGTGCCTCCTTCCTGCGCAAGGACGGCAGCGTCTGGACCACCGACAAGGATGGTTTCATCCTGGCCCTGCTGGCCGCCGAGATCCTGGCCGTGACCGGCAAGGATCCCCAGGCCCATTACGACGCCCTGGAGGCCAAGTTCGGCCGCTCCAGCTACCGTCGCATCGATGCCCCGGCCAACAGCGCGCAAAAAGCGGTGCTCTCCAAGCTGGATCCGGCATTGGTTGAAGCCTCCACCCTGGCCGGTGACCCCATCCTCGCCAAGCTGACCCGCGCGCCCGGCAACGACGCCGCCATCGGTGGCCTCAAGGTGGTGACCGAGCACGGCTGGTTCGCGGCGCGCCCCTCCGGCACCGAGTCCATCTACAAGATCTACATGGAGAGCTTCAAGGGCGAGGCACACCTGGATCTGATCCAGCAGGAGGCACAGCTGATCGTCTCCGCCGCCCTGGCCAAGGCCGGCGTCTAGATCCCTCTGCAGGTCAACCAACGCAAAAGAGGAGCCGTAATGGCTCCTCTTTTTTTATGCATCCTGTTGGCTATTCAAGCCATTCGTCTCGCGGGTCAGTCATTGCCGGCCTTGCTGGTGCTCGCCTTGCGGACTTGCCAGCGTTTGAGGAAGGAGCGCGTCGGCAGCTTCATCAGGAACAGGGAGAGCAGGATCACCCCGATGCCGAGCCACTGGCGGCCATCCAGGGTCTCGCCCACCATCAGCACCCCCAGCGACACCGCCACCATGGGATTGGTGAGGGCCAGCATGCCCATCACCTCGGGGCCATGACGCTTGAGACCCCACAGCCAGGCCCAGTAGGCCAGCGCCGTGTTGAGCAGGATCAGCCAGGCAAAGGCGGGGGCACTCGCCAGCCGGGGTATCGGCATGGGGCCCGCCAGCCACCAGGCCAGCGGGATCAGCATCAGCCCTCCCAACAGCAGCTGCCAGGCGGTGAGGGCCAGCAGATCGCTCACCGGCCAGCGCTGCATCCAGCGGCTGGACTGGCCGATGAGCAGGGTGGCGAGCAGGGCGCAGCCCACCCCGATGGGATCCAGATTGGCGGAGGGGTTGAGCAGCAGGAGCACCCCCGCCAGCCCCATCAGCCCCAGCAGCAGCCATTTCAGGCTCGGCCGTTTGCCATCCTGCAACCAGGCCAGCCCCATCAGGATCAGCGGCAGGGTCGCGCCCAGGGTACCCGCCACGGCGCCCGGCAGGCGGAAGGCCGCCACGAACAGCAGGGCGAAGAAGGCGGTGATGTTGCAAAACGCCAGCAGGAATTGCCTGCTCCAGATCAGCGGCGGTCGGCGGGGATGCAGCATCAGCAGCAGCAGGCCGGCGGGCAAGGCGCGCCACACCGCCACCCAGTAGGGGGAGTAGTCGGTCAGGTAGAGGCTGACCAGGGCATAGGTGCTGCCCCAGAGCAGGGGGGCGAGCAGGGCAATCAGCAGTGGCATGGCTATCTCATGGGAAAGTATCTTCAAGTAAAGATAAATTAGCCGCGAGTTGGTTTATTATCAAGTATCTTTACGAAAAGATAATGGAGTCTGGATGGACAGTGATCATGTAGACCTGCTGCTGGCGCAGTGGGCCCGGCAGAGACCGGATCTCGACTGCTCGCCCATGGGCGTGCTGGGGCGGGTGGCGCGCATGGCGGCGATCGCCGGGCGCGAGGTGAATGAGGAGCTCAAGGAGTGCGGCCTGCTGGGCTCCGACTTCGACATCCTGGCGACCCTGCGCCGCGCCGGCGAGCCGCTCACGCCGACCCAGCTCTACCAGTCCGCCATGCTGACCTCGGGGGCCATGACGGCCCGGCTCGACAAGCTGGCCGAGCGGGGCCTGATCGAGCGACAGGCGGCCCCGAGCGACAGGCGCAGCCTGCTGGTCTGCCTGACGGCGGACGGGCATGAGCTGATCGACAGGGCGGTGGAGCGGCACGTGGCGAACGAGCGTCGCCTGCTGGCCCCGCTGACGGACCAGCAGCAGGCGCAGCTGGCCGGCTTGCTCAGGCGCTGGTTGCTGGAAAACGAATGACAAAACGGGCCCAGCGGGCCCGTTTTGGTTGGTAGGTGACGGCTCTCAGAAACCCCTGGCATCCCTGACCGCCAGACCCAGCTGCCACACCGCCATGGCGTAGTGGGTGCTGTGGTTGTAGCGGGTGATGGCGTAGAAGTTCGGCAGGCCGTACCAGTACTGATAGCCGGTGCCCACATCCAGGCGCAGCAGGCTCGCCTCGCTGTGATTGCCGAGGGAGCCGGTGGGGACCAGCCCGGCCCCGCGCAGGGAGGAGACGGGGTAGCGAGTCTGGAAGCCGTGCTCAAAGCCGGGCAGCTGGCCCTGACCGCGCACCGCCACCGGTTGTCCCTTCTCCCAGCCATGGGCCTTGAAGTAGTTGGCCACGCTGCCGATGGCATCCACCGGATCCCACAGGTTGGTATGGCCATTGCCGTCGAAGTCCACCGCATAACTGCGGAAGCTGGACGGCATGAACTGGCCATAGCCCATGGCGCCGGCATAGGAGCCCTGGGGCTCTGCGGGATCCATGCCCTCATCCCGGGTCATCACCAGGAAGGCCTCCAGCTCGCCGGTGAAGAATTCGGCCCGGCGCGGATAGTCGAAGGCCAGGGTCGCCAGCGCATCCAGGATGCGGGTCTTGCCCATCACCCGGCCCCAGCGGGTCTCCACCCCTATGATGCCGACGATGATCTCGGGCGGCACCCCGTAGATCTGCTGCGCCCGGTTGAGCTCGCTCTCGTATTCACGCCAGAAGTTGACGCCATTTTGCACGTTGTCCGGGGTGATGAACTTGGCGCGATAGCGGTTCCAGGCACCGGTCGGGCCGGTCGGCGGCGTGGTGGTGGGGGCCTGGGCGTCCATCAGCTTGATGATCCAGTCGTAGCGCTGGGCCTGCGCCAGCACCTGATGCAGTTGCGCACTGTCGAAACCGTGCTTCTGCACCATGCGCTGCACGAATCTGTCTACGTTGGGACGATTGGCGAAGTCGCCCTTGCTAACCCCTTGGCTATAAAGGGGTTTGCTCGGTGGTGTCTGGTTGATGAAGGCGCTCTTTGGCTGTGGCTTGACCACGGGCGTTGGAGCCGGTGTGCTGCTGCAGCCATAAAGCAGGGGGAAGGCGGATAGGGTGAGGACACAGACAAGGCGACGCATAGGGTTCTCGAAGGCCTGAATAAGGAGTGTCGTCATGGTAAGACATTGGCGCCGGTGCGCAAGTGCTCAGTGCATGGCGGGGGGCCGCTATTCATCCTCTGATTGATTCGCCGCCAGCGCTTGGTGCCCTTCCTCAATGAAGGGTGTGATAGCCGCCCCAGAGCCGGGTCAGGGTAGTGATGCCGCAGAGCAGGGCGAAGCCGTAGGCCAGCGGCCCGAAGGCCCCGGGCCAGAGGCACATCAGCACGAACAGGCTGATGGTCTCGCTGCCCTCGGTCAGACCGCCGATATAGTAGAGCGACTTGTGGTGGTAGACGGGGTTCTCGATGCCGCGCTTGCCCGCCATGATGGCGAAGGCCAGGAAGCTCGAGCCCGTCCCCATGAAGGCGAACAGCAGGGTGGCGGCGGGCAGGGCGTTGGCGGGGGCGCCGAGGGCAAAGCCCAGCACCACGGCGGCATAGAAGATGAAGTCGAGGCTGATGTCGAGGAAGCCGCCACAGTCGGTGATCCCCGTCTGCCGCGCCACGGCCCCGTCCAGTCCGTCCAGCAGCCGGTTGAACAGGATGGCGAGCAGCGCCCAGCCGTGCCATCCCAGCGCCAGCAGCGGCAAGGCCAGCATGCCGATGGCAAAGCCGGTGAGGCTGACCTGGTTGGCGCTGATCCCGGCCCGGCACAGGGGGACTGCCAGCAACTGGAGCGGACGGCGAATGAGGGGGATCAGGTGGCGGTCAAACAAGGTCGGCTTCCTCTTTGTCGGAGCAGGGGGGGGTCAGGGTCAGGATTGCGCCCGGCGCATCCTCCTCGTCGTGGGTGACCAGGATGGCCGGTATGTTCAGGCGCTTGATCTGCTCGAACACCAGGGCGCGAAAGGCGCTGCGCAGCGGCTTGTCCAGCCGGGAGAAGGGCTCGTCCAGCAGCAGGGCTTGCGGCTCGGCCAGCAGCGCCCGCAGCAGGCTGACCCGCGCCTTCTGGCCGCCGGAGAGCCGGCCCGGCAGCTTGTCGGCCTGATCGGCGAGCGCCACCTGCGCCAGTGCCTCGAGGGCGCGCGCTCGCCTGGCCGCCAGCCCCTGGAGCTGGGCGGGCATGCCGAACATCAGGTTCTCCGCCACCGTCAGGTGGGCAAACAGCAGATCGTCCTGAAACAGCATGCCGACGCGCCTGGCCTGAGGGGGCAAGGGGCTGAGCAACCGCTCACCCAGATAGATGTCGCCGCTCAGCCGGATGGGGCCCTTGGCGGGCAGCACGCCCGCCAGCGCCGCCAGCAGCGAGCTCTTGCCGCAGCCGCTCGGCCCCATCAGGGTCAGCACCTCGCCGGGGGCTACCTCGAGGGGGGGCAGCACCAGCAGGGGGCGGCCATCCAGGTGCAGGGTGAGGGGGGTGGTATGCAGCATGCTCAATGCCTCAGTGCGGGATTGATGCGGCGGGGCAGCCAGAGCGCCAGGCCGTAGATGAACAGCGGCAGCAGCAACTGCAGCAGGCCGTAGAGACCCGCCAGCCGCCGGTTGAGGCCGCTGCCGATGGCGACCGCCTCCGTGGTGATGGTGACCACGCGGCCCGCGCCAAACAACAGGGTGGGCAGGTATTGGGCCAGGCTCACCGCCGCCCCGACCCCGAAGGCGAACAGCAGCGGGCGTGCCAGCAGCGGCGCCTTCACCCGCCACCAGGCCCGCCAGGGGCTGGCCCCCAGGCAGAGTGCCGCCCGGGTGAGGCGAGGGTCGAACTGGCGATAGGCGCCGTGCAGGCAGAGGTAGACATAGGGGGCGACGAACAGCAGCTGGCTCCAGAGCACCCAGCCCCAGCCTATGCCATCGACTCCGGCGCCGCCCAGCCAGTCGATCTGGAGCCGCAACCCGAACAGCAGGCTGGCCTGGGGCAACAGCAACGGCAGGCAGATGAGCCAGAGCGGCCAGGGTCGGCGATCCTGCTGCGCCTCCAGGCTAAGCACCACCAGCAGCAGCGCGACGCCGGCGCAGAGCATCGCCAGCAGCAGACTCTGCCACAGCAAGGGGCCCAGGCTGGGCAGCAGCTCCAGCCAGTGGCGGCCGCTCCACTGGCTCGGCAGCAGGGCGGGGAAGGGCCAGCGCCGGGTCAACGACCAGAGCAGCAGCGAGGCCAGCACCAGCAGGTTGATGGCGAGCAGGGCCCAGACGCCCGTCCGGGTCAGCCGTGCCAGCAGGGGGGAGGGGCGGGTGCGCCGCCCATCCAGCCAGCGCGCCTTGCCCAGCCTCCCATGGCCCCACTCCAGCAGCCGAAGGCCGGCGATCAGCAGCAGGTTGCCCGCCAGCAGCAGCAGGGCGCCGCTGGCGCTGGCGCCGCGCCAGAGCAGATCGGGATCCTGATACCAGAGCCAGATCCGCACCGCCAGCGGGGCCGGGGCATCCGGCCCCAGCAGCAGGGCGAGATCCACCACCGCCAGGCCATAGGCCGCCACCGCGTAGAGTGGCAGGCGCAGGGCGGGCCAGAGGGCGGGCAGCAGCAGGCGCCACCAGATCTGCGGCGCGCTGAAGCCCATGCTGGCCCCCAGCCACTGTTGACGCGCCAGTTTGGCGGGCTCCAGGGCGGCCAGCGCCATCAGCAGCAGGAAGGGGGTCTCTTTCAGGATCAGCGCCAGTATCAGCCCTAGCCCCCAGGGATCTCTCAGGCTCTGCCAGTCCGGTGGCAGCGCAAAGCCGGTGAGGGCGGGGGAGAACAGCCGCAGCAGCCAGCCGGAGGGGGCGAGCAGGAAGGCGAAACCGATGGCGAAGGCCACGTGGGGCAGGGCCAGCAGGGGGGAGAGCAGGCGGCGGAGCCAGCCCATCCAGCGACTTCCGTCGCCCTGGGCGAGCAGCAGGGCGGTGCAGAGCAGGGCGCCCAGGGTGGAGGCGGTCGCCACCCAGAGGCTCAGCCCCACCGAGTGCCAGAGCCCGGGTTGGGCCAGCAGCAGCCTGAGATTGCCCATGGCGATGCCCTCGGCCAGCAGCAGCAACAGGCCGCCACAAAGCGGCGCGGCCAGCAGCAGGCCGCACAGCAGGATGAAGGGCAGGCGCCAGGCCCGGCTGCTCATCGATCAGCGGCCGTAGCGTTCGGCCCAGGCTGCTTCCAGCCGCAGCTGCCAGCTGGGATGGGGCTCGGCCACCGCCTTGAAGCGCAGTTGGGGGCCGGCACTCGCGGACGGGGCGGCACCGAGTCTGGCGGGATCCAGCACGCTGGGATCACCCCAGAAGGCGGGATCCGCCTTGCGGGTCTGGGCGGCGGGGCTCAGCAGGAAGTTGGCCGCCACCATGGCACCGGCCCGGGCGCTGGCGTTGAAGGGGATGGCGAGGAAGTGGCTGTTGGTCAGCGCCCCCTTGCTCATGGCGACGGCCCTGACGGTCGGCGGCAGGGTGCCGTTTTGCACCGAGCTCTGGGCCTCCCCCGGGTTGAAGCTGATGGCCATGGCCAGCTCATTGTCATCGAGCAGCTGCTTGGTCTCGGCTGCGCTGGTGGGGAACAGCCTGCCCTTGCGCCAGAGCGCGGGGTGAAGCGCATCGAGCCAGACCCAGAGCGGTGCGCTCAGACGAGCGAACTCGGCGTCGGTCGCCTCCCGATAGAGGGGGGCGGGATCGGCGGTCAACTCCAGCAGAATCTGCTTGAGAAAACTGGAGCCATGAAATTGCGGCGGCTTGGGGTAAGTAAAACGGCCGGGGTGGGCCCTGGCCCAGTCGAGCAGGGCGGCGGCCGAACGGGGCGGAGTGCTCACCTCATCGCCGTTGACCATCAGGTTGAGCTGGCCTATGCCCCAGGGGGCCTCCAGCCCGTCTACCGGCAGGGTGAAGTCCTCCGTCACCGGCAGGCGTCGATCCACCAGGGCCATGTTGGGCAGATCTGGGCTGAAGGGGGCGCCCAGCAGCCCCTGCTCCTTGAGCGCCTTGAAGTTCTCACCATTGACCCAGAGCAGGTCGATGGGACCACCGTTTGACTTGCCCGCCCGCTTGTTGGCCAGCAGCTGGCTGACGCTCTGGGCTATGTCATCCACCTTCACCTGCACCAATGTGACCTTGTACTGGCGCTTGAGCTCCTGCCCGGCCCACAGCAGGTAGGCGTTGATCTCCGGGCTGCCGCCCCAGGCGTTGAAATAGACGGTCTGGCCCTCGGCCTGCTGCAGGGTCTGCTGCCACTCCTCCTCGCCGGCCTGCAACGGGGTTGCCATCAGTAGGGGCAGTGCCGCGAGGCACATGGCGTGGAACAAGGAGCGAAGCCGGGTCTTGAACATGATGATTGCCTTATGCAAAGGGGATCAGGCGCCGCGGCGCCAACCGTGATAACGGGCCAGCAGGGTGGGCAGCCAGGCTGGCTGGTGGGCCTGCTGCCAGGCCTGCAACCAGAGCCCCGCCACCTGCTTGTTGCCCTCCATCAGGGTGGGATAGGCGTGCACGGTGGCGAGGATCTTGCGAAGCCCCAGCCCGTGGCGCATGGCGAGCGCGAATTCGGCGAGCCGCTCGCCGGCCTGGGCGCCCACTATGGTGGCCCCCAGGATCTTGTCCTTGCCCGGCACCGTCAGCACCTCGACGAACCCCTCTCGCTCGCCGTCGGCGATGGCCCGATCCAGCTCGGCCAGCGCGAAGCGGGTCGTCTCGAAGGGGATGCCCTGCGTCTGCGCCTCCCTGCGGTTGAGCCCCACCCTGGCGATTTCCGGGCTGGTGTAGGTGGCGGCCGGGATCACCCGGTAGTCGGCCCGAAAGCGCTTGAAGGGACTGAACAGGGCATTGACCGCCGCATACCAGGCCTGATGGGCGGCGAAGTGGGTGAACTGGTAGGGGCCGGCCAGATCCCCCACCGCCAGTATGCTGGGGTAGTTGGTGGCGAGGAAAGCATCCACCCGCACCGTGCCCCCGGGATTGAGGGTGACCCCCAGCTCCTCCAGCCCGAAGCCGGTCACATTGGCGACCCGGCCCAGCGCCAGCAGCAGCCGGTCTCCCTCGATGAGCATGAGCTCGTCGCCCTGCGGGGTGCTTTGGCGCAGTTGCAGGGCGATCTCGTCGTTTTTGTCGAGCTCGACTCGCTCGGCCTGCCAGCCGGTCAGCACCCTGACGCCGTCCGCCTCCATCTGCGCCTGCAGCAGCGCGGCGACCTCGGGCTCTTCCCTTGGCAACAGCTGGTCGGCCAGCTCCACCAGGGTCACCGGGATGCCGAGCAGGGCCAGGCTCTGGGCCAGCTCGCAGCCGATGGGGCCGCCGCCGAGCACCAGCAGGTGGCGCGGTGGCTCGCGCAACTGCCAGAGGCTGTCCGAGGTGAGGTAGGGCACCTCGCCGAGCCCCGGCAGGTCCGGCACCCGCGGCCTGGCGCCGGTGGCGAGGACGATGTGACGGCTGCTGAGGCGCCGGCCGTTCACCTCCAGCTCCCAGGGGGAGACTAGGCGGGCCTGCCCCTGGACGCACTCCACCCCGAGCCGCTGGTAGCGCTCGACGGAGTCGTGGGGCTCGACCTGTTCTATCACCTCGGCAATGCGCGCCATCACGGCGGCAAAGTCGGCCCGGGATTGGCTGGGGCTGAAGCCCAGGGCGCCGGCCTTGCGCTGATCAAAGGCGAAGCGAGCGCTTCTGATCAGCGCCTTGGAGGGGACGCAGCCGGTGTTGAGGCAATCCCCCCCCATCTTGTGGCGCTCGATGAGGGCCACCCTGGCCTTGACCGCGGCGGCGATGTAGCTGCTGACCAGGCCACCGGCGCCGGCCCCTATCACCAGCAGGTTGTAGTCGAAGCGCCGGGGTTTCTGATAGGGGGCGTGCAGCCGGCGCAGGGCGAGCCTGCGTTGCAGCAGGCTCACCAGGCTCTTCATCAATAAAGGCATCAGCCCGAGCAGGGTCAGCGCCGCCATCAGGCCGGGGGAAAGGATGTTGCCCGTGCTGGTGAGGGTGGCCAGTTCGTTGCCCGCCAGCACATAGACGAAGGTGCCGGGCAGCATGCCGAGCTGGCTCACCCAGTAGTAGGTACTGACTCTGATGGGGGTGAGCCCCATCAGCAGGTTGATCAGAAAGAAGGGGAAGAGGGGGATGAGGCGCAGGCTCAGCAGGTAGAAGGCGCCATCCTTCGCCATCCCCTGCTCGAGCTGGGCCAGCTTGTCGCCGAAGCGTGCCCTGACCCAGTCGCGCAGCAGGAAGCGGGCGCTGAGAAAGGCCAGGGTGGCGCCGATGGTGCTGGCAAACGACACCAGCAGCAGCCCCCATGCGACGCCGAACAGGGCGCTGCCCACCAGGGTCAGCAGGCTGGCGCCGGGCAGGGAGAGCGCGGTGGTGAGCACGTAGATGAGCATGAACAGCAGGCTGGCCTGGCCGAAGTGTGCCTGTACCCAACCGGAGAGCTGCGCCTGACGAGCCTGCAGCTCGGCGAGGCTCAGGTAGCGGCCGAGATCGAGGGCGAAGAAGGCGCCGATGAGGCACCCCATGCTCAGCAGGAGCAGCAGGCGGGATCTGGTCATCGGGGTGTCTGGTCCGGCTTTTTATTGCCGGGCAGAGGGGGCCGCTCGGGTTGCACCGACAGCTGGCAGAAACCCTGGGGCGCGATGTCGAGGGCGGCGTTGAACTTGGCGGACATGTTCTGGAAGGCGATGAGGCCGGTCAGCTCCACCAGGGCATCGTCGTCGAACCAGGGTTTGAGCCGTGCCGCCTGCTCGTCGCTCACCCCCTCCAGCCCGGTCATCGCCTCTGTGTAGTCGAGCACGGCGCGTTCCCGCTCATCGAACAGGGGGCTGTCCCGCCACTGGGCCAGGGCCTCCACCTTGGCGCTGGATCCCGCCCGCTTGATCAGCGTCATGGCGTTGATGTCGACGCAGAACCGGCACCAGTTGAGCTGGGAGACTCGCACCGTCACCAGGGATCGCAGCACGGGATCTATGGGGGATCGCTTGCGGTTGATCACCCCGTACAGGGTGGCCACGGCGGCAAACAGGCGTGGCGAGCGGCCCCAGCACTTGCCGGGGATCAGCACCTGGCCGTAGTTGCGTTGCTGCAGCCAGAAGAAGGGGCGGATAAACCAGGCATATTCCCGATCGGGCTTGACCTCGACACGCATTGATTACCTTCTTATTGCTTCAAATTGGGTTTGTAGGCCTGACCGAGCCGCTCGTTGAGGCGGGTCAAAAAGTCCTGGATCCGCGCCCGGTTGGCGCCCAGATCGCTGCGCCCCTGACGGGAGGCGGAGCGCATGTCGACCCGGGTTTCTTTCGGACCCTGGAAGACCCGCAGCGCCACATCGTCCTGGAAGCCGAACCAGCCCGAGGTCACCACGGCATCGAGACCGTCCGGGCTGGGCTCTACCTGCCAGCCCAGCTCGCTCATCAGCTCGCTCGCCTCGGTGACAACCTCGATGGGGGTGGCTCTGGTATAGAGAGGACCGGGATTGCCGGCAAATGCTTGCAGGGGGGCGGCATTGATGGGGAGATCCTGCGCCGTTCTCAGCCGCTCGGCCCACTGGAGGCGGGGCGGGTGGTAGGGATCCGTGCTGACGTCGTTGGTGAGCGGGGCGCGTAGCGCCTGCACCACAAACAGCAGGGGCAGCAGCAGCGGGACGACTCCCCACAGATGGCCCCACAGCTGGCTCCACTGGTTGTCCGCCCGGCGTGGCACCCCGTATCGGCGCCAGAGCAGGTGCAGCAAGAGTCCGAGGCTGATCAGGGCGCTGGCGAGGCAGAGGCTGAAGCCGACCCACCAGGGCCAGAGGTGAACGCGGCTGCCGATGGCGCCGCCGAGGGGCAGCAACCAGGCTAGCAGGGGCCACCACAAATAACTGGGCATATGAGGGATCCACTGGTTATGATGGAGCAATGCCCAGAAGGATAAACTTAATTAACTGATAACGTTAGTAAATTTATGCTAATCCGGCCATTTTCAGCAGCCTTGGCGTTCGCTGCCGGGTTGGTGCCGGCGTCCTAGCCCTGTGAGGTGTGAGCGGGCTGGGCGCCCTCGCGACGCCCCGGGGCTCAGTTGCGGTACAGCACCTTGATGAGGTGGAAGCCGAACTTGGTGCGCACCGGGCCCAGCACGGTCAGCAGCTCCCCCTTGAACACGGCATCGTCGAACGCCTTGACCATGTCCCCCTTCGAAAACTCCCCCAGATCGCCGCTGCGCTTGGCGGAGGCGCAGGTGGAGAAACGCTTCGCCATCTGGCCAAAATCGGCGCCCTTGGCGAGCTTTTCCTTGATCTCAAGACATTGCTTCTCGGTTTTGACCAGGATGTGCTGGGCACAGGCTTTCTTCATGGGGGGCTCCGCGGCAGATGACAACAAATGGGGCGCAAGATTACCCGAATTCGGCGCCCACGTCAGCCGTCGGCGCACCGGGGCGGGAAGATGAGCGGGATCAGCCGCGCGCGTTCGCCGTCAGCCGCGTTCTGGGACGAGCCTGCCACAGGATCTCCAGCCCCAGCAGGGCGTACAGGCTCCAGATCGCCAGCGGATTGAGCCACTGACCGCTCAGCTGCAGGGTGGACAGTGCGCCCCCCAGCAGCAGCAGGGTGATCCCGGGCAGGCGCCAGTGCGCCGGCAGCGGGGCCAGCATGGCCAGCCCCAGCAACAGGGCGAGCCCAAAGGGCAGGTTGAGGGCGGTGAAGGCCAGCGCCTGCTGGCCACTCATGCCGGTCAGCAGGGCCAGCAAGGCGCTGCAGCAGGCCAGAAAGGTGATGAACTCGAGCCGATCGGCGATGTAGTCAGCCATCTGTTCGCTACGTGAGGGCATGGGATCTCTCCTTCTATTGATGTCGCCAGTGTGGGGCAGGCGGGCGCGCAGTGGCAGCGGGATAAATCGATTGGATTGAGCGAAGCTTTCATTCCACCTGTTCAAGTGATTGATTTAAATTTATTTTCCTGTTGAATAGCAGGGAGCGAACCGGGCCTTGATGAACGAGGCTGTCAAGCCGCCCTTGATGCTCTGGGCGGTCATTCCGGTTGTGAGCCGACAGAGGTTGTCGCGTGGCGCCCGCGGCCGGCCATGGAGTGTGGCAGGCTGTGGGAGAGTGACCGCGGGTCAGGGTGGCGGTTTTTTGTACCCCCTGGCCGGGGGAGTGTGCGTTTTTCGCTCAGGGAGGCGGGGTTTTCCCCCTGGGGGCACCTGCCGAGGGCTGTTTTGCGGGATGACCCATGCCAACATGGGGGAGGCGCGCGCGGGGGTACTCCCTGCTGTCGAGTCCCTGTTTATGCTAGGATGAACTGCGCTTGCTCGGGAGTGAGCCTCATTATCATTCTAAATAATTCAGTCTTTTAATAATGTTATGCGGGGAAATTGACGTTTGACAGGATGCTATCCTCTCCTGCCTGCAGGGATCACATCGCCTGGACGAAGCATTCGTCGCGGGCTTGGCGCACTGGGGCTCGCCCTCTGCCTGTTGCTGCTGGTGACGCCGGCCATGGCGGCCAAGCTGACCTATCAGATCAAGGGGGTCAAGGGCGAACAGAAGGATAACGTCGAGGCCTATCTCAATGCCCTGCCCGTCTACCAGGAGCGCCAGTATCGCCCCGCCCGCGCCAAGATCACCGAGAGCGTGCAGCAAGCGCTGCAGGTGTATGGCTACTATCAGCCCAAGATCACCCTCAAGCGCGAGAAGAAGTCCCCCGCCAAGGTGCTGGTCGAGATCGACAGGGGCAAGCCGGTGCTCATCTCGCGCCTCGACATACTGCTGGAAGGGGATGCGAGCAGCGACGAGATCTACAGCGAGCTGCTGGACAAGCTGCCCCTCAAGGAGGGCGAGCCCCTCAACCATGGCAAGTACGAGTCCATCAAGGCGGATCTCGGCAGCCTGGGGCTGGCGCGTGGCTACTTCGACGCCAAGATCAGCCAGAGCCAGGTCAAGGTGTTCCCGGATCAGGGCACGGCCGAGATCTTCATCCTGTTCCGCTCCGGCTCCCGCTATCACTTCGGCGAGATCCGCTACGATGCCACCCCGGAGGCGCTGCGCCTCATCCGGCCGCTTATCAACGTCAAGAGCGGCGATCCCTATCTGGCGATCCGCCTGGCCGAGATGTCGCAGGATGTCTCCTCCACCAAGCTGTTCAAACAGGTGGATATCAAGCCGCTGATCGGTCAGGCCGAGGGCAACATGGTGCCGCTGCAGGTGACGCTCACCAACAGGGTCGATCACGAGATCGAGGCCGGTGTCGGTTATGCCACCGACGTGGGGCCGAGGATGAGTGCCACCTGGGAGAAGCCCTGGGTCAACCGCTACGGCCACAGCCTGTCCAGCACCGCCAAGATCTCGGCCCCTGAGGCCGAACTCAGCTTCGATTACCAGATCCCGGTCGGCAACCCGCTGCGGGACTACTACTCGCTGCAAGCGGGTTACCAATACACGGACAACAACGACACCCGCTCCGATCTGGCCACCTTCGGCGTGCACCGCTGGAAGCGGCGGCCGGATAGCTGGGACAGGGACGTCTTCATCCGGCTGGAGAACGAACGCTATGTGCAGGGTAACGACGAAGGGAACAGCCTGCTGCTGATCCCGGGTGTCTCCTGGTCGCGGCTGCGGGTGCGCGGCGGCCTGGTGCCGGAGTGGGGCGATCGCCAGCAGCTGACCACTGAGTTCTCCAGCCCTTACTGGGGCTCCGACATCAGCTTCATGCGGGTGTGGGGACGCAGCAAGTGGCTGCGGACCCTGGGGGATGATCACCGTTTCCTGATGCGGGTCGAGCAGGGGGCCATCATAGGGGACGACTTCGCCCTGGTGCCTCCCTCCCTGCGCTTCTTCACCGGTGGCGATCAGACCGTGCGTGGCTACGGCTATGAGACCATCTCCCCCAAGGATGAGGATGGCAAGCTCACCGGCGGGCGCTATACCAGCGTGGGCAGCCTGGAGTACAACTATCGCTTCAGCGAAAAGTGGCTCGGCGCCCTGTTCGTGGATGGCGGTACCGCCACCATCGACTACAGCGAGGCCTGGAAGATAGGCACCGGGGTCGGGGTGCGCTGGGTCACGCCCATCGGTCAGGTCAGGCTGGATCTGGCGGTGGGCATCTCCGAGGAAGACAAGCCGCTGCGGCTGCACTTCGCGCTGGGGCCTGAATTATGATCTGCTTTAACCGTCTTCTTCTCTGGCCGCTGCGGCTGTCTCTTTCGCTGGGGTCTGCATCGTGATCTGGGTAAAACGTATTTTCTTGTGGCTGATGGGCATCGTCTTTCTGCTGCTCATCGGCGTCAGCCTGCTGGGCTTCAGCCACCCGGGCAACCAGTGGTTGTGGCAACAGGCCAGGGCCGCGCTGCCCTCCCTCAAGGGGGAACTGGTGGCAGGGCAACTCGGCTACGGCTGGACCCTGAAAGGGCTCGGCTGGCAGGATGCGCTGGTCGATGTCACGATCGATCACGCCGTGCTGGATTGGGATCTCGGCAAGTTGCTGCAGGGCAAGCTCTGGATCAAGTCGCTGGAGGTGAGCCATCCCGTGGTCCGGGCGGCGCAAGCCGAGCCTGCCGCCGAAGAACCGACGGCGCCCTTCGTCTGGCAGCCGCTGCCGCTGCGCATCCAGATCGACAGCCTCAAGGTGACGGATCTGGATTTCGCCGTGCCCGGGCTGGGGCTGACCCTCAAGTCTCTCGATATAGGGGCGAGCCTGGATCGCAAGGGGCTGATCGTGCGCGGGCCCATGCTCGATGGTCTGAATGTGACCCTGGTCGAGACGCCACCGGCCAAGACCCCAACCGACAAGGCAGGCAAGACGGCCAAGGCCGCCCAGTCGGCGACCAAGGCGGCCCCATCCCCTGTCGGCACCAAGGAGCCGGTCATCGCCAAGGCAAAACAGGGAAATGACAGCAAGGCCACTAAGGCCAAGAAAGCGGCGCCCATCGCGCTGCCCGCCTTTAGCCTGCCATTCCCCGTCCAGCTCGAAGGACTGTCCCTGACCAGGCTGCGTTATCAGCAGGGTGAGTTGATCGAGGGCATCGACAAGCTGGTGCTCTCCGCCACGGCAAAGGAAGAGCGCATCGACATCCGCGAACTCTCCCTGCGCCACGACATGGCCGATCTGGCGCTCAGCGGCCATGTGCGCCTGGTCGATGACTATCCGCTCGCCCTGACCCTGGATGCCAAGGCGCGCAAGGGGTTGAAGCAGTGGGAGCTTGGCTCCGAGCAGGCGAAACTGACGCTGGACGGCTCGGTCGGCAAGCTGGCGCTGGCGCTGCAAGCCAAGGGGCCGGTGGCCGCCACTCTCAAGGGAACCCTGGCGGCACTGGATCCTGACTTGCCGTTTGATCTGGCGCTGGACTGGAAGAGCCTCGGCTGGCCGCTGCACAAGCCCGCCAAGGAGGAGCCCAGCTACCAGTTGGGCAAGGGCAGCCTGACCGCCAAGGGACAGCTCTCCGGCTATCAGTTTGCGCTCAAGACCAGCGGCAAGGGCACGGATGTGCCGCCCTTCAAGCTGGCCTTGTCGGGTAAGGGCGATCTGGCGAAGCTGAGTCGCATCGAGTTGCTGCTCAATGCCCTGACCGGCGAGCTCAAGCTCGATGGCAAGCTGGCCTGGAGCAAGGGGGTCCAGTGGCAGGGCACCACCGAATTCAAGGAGATCAACCCGGCCGAGCTGGTGCCCGAGATCAAGGGCAAGCTGGCGGGCAAGATAGTCAGCCGTTTCGAGCTGACCGAGGCGGGCCACTGGCAGCTGGCGCTACCCGATCTCAGGGTAGACGGCAAACTGAACCAGTATCCGCTGGCCCTCAAGGGGGAGCTCAGCGGCAACGATAAGATGGAGTGGCAGATCCCGGCGCTGGCGCTGCAAAGCGGCCCCAACCATCTACGGGCCAAGGGATCGCTCACCGCGCAAGCCTGGAGGCTGGATGCGGATCTGGATGCGCCCGCCCTGGGTGGCCTCTATCCCGGTCTCAAGGGTGACGTCAAGGGCCAGGTCCGCCTCACCGGCAGCCAACAGGCGCCGAGGGTGAACGTCGATCTGGCCTCGGGTCGTCTCTCCTATGCCGGCACAGTGCTCAAGGGGAGCGCCATCAAGGGCAATGCCCTGGTGGGAGACAAGCCCGCCGGTGAGCTGGCGCTGACGGTGGCGAGCCTGGTGCAGGGGGCGAACTCGCTCTCCCAGCTGGCCCTGAACCTCAGCGGCGATCTCAACCGCCACGATCTCACCTTGACCATGAAGGGGGAGCCGGTGGCCGCCAACCTGAGCCTGAATGGCGGCCTGCACGGGGATCACTGGCGCGGCGCCCTCTCGAGCCTCAAGTTGAAGACGCCGCTCAAACGCTGGGAGCTGGCGGCGCCCTGGTCGCTGGACCTGGATCTGCCCAAACAGCAGCTGACCATGGGGGATCTCTGCCTGGGGTCGCAGGGGGCCAGCCTCTGCGTCAAGGGCAGCCGGCTCTCCGCCGAGCAGGGCAGCCTGGACTTCGCCCTGAGCGCGTTCGATCTCAAGCGACTGCGCCCCTGGTTACCGGATAACTTCCGCTGGCAAGCGGTCCTGTCGGCAGACGGTCGCGCCAGCTGGCGCGGCTCCCAGCCGACCCTGCACGCCAGGGTCCGCACCACGGCCGGGACCTTCGTGGCCGATGAGCTCAAGACCGACTACCAGCAACTCGAGCTGGGGGTCGATTTCGAGCGCCAGCAGGCCGCGGTCCGGATCGACTTCGCCTCCCGCCAGATCGGCAACATCGACACCGAGATGCTGATCAGGGAGCCCGCCGGGCGTGGCAACCTGTCCGGCCAGCTCAAGTTCGACAGCCTCAAGCTGACCACCTTCGCCCCGCTGATCCCCGAGGTGCGCACCCTGCAGGGGATCATCTCGGCGGATGCGCGCTTCGATGGCACCCTGGCGTCACCCCTGCTGTACGGCGAGCTCAACCTGCGCGATGGCGAGGTGCAGACCCACTCCGACATGGTCACCCTGAGCAAGCTGGTGACCCGTCTCAAGATTGAAGGCAACAGGGCCGAGCTCGATGGCTCCATGCTGGTGGGCAAGGGGCCGCTCGCGCTGGGGGGCTGGCTGAGCTGGGCCCAACTGCCGGTCACCGGCAGCCTCACCATCCAGGGCAAGGATCTGGAGGCCCAGTACCCGGGCATGGGCCGGGTCAGGGTGACGCCGGACATCGCCATCTCGCTGGGCGAGGAGACCAGGATCAGCGGTCAGGTGGACATCCCCTGGTCGCGGATCCTGGTCAAGAGCCTGCCCGAGAGCGCGGTGGCCCTCTCCGATGACGTGACCGTGATCTATGACGATGTGCCACCGCTGCCGAAGACGGCGCCACTGCCGATGGAGATCAAGCTGGCCATCCGGCTGGGGGATGACGTGCGGCTGGAGGCCATGGGGCTCAAGACCAAGGTGGCCGGGGCGCTCAACATCCGCCAGGATCCGTCCAAGCCGCTGTCGGGCAACGGCCAGCTGGTCCTGAACGAGGGGCGCTTCAAGGCCTACGGCCAGAACCTGATCATCAAGGATGGCCGGATCCTGTTCTCCGGCCCCATCGATCAGCCCTATCTCAACATAGAGGCGTATCGGGATCCCGATACCATAGAGGACAACGTCACCGTCGGGGTGCGGGTCACGGGGCCGGCGGCCAAGCCGAAGATCACCGTCTATTCCGAGCCCATGATGACGCAGTCCGAGCAGCTCTCCTATCTGCTGCGCGGCAAGGGGTTGCAGACCAGTGGCGAGGATGGCGGCTTCAACGGCCTGCTGGTGGCCGGTGCGGTCAGCCAGGCCAACGGGGTGGTCTCCAGCATAGGGGAGTCCCTCGGCATGAGCGACGTGGCACTCGACACCGCCGGCAGTGGGGACGATACCCAGGTGACCCTGTCTGCCTATCTGCTGCCGGGCCTGCAGTTCCAGTACGGGGTCGGGGTGTTCAGCCCCATCGCCGAGTTCAAGCTGCGCTACGAGGTGCTGCCGAGACTCTATCTGCAGGCGGTGAGCGGGGTGGCCCAGGCGGTGGACATCTTCTATCGCTTCACCCTGTGAGGCGGATGTCGCAACAACGGGAGGCCTTGGCCTCCCGTTTTTCATGGTGCTATCCGACGGGGTGAGATTGAGAGGGCCCGGAAATGCAAAAACCCGGCGCTTGGCCGGGTCTTCAGAAGAGTGGTGGAGGGAGAAGGATTCGAACCTTCGAAGGCAGAGCCGTCAGATTTACAGTCTGATCCCTTTGGCCGCTCGGGAACCCCTCCACGGGGCAGTACCTGATTGTTGCACTTGAATGGTGGAGGGAGAAGGATTCGAACCTTCGAAGGCAGAGCCGTCAGATTTACAGTCTGATCCCTTTGGCCGCTCGGGAACCCCTCCTCGAGTGCGAGGCGCATACTAACAGATCTGTCGCGCTTGTGAACCCCTTGGCTTTATTTTTAATGCTCAAAGGATCGGGTTGATGGCCGATAAACAATGAAACCCCCATTTCTGAGATTTATCTCATGCTGCCCAGCGCGATACGTGACCGACTGCTCGTCGATGAAGCCCAGCTGGGCCAGCGCCTCAACCAGGATCTCCGCCAGGGGGACAGGGCCGACTTCCGGCTGCACCTGGCCCTGCTGACCGATGCCGTCGAGGAGCAACCCTGGTTTGGGGCCACGCCGGCGGCGGCGCCGCAAGAGCAGGCCTGGCGCAGCCATTTCGGTCTGCCACCCGAGGCGGCCTTGCAGGGGACAGTGGCGGAGCCCGATGCCAGCGAGCTCAACGAGCGTCTGCAACAGGGGGGGAGCATGGTGGATGTGCGGCTCTGGCTGGCGCTGCGCTCGCCCCCGCTGGTGAGCAAGGCCGCGGCGCTGGATCCGGCCATCTACGACAACCTCTCGGCGCTGGGGCGTGAACGCTGGCAGGGCAGGCTGGCCTCCCAGCCGAGGGGGGAGGATCCCTTGCTCATGCTGCCGCTGCTGGAGGAGTTGAAACTAGGGGTCGATGCCCGCTTGCGCTGGCTGGGGTGACGTCAGGCGCTGCAAATACAAAAAGGCGGGATGGCCCGCCTTTTTGCTCAATGAGGGTGATGACAGTCCGGATTATGCGTCGGCTTCATCCGGCTGGGGCACTTCCTTGACCACGGCCGCCCCACGGCGTGCTATGGGTTTCTCGATGTGACGAGTGAGCTGGCGCTCCAGCTTCTGGCCCAGATCGGTGATGGCGGCGTACAGATCCTCGTGCTCTGCCTGTGCAAACAGCTTGCCGTTGGGGATACCGGCCGTGGCCTCGACGATATACATCAAACGCTCTTTGGAGATGATCACATGGGGTGTGATAAGAGGCACCTGAAGACGCTCGAGCTTTTCAAAACGGGATTCAATGCGCTCGCGGATGGCTGGGGTGATGTCGATGATTTTACTGGTCATTTCGATTTTCATATTGGCCCCCTTCGGGTCGTCTTGCTTGTGTCTTCACCCTCAGATTACCCATGCTGGCGGATGAAAACGTGATCTGCGTCACGAAATATTCCCTTGGTTATTCAGCAATTTATAAATTGTGAGCTTTTCCCGTTTCATGCCAAAAACCGCTTGAGCTCGGCGAAACGGGCAGGCAGTATGAAGCAACTAGGATCGTCTCTGTCCCCTCTTGGCAGCGCCTTGTGTCGACCCGATGTCTGGTTTTCGCCGCTTAGTCTCGCCTCTTTACCCACACCTCTCTCCTCGCATCGCAACCGCCATGCGCAGGCGGGTATATGGGCGCGAGTGGATATTCCCTCCAGGCCGTGTCCGGGATGGATTGCGTAGTTGTAGTGTTGGAGTCGTAAATGAAACAGCAAGCCACTCAGATGATGTGGTTTTATGATCGGCAGCATAAGCAATGGAGTCTGTCCGATCATGTCTCTTGCCAACCCTGGCAGGGGGAGGGGGCGCATCCCTGGGCCACGCGGCTGGCGCCAGAGGATGAACCCGGCTTCGCCGACTTTCTCTCCAGACTCCACCATTCTCGTCAGCCAGGCCAGTTCATCGGTCATCTCAGCGATGATGCCGGCGCCCTGCACCATGTGCTCTGGTGCGGCCAGTACGTGCCCGCGCAGCAGCTGTGCTGCGGCTGGCTGGCGCCCCTCGAGGTGACGGATCGAGAGGCGAACGGCAGCGGGCAAGCTGCCGGGCTCGCCCAGCATCCCCCGCTGTTGCAAGACCCCTTGCTGGCCCAGCTGGCGCAGGCCCTCTCCGCCAGGACGGGGCTCGACTTCTGCAATACCCTGGTCAACGAGCTCGCCCACATCCTGGGGGCCAATGCGGTATGGCTGACGGAGCGGGTCGGTCGCGATCGGCTCAGGGTACTGGCGAGTCACGGCATCGATCTCAAGGAGTACGGGATCGCCGACCTGCCCTGCCGGCAGCTCTATCGGCAGGGTGCCGCCGGTGCGGCCCCCATCAGCGAACCCCTGACCGACTGCGCCGGCCTGCCACCGGGCCAGCACTACTACGCCCAGCCGCTCTGTGATCGCGCTGGCCAGATCCTGGGCCATCTGGCCTTGCTCTTCCCGAGCCAGACCCAGACCGCCAACCTGGATTCCGTTCTGACCATCTTCTCGGTACGCATGGTGGCCGAGCTGGAGCGGTTGCAGAGCGACGCCCAGCTGCGGCTATCTGCGGTAGCGTTCGAGACTCATGAAGGGATCATCATCACGGATCCCGACTTCAAGATCCTGCGGGTCAACCATGCGTTCAGCCAGATCACCGGCTTCGACAGCCAGGAGGTGATAGGCCTGCACCTTGGCAATGACCTCTGGTCCGGACTGGGGGGGCTTGGCTACGAGCTCAATGCCCTCGATCGCTGGCAGGGGGAGACCCTGCGGCTGAACGTCGGCGGTGATTCCTATCCCCAGTGGGAGATAGTCACCCCGGTGCAGGATGACAAGGGGGGGATCAGCCATTACGTCATCTTCTTCGAAGATATCTCGGAGCGTAAGGCGGCGGAGCGGCGCATTCAGGATCTTGCCTATTACGATGAGCTGACCGGCCTGCCCAATCGCCGTCAGCTGCACGAGACCCTGGCCCAGGCCTTCCTCGAGGCGAGCCGCGAGCACCTGGTCGGCGCCCTGCTGTTTATCGATCTCGATCACTTCAAGACCATCAACGACTCCCTCGGCCACGCCACCGGCGACTGGCTGCTCAAGGAGGTGGCCAGCCGGCTCAAGCGGCTGGTGCGGCAGGGGGATTGCCTGGCCCGCCTCGGCGGTGACGAGTTCGTGCTGCTGCTACCGTCGCTGTCGACCAGCCCGCCCCAGGCGGAGATGCAGGCCGATCTCATCGCCGAGCGACTCATCGGCGAGATCGCCGCCCCCTATACCCACGGCGGTCAGGTGTTGCACATCGGGGCCAGCGTCGGCATCACCCTGTTCCCCGGCCGGGAGCAGGAGGCGGGGGATCTGCTCAAGCAGGCGGACACCGCCATGTACCAGGCCAAGTCGGCGGGCCGCAAGACCCGGCGCTTCTTCGATGCCTCCATGCAACTGCAGGCGGATCGCCGCCTGCACATCCACAACGAGCTGCGCAGCGCCCTCAACAACCAGGAGCTGACGCTGCACTATCAGCCCCAACACATGGTGGAGGGGGGCGACATCATAGGGGTGGAGGCGCTGATCCGCTGGCAGCCGCCGGGCCGGGCCCTGGTCTCACCCGCCGAGTTCATCCCCATCGCCGAGGAGACGGATCTCATCGTCGATATCGGCAACTGGGTTCTGCATGAAGCCTGCAGCCAGTATGTCTCCTGGGAGGAGAACGGGATCCACGTGCCCCAGCTGTCGGTCAACGTCAGCGCCAAGCAGTTCCACGCCACGGATTTCGTCGACTGCGTCCACGATGTGCTGGCCGCCACCGGCATGGATCCCGCCTGCCTGAACCTGGAGATCACCGAGTCCGTGGTGCTCGGCCACGCGGAAGACACCATCAGCAAGATGACCGAGCTCAAGGCTCTTGGCATCAGCTTTGCCATCGATGACTTCGGTGCCGGCTACTCCTCCCTGAGCTACCTCAAGCGGTTGCCGGCCGATGAGCTGAAGATCGATCGCTCCTTCATTCAGGACATCCCCAAGGATGGCGACAACATGGCCATCGTCGAGGCGGTGATCGCCATGGCCCGCCACATGGGTTTCAATGTGACGGCGGAAGGGGTCGAGTCCCGCCAGCAGTTGGAGTTCCTGCAGGCGCAGGGCTGCCATTTCTACCAGGGCTATCTCGCCTCCAAGCCGTTGCCTGTGCCCTATCTTGAGCGCTACGTCCGTCGGCTGACCCGCCCCGAACGCGTCGTCCCGGCCGATAAAAATAGTGTGGCGTAGCTCCCATATTTACCGGGTAGAATGAGTGTCATGTCACCACCGCCAACGGGCGGTGGTTGTGCCTCTCAAGGGAGAACGCTATTCGTGAAAGCCGTCTGGGGAATCGTCTTATCGGCGCTGTGGGTGCCAGGGATCATGGCGCAGACCATGGAGCAATCCCTCTATCGTGAGGGCTATGATGCGGTGCGGGCCGACGATCAGGTCCGATTCCAGCAAATTCGCGCGCGGCTGGCCCATTACCCGCTGCTGCCCTACCTGGATTACTACCAGCTGGCCTTCCGGCCGGGGGCGGCCAACTATGGTGACGTGACCCGCTTCATCCGCCAGCACGGGGATACCCCCCAGTCCAACCGGTTGGAGCGCGGCTACCTCACCTATCTGGCCCAGAGCCAGCAGTGGTCCCAGTTCCTGCGCTTCTACCCGGCCAAGCCGAGCTCCACCGATCTGCTCTGCCAGCACTATCAGGCGCGCTACTACACCGGGCAGAAGACACAGGCGCTCAATGAGGCAGGCAAGCTCTGGCTGAGCGGCCAGTCCAGGCCCGATGCCTGCGATCCCCTGTTCCAGCTCTGGCAACAGGCGGGCCTGCGCACCCAGGAGAAGATCTGGCAGCGCATGAAGCTGGCGTTCGAGGCACAGAATCCGGATCTGATCCGCCACCTCGGTGCCCAGCTGAGCGGTAACCTGAAACCCTATGGGGATCAGATGATCGCGCTGTATGAGCAGCCCGCCAAGGCGATGAACCCGGCCTATTTCACGACGGCGCCGTCGTCCAGGCACCTGCTGTCGCTGGGGCTGGCCCGCTACGCCAATCAGGATCCCGAGGCGGTCTTGCGCCAGCTGGGGGAGATGAAGCGCCGCTTTGGCCTGAGCCAGGCCGAGGTCTTGCCCATCGAACGCGCCGCCGCGCGCCGCCTGCTGCTGGACCGCTCCCTGGTCCAGCGCAACTGGCTGGATGCGACCCTGGTGCGGATGAAGGATGCGGAGCTGCTGGAGCTGAGATCGCGACTCGCCGTCTGGGAGCAGGACTGGCGTGGGCTATCCGGTTGGGTCAAGCGGATGCCCATCGCCCTGCAGAAAGAGGATCGCTGGCGCTACTGGCTGGCCCGCGCCCTGGAGGTGCAGGGTCAGCAGAAACCGGCGCGGGATCTCTATCTGGAAACCGCCAATCTGCGCGGCTTCTACGGCTTCATGGCGGCGCAGCGCACCGGCGTGCCCTATCGCATGAAGAACCAGAGCTCGGCCCAGAAGGTGCCGGACTGGCGCACGGCGAGCAGCCGCTGGCCCTTCCTGCTGCGGGTGCGAGAGTTGCTGGCCATGAACGAGGTCACGGCGGCGCGCTCGGAGTGGATCCACAACATGGATCGCAACCCGGTCGCCCAGCGCATCGAGTTTGGTCACATCGCCCTCAATCAGGGCTGGCATGAACTGGCGATCCTGTCCAGCATCCGGGCCGAGGCCTGGGACGCGCTCGACCTGCGCTTCCCCCTGCCGCTCAAGCGCACCTTCTCCCAGATGGCGCAGGAGCGGAGCATGAACACCAGCCTGCTCTACGCCATCTCCCGCCAGGAGAGCGCCCTCTACCCGCTGGCGCAGTCGCCGGTCGGGGCACGGGGCCTGATGCAGCTGATGCCGGCCACCGCCAAGGAGACCGCCGCCAAGCTGGGGGTA
Organism: Aeromonas sp. sif2416; assembly: GCF_019218665.1. Classification (NCBI taxonomy): domain Bacteria; kingdom Pseudomonadati; phylum Pseudomonadota; class Gammaproteobacteria; order Aeromonadales; family Aeromonadaceae; genus Aeromonas; species Aeromonas sp. sif2416. The sequence goes on from NZ_JAHUXC010000001.1 coordinate 426,500, forward strand.
CCCTATCGCAACGAGCAGCAGCTGTTCGATCCGGCCATGAACATCCGGCTCGGCAGCGCCTACCTCAAGCGCCTGCTGGATGTCTATGACGGCAACCGGATCCTGGCCGCGGCGGCCTATAACGCGGGCCCAGGCCGGGTCAAGCGCTGGCGCGATCAGAGTACCAACAAGCCGATGGATGTCTGGGTGGAGAGCATCCCTTACCGGGAGACGCGCAACTATGTCCAGAACGTGCTCTCCTTCGATCTCATCTACCAGCAAAAGCTGCAGCAGCCGCTGCGTTTCATGTCGGAACGTGAGCTGAACCACGCCTATTGAGACGGGAGACAGCCGCCGCGGCGGCTGTCTCCCTTTCTTGCCTCAAAATGGTTATCATCCCTTAAGATTTTGTTACAAAAGGAAACCTGCCAGGTGATCGGGCGCCGCGTCTTGGTCTGGCTGGTTCTATATAATGCCCCGATCAACACAGACAGGCTTCCCCAACAAAGGAATTGAGAGTGGCAACGATCAAAGACGTATCTCAGCTGGCCAATGTGTCCATCTCGACGGTGTCGAGAGTCATCAACAACACGGCGCAGGTGGCCCCGGAGAAGCGTGAAGCCGTGCTGGCGGCCATGAAGGAGCTGAGTTTTCGTCCCAACAGCTTTGCCCAGGCGCTGGTCAGCAAACGTTCCAACTGCATCGGCGTGCTGGTGGGTGACCTCTGTGGGGGTCCCTTCTTCGCCCAGATGATGCGCGGCATCGAGAGCATGGTCGACAAGGCGAACAAGTTCACCATAGTGGTCTCCGGCAACCATGACGCGACCCGGGAGCGCCACGCCATCCAGGCGTTGTTGCAGCGTCAGTGCGACGCCCTGATCCTGCACAGCAAGGCGCTGCCCGACGAGGAGCTGAGCGAGCTGGCGGCGGGCACTACCCCCATCGTCTTCATCAACCGCCAGGTGCCGGGCTGCGAGGAGCGCTGCGTCTGGCTGGACAACCAGGCCGGCATCACCACCGCCTGCCAGCATCTGCTGGATGCGGGTCATCGCAAGATTGCCTTCGTCACCTCGGATGACGAGGAGTTCGTCGATGGCCAGCAGCGGATGGCCGGTTATCGCTTCGCCCTGCAACGGGCCGGCATCGAGCTGGACGAGGCCCTCATCGGTCGCGCCTTCGCCGACGAGAAGGGGGGCTATGTGGCCATGGGCGAGCTGCTGGAGCGGGGTGTCGAGTTCAGCGCCGTGCTGGGCTTCAACGACGCCATGGTGGCGGGCGCCATCTCCTGCCTGCTGGAGCGGGGCTACAAGATACCGCAGCAGATCTCCGTGGTGGGCTTCGACGATATCCCCTACGCCCGTTACATCTACCCCAAACTCACCACGGTGCGTTATCCCATCGAGGAGATGGGGGAGAGGGCGGCCGAGCTGGCCTTGCGGCTGCTGGATCACAAGCCGGTCGACGGCCTGGCGCTCAAGTTCGAGGCTGAACTGGTGCGCCGCGAGTCCGTGGCCTGAGCAATAAGTTGGCCCTGAATGGGCCAATTCTCGCGGCCAGGATTGAAAGCGCTTTCAGAAATCCTTTTCAACTGTGATCCGCTTCAAAGCTTTTTGCCTGCGCTGCCACTAGGATAGGCCCCACGAATTAGGAGCGTGCGCTCCCGATTTTCCCGCTGTGGGAGGTAACTGGTTAATCCAGCTATTTCCTTCGTTACTTTCGACGGTCATCATTGGATGGCCGTTTTTTTTTTGTCAGGATATTACCAATGCGAGACGCGAACATGAGCCAGATCGGGATCCTGGGGGCAGGCTGGCTGGGACTGCCGCTGGCGAAGGCCTTGCAGGCAGAGGGCAGGCGAGTTCTGGTGACCGTCAGCTCGGCCGAGAAGGCGGAGCGGCTGAGCGCGGAGGGGGTGCCGGCGTTGCCGCTGTTGATTAGCCCCCAGCTGGCGGCGCCCTTGCCGTTCGCCTGCGACGCGCTGGTTGTCTGCGTGCCACCGAGCAAGACCGAGGATTACCCGGGAGCGGTGGCACGGCTGTGTCAGCTGGCCAAGGCGGCGGGCACACGCAAGGTGCTGCTGATCAGCGCGACCTCGGTGTGGGCGCCGGGGCAGGGGGAAGAAGATCAGCCCTGCCCGGCCCATGCCAGGGGGGAGCGGATGCTGGCCGCCGAGCAGGTGGTGCAGGGAGCAGGCTTTGCCTGCGCCATGGTGCTGCGCCCGGCCGGGCTCTATGGCCCGGAGCGTCATCCCGGCCATTTCCTCGCCGGCAAGATGGTGACTGGCGGCGGCCAGGCGGTGAATCTGGTGCACCTGGATGACGTGGTGGCGGCCTGCCAGCTGATGCTGGACCAGGGACAGGACGGGGATGCCTACAACCTGAGCGCCCCCGTGCACCCGCGCCGGGAGCAGCTCTATCCCTTCGCGAGCCGGCTGCTCGGCCTGGCGCCCCCGCAGTTTATCGAGCCCGCCGGCGTTTTTGCGCCGATCGAGGGGCAACGCATCTGCCAGCGGCTCGGCTTCGTCTACCGCTGGCCCGATCCGGCGCACTGGTTTGCCGAGCAGGCCGCCCCGGATCGCTGAGCCGGAAATGGGGCTCAATATCGTCTGTTGTGTCGGTGACGGGCCGCGTCCAGCCCTGTATTCGCCGGGGCTGGCGGGCAATTGAGGTTTGCCAAGGCCGGGATCGCCCCCTATCATGCCGCATCCATGATAGAGAGAGCGGTAATGATGGTAGATACAAAGCGTCATCCCGATGGGGAACTGTTGCTGAGAACTCTGGCGATGCCAGCCGATACCAACCCCAATGGCGATATCTTCGGGGGATGGATCATGTCCCAGATGGATATAGGTGGGGGCATCATGGCCAAGGAGTTGGCAAAAGGACGTATTTGTACCGTTTCCGTCGAGGGGATGACCTTCCACAGTCCGGTCAAGGTCGGGGACGTGGTGTGTTGCTACGGTCGCTGCCTGAAGGTGGGTCGCAGCTCCATGCGGCTCAAGCTGGAGGTGTGGGTCAAGCCGGTGCTGCGGGAAAATGAAGCCCAGCGCTACTGCGTGACCGAGGGGGTCTTCACCTACGTCGCCATCGACGATCAGGGCAGATCCCGTCCCGTTCCGGTCTGATCCGGCTCAGATAAGCCGGGCGTTGATGATGGATATTTCCTGCTCAAGCCCGGTTTTTTGCCGTATCATGCGTTCCAGCATCTCTTCCGATCCCACGCAGTGCTGGGTGTCAAACAGGCAGAGATCGCACTGGGGATCCCGTCTGATCTGATAGACGGTGGAAAGCTCCACTTGGTGACAATTTCCTTGTTGATCATAAAATGTCACGCGGTACTGGTGCTGTCTCGCCATTGCGGGATCCCTCATGGATGAGTCGGGCCGGACACGAATAATGAGACTAGTCGGCGTCCATGACATTTGTGATGGTCATGGCGCATTGCAGAGGCAGGTGGTTGTTAGCCAATGAAAAATAGTTATCGTATTCTGGGTACCTCCCTGCTGACGCTGGGGCTGGTTGGCTGTTTCGAGGTGCCGGATCAGGATCATCTGGTCACGGCGGCGGGCATAGTTCCCGGCATCAGCTGCCAGCAGCCACCGCTGGTGGCGCTGGCCTCCACCGCCTTGCCCCGCGAGTTTGGCCTCACCGTCTGGAATCTCTACAAGGGTCAGCGCAAGAACTGGCGTGAAGGGCTGGACGAGTATGCCAAGTCCCAGGATCTGGTGTTGCTGCAGGAGTCGGCGACCCGGCCCGAGATGCTGGATTGGCTGAGGAGCGGCGACCTCCAGTGGCAGCAGCTGCAAGCCTTCACCCAGGGCGGTGTCTCCTTCGGCGTCATGACAGTGGCCAAAACGCCACAGGCCTTCGTCTGCGGCGTGCGCTCACCCGAGCCTCTGCTGCGTATTCCCAAGTCCGGTCTGGTGAGCCTGTACCCCTTGCAGGGTGATCCTGACGGTGTGCTGGTGGTCAACCTGCATGCGGTCAACTTCGAGCTGGGCATGGCCACCTTCCGCGAGCAGCTCAACGATCTGACCGCGTTGATCCATCGTCACCAGGGCCCGGTCATTCTGGCGGGGGATTTCAACACCTGGAGCGACAAGCGCGCGTTCTGGCTGAACAAGCTGGTGGGAGAGCTCGGCCTGCAGGAAGCCATCCCGGTACCGGATCTGCGCCGCACCGCCTTCGGCCGCCCGCTGGACCACCTCTACTACCGCAATCTGGATCTGGTCGAGGTGAACTCACCCGCCACCGATGCCTCGGATCACAACCCCATAGTGGCGCGTTTCGCGGCCCAGGCCATCAGCCCCTGAGCGATGTGGCCCGCTGAACAGCCAAAAAAATACCCCGCACCAGGCGGGGTATTTTTTTAGTCGGTCATCAACCATCAGCTGTTGTTCTTCACGAACAGGGTCAGCTCCTGGCCCGGCTTGAGGTAGTCGCTCTTGCCGAGTTGATTCCAGCGCATCACGTCGTTGACGGCGACCTGGAAGCGGGCGGCGATGGAGGAGAGGGAATCCCCGCGCCGCACCTGATAGACCATGGATTTGTTACTGCCCTTGCCCTGCTTGGGCCAGACCACCAACTTCATGCCCGGCTTCAGAGCCGATTTGGCATTCAGCCCGTTCCACTTGGCCAGCTCGTCGTGAGCTACCCCGTGCGCCTGGCTGATGCTCCAGAGATTATCACCGGAACGCACCTTGTACTGGATCTTGCTGCCACTGCGGCTGGCCAGCTGCTGTGGCTTGCTCTGGCTGGCCTGAGCCGCCATCGGCTTGCCACCATGGGGGATCATCAGGGTCTGGCCACGGCGCAGGCTGTTGCTGCGCAGGTTATTGGCCAGCTTGAGCTGCTGCACGCTCACCCCGTGGTTCTGGGCGATGCGGGAGAGGGTATCGCCGCTGGTGACCTGATAGGAGCCGGCACCACGGGTACGCTCACGCTTGGGCAGGTCGGCCAGGGCCAGCTCCAGGGTATCCGCATACTCGACCGGTACCAGCAGCTGATAGGGTCCCTGTGGCGAGGTCATGCCGCGCTTGAGGGCCGGATTGACCTCCTTGAGCTGGGAGGCGGAAATGCCTGCCAACTGCGCCGCCACGTTCAGATCGATCTGGCCACCGGTGTTGATGGTGCGCAGCTGCGGCCTGTTGGCCAGCACCGGCAGGGTGACATTGTATTTGTCCGCGTTGCGGATCATGTCAGCCATGGCCAGGATCTTGGGCACATACATCCGGGTTTCCCGGGGCAGGTCCAGCGACCAGTAATCGGTCGGTCGACCGGCCTTCTGGTTGCGGATGATGGCGTTGCGTACTCGGCCTTCACCGGCATTGTAGGCGGCCAGCGTCTGCAGCCAGTCACCGTCGAAGAAACGGTTCAGGTATTCCAGGTAGTCCAGCGCGGCATTGGTGGATGCCAGCACGTCGCGACGGCCGTCATACCAGTTGTCGTGGCGCAGACCGAAGTTTTTGCCGGTGGCAGGCACGAACTGCCAAAGACCGACCGCATTGCTGCGGGAACGGGCATTGGGATCGAACATGCTCTCGATCATGGGGATGGTAATAAGCTCCATTGGCAGCTCACGCCGTTCGATTTCCTCTACCATCAGATACAGGTAGGGCTCAGCCCGGCTGGCAATGGTCGCCATATGCTTATCATTACGCAGTAACCAATCACGCTGCTGGCGGACACGGGCGTTCTCATGCGAGTCAAGCTGCATATCATCGCTGATACGCACCCACAGGTTATCCGTGTCATCCAGTTCTTCAATCTGTTCATCACCGAACAGGAAGCGCGCTGAATGTTTTTTGTATGTTTTCTTGCTGACTTGGGGGGATTTGATCGGCTCGATTGCCGTTACCGCCCGGTCATCCTGATGGCTCAGGTTTTGACAGCCGCTGAGAAACAGCGCTGCCAATAAGGCCGTTCGTAGCTTCATCTCGCTCAGGTCATCTTTAGGAAAAACAGCACGCATCATAAGGGGCAATGGCCCCCTGATCAAGGTTTGTTCAAAAAACGTCCTTCCAGCCCCGCAGCACGGCGAAGGTATCCTCTGGATTTTCCAAGCATTTAAGGGCGTATTTCTCAGCAGAAAATCTCACGGAATCCTGCTCGCAGCGCAGAAATACGTTGAAATGCCGCTCATCCCCCAGCCGGGAAGGGAGACTCGGCAGGCCCTGCTGGCGCAGCTTGCTGATCAGGCCGATCCGGCGCTGGATCGCCTGGTTGTCGGGCTCGACCGCGTGGGCGAAACGCAGGTTGGAGAGGGTATATTCATGGGCGCAATAGAGGAGGGTGTCATCGGGCAGGGCCGCGAGCCGTTGCAGGGAGTCGTGCATCTGGGCGGGGGTGCCTTCGAACAGGCGGCCACAGCCGGCGGAGAAGAGGGTATCGCCACAAAACAGCATGCCCTGACCGTGGTAGGCGATGTGGCCAAGGGTGTGGCCGGGCACATGGATGACATCCAGGCTCAGGCCGTGCCAGTTGATCCTATCCCCGTCCTCGAGCCACTGACCGTGATGGGCCGGCATGGGATCGTGCCTTGGACCATAGAGGCTGGCGCGGGGGAAGTGACGGAGCAGCTCGCCGACGCCGCCGACATGGTCCTTATGATGGTGAGTCAGCAGTATGGCATCGAGCTCAAGCCCGAGCGCCTCGAGCCGCTCCAGTACCGGGGCTGCCTCGCCCGGATCCACGACCAGGCAGTGATTTTCGTGTCGGATCAACCAGATGTAGTTGTCGTTAAAGGCAGGAACTGTGATGACGGTATACATGGCTCGGCTTCTCTTTGTGTTCTCTTTGTGGAAGGGATCTTATATAACAGGATGGCGTTCGAACCCCGGATTGGTCCCATTATGCAGCTGGCACGTACCGAACAACAGATCGAGATCCCGACCAGCTGGTCGGCGCTGCCCATGGGAGACTGGGTGGCCGCCGAGCTGCAGGAGCGGCTCGATAACTGGTGCCCGCACCTGTTTGGCTATCATCTGCTGAAGATTGGCGCCCTGAGCGCCGAGCTCTCCTGCGGCGGCTCCTCCATCCGCCACCAGATCGGGGTCGCCCCCGGCGGGCGGCTGCTGGATATTAAGGGGGATCCGCTCGCCTTGCCGGTACGCACCGGCAGCGTGGACGCCTGCCTGCTCGCCCACTGCCTCGATTTCTCGCCGGATCCGCACCAGGTGCTGCGTGAAGCCGAGCGGGTGCTGACCGATGATGGCTGGCTCATCGTCAGCGGTTACAACCCCACCAGCCTGGTGGGGCTCGGTCACTATCTGCCGTTTATGCGACAACAGCTGCCCTGGTCGGCGCGGATGTTCACCCCGACGCGGGTGACCGACTGGTTGCAACTGCTGGGCTGCGAGGTGATGTTTGACGAGCGCTTCGGTTTTTCCTTCATGGGAAGGCAGAGCCGGATCGGCTGGTGGCGGGAGAGTCTGGGGCGGGACTATTGCCGGCCCCTGGCCTCTGTCTATGTGATCGCGGCCCGCAAGCGGCGTTTTCCGCTGATCCCGGTGCGCCGGCGCTGGCGTCTGCCAGAGTCGATGGCGGCGCCGGGCATGGCGCGTCAGGGGTGGTAGCTTACATCCTCGCGTGATGCACGATCGGGCCAGTCTCGCGACTGGCCCGGGGAGGAGCTATCAGGGCTGATAGCCCACGTCTTCGGCGAGTTGCTTGCCGCTGGCGGCATCGCGGGCCAGTTCGTCACAGCGCTCGTTCTCCGGGTGGCCGGAGTGACCCTTGACCCAGAGCCATTCGATCTGGTGGCGCGCGACTTCCGCATCCAACTCCTTCCAGAGATCGACGTTCTTGACCGGCTGACGGTTGGCGGTCATCCAGCCTTTCTTCTTCCAGCCGATGATCCACTGGGTGATCCCCTGGCGCACATACTGGCTGTCGGTGGTGAGGCGCACCTGGCAGGCGGCGTTGAGCGTACGCAGCCCCATGATGGCGGCCATCAGCTCCATCCGGTTGTTGGTGGTCAGGCGAAAGCCGCCGGCAATCTCCTTGCGGTGCTGGCCATAGACCATGACGGCACCGTAACCACCCGGGCCCGGATTACCGAGGCAGGAGCCATCCGTGTATAAATCAATCTGTTTCAACATGAGCAATCAATCTGTTTTAACATGAGGCTTGGGGTAAACTAGCGAGTAAAACCGAAGTTTGACATAGATTGGATCATGAACACACCCCAACTGAATCGCCAGATCATTCTGGATACTGAAACCACAGGTATGAACACGGCAGGCGGTCCCGTCTACCTCGGCCATCGCATCATCGAGATCGGCTGTGTGGAGGTGATCAACCGCAAGCTGACGGGCAATCATTTCCACGTCTATATCAAGCCGGATCGGTTGGTGGACCCCGAGGCCATCCAGGTACACGGCATCACGGATGCCTTCCTGGTCGACAAGCCTTCCTTTAGCCAGATAGCCGACGACTTCATCGAGTTCATCCGTGGCGCCGAGCTCATCGCCCACAATGCGCCCTTCGACGTGGGCTTCATGGACTATGAGTTCAGCAAGCTCGGCCTCAGCTTCAAGACGGCGGATATCTGCAGCATCACAGATACCCTGGCGATGGCGCGGGATCTCTTCCCCGGCAAGCGCAACAACCTGGACATCTTGTGCGATCGCTACGGCATCGACAACTCCCACCGCACCCTGCACGGGGCTTTGCTGGATGCGGAGATCCTGGCGGACGTCTACCTGCTGATGACAGGTGGCCAGACCAAGCTCAACCTGGCCAATGAGAGCAGCGAGAATGACAGCAGCCAGGACACCGGCATCCGCCGGCTGGAGAGCAACCGCTCGCCGCTCAAGGTGGTGCGCGCCAATGACGAGGTACTCGCGGCCCACGAGGCGCGGCTCGATCTGGTGCAGAAGAAAGGAGGCGCCTGCCTGTGGCGGCAATGAGGACCCTCTGGGGTGGCCTGCTGCTGGCCTCGCTATCACTTTCAGTCATGGCCAACGAGGTGTTTGCCCCTTCCGATATTCCCCTGCTCGACAATCGCTTTCGCATCGATTACGGGGTGAAAGAGATCACCTTCATCGTCAAGCGCAAGCCGGGGATGCCCTCGGTGATCCTGGTGCGGCCCGATGGCAGCAAGCTCTATGTCGGCAAGGTCACGCCGCCCGAGGTGGGCTGGCTGGCGTTGCAGGATCAGGATCTCATCACGGTGCGCGACCCCATGCCGGGCCCCTGGCAGGCCATAGGGGCTGTCGATCCCGAGAACCGGGTGCGCCTGCTGTCCGACGTCCGGCTCGAGAGCGAGCCGCTGCCGACTCAGCTCTATCAGGGTGAACGCATCAAGCTTCAGTCCCGGCTGCTGATCGATGGTGCTGCCCCCGGGGCGGGGTACTACCTCTCCGATCTGGGCATGACGGTGAGGCTGCAGCAGTTCAACAATGCCGAGCAGAGCGGAGAGCCCATGCTCGAGGAGACGCTCGGTCACTACCTCGACGATGGCAAGGGGCTCGATGAGGTGCCGGGTGACGGCATCATGACCGCGGAGGCGGTGCTCGACGTGCCCGCTGGCAAGTACCGCGCACTCTACAGCACCGGCAATCAGGTCTTCTCCCGCGCCCAGTCACAGCAGGTGCTGATCTACCCCTGGCCGGTGAGTTACAGCCTGGCGCCCCCCTCCGGCGAGATGGGGGCCAGGCTCTCGTTCGTCATCGACGCCGACGAGCTGGATCCGGCCTCGGTGCTGATCCAGGGCAAGGTCGCCGACAGCACTGGGGTCAGCATGCCGTTCAATGCCGTGGCGAGCGAGCCCGGGCTCAGCATCGATCTCGTGGCGCTCAAGGCGGTGGGGCAGTACAAGGTAGAGGCGACCCTGTTTGGTACGACCCGATTGGGGCGTGAAATCCAGCTGCAACTGCCGATCAAGGCGTTCAACATCCTGCCGCCGGTGCTGACGCCACCACCCTCGGCGGCGCCCGCGACCTCGGTGCCGGTTCAGACCCGGTTCGAGGAGCAGGAGAGCCGCGGCTGGTTGCCCTGGGCGCTGAGTGCTGGTGGGGGGCTGCTGCTCCTGCTGGGGGCGGGGGGCTTCATCTTGCGACAGAAGCGCCAGACCCTGCACAAGGCGATGGCGGCGCAGCAGGCGCAGAGCGAAAGTGCGGTGCCTGGGCTCAAACTGGATCTCAATTTGCCGGAACAGTAACCCGGCCCTGGCCGTGAAAAAGCCGCCCCATGGGGCGGCTTTTTTTATGATGAGGATGCCTCGCTGGCCGCTCAATGCGCCCCTATGTAGATATCCTTGTGCTGATCGCGAATGTCGAGAAACCTGTCCAGGTTGGCCAGCATCAGATCCACCAGCTGGGGGTCGAAGTGCTGGCCTCGTTCCGCTTCGATCAGCGCCATCACCCGATCCAGCGGCCAGGCCTGCTTGTAGCAGCGATCCGAGCCCAGCGCATCGAATACGTCGGCCAGTGCCACGACGCGCCCCTCCAGCGGGATCTGGTCGCCCCGAAGCCCACGGGGATAGCCGCTGCCATTCCACTTCTCATGGTGATTGCCGGCGATGGTCGCGCCTATCTGGAACAGCGCCAGATCGCTGCCGGACAGCATGTCCTGCCCCAATTGCGCGTGGGTCTTCATGATCTCCCACTCTTCCGGGGTGAGCTTGCCCGGCTTGTGCAGTATGGCATCCGGGATCCCCACCTTGCCGATGTCGTGCAGGGGGGAGGCGCGCTTGATGAGCTCGCACCGCTCTTCGTTCATGCCGAGCAACTGGCAGAACAGCTCGGTATAGAGCGCCACCCGCTTGACGTGCAGGCCGGACTCCTTGGAGCGGGTCTCCACCAGCTCGCCGATGCGATAGATGATCTCGCGCTGGTTGTCACCTATCACCTCGTTGAGCCGGATGTTCTCCAGCGCCACTATGATGTTTTCGGTGAACAGGCTCAGCAGGCCGGTATCCATCTGGTTGAGCGGGCGGGTGGTCTCGATGTGGAATAGCAGGTGATGGCGGGCATTCTGGCAGTAGAGCACCAGCTGGTTGCCGTCGTAGACGTTGGCTCCCCTGGTCATGGCCTGGCGCAAGATGTCGGGCGCCTCGCTCAGCAGGAGCGAGGGCTCGTCGGCCAGCAGCGGCTCCAGTATCTGATCCCGCACCTCGTAGGCCAGGTGCTTCACATCGTAGATCTGGGACTCTTCCAGGTTGAGCAGGGCGCTGAGCTGGGTCTGCGCCCCCTCGACAAACTGGCGCAGGGCCCGCTGCTCGAAGATCCCCTTGGAGGCTTCGATGACCTTCTCCAGCCCCTGCCGATTGCTCTCCAGGGTGCGGATGTCGCGGTAGGAGCGCAGGCTGGCGCGCAGCAGGGTGCGCAACTTCTGGGAGGTGAGCTCGGTCTTGTCCTTGTAATCGTTGATGTCGTAGTTGGTGACGACATCGTCTTCCGGAGCCTGACCGGGCTGGCCGGTGCGCAGCACGATGCGCACCATCTTGTTTTGCAGTTCGTCACGCACGAACTTCACCACCTCGAGACCGGCGTGATCCGCTTCCATCACCACATCGAGCAGCAGCAGGGCGACATCCGGGGTCGCGGCGAGCAGCGCCTTGGCTTCGGCGGCCGAATAGGCGTGCAGAAAATCGATCGGCTTGTTATCGAATTCAAACTTGCTCAGGGTGATCTTGGTGATGCGATGCACTTCGGGCTCATCGTCCACGATCATCACCTTCCAACCGGCTGGGCGCGGTGTGGGCAGGGGGAGGTCGTCGTCATCGTCAATTATCAGGATTTGATCATCCATTATGCAATCCTGTGTGTGATCCTGTGCTTACCTTAACCGCTTCATTAAAGATAGGAAACGTATAGATAACCAAAATATGATCCCGCATACGTCTCTCTTTCGCCTCCGCTGAGGTTGCCGATATCGGCATGAAAAACGCCTCCACAAGGGAGGCGTTTTGGCATTTATCCGCGGACTCAGGCCGCTCTGTGATAGGCCGATGGTTCGAACAGGGCCTTGTTGGCGACCAGGTCGATGGGGTCAAAGTCATCGACGTTGATGGTGCGCAGGCGACTCTGCTCGGCCCGGCGCAGCAGGTTGGCCTCGGCCGGGTTGATGACCCCCAGCGCCAGCCCCTCGTCGGCGACCTTGTCCAACTGCGTGAAGGGGCGCTTGCGACCGTCTGCCTTGCAGATCTTCTCGAACAGCGGCTCGGCGGCCAGCACGTCATCGAGAGCCTGTTCCAGCAGGCCGAAGGGGTTGCCCTCCTCGCGGGTGAGGTACTGCCCCTCGGCCAGACGGTCGCGGGTGGCGCTCGGTGTCTGCAGCAGACGGGCGACCTGCTGGTCCAGCTTGTCGCTCGGGCGTTTCAGGTCGCGACCCAGCGGCAGCACTATGACCCGCAGGGCCAGCCCGATCCAGCGGTTCGGGAAGTTGCGCAGCAGCTCATCGATCGCCTCCTGTGCCTTGAACATCGCATCTTGCAGCGCCCAGTGCAGCAGCGGCAGATCCGCCTGCTGACGGCCCTCGTCCTGGAAGCGTTTGAGGGCGCTGGAGGCGAGATAGAGCTGGCTCAGCACATCGCCGAGGCGCGCGGAGACCCGCTCCTTGCGCTTGAGTTCGCCGCCCAGGGTGCCCATCGCCATGTCGGACAGGAAGGCCAGGTTGGCGGAGAGGCGGGTCAGCTGCTGGTAGTAGCCCTTGGTCTGATCCTTGAACGGCGACGCGGCGAAGCGGGCACCGGTCAGGCCCAGCCAGAAGCTGCGCACCAGGTTGCTGATGGCGAAACCGACGTGGCTGAACATCGCCTTGTCGAACGCCTTGAGCGCCTGCTCCTGGTCCGGGTGGCTGGCGGCCAGCATCTCCGGCAACACATAAGGGTGGCAGCGAATGGCGCCCTGACCGTAGATGATCATGCTGCGGGTCAGGATGTTGGCCCCCTCGACGGTGACGGCGATGGGGGCGCCCTGGTAGCCACGGGCCAGGTAGTTGTTCGGGCCCATGCAGATCGCCTTGCCGCCGTGGATGTCCATGGCATCGATGACGCACTTCTGGGCGCGGTCGGTGAGGTGATACTTGACGATGGCGGAGATGACCGAGGGTTTCTCCCCCAGATCGATGCCGGTCACGGTCAGCTTGGCCGCCGCGCCCATGATGTAGGCGTTGCCACCGAGGCGTGCCAGCGGTTCTTCGATGCCTTCCATCTTGCCGATCGGCAGCTTGAACTGGCGGCGGATGCGGCTGTAGGCACCGCTCGCCAGGGCCAGCATCTTGACGCCGCCGGTGCTGTTGGAGGGCAGGGTGATGCCGCGCCCGACCGAGAGGCACTCGACCAGCATGCGCCAGCCCTGACCCGCCATGGCGGGGCCGCCGATGATGAAGTCGAGCGGCACGAATACCTCCTCGCCGCGGGTCGGGCCGTTCTGGAACGGCACGTTGAGCGGGAAATGACGGCGGCCGATCTCGACACCCTTGATATGGGTCGGGATCAGGGCGCAGGTGATGCCGAGATCGTCTTCCTCACCGAGCAGATGGTCCGGGTCGCGCAGCTTGAAGGCCAGCCCCAGCACGGTGGCGATCGGTGCCAGGGTGATGTAGCGCTTGTTCCAGGTCAGACGCATGCCGAGCACCTCTTCCCCTTCCCATTCTCCCTTGCAGACGATGCCGAAGTCCGGGATGGAGCCCGCATCCGAGCCCGCTTCCGGGCTGGTCAGGGCGAAGCAGGGGATCTCCTTGCCGATAGCGAGGCGGGGCAGGTAATGGTCTTTCTGCTCCTCGGTGCCATAGTGCTGCAGCAGCTCACCCGGCCCTAAGGAGTTGGGCACGCCGACGGTGGAGGCGAGCACTGCGCTGGCGCCGCACAGTTTCTGCAGCACGCAGGACTGGGCATAGGCGGAGAATTCCAGCCCGCCGTATTTCTTCTTGATGATCATGGCGAAGAACTTGTGGTCCTTCAGATACTGCCACACCTCGGGGGAGAGATCTGCGCGCTCATGGGTCACTTCCCAGTCGTTGACCATGCGACACACGTCTTCGACCGGGCCGTCCATGAAGGCCTGCTCCTCGCTGGAGAGGGTCGCGACCGGGATGGCGTGCAGCTTCTTCCAGTTCGGGTTGCCGGCAAAGAGATCCGCTTCCCACCAGGTGGTGCCCGCCTCTATGGCTTCTTTCTCGGTGCGCGACATCTCCGGCATGATGGATTTGTAGAGCTTGAACAGCGGCCTGGTCAGTTGATTACGGCGAAATTCCACCAGGTTCAACGGGATGGCAACCAGGGCGAACAGAGCCCACACCAGCAGGGGAACCTGGCCATAGAAGGTGCCGATGACCAGGGCGACTGCCGTGGCAAGCGTAGAGGTGAGCAGAGACGCCCGGCGATAAGCCATGGCGCCGATCACCAGGATCACTCCGAGCAGAGTGAGGGTCGTCGTCATTGTTTGCTCCTTGCATGAGTTGCCGAAGTTGGGTGCTAAGTGAATGAACTGATCCAGAGGTCTGACCTGTTGGATGTGGCCTCTGTTGTAATTCATGTGCACAAAATTATCAAGATGTTTACAACTCGGTTACCTCCCGGCCGTGAGCGAGCTAACGCAACCGGCTTTCCCCCTGCTGGCCGGGGGGCGACGGCGGGATTGGCTTGTGCGACAATGCGGAACCCTATGTTGGACGATACAAAGAGACACCAGACGCCATGTACCAAGAACTTATCCGCAATGAATTGACCGAAGCTGCCAGCGTGCTCCAGGCATTCCTGGCCGATGAGCAGAACCTGAAGAGCATAGAGGCGGCCGCCCGCCTGCTGGCCGACTCCTTCAAGCAGGAAGGCAAGGTGCTCTCCTGTGGTAACGGTGGCTCTCACTGCGACGCCATGCATTTTGCCGAGGAGCTGACCGGTCGTTATCGGGAGAACCGTCCCGGTTACGCCGGCATCGCCATCTCGGATCCGAGCCACCTCTCCTGCGTCTCCAATGACTTTGGCTACGACTATGTGTTCTCCCGCTACGTGGAAGCGGTCGGTCGTCGTGGCGACGTGCTGCTCGGCATCTCCACCAGCGGCAACTCCGGCAACATTCTCAAGGCCATCGAGGCCGCGCATGCCAAGGGCATGAAGGTGATCGCGCTGACCGGCAAGGACGGTGGCAAGATGGCCGGCCTGGCCGACGTCGAGATCCGGGTGCCCCATTTCGGTTATGCCGACCGCATTCAGGAAGTGCACATCAAGGTAATCCACATCCTGATCCAGCTGGTTGAAAAAGAGATGGCCAAGTAACCAGCTGCTCAGCGAGGTGATCCGCCTTATGCTGATCCAGTTGGTTGAAAAGAAAAAGAGATGGCCGAGTAATCGGCGTCTGTCGGAGGGGACGCGGTGCGGTCATGCCGACCGCTTCTGTCGCGCCCCCTCCGGCGAGAGCCGCTGATTGAAGAGAGGCTCAAGTCATTCAGGGAGTGGACTGGATATGTGCGAACTGCTCGGCATGAGTGCCAATGTGCCGACCGACATCTGCTTCAGTTTTACCGGGCTGATGCTGCGCGGTGGCAAGACTGGCCCCCACAAGGATGGCTGGGGGATCACCTTCTATGAGGGGCGCGGTTTTCGCACCTTCAAGGATCCCGAGCCCAGCGCCCAGTCACCCATCGCCAAGCTGGTGCAGGCGCTGCCCATCAAGAGCCGCGCCGTGGTCAGCCATATCCGGCAGGCCAATCGTGGCTGCGTGTCGCTGGAGAATACCCACCCGTTCACCCGGGAGCTGTGGGGCCGTTACTGGACCTTCGCCCATAACGGGCAACTGACAGGCTACAAGCGGCTGTCGACCGGGCGTCACCGCCCGGTCGGGGACACCGACAGCGAGCACGCCTTCTGCTGGCTGCTCGCGCAGCTGGAGCAGAAGTATCCCAAGCGTCCGGCCAACTTCCCCGCCATGTTCCGCTATCTGGCGAGCCGGTGTGATGAGTTGCGCGGTTTGGGGGTGTTCAACATGTTGCTGTCGGATGGGGAGTTCGTGATGACCTATTGCAGCAACAACCTCTACTGGCTCACCCGCCGGGCGCCTTTTGGCGAGGCCCGTTTGCTGGATGAGGACGTGGCCATCGATTTCCAGAGTGAGACGACGCCGAACGACGTGGTGACCCTGATCGCGACGAGGCCGCTGACCGGCAATGAACATTGGGTGAAGATGGTGCCGGGGGAGTTTTGCCTGTTCCGGCTGGGTGAACTGGCGCACGGCAATTCACCCGAGTGAGAGATAAAAAAATACCAGGGTAGAATCCTACCCTGGTTCTTCGCAGCAGCCATACAGGCAAAAGGGATGAGAGAGGTGTTGCTGAGCCGCATCATTCTCATGACTCGCATTGTTATTTAAATGTTAATTTGGTGGCAACATTTATGTTGCTCCCTGGTATTCCTGCTTTTCGATAACTTGAACCGGCTCACATTATGGCGTTATCGAGACCGCTCACCGGGCTGGTCTGCGATCCTATGCCGGATGACAGCCGGCGCGATCATCATCTATATTGTGGTCTGTTTGAATACCATCAAAGGGAAGCGAAGATGGAGTGGCTGGATCAGAAGGTGCTACGGCAGCTGGCAGAGGACATTGGTCACGAGATGATGCCCGTCGTCATCTCGGTGTTTGTCGAGGAGGTGGGCGAGCAGCTTGCTCGGCTCAGGCCGCTGTACGAGCAGCGGGACTGGCCCGCACTGGCCCGGGTGGCCCATAGCATGAAGTCTTCCTGTGGCAGTTATGGTGCCGAGCCCAGCTACCGGCAGGTGATGGCGCTGGAGCTTGCCTGCCGCCGGGAAGATGTAGAAGAGGCTGGCCAACTGCTGGCGCAGCTGGAGCACTCCCTGCCACAAGTCTTCTCCCATCTGGCCCGCTATCACTGATCTCGGGCTCAGCCTGCCTTGTGATGCCTGATGTGCCTGCCCTGGATCACCTCATCCAGCGCCTGTCGAAGCTTGAGACGATCGTGACGATGGGGCAGGGCGGTCTCACCCAGCTCGGCCTGGATGAGGCAATCCGCCAGCTCGGGGACACTGAGGCCCTCGGGCGCCAGTATGGCATCGACCCGGCCTTGACCTATCCGCTCTTCCAGCCAGCGATGCTGCTCGGGCAGTGCCAGCTGGCCGGCCGGCCCGTTTTCGGCGACCAGGTTGCAGACGAAGACGACGATGGCCTGGCTATCCCGAATGGCGCCAGCCACCTCGTCCAGCAGCAGGGGGGGCATGACGGAGGTGAGGAAGCTGCCTGGCCCCAGGATGATCATGTCGGCCTGGGTCAGGGCCTGCACGGCCTCGCGGGTGGCCGGCACGGCCGGACTCAGGCTCAGGGCCCGTGGCGGGGTGGCGAGCTGATCGATGGAGACCTCTCCCAGGATCTGGTCACCGCAGACGGTGTGGGCACAGAGATCGGTGGGCAGCTCGGACATGGGCAGTAACTGGGGCTCTATCTTCAGCATGTCGCTGATGAGCCGGATGGCATCCAGGGGGCGGACACAGAGGTTGTCGAGCGCCAGCAGCATCAGATTGCCGAGGTTGTGACCCGCCAGCTCCCCTCTGCCATTGAAGCGGTATTCGAACAACTGGCTGCCGATGCCGGGATCGGTCACCAGCTGATTGAGGCAGTTGCGCAAGTCCCCCCAGGCGATGCACTCCTGGCTCTTGCGCAAGCGTCCGGTGGAGCCGCCATCATCCGTGGTAGTGACGATACCGGTCAGCCGTTGCCCTAAAAACGAGAGGGAAGAGAGCACCCGGCCCATGCCGTGGCCACCGCCGATGGCGACGACCCGATCAAAGTTACTGATATTTTTTTGCCACATGCAGCCATCCTGTGGGTGGGTCTGTGAGAACCATTCTAGCCAATATGGCCAGCTAATCATTTGATAAGGGTATGATTTTTGCTTACCACCTGCATCGCATACCACTAGGAGATGGCGTTGAACTTCCTGACGGCTCACTCTCTTGCAGAGACGACCCTGCTGGCCGCCCAACAGATAGTCGAGCGGCTGCTCGCTCAATCAGCTCATTCCCCATCGTTGTTGCTGGTCTATTTTACCCAAGCTCACGATGCTGCGGTACTGCGTCATGCGCTTAAAATCTGCTTCCCGGATTGTCGTCTCATCGGTTGCAGCTCCTGCGGCGGGATCATGACTCAGGCCGGCCACCATGCCCGGCATGGCTGGGGCCTGGCGGTCGCCGCCCTCTATGACGACAAGGGGGCCTACGGCGTGGCCGGTCAGGCCGGGGACGAGCTGGATGCGCGCCAGCTGCTGCGCGGCGCCATCGCCGATGGCGGACGCCCCGGCGAGCTGCCACAGCTCATCTTGCTGCATACCAGCCCCGGGCTGGAAGAGGTCATGCTGGCGGGGATCGAGGCGGAGTTTGGCACGACGGTTCCCGTCGTGGGGGGCTCGGCGGCGGATGATGGGGTCACCGGCGAATGGCAGCTGTGCTGGGACGAGGGCGAGAGCCGGCAAGGCGCTGTGCTGGCGGTGCTCTACCCCGATTGCCAGCTGGCCTTCCAGTTTCACTCCGGCTATGTGCCCACCGAGCAGCATGGCACCATCACCGCCCTGGATGGGCGCGAGGTGCTGACCATAGATCACGAGCCGGCGGCCCGGGTGTATGCCCGCTGGACGGAGCGCGAGACCCCTTGGCAGGTGGGCCCCATCCTGAGGGAGACCACCCTCTCTCCGCTGGCCCGCCAGGTCGGGACCCTGGACGACATGCCTTATTACAAGCTCTCTCATCCCGAGGCGGTGACTCCGAGAGAAGGGTTGCGGCTGTTTACCGAGACCCGGCTGGGGGAGCGCCTGCAGCTGATGTACAGCAGTGAGGAAGGCCTGTTGCAGCGCAGCCTGAATGCGGTGCGGATCGAGCCCGAATATGGCATGGCGGGCAGCCTGCAGCCCTTCGGCGCCCTGGTGGTGTTCTGTGCCGGCTGCCGACTGGTGCTGGGGGAGAGTCTGAACGACGTCGTCGACCAGTTCCGCAGCCAACTGGGGGAGATCCCCTTCATCACCCCCTTTACCTTCGGCGAGCAGGGGCGTTTGCCCCATGGTGAGCTGGCCCATGGCAACCTCATGGTATCGAGCGTAATCTTCCTCGATAGCTGACACAGTGCTGGACACAAGATGATAGGCAATACCGAACTCGAAGCTCTGGGTGACAAGCTGCAGACCACGCTGGTGGAGCTGGTGCGTTGCCGGGAGCGGGAGGCCAAATACCGCCAGGAGTCGCAGGCCTTGCTGTGCGGGGTGGCGACGCTGGCCGATGCCCAGAGCCTGGAGCAGGTGCTGGACAGCCTCATCCAGGCGCTCAAGCCCTTCATCGGCTTCGAGCATGCGGATGTGGTGGCCTGGGGCGGGGCGAGCGGCACCACTCATCTCAGCACCCAGCCCGAGGAGACGGGCCGCCCCTGGCCACTGACCCCGCTCTTCTCCCGCGCCATCGCGGGGGAAACCCTGGTCATCTATGATCCGTCCCAGCTGCCCGAACTGGCGCCCCTGGCGGGGGCGGCGGGCTGGGCCAGCGTCATGATGACGGGGCTGCAGGCCCCCGGTTTTTCCGGGGTGCTCATCTGCCGTCATGGCGCCGTGGGCACCTTCGATCTCAAGAGCAAGGCGGCGATGCAGCGGTGCCGTCCCCTCATCTCCCAGGCGCTGGTCAACATTGCCTATAGAGCTCGCCTGCAGGAGCAGGTCGAGCTCAAGACCCTGGCCCTGCAGGCCAGCGAGCAGCGTTTTCGCAGCTTTGCCGCCATGGCGTCCGACTGGTTCTGGGAGACGGATCCCGAGCATAGGCTCAGTTATGTGTCGGCCCCCGGTTACCGCAGAGAGCTGATCGCCCGCCAGGTCGGCCGCAGCCTCTATGATTTTGCCCATGACCCCCAGGATCCCGAGTGGTGCAAGTACCGACGGCTGATCGCGCTGCAACTGCCGGTGCGGGCGATGCGCACCCAGGTGGTGCTGGCCAGGGGGCCTCGCTGGATGGAGCTCAACGCCGAGCCCTGCTTCGATGCCGACGGTGTCTTTATCGGCTATCGGGGCACGGCGCGGGAGATAGACAACCAGATCCGCCGGGAGCAGGAGCTGGCGCGGGCACGGGACGAGGCGGAGACGGCCAACCGGGCCAAGTCACAGTTCCTGGCCATGATGACTCACGAGATCCGCTCCCCCATGAATGCGGTGCTGGGGATGCTGGATCTGTTGCAATACGGGCGGCTCGAGGCCCAGCAACAGGCCCTGCTCGGCCATGCCACCCACTCGGCGCATCTGCTGCAGACCATCATCGATGATGTGCTCGACTTCTCGAAGATCGAATCTCATACCCTGGCGCTGCATGCTGAGCCGCTGCAACCCACCCGCCTGTGTCAGGCGCTGGTGGAGCCGCTGCAGGCGCAAGCCAGCGCCAAGGGCATCCGCTTGCATTGGCAACTGGATGAGTCGGTGCCGGACTGGTTGCAGGGGGACTCGGTCCGTCTGTCCCAGGTGATCGGCAACCTGCTCGGCAATGCGGTGAAGTTTACCGCCACCGGCAGCGTGCAGCTGGCGCTGGGGTGGCAGGATGAGCGGCTGAGGGTGTCGGTGACCGATACCGGGATAGGTATCTCCGCCGAGGATCAGGGGTTGCTGTTCGAACCATTTTTTCAGGTCGACAGCTCGGCCACCCGCCGTTTCTCCGGCTCCGGGCTCGGGCTTGCCATCAGCCGGAGGCTGGTGCAACTGATGGGCGGCGAGATCTGCCTGCAGAGTACGCCCGGTCAGGGCAGCCGTTTCTGGTTCGAGTTGCCCGGCATGGCGGCCCCTTGCATCGACCCGGGTCAGCCCGTCACCGATGCGCTCGCCATGCTGGATCTGGATGTGCTGGTGGTGGAGGACAGCCCGGTCAATCAGCTGGTGGTGTCGCTCATGCTGCAGAAATTGGTGTGCAGGGTGCGGCTGGCGGCCAATGGCCTGGAGGCGTTGGCGCAGGTCAACGAGCGGCGGCCCGATCTCATCCTGATGGACATGCGGATGCCGCATATGGATGGGCTGGAGGCGACCCGCCGCTTGCGTGAAATGGGGTGTGGGATCCCGATAGTGGCGCTGACGGCCAATGCCATGACGGAGGACAGGGCGCGCTGTCTGGCTCAGGGGATGAACGATTTCCTGGCCAAACCGATCAGCCTGGCCCGGCTGCGCAGCTGCTTGCAGCGGCATTGCGGGACCGCCAACCCGGGATCCAGATAAAAAAATGGTCAACCTGGTGGTTGACCAATTCTTCAGCAAATACTGAAGAGAGCACGGGATAAATCGGGTTGTACAGGCACTTATGAAAAATTCGTGCCAACTTTTAATGACCTGTTTTTGCGGCTTGCGGCTGAGTAATCTGTCATTCCTCGCTGCCGGATCGTTGCAAAATGCGAATTATGTGTTTTCATTGTAAGAATATTCGCATTTTGCAAAGCTGCTTTTGACTCACTGTGCGATCAGTCGGCGCAAGAACTGGCGCGCCGCTTCACTGTTTTGTTTGGCAATCAACATCTGTTTTTCATAGATCGGCATGGGCAGGATCTCGAGCCAGCGCTGGCAGAGCCAGGCCGCATCGTCGAACTGCTTGTCCGGGTAGAGCTCATCCAGTTCCGGATATTGTTCAAACACCTCCCTCAATCTGCTCACCAGCGGTGTGTCGCTGAAATCGGAGTGGGCACTCGGCCAGTTGGGCAGGGTTTCTACCTTGGCGTGGCGCAAGCCGGTTTCGTCCGTCTCCATTTCATGAATGGAGAAGCGTTCGAGACCGAGCACTGTGACCCCGAGCAAGCCATCGTTGAGGGTATAGAAATCAGTCACCTTGACGCGGGTACCGACCGGCAGTATGCGTCCGCAGCTGCCCGTGCTGGTCGTCTCTTCCATGACGATGCCAAAGCCCCGATCATCGATGAACGACTCCTTGAGCATCTGCAGGTGGCGTGGCTCAAACAGGCGCAGGGGGAGTTTCCCGCCCGGCAGTATGTGTGAGGGCAAGGGGAACAGTGCCAAGGGTTGAAGTTTCATGTTCCATCCTCCGATAAGTCGCATCTGCATATGACAATGCAGTGACTGTGCCAGAGGGTGGGGAAATCGGTTTATTGGGGCCGTTGAAGGAAGAACTATTTTAATAGTCGATGAAAATCATGTGGTTATGGGGAGGAAAAAATACAGCGTTGGTCCGATGCAGTCTTGGACACAAGTGACTCGCAAGGGTTTCGAACATGCCCCATCTGCAGAATGGGGTCTCGTTCGCATATTGCAAATGACTCCCCTGCAAAATGCGCCTCTGCCATCCACCTTCAGCGGTAGCTGCTGTCTGGTATGATGGCAGATGTGGGCTAGGCGGTTGACTCGGCGTGCTGGTTCAAGCCTTCCAGCATCAGGGCCGCGATCTCGTCATACATCTGTGACCAGGCCTCGGCCAGTTCTGGCTTGAAGTTTGCGCCCAAGCGCCGCGCCAGCACTGTCGTCAGCGCCTGCTTCAACAGTGCGAACTGGTGTGGTTCCACCTTGAATTTCCGGTGCCTGCGACCGAGATCCCTGATGATGAAACCCAAGGCATCCAGCTGCTCCAGGCTGGTGATCACCGTGTTCAGGGTCTCCGACACCTTGGCGACCGGCATGCCCGCAGGATCGGGAAAGAGGTCGATCAATTCCGGCGACAGTCGGAACAGCTCCTCATACACCTCCTGCACATAGGTGTGATTCAACGCGGTTACCTTGCCCCATGCTCTCTGCACCAACTCGATCTGTTCGGGAGTCATGCCGTCCATCCTTCCTATGTGGTCGCCTGAAGATAATAATGCACTCGCTCAATAAGGCACAGAGGGGAAATAAATCATTTCATGGGCCCGGCCGATCGGGACTGTGTGGCGGGGGCGGGCCGACACCTGGTCAGCAAAAGGCCCCGACGTAGCGGGGCCTGATTGATTATTTATGCAGCCAGCTGAGCCGCCAGCCGCGACCCTGATGTGATCGCAGGACCCAGGGTGTGAGCGCGCTAGTTGCGCTGCTCCAGGTACATGACGGCGGCTTCCACCCGGCTCTGGGCCTCGAGCTTCTTCAGCAGACTCTTCACGTGGACCTTGACCGTTCCTTCGGAAATATGGAGCACGGAGGCGACCTGCTTGTTGGAGAGCCCCTTGGCTATCTCGCGCAGGATCTGCATCTCGCGGCGGGTCAGGCTCTCCAGCTTCTGCTGCAGATGATCCAGCTCATAGATGTTTTCCAAATAGGGGCGCAGCGGCTCGCTCAGGATCTGCTTGCCGGTCATGACATCGGCCAGTTGGCCCAGCAGCATGTCAGGCTCGGTGTCCTTGAGCAGGTAACCATCGGCGCCGGCCTTGAGCAGGGCCACCACGTCCTGGCGGGCATCGGAGACGGTCAGGATCACCACCCGGGAGGTGACCTCTTCGGCCCGCAGCGCCTTGAGGGTGTCGAGGCCGGAGAGCCCCTTCATGTTGAGATCGAGCAGGATCAGGTCGGGTTCGGATTCCTTGGCCATGGCCACGGCATCGGTACCGTTGGAAGCCTCACCGATCACCTCGATGTTATCTTCCAGTTCCAGCAGCTGCACAATCCCTTTGCGCATGAGGGGATGGTCATCCACGACCAGAACACTATATTTCATCTCGTCCATCAGGCGTCTCTTGTTAGGCTGGTGGGAAAGGTCAGGTGTACACGGGTGCCGCCGGATGGCGGCTCACTGATGGCCAGCTGGCCGTGCAACTTGCTGGCGCGCTCGCTCATGATGCTAAGACCGTAGTGATTGACCGCGGAGCTCGCGCCCCCTATTCCGACACCATCATCTGAAATCTGAACCTGAATGTTACCATCAGCCAGGGTCTCACAGCTAACCTCAATCAGCTGTGCGCCGGCATGTTTGATGGCATTGAGCACTGCCTCACGGATCAGCTGCAGGATATGGATGTGCTGCCCCGCCTCGAGGTCGGTATCGGCCAGACCGTATTGGAGCCTGATTTCGGCCCGGGTCTGGGGCTTGAGCTGCTCCAGCATGACGCCGATGGCTTCGCCGAGATTGGCGTCACCTATGCTGAGGCGGAAGGTGCCGAGCAACTCGCGCAACTGGGTATAGGCGTTGCTGAGCCCCTCGTCGATCTGCTGCATGGCCGCCTCGGCCTTGCCGTGATCCCCCTTGGCGACGGAGCGCTTGAGCAGGGTGGACTGGATCTTGAGGTAGGAGAGCGCCTGGGCCAGCGAGTCGTGCAGCTCGCGAGCGATGACGGCTCGCTCCTCCATCAGCAGCAGGCGCTGATGTTGCAGCAGGGTCTGATCCTTGTGCAGCACCTGGGCCAGCAGCATGGAGAAGTTCTTCATCAACCGCTCGTCGATGGGGTGCTCGCTGATCATGTCGAGTCGGCCGAACTCCTGATCGTCCATCTGCAGATAGAAGCTCACCAGGCTATCCAGATCGCCGGGCCAGCCCTTGCGGCCGGTGATGTACACCGGCATGGCGTTGTGCTCGAAGCGGGTCAGCCGGATGTAGTCGATGTGCTGATGGGCGGCCGCCCGCTCCAGCAGCTTCTGCAGGGTACGCCGGCTCAGCGGCGCCGCATGCAGCTTCTGGGCGGTGGAGTAGAGGAAGGAGAGGGTATCGTTGGCCTGTTGCAGCTTGGCGGTCTTCTCCTCCACCTTGCTCTCCAGCTCCCGATAGAGCTTGCCGAGTTCGTCCGCCATGGTGACGAAGGCGCCCGACAGCTCCCCCAGTTCGTTCTCGCAGTGGGGGGGCAGGGTGAGATCGAACTCCTGGCGCTGGATCTGGCGGGCGCAATAGACCAACTGGTTGAGCGGGGCCACCACCTGCTGGCGGGTGAAGCGCACCGTGAACCAGGCGATGGTGATGATGGAGAGCAGCCCCAGCCCCTCCGCCAGCGCCAGCATGCGCACCTTGAACTCCACGTGGTATTGCATCTGGTTGACGAAGTCGTCGATGGCGGCGACGAACTGCTCGGTGTTGTCGGTGTAGCGCCTGGGGGTGGCATTCTCGATGTGCTCACGCATCACCTGCCATTGCAGCAGCACCTCGCCATAGGTGCGGCGCAGGGAGGCGGGGGTGATCCAGCGCTGGGTCTCCTGCAACTCGCGCGCGCGCAGCGTCTGCTCGAACTGGGCGAGCCGCCCCAGCACGGTCTGGCCCTGCTCGATCTCGTAGGCCATGCGATAGGCCTGCATGCGCAATGAACCGGACAGGTTGATGGCCTTGGCATCGGGGACCGAATAGAACAGGGTGACCATGGCGACGACGGCGATCAGGCTCGCCATGAACAGGATGAGTACCATGGAGCGGCCGATGGCGCTGCTGACAGACTGCACTTTGAACCACTTTCGCATGCTGGTTGAGGGTCCCGGGGCCGGTAATAAACCACATAAAGTTGCGTGGGAGTGTACTCCAACTTGTGCTAGCATCGAAAAACTAGATGAACTCCGAGCGGTTTTGCCTAAGTCCTCAGATAGGGGGAAACCGCCGTCAGCCGATCTTCGCGCTGTAAGGGTCAGGAAAGAAATGCCCTGGCCTCCCGTATTTGGAAAGGTGTTTATGTTGCCACTTGAAGATGGTTTTTCCCGTCGTTTTTACTATTTGCGCCTGTCGGTCACCGACGTGTGCAATTTTCGTTGTACCTACTGCCTGCCCGACGGCTATCGCCCCGAGGGGCGCAAGTCGTTTCTCTCGCAAGAGGAGATCCGCCGGATAGTGTCCGGCTTCGCCGCCATGGGCACCCGCAAGGTGCGCCTGACCGGTGGCGAGCCCTCCCTGCGCCGTGATTTCACCGCCATCATCGAGACCGTGGCCAATACGCCCGGGATCGAGAAGGTGGCGATGACCACCAATGGTTATCGTTTGAAGGAGCGGGCGCAGGAGTGGTTCGATGCTGGCCTGACCGCCCTCAACGTCAGCGTCGACAGCCTGGATCCGCGCCAGTTTCACCAGATCACCGGCGAGAACAAGCTGGCGGAGGTGATGGAGGGGATCGAAGCGGCGCTGGCCGCCGGCTTCAAGTCGGTGAAGATCAATGCGGTGCTGCTCAAGGGGCTCAACGATCAGCAGCTGGATGCGTTTCTGGCCTGGATCAGGCACAAGCCCATCGAACTGCGCTTCATCGAGTTGATGCAGACCGGGGAGATGGACAGCCTGTTTCGCGATCACCACGCCAGCGGCGAGCTCATCAAGCAGCAGCTGCTCGGCAATGGCTGGGTCCAGCAGCTGCGCGGGGCCGACGACGGTCCGGCCCAGGTGTTTATGCACCCGGCGTCACAAGGCGGGGTGGGGCTCATCATGCCCTACAGCAAGGACTTCTGCGCCGGTTGCAACCGGCTGCGGGTCTCCTCTGTGGGCAAGCTGCACCTCTGCCTGTTCGGCGACCACGGTGTGGAGCTGCGGGATCTGCTCACTGCCGACAGCCAACAGGACGAGTTGCAACAACGGATCCGCCATGCCCTCGTCGGCAAGGCCGCCACCCATCGCCTGCACGACGGCAATGCCGGCATGACCCCCCATCTTGCCTCCATCGGCGGTTGAGGTTTCGCCGCCCGATAAAAATAGCCACCGATTAATAAGCAATCCTCACATAGGGGTATTTTGACCCGCCCCTGTGTGACCTCATTGTGCCAAGGGATTGATCCAGCGCAAGAATCCCCCCTGTTTATCCCCCTAGTGGTATATCCCTTAACTTGTCGGGGACGCAATATACACCCACGCTTATAATTGGTATTGAAAATACCAGTCACATAGTCCGCACTCGAGTCTTTTACCTGCGAAGAGGAAGCAATATGCCGGATGGGGTCAACCTGTCACGCCGTGGTTTGTTTCGAGGCCGACTGAGTGCGCCCGAGCCCGAGACACGGCTGCCCTGGTCCCTCTCCTGGCCCGACTTCGTGGCCGACTGTACCCGTTGCGGAGACTGCCTGACGGCCTGTCCGGAGCAGATCCTGGTCAAGGGAGACGGTGGTTTCCCGACCCTGGACTTTAGCCGCGGCGAGTGCACCTTTTGTACCAAATGTGTCTCGGCCTGCGAGCTGCCGCTGTTTCGTCCGGTGACGGAAGCCCCCTGGGACTACGTGGCCCATATCGAAGCCGGTTGTCTGGCCCATGAGCAGGTCTTCTGCCAGCGCTGTCAGGACAGCTGCGAACACAATGCGATCCGTTTTTCTCCCCAGTTGGGACGAGTGCCGACGCCCAGCATCGATCTCGAGCTGTGCAATGGCTGTGGCGCCTGCGTCGCGGATTGCCCGGTCGGCAGCATCAGGGTCGGCGCACCCCGCGGCGAACCGAATCAGGTCTGAGCCAGGGCGTCGCCGGCATGCCCCCAGGGTGGCATCGCCTCTGCCGCTAGCCGATAGGAAGCAAGGATGAGCAAGTTGGAAAACACTATGAACCGAGAAGAGTTCCACGTATCGAGCCTGGTGGTGCTGACCCAGCCCCCATTGCGTCACCGGCTCGCCGAACAGATCGCGGCCCTCGAGGGTGCCGAGATCCACGCTGTCAGCGACGAAGGCAAGTTGGTGGTGACCCTGGAAGGGTCGAGCCAGCGCCCCATCATGGCGGCCATAGATGCCATTGGGGCAATGCCCGGGGTGCTCTCCGCCGCCCTGATCTACCACCAGTTCGATGAACTCGATAAGCAATGCGAGGATATGCCATGAAGCTGAGTCGACGCGACTTTATGAAGGCCAATGCGGTGGCGGCTGCCGCTGCCGTGGCCGGTGTCAGTGCCCCCACCCTGGCGGCGAACCTTATCACCAGCACCGACAAGACCGCCATCACCTGGGACAAGGCGCCGTGCCGCTTCTGCGGGACCGGCTGCTCAGTGCTGGTGGGCTCCCAGGCCGGCCGCGTCGTCGCGACCCAGGGCGATCCCGATGCGCCGGTCAACCGTGGCCTCAACTGCATCAAGGGCTACTTCCTGTCGAAAATCATGTATGGCGAGGATCGTCTGACCCAGCCGCTGCTGCGCATGACCAACGGCAAGTTCGACAAGAACGGTGACTTCGCCCCCATCAGCTGGGATCAGGCGTTCGACATCATGGCCGAGAAGTTCAAGGCCACCCTCAAAGAGAAGGGCCCGACCGCGGTCGGCATGTTCGGCTCGGGCCAGTGGACCGTGTGGGAAGGCTACGCCGCCTCCAAGCTGATGAAGGCGGGCTTCCGCTCCAACAACCTGGATCCCAACGCCCGTCACTGCATGGCCTCGGCCGTGGTCGGCTTCATGCGCACCTTCGGCATGGATGAGCCCATGGGCTGCTACGACGACATCGAGCAGGCCGACGCCTTCGTGCTGTGGGGCTCCAACATGGCCGAGATGCACCCCATCCTCTGGTCCCGGATGTCCGATCGCCGCCTCTCCAATCCGGACGTGCAGGTGCATGTGCTCTCCACCTTCGAGCATCGCAGCTTCGAGTTGGCCGACAACGGCATGGTGTTCACCCCGCAGACCGATCTCGCGATCCTCAACTACGTCGCCAACTACATCATCCAGAACGACAAGGTGAACTGGGAGTTCGTCAACAAGCACACCCAGTTCCGTAAGGGCGTCACCGACATCGGCTACGGCCTGCGTCCGACCAACCCGCTGCAGCAGCAGGCGAAGAACCCGGACAGCGGCGACTCCACCCCCATGAGCTTCGATGACTTCGCGAAATTCGTGGCGGACTACGACGTCGAGTCGGTCTCCAAGCTCTCCGGCGTCTCCAAGGAGAAGCTGGAAAAACTGGCCCAGATCTATGCGGATCCGGCCAAGAAGGTGGTCTCCTACTGGACCATGGGCTTCAACCAGCACACCCGCGGCGTCTGGGCCAACAACCTCTGCTACAACATCCACCTGCTGACCGGCAAGATCTCCACCCCGGGCAGCGGTCCCTTCTCCCTGACCGGCCAGCCTTCCGCCTGTGGTACCGCGCGGGAAGTGGGCACCTTCGCCCACCGCCTGCCGGCCGACATGGTGGTGACCGAGCCCAAGCACCGCGCCATCGCCGAGAAGATCTGGAAGCTGCCGGAAGGCACCATCCCGGACAAGGTGGGTTACCACGCCGTGCTGCAGAGCCGCATGCTCAAGGACGGCAAGCTCAACGCCTACTGGGTGATGTGCAACAACAACATGCAGGCCGGCCCGAACATGAACGAGGAGGGGCTGCCCGGTTATCGCAACCCGGCCAACTTCATCGTGGTGTCCGACCCTTACCCGACCGTGACCGCCCAGGCCGCCGATCTGATCCTGCCCACCGCCATGTGGGTGGAGAAGGAGGGCGCCTACGGCAACGCCGAGCGTCGCACCCAGTTCTGGCACCAGCAGGTCAAGGCGCCGGAAGGGGCCAAGTCCGATCTGTGGCAGCTGATGGAGTTCGCCAAGCGCTTCACCGTGGAAGAGGTGTGGCCGGCCGAGCTCATCGCCAAGATGCCGGAAGTGAAGGGCAAGACCCTCTATGAGGTGCTCTACCGCAACGGTCAGGTCGATCAGTTCCCGAAAGAGCAGAGCAAGGGGGCACTGAACGACGAGGCCGACCACTTCGGCTTCTACGTGCAGAAGGGGTTGTTCGAGGAGTACGCCAGCTTCGGCCGTGGCCATGGCCACGATCTGGCCCCCTTCGATCAGTATCACGAGGCCCGCGGCCTGCGCTGGCCCGTGGTGGACGGCAAGGAGACCCTGTGGCGCTATCGCGAAGGCTTCGACCCTTATGTGAAGGCGGGCGAGGGGGTGCGCTTCTACGGCAAGCCCGATGGCAAGGCGGTGATCTTCGCGCTGCCCTATGAGCCGGCCGCCGAGTCGCCGGACAAGGAATACGACATGTGGCTCTCCACCGGCCGCGTGCTGGAGCACTGGCACACCGGCACCATGACCCGCCGCGTGCCCGAGCTCTATCGCGCCTTCCCGGATGCGGTGCTCTTCATGCACCCGGAAGATGCCAAGGCCCGTGGCGTGCGCCGTGGCGAAGAGGTGATCGTCGCCTCCCGCCGGGGTGAGGTGAAGACCCGGGTCGAGACCCGCGGCCGCAACCGTCCGCCCAAAGGCCTGGTGTTCATGCCCTTCTTCGATGCGAGCCAGCTGGTCAACAAGCTGACCCTGGACGCCACGGATCCGCTCTCCAAGGAGACGGATTACAAGAAGTGCGCCGTCAAGGTCATGAAGGCGTAAGGCGGGGCCCGGGGGATGAGTCGCAGCCGTCGCCAGTTCCTTGCCGACCTTGCCAAGGGGGCCTGCTCCGTGGGCCTGCTTGGCGCAGGGCTCGGCGGGGTGGCCCGGCAGCAGGCGCAGGCGGTGCCCGCCCAGGCACTGCGGCCGCCTGCGGCCCTGGACGAGGCGGAGTTCCTCGGCGCCTGTGTGCGCTGCGGGCTCTGCGTCGAAGCCTGTCCCTACGACACCCTCAAGCTCGCCAGGCTGCTGGAGCCGGTGACCACCGGCACCCCCTATTTCGAGGCGCGCGCCGTGCCGTGCGAGATGTGTGACGACATCCCCTGCGTGGTGGCCTGTCCGAGCGGGGCGCTGGATCCGGCCATGACCGACATCGATCAGGCGCGGATGGGAGTGGCGGTGCTCATCGACCATGAGACCTGCCTCAACTATCTGGGCCTGCGCTGCGATGTCTGTTACCGGGTCTGCCCGCTCATCGATCAGGCGATCACGCTCGAACTGGTGCGCAACCCGCGCACCGGCAAGCACGCCATGTTTCTGCCCACAGTGCACAGCGACAGCTGTACCGGCTGCGGCAAGTGCGAGCATGCCTGCGTGCTGGAGACGGCGGCGATCAAGGTGGTGCCCCACCGGCTCGCCAAGGGGGAGCTCGGCCATCACTACCGGCTCGGCTGGGAAGAGAAGCAGAAGGCGGGCAAGTCGCTCATCGGTGAGCGCCTCACCCTGCCGACCCGCAAACCGGAGGGGCTATGAGCCGCTATCCGGGGCAAGAGGCGAGGGTGCGGCTCGGCTGGTGGCGATCACACCGCTTCCTGCTGCTGCGCCGTCTGACCCAGTTCGGCGTGCTGGGGCTCTTCCTGTTGGGGCCACTGGCGGGGATCTGGATCCTCAAGGGCAACCTCTCGAGCTCTTTATTGCTGGAGAGGGTGCCGCTGACGGATCCGCTCACCCTGTTGCAGTCGGTCGCGGCGGGTCACTGGCCGGTCGCCACCCTGTGGCTCGGCGCGGCCATAGTGCTGCTCGGGTACTGGCTGGTCGGGGGGCGGCTGTTCTGCTCCTGGGTCTGCCCGGTCAACCTCATCACGGATGCGGCGGCCTGGCTGCGGGCCCGGCTCGGTCTCAAGGGCAACGGTCAGTTCAACCGCAACACGCGCTACTGGCTGCTGGCCATGGTGCTGGTGGCCCCGGCCATCACGGGCGTGCTGGTGTGGGAGCTGGTCAACCCGGTGTCGCTGACCCTGCGCGGTCTGCTGTTTGGCATGGGAGCGGGCTGGGGCTTGCTGGTGGCCCTGTTCCTGTTCGATCTGTTGGTGGTGGAGCGAGGCTGGTGTGGCCATCTCTGCCCGGTGGGGGCCTTCTATGCCCTGCTCAACCGGGTCGGGTTTATCAAGATTTCTGCCAAAGGGCGTGAGCGTTGCAGCAACTGCATGGATTGTTATGCGGTCTGCCCCGAGCGTCCCATCCTGCGCGGCCCGGTCCACGGTGCCAGGCGCGGTCACGGGCCCTTGATTGTGGCTCAGGAGTGCACTAACTGCGGCCGTTGCATCGATGTCTGCGCGGAGCAAGTTTTCGAAATCACAGTAGGTTTTGCCGTCAAGGCAGAGAAAACGTCGGAGAACACATAATGAAAAAGCTGATTGGAGCAATGCTGGCCTGCTTGATGGCGGGTTCCTTGATGGCGGCAGTCCCCGAGATCACCAACAGCACGGGAGGCATCAAGTCGGAGCGAGGCAGCACGGATCTCGCGATCGAGGCCGAGGCCGCCCCGCTCAAGAACTATCGCAAGGATGGCGACATCTACGATCGTCAGTACATGCATCAGCCCCCGCTGATCCCGCACGATACCCGTAACTACGAGGTGGACAACAAGGTCAACAAGTGTCTGGCCTGTCACAGCTTCAAGAACGCCAGTGCCATGAAGGCTCCCAAGATCAGCCCGACTCACTTCGAGACCCGTGACGGCCTGACCCTGGGTGAAGTCTCCCCCCGTCGCTACTTCTGCCTGCAGTGCCACGTGCCGCAAGCGGATGCCAAGCCGCTGGTGGAGAATACTTTCAAGCCGGTCGAAGCCCTGAACTAAGGAGTCCATAGATGAAATTACCCGGCTTTGCGCAACATCTCTGGAACACTTTCAAGTTTCCCTTGAACGAAGCACCGAACTGAGGAATCCACAGATGAAATTACCTGGTTTTGTGCAGCGACTCTGGACCACCTTCAAGTCTCCCTCCAAGGCGGCCCTCTGGGTGCTGCTGATGATGGGTTTCTTCGGCGGCGTCATCTTCTGGGGGGGCTTCAACACCGCCATGGAGGCGTCCAACACCGAGAAGTTCTGTACCGGTTGCCACGAGATGAAGGACAACGTCTTCGTCGAGTACCGTGACACCATCCACTACGCGAACCGCTCCGGCGTGCGCGCCAGCTGCCCGGATTGCCATGTGCCCCACGAATGGACCTACAAGATCATTCGCAAGGTGCAGGCCTCCAAGGAGCTGTGGGGCATGCTGACCGGCAAGGTGGACACCCGCGAGAAGTTCGAATCGCATCGGCGCGAGATGGCCGAGCGGGAGTGGCAGCGGATGAAGGAGACGGATTCGAGGGAGTGTCGCAACTGCCACAACTTCGAATACATGGACTTCTCCCTGCAGGGACGGCGTGCCGCCAAGATGCACTCCACCAACCTGGCCAGCGGCGAGAGCACCTGCATCGACTGTCACAAGGGCATAGCGCACCAGCTGCCCGACATGACGGGGGTGAAAGGCTTCTAAGGACGTGACCACAGGGTCGGGCATGCCCGGCCCTGTGGTTTTTCATTTTTATGGACTCGTTAATCCCATCTGCACGGCAACTTTTGATAGAATCCGTGCGCGATAACGCGACCCCCACCGTTTTCCCCTCTCACCAGCCGGCATGGCTTCGGCGGTATCTGGCCGGGTGGGGGCGTGTCATCCCTTCTCCTCTCGTGGTCAATGATTGACAGGAATTGCCCAATGGCACCCAAAAACAGCGAATTCATTCCTCTCCAGATCGCCGTACTGACGGTCTCCGACAGCCGCACCGCCACCGACGACAGCTCGGGGGATTATCTGGTGTCGGCCCTGACGCAGGCCGGTCATCAGCTGGCGGATCGGGCGCTGTGCGCCGACAATCTGTTCCGCGTGCGGGCCCAGGTCAGCCAGTGGATCGTCGATGAGGCGGTGCAGGTGGTGCTGATCAACGGCGGCACCGGCTTCAATGAACAGAACCGGGTACCTGAGGCGGTGGGCGTGCTGTTCGAGCGCACGGTGCAGGGCTTTGGCGAGATGTTCCGCCAGCTCTCCTTTGCCGAGATAAAAGGTTCTGCCATGCAGAGCCGGGCGCTGGCGGGACTCGCCAACCGTACCCTCATCTGCTGCCTGCCCGGCTCCACCGGCGCCTGCCAGCTGGGCTGGGAGCAGCTAATCCGGGATCAGCTCGACGCCCGCACCAGACCCTGCAACTTTGTCTCCCACCTTTGAACCCCACCCCTGAGGGAAAGTGATGAACCTGACCCATCTCAATCAAAGCGGTGAGGCCCACATGGTGGACGTGACCGACAAGCAGGTCACCGAACGGGAGGCCCGCGCCGAGGCCTTCGTGACCATGGCGCCCGCCACCCTGGCCCTGATCCTGAGCGGCCAGCACCACAAGGGCGACGTCTTTGCCACCGCCCGCATCGCCGGCATCATGGCGGCCAAGAAGACCGCCGACCTGATCCCGCTCTGCCATCCGCTGGCACTCACCAAGGTGGAGGTAGAGATCGAAGCCCAGCCCGAGCACAATAGGGTGCATATCCGCACCCTCTGCAAGCTCTCGGGCAAGACAGGGGTGGAGATGGAAGCCCTGACCGCCGCCTCGGTGGCGGCGCTCACCATCTACGACATGTGCAAGGCGGTGCAGAAGGACATGGTGATCGAGCAGCTGCGCCTGGTCGAGAAGAAGGGCGGCAAGTCCGGTCACTTCCAGCTGGCGCCGGATGCAGGAGAGAACGCATGATCAAGGTTCTGTTTTTCGCCCAGGTGCGGGAGCTGGTCGGTTGCGACGAGCTGAGCCTGCCCAGCGACTACGCCACGGCCGAACAACTGCGCGTGGCCCTGTGCGAGCGTGGCGACAAGTGGGCACTGGCGCTGGAAGCGGGCAAGCTGCTGGTGGCGGTCAACCAGACCCTGGTGCCTCTCGATACGGCGCTGGTCGATGGCGACGAGGTGGCCTTCTTCCCCCCCGTGACCGGAGGCTGAGCCCATGTCCCACGAGATGCCCACTGATTTGACCGATCGCATCCTGGTGCAGCGGGCCGACTTCTCCCTCGGTGACGAATACCAGCGGCTCGCCGCCCGTCACGACACGGGCGCCATCGTCACCTTCGTCGGCAAGGTGCGCGACTTCAATCAGGGGGAGCAGGTCAAGGGGCTGGCCCTCGAGCACTACCCCGGCATGACCGAGAAGGCGCTGGCCGATATCGTCGCCCAGGCGCGCGGCCGTTGGCCGCTGCAGGAGTGCACCCTGATCCACCGCATCGGTGAGCTGCTGCTCGGCGATCAGATAGTGCTGGTGGCGGTGAGCAGCGCCCACCGGGAGGCGGCCTTCGAGGCCTGCCACTTCATCATGGATTTCTTGAAGACCCGGGCGCCGTTCTGGAAGAAAGAGCTGACCGCCGAGGGCATAGCGCGCTGGGTCGAGGCCAAGCAGAGCGATGACGACGCCGCGGCTCGCTGGTAAAAAGAAGTTGGTAAGGCGCACGCTGATATTGAGGGAGTGAGTCCCGCGAAGGGATTGCCCCATTTTCGGGCCAGGCAGAACCAGGCCCCTCGGTGTAATGACAGGAGTAAGGGAATGAAGCAGCTGTTATCCGTGTTGTTGGTGGGCGCCTCCGCCTCCGTGTTGCACAGCGGTGCCGTGCAGGCCGACGAGGTCAAGGTCGCCGTGGCCGCCAACTTCAAGGGCACCATAGAGCGCATCGGCAAGGAGTTCACCGCCAAGACCGGCCATAGCGTCGTCATCAGCTCGGCGGCCACCGGGGTGCTCTACACCCAGATCAGCCACGGTGCCCCCTTCGATCTCTTCCTCTCCGCCGACGTCAGTACCCCTCAAAAACTGGAGGCGGAGGGCAAGGGCAGTGAGCGTTTCACCTACGCCATCGGCCAACTGGGCCTGTGGAAGAAGGGTGGCCCGGCCCCCGATGAAGCCACCCTGCGCGGCTGGAAGGGCAACCTCGCCATCGCCAACCCGCGCACCGCCCCCTACGGCGCCGCCGCCATGGCGACCCTGGAGCAGCTCAAGATCGATCCCAAGCAGTATCGCCTGCTGACCGGTGCCAACATCGGCCAGACCTGGCAGTTTGTGGACACAGGCAACGCCGAGCTGGGCTTCGTCGCCTGGGCCAACCTGGTGGAAGCGGGCAAGACCGGCGAAGCCTGGGCGGTGCCGAATCAGCTCTATCCGGCCATCGAGCAGCAGGGGCTGGTGCTGAAGAAAGGGGAAGCGGTCGATGCCCTGGTGGCCTGGCTCAAGGGCCCGGGCCAGAGCACCATCAAGGACGCGGGTTATGCCCTGCCGCAATGATGGCGTGAGTGCTAATTCCGCATGATGGGTGGCCGGCCTCTGGGCCGGCCACCCTTTGCTATGAGGATGCAAGACATGTTGTTGCTCGAACCTGGCCGGGGCCTTGACCATGAGTGAGGGAGATCTGCTGGCCGTCTGGCTGACCCTGAAGCTGGCCGGCAGCACCACTGGCATCCTGCTGCTGCTGTCACCACCGCTGGCCTGGTGGCTGTCCCGCAGCCAACACCGGCTGCGGCCGCTGGTGGAGGCGCTGGTGGCGTTGCCGCTGGTGCTGCCGCCGACGGTACTCGGCTTCTATCTGCTGCTCGCCTTCTCCCCCTCCTACGGCTTCGGTGCCTGGTGGAAGGATACCTTCGGCGCCCCCCTTGCCTTCAGTTTCCTCGGCCTGCTGTTTGCCTCCATCCTCTATTCGCTGCCCTTCGTGGTGCAGCCGCTCACCTCCGCCTTCGTCAACATGGGCAGCAAAGAACTTGAAGCGGCCGCCACCCTGGGGCTGGGGCCCCTCGAGCGCTTCTTCCACATCATCTTGCCGATGACGCTGCCGAGCTTCGTGATGGCGGCGGCGCTGGGCTTTGCTCATACCCTCGGGGAGTTTGGCGTGGTGCTGATGATAGGGGGCAACATCCCGGGGGAGACCCAGGTGCTCTCCATCGCCCTGTTCGATCACGTGGAGGCCATGGATTATCAAAACGCCCACACTCTGGCCGGCGGCCTGATGGGCTTCTCCCTCGTCATGCTGGTGCTGGTCTACGGCGTCTTGCAGCGTCGGCAACGGAGGCTGTTCGGATGAGCCTTCACCTCAAGGCCAGGCGCCGGTTTGGCGGCTTCGAGCTCGACTGCGAGCTGGCGCTGCCGCTGGGTGGCATGCTCGGCCTGTTCGGCCCCTCAGGTTGTGGCAAGAGCACCCTGCTGCGCATCATCGCCGGGCTCGATCGCCAGCCTCAGGATCGCCTGCGCTGGCAGGGGCGGGAGCTTGGGAGCCTGCTGCCCGAGCGGCGCCGCATCGGCCTGGTGTTTCAGGACTCGCGGCTCTTCCCCCACATGACGGTGCTGGCCAACCTGCAGCTGGCGGCCCGCAAGGGCAGGGGGCGCTGGCAGCCCGAGGCGCTGGCCGAGCGACTCGGTTTCGCCGAACTGCTGCCCCAGCCCGCCCATGGCCTCTCCGGTGGCCAGCGCCAGCGAGTGGCGCTGGGACGGGCGCTGCTGGCCGAGCCCGATCTGCTGCTGCTGGATGAGCCCTTCTCGGCGCTGGACAGGCGCAGCCGCATTCATCAGGCCCATGTGCTGAGGGGCCTGCAGCGCGAGAGCGGCCTGCCGATGATCTTCGTCAGCCACGCCATGGAAGAGGTGAGCCTGCTGTGCGATCAGCTGGTGCTGCTGGCCGAGGGGCGGGTGGAGGCCCAGGGTCGGCCCGGCGACATCTTTGCCCGCACCGACTTGTCGCTCGCCAGTCGCGATGACGCCGGCGTCATGCTGAGCGCCACCCTGGCCCACTACGACGACGCCTCGCAGATGGCGAGCCTGCGACTCGGCGAGCAGACCCTGATGGTCACCATGGATCATGCCCCCGACGAGACAGGCCCCCTGCAGATAAAGGTGGCGGGACGGGACGTGGTGATCGCCACCGCCCCCATAGCGCACTCCAGTCTCTCCAACTGCCTCGAGACCCGTCTGCTGGAGATCCGGGAAGTCAGGCCGGGCCAAACCCTGTTGCAGTTGGCTCTGGGGCAGCAGATACTGCTGGCCCGGATCACCAGTCGCTCCGCCGAGCGGCTCGCGCTGGTGCCGGGGCAGCTCCTCTATGCCTACATCAAGGCGGTTAGCCTGGTCGGCGAGGGCTGAGGCGTTTGGGACAGGATCCACTGTTCTATGTCCTTATCCAGCAAGGCGGTGAGTCTGGTCGGCGAGGGCTGAGGCGTTTGGAACAATCCGCTGTTCTATGGCCCTTTCCAGCAAGGCGATGAGTCTGGTCGGTGAGGGAGGAGGCGCCTGGGACAGGATCCGCTGTTCCATGTCCCTATCCAGCAAGGCGACGAGTCTGATTGGTGAGGGCGGACTGTCAGCGCAACAAGGGAATCTATGTCATCAGGTGCCGGCATCGAGCCGAGAGGGAGAGCGCGGGTGCGTCGCAATCAGGTAATGAAATCCCATGGCTTGGCCCTGCGTAGTGCGGGGGAGGGGCCACTGTTGCTATTGCTGCACGGGCTCGGCTCCTCCGGTCTCGACTGGCAGGCTCAGCTCGAGCACTTCTCGCAGCACTACCGGGTGGTGGCCCTCGACTTGCGTGGTCACGGCCAGAGCATGCAGGAGGGGCCCTTCGATGTGCCCACCCTGGCGGCGGACGTGGCCCGCTGGCTCGACGAGCAGCCGGAGCCCGCCTGGGTGGTGGGGCTCTCCCTGGGGGCCATGGTGGCGCTGGAGCTGGCCCTGCAACTGCCGAACAAGATCCGCGGTCTGGTGCTGGTCAACGGCTTTAGCGAGTTCTTGCTGGAGAGCCCCAAGGAGCGGGAGCGCTACGCCCAGCGCCTGAAGTGGCTGCGCTGGTTCGGCCTGCGCCCGCTCGCCTGGTGGCTGGCGCGGGAACTCTTCCCCGGCCCCGAGCTTGCCCAGTTGCGCCAGACCTTCCGGCTGCGTTTCGTGCGCAGCAACAAGAAGAAGGTCTACAGGGCCCTGCTCGCTGCCTTGCCCGGCTGGTCGGCCCGCGCCCGGCTCGGCACCCTCTGGCAGCCGGTGGCCATCATCTCCACGACCCAGGACTATCTGCCGCTGGCCAAACGGGTGGAGCAGTTCGCCTCCCTGCCCAACGCCAGCATCCACACCCCTCCCGGCCATCATGCCTGGCCGGCGGAAGATCCCGCCGGATTCAACCATCTGCTGCAACGGATCCTGGCGACGCACTGAGCCTGGGCAGACAAAAAAAGCCGAACCCCATGGGTTCGGCTTTTTGATTGGTGCGAGCGGCTTGCTCTGACCGGGCTAATACCCTGGCCGGGCTAATGCCCTGAACAGACCGGGCAGTCGGGGCGCTTGGGCAGCTTCATCTCGCGAAAGCCGCCACTGAGACCGTCGATCATCAGCAACCGCCCGCTGTAGCTCTTGCCCATGCCGGCGAGCAGCTTGATGGCCTCCAGCGCCTGCAGGCTGCCCACCAGACCGACCATGGGCGCCAGCACCCCCGCCTCGACACAAGTCAGCGACTGCTCGCCAAACAGCGAGCTGAGGCAGGCGTAGCAGGGCTCGCCCGCCTGCCAGCTGAAGCTGACAATTTGCCCCTCCAGCCGGATGGCGGCGCCGGACACCAGCGGCACGCCGTGTTGGCGGGCGCGCTGGTTGAGCAGGTTGCGGATGGCGACGTTGTCGGTGCAGTCGAGCACCAGCTGGTGACTCGGCAGCAGGGCATCGAGCAGCGCCTCGTCGGCCAGGACGGCGTGGGTCTCGACCCTGAGCCAGGGGTTGAGGGTGCGCAGCGTCTCGGCCGCCGAGTCCACCTTGTACTGGCCGATGCGGCCATCATGGTGCAGCACCTGGCGCTGCAGGTTGGAGAGCTCCACCCTGTCGAAATCCACCAGGGTCAGCTGGCCGACTCCGGCCACCCCCAGATACTGGGCGGCGGCGCAGCCCAGGCCACCGGCGCCGATCACCAGCACCTTGGCCTGCTTGAGCGCCTCCTGCCCCTCGAAGTCGAAGGCCTTGAGGACTATCTGGCGGTTGTAGCGCAGCAGCTCGGCATCGCTGAGGATCTCGCTCACAGCAGCAATCCCGAGAAGGGCTCGACGGTGACGGTTTCGCCCGCCGCCACCTTGCCGCGTTCTTGCTCCAGCACTATGTAGCAGTTGGCCCGGGACAGGGAGCTGAACACGCCGGAGTCCTGGGAGCCGGTGCTGCGCACCTCCAGGCCGTTTGGCCCCTGGGTCAATATGCCGCGCTGGAAATCCAGGCGCCCCGGGGACTTCTTCAGGGGTTCGGTGACGGTGGCGGCGAGGCGCAGCGGCGCGGCCAGGGTTTGGCCGGCCAGCCTGGCCAGCGCCGGCTTGACCAGCTGATCGAAGGTGACCATGGCGGAGACCGGGTTGCCCGGCAGGCCGAAGAACCAGGCGTTCGGCAGGCGGCCGAAGGCGAAAGGCTTGCCCGGCTTGATGGCGAGCTTCCAGAAGCCGATCTCGCCGAGCTCCTCCAGCAGTTGCTTGGTGAAATCCGCCTCGCCGACCGAGACGCCGCCGGTGGTGATGAGGGCATCGGCCTCACGGTCTGCCTCGAGGAAGGCGGCGCGTAGCTGGGCCGGGTCGTCCGGAATGATGCCAAGATCCAGGCACTCGCAGCCCAGGCGTGCCAGCATGGCCTTGACGCCGTAGCGGTTGGAGTCGTAGATGTCGCCGTGGGCGAGCGGGGTGCCCACCGGTTTGAGCTCATCGCCGGTGCTGAAGATGGCGACCTTGAGCGGGTGACGGACCCTGACGCTGGCGATGCCGAGCGACGCCAGCAGCGGCAGCTCGCGCGGGCTGAGGCGAAGGCCCACCGCCAGCACCCGGGCGCCCTCGGCCAGGTCTTCGCCGCGGCGACGGATGTTCTGGCCGGGCCTCGGCTGAGTGAGGAAGCGCACCAGTTCGCCTTCGACTTGCGCCTCCTCCTGCATGACGACCGCCTCGGTGCCCTCGGGGACCGGTGCCCCCGTCATGATGCGGATGCAGTGGCCGGCGGGCCAGTCTCCCTGATAGGGCTGGCCGGCGAAGGCCTTGCCCGCCACGGCCAGCGGCGCGCCGGCGGCGAGATCGGCCAGCCGCACGGCGTAACCGTCCATGGCGGAGTTATCGAACGGCGGCACCGACAGGGGGGAGACGATCTCCTCGGCCAGTATCCGATCCAGCGCCTCTGGCAACGGCAGTTGCTCGCTGTCGCAGCAGCAGGCGAGTTGGTCCAGCATCCCTTGCAGGGCATCGCTCAAGGGGAGGAGTGCGCCGGTATCGAATCCCATCATCATTACCTCTTTGGTGTGGTAGAGGGCGGATTATCCCAAAAAAAGCCCCTCATGGGCAGGCTGTCGCGGGGGTAAAAGCGGGCGGATTGGCATAAAGTCAGGTGTCGGGCTTGAGTTAGTCCGAATTATGACAATAATCGCCCAGTACGATTGCGCCACCGCAGCATTGCTGGCGGCCATCACAGTCCCTGAGCACGGGAGAGGAAGATGATGACGAACTTAAGTCAGGAAGCCCTGTTGGTCAGGGCAGCCCTCGAGGCCCAGGGCCTGGAGACACCGCTGGTGGCCAATGAATTGAACGGCCAGCAGAAGAAGGAAAAAATCGAAGGCCACATGCGCGCCATCATGGAGACGCTGGGGCTGGATCTGCGCGACGACAGTCTGGCCGAGACGCCGCACCGCATCGCCAAGATGTACGTGAACGAGATCTTCTCCGGCCTCGACTACGCCACCTTCCCCAAGGTGACGGTGATCGAGAACAAGATGAAGGTGGACGAGATGATCATGGTGCGGGACATCAGCCTCACCAGCACCTGCGAGCACCACTTCGTCACCATCGACGGGCTGGCCCACGTGGCCTACATCCCCCGTGGCAAGGTGATCGGGCTCTCCAAGATCAACCGCATCGTCCAGTTCTTCGCGCGCCGTCCCCAGGTGCAGGAGCGGCTCACCCAGCAGATCCTGCTGGCGCTGCAGACCCTGCTCGGCACCAGGGATGTGGCCATCAGCATCAAGGCGACCCACTTCTGCGTGAAGGCGCGCGGGGTGATGGATTCCACCTCCCATACCACCACCACCTCCCTCGGTGGCGTCTTCAAGACCCAGCCGGACACCCGCGCCGAGTTTCTGGGCGGCCTGAAAGGCTGATCACAGGGGGCGGGTCGACGCGACCTGCCCCCGCCGTTTGCTCCCCCTTTTTATTTCTTCCCTTCGTCCTTCCGAACTTTCGTCATAAAAGTGCTAAAGGCATGCCCGATCAGGCCGATACAGCTCACCATGCCGATTGACGGCCTGTTTGACACCCGACCCCGTCAGGCCGGCCAGGCTTGGCGATCAGAGTCGACAAGCGCGGCTCACCGGTAAGCTCGCCCCGTTCGTGCCGGCACGGAGGGGCCTGATCTACTGCTATGGATGGCAGGTATCGTGATTTGTGCCACAGGCACAGCGCAGAGGATGCCACTCGTTCACCCATATGCAGGACACGCCATGAACACCATGACGATAGGTAAGAAACTCACCGCCGGCTTCGCCGTGCTCGGCCTGATGATGGCCTTCATCGGCGGCTTCTCGCTGCTGGAGTTCAGCAAGATGAACCGGGCCGCCATCGGCTTCACCGACAGCATACTGCCCGCCGTGGTGCGCACCAGTGCTCTGGGTGAGACCATCAATGCCCTGCGCCGCTACGAGCTGGATGTGTTCCTGGTGGCGGACGATCCCCAGCAGAAGGCCCATTACCGCGATGCCAGCGAGCAGAGCCTGAGAGAGGTCGGACAGCAGATAGCGGCCCACGATGCCAGCATCTGGGCGACAGATGTGGAGGAGCGCCGTAGCTTCGACATCGTCAAGGCGGGCTGGGACAAGTACGTCGCCCTGCATCAGCGTATCCGGCAGATGCAGGACAGCGGCCAGATGGCCGAGGCCCAGCGCCTCTTCATGTCCGAGGGGGTCAACCTCTACACCACCCTGTCCAAGTCGGTGGCGGATCTCATTCGCATCAACCATGGCTACTCCGTCAACTCCCGCGCCGAGGTGGTGGAGGCCTATGACGATGCCAAGCTGAGCGTCGTCATCACGCTGCTGCTGGGGCTGGGGCTGGTGGCGGTGCTCTCCACCGTGCTGACCCGCCAGATCCGGGATCCCCTGGTGATGCTGGCCCGTCAGGCCCAGCGCATCGCCGGCGGCGAGCTCGGCAGGGGTGAGCTGCAGGAGTGGATCCGCAACGACCGCTTCAAGCGGGATGAACTGGGCCAGCTCGGCTCGGCCATCGATCGCATGCAGGGGTCGCTGGCCGAGCTGGTGAGCGAGATCTCGGGCTCGGTGAGCCAGCTCAGCAGCGCGGTGGAGGAGGTGAGTGCCATCTCCGAGCAGTCCGCCAAGGGCATGGCCAGCCAGCAGGGGGAGGTGTCCCAGGTCGCCACCGCCATGAACGAGATGCAGTCCACCGTCCTCGAGGTTGCCCGCAACACCACGGACGCCATGAGCGCCGCCAAGGCGGCCTCCCACACCTCGGGCGAAGGCCACAAGGTGGTGGGGCGTGCCATCGGCAGCATCGAGCTGGTGTCGCAGCAGATCGAGCAGGCCGGCGGCGTGGTGCAGCAGCTGGAGCAGGACAGCGCCAACATCAGCATGGTGCTGGACGTTATTCGCGGCATCGCCGAGCAGACCAACCTGCTGGCGCTCAACGCGGCCATCGAGGCGGCCCGGGCGGGCGAGCAGGGCCGCGGCTTTGCCGTGGTGGCAGACGAGGTCCGCTCCCTGGCCCAGCGCACCCAGAACTCCACCGCCGAGATCAGCAAGATGATCGAGGTGTTGCAGGGCCGCACCGCCGAGGCGGGCAGTGCCATGCAACTGAGCCGTCAGCAGATGCAGAGCAGCGTCGATCTGGCGCGGGAGGCGGGCAACAGCATCGACAGCATCAACGGCGCCGTCACCCAGATCTCCGACATGAACACCCTGATCGCCACCGCGACCGAGGAGCAGAACGCGGTGACCGAGGAGCTCAACCGCAGCATAGTCAACATCCACAATGCCGCCGACGAGAACGCGTTGGGGGCCCAGCAGACCGCCCAGGCCTGCGTCGAGCTGAGCAAGCTGGCGACCTCCCTGCACCACATGACCCAACGCTTCACGCTCTGAGTCCGTTAAGGTGCCGATAACAACAAGGCCCCGCCAATTGGCGGGGCCTTGTTTTTTGGGGCCGGCGGCCTAAGCCCCCGCCTGTTTCGTGCTAGCCATCAGCTCAAACCGACTATCTCGCCCTGCTCGTCGATATCGATGTGGCTGTGGTGGGGCAGGCTGCCGGGATCGCCATCAGCTCAGGCCGACTATCTCGCCATCCTCGTCGATGTCGATGTGACGATAGGCCGGCAGGCTGCCGAGGCCCGGCATGGTCATGATGGGGCCCGCCAGGGCATAGACGAAGCCGGCGCCGGCGCACAGCCTCA
The DNA here is from genome assembly GCF_019218665.1 of Aeromonas sp. sif2416. Lineage (NCBI taxonomy): Bacteria > Pseudomonadati > Pseudomonadota > Gammaproteobacteria > Aeromonadales > Aeromonadaceae > Aeromonas > Aeromonas sp. sif2416. The sequence continues at coordinate 470,298 of NZ_JAHUXC010000001.1, forward strand.
CCTCCTCGATGGGTACCTCGAAATCGGTGGGCACCCCCTTGAGGGCCGGATCGTGGCTCAGGGAGAGCGGGGTCTTGGCCACGCAGACGGGCAGGTGATCCCAGCCCGCCGCCGACAGGGCCGCCAGCTGCCTGCGCGCCTTGTCCGAGAGGATGACGCCGCGGCCGCCATAGCCGCACTCCACCAGGGTGGCGAGCTTGGCGCTGAGGCTCATTTCGTCGGGGTAGAGCAGCTGGATGTCGCTTGGCAGCTCACAGGCGGCGACCACGGCGCGGGCCAGTTCGCTGGCCCCGGCGCCGCCCTGGGTGAAGGCATGCGAGAGGGCGACGCTAGCGGCGCCAGCCCGGGTCGCCTCGGCCAGCAACAGATCCAGCTCGGCCTGGCTGTCGCTGGGGAAGCGGTTGACCGCCACCACCACGGGCACCCCATAGCGGCGAGCGTTGGCGATGTGCCAGGAGAGGTTGGCGCAGCCCTGGCGCAGGGTCGGCAGGTCTTCGCTCGCCAGGCTGGCGGGCAGCGGCTGGCCGGGGCGAATGTCGAGCAAGCCGCTGTTGGCCTTGAGGCCGCGCACAGTGGCTACCAGCACCACGCAGGCGGGGGCTGTGCCGGATTGGCGGTACTTGATGTTGAAGAACTTCTCCAGCCCCATGTCGGAGCCAAAGCCGGCCTCGGTCACCACGTAGTCGGTCAGGGCGAGGGCGATGCGATCGGCGATGACCGAGGAGTTGCCGTGGGCTATGTTGGCGAAGGGGCCGGCGTGCACCAGCACCGGGGTCTGCTCCGTGGTCTGCATCAGGGTCGGTTGCAGCGCGTCTTTGAGCAGCACCGTCATGGCGCCGGCCACCTCCAGCTGCTCGGTGGTGATGGGTTGACCCTTCATGTCGAGGGCCAGCTGGATGCGGCCGATGCGGGCCCGCAAGTCTTGCAGATCGGTGGCCAGCGCCAGTATGGCCATCAGCTCGGAGGCGGCGGTGATGACGAAGCGATCGGCACGCTCCACCCCATCGCTCGGGCCGCCCTGACCGACGCTGAGGTGGCGCAGGGCGCGATCGTTCATGTCCAGGGTGCGCGGCCAGAGGATGTTGGCGGGATCGATGTCGAGGCGCGCCAGGCCGGTCCTGGTGGTGAACTGCTCGCCGAGCTTGTCTTCGTGGAACAGGCGGGCATCCAGCGCGGCGGCGGCCAGGTTGTGGGCGGCGGCGAGGGCGTGGAAATCGCCGGTCAGGTGCAGGTTCATCTCCTCCATCGGCACCACCTGGGCGTGACCGCCGCCGGCGGCGCCTCCCTTGACCCCGAACACCGGGCCCAGGCTCGGCTGGCGTATGGTGGCGATGCTGGCCTGGCCTATGTGGTTGAGCCCCATGGAGAGGCCCAGGGTGGTGACCGTCTTGCCCTCGCCGAGCGGGGTGGGGGTGATGGCGCTCACCAGCACCAGCTTGCCCGGCCGTTTGGCCGGCGCGGCAGGCTGCTCGAGCAGCGCGAGACTCAGCTTGCCCTTGTGGTGGCCATAGGGGTAGAGCAGATGGGACGGGATGGCGAGGCGCTTGGCCAGCTCTTGGATCGAAAGACGGGGGGACTGGCGGGAGATCTCGATATCGCTTAGCATCAGCACCTCGTTGGCATGTCAGGTCAAATATGCGGCGCAGTCTAGTGGAATCAACAGGGTTATCCAATGAGTAATAACATTTTGTCCGGCAGTCGTGAGCTGCATCTAACTCCTATCCTGCTGGATCTCAATGCGCTCTACCATCCGCCCAAGCGGCCACTCACCGCGCTTGGCATCGTCAGCTCCTTCATCCCGCTGTTTGGCTACGGCTGGCAGGCGATGACCCAGGATCCCGAGACCCACTTTCGCCACGAGATCGGCAAGCGCATCAACAAGCACAAGACCGACGAGGCCAACCTCATCCTGATCCTGCAGCTGGCGGCCATGCTCGACTGCTACTGCCTGCACATCAGCCTGCCCTATGTGCCGAGCGATGAGCAGCTTGCCACCCTGCACCGGCGCCTGCCGCGCTGGCAGTTGACGCTGAGCGGGCAACTGCTGGTGGCCGAGCTGCCGGTGCCCGCCACCGATCCGCAAGCCCCCGGCACCCAGCCCTGATCGCGGGCCTCGCGCTTCCCATCATGGGGGTTGAGGCCGTGCTGTCACACACATCCAGTCAAACCCCGCCTCAGGCCTCGCGATCCCAGTAGTGGGGGGCGAGGTAGCGCTCCTGCACGAATTCGATGAAGCAGCGCACCTTGGCCGAGACGAAGCGGCGGTGCGGATAGAGTGCATAGAGGCCGACCTGGCCCTTGTCCCATTCCGGCAGCAGTGAGACCAGCTCCCCCGAGCGCAGCGCATCCCCGACGATGAAGGTGGGCTGCAGTATGATGCCCTGGTGATCGCAGGCGGCCCGGGTCAGCGCCACCCCGTTGTTGGCCCGCAGCGGCCCCTGCGGGCGCACGCTCAGCTGCTCCCCCTTGCGTTTGAACACCCAGTCCGGCTGGGTCAGGGTGTAGATGAGGCAGTCGTGCTGTTTGAGATCCTCCGGCTGGCTCGGGGTGCCGCGGCGCGCCAGATAGGCGGGACTGGCGCACACCTCCAGCCGCATCATGGCGAGCGGCTTGGCGACCAGGGAGGAGTCAGGCAGGTTGCCGATGCGCAGCGCCAGATCGAAGCCCTCCTCCACCAGCGCCACCCGCCGATCGCTGTATTCGATCTCCAGCTTCAGGTCGGGAAAACGCTCGCGAAACAGCGGCAGGGCGGGGGAGAGGTGCAGGTAGCCAAAATCCATCGGCACCGACAGCTTGAGGGTGCCCTGGGGCTGCTGGTTGTTGCGGGTGAGCTGGCTGTGGGTCTCCTCCAGCTCGGCCAACAGCGCCTGGGAGCGCTGGTAGTAGAACTGGCCCGCCTCGGTCGGGTTGACCTGACGGGTGGTGCGTGACAGCAGCCGGGTCGACAGGGACTCTTCGAGCTGCTGCATCAGCTTGGAGGTCATGGCGACCGAGATGCCGAGCTGGTGGGCGGCCTTGGTAAAACTCTGACACTCCACCACCTTGATGAAGGTGCGCATGGCGGCTATCTGGTCCATATTCCACTCTCAGTTGATAATTATTTTAATAAATCGATGATTATCTATTGCTACTGGGAGGTTAGCATTTCGAGTATCGATGTGAACCCCCTAACGAAGGAACGAACCGAATGAAAATGACCAAGGCCCTGCTGGCTTCCTGCCTGTTTATGGCGGCCCCCCTGATGGCGGCCGATTATGATGTCGACGCGGCGCACACCACAGTCCAGTTCAAGGTGGGCCACCTCGGCTTCTCCGAGCTGGTCGGTCGGTTCAACACCTTCAGCGGTACCTTCAGCATGGACGAGGCCAACCCGGCCGCGGCCAAGGCGAGCTTCGAGATCGATGCTGCCAGCGTGGACTCCAACCACGAGCCCCGTGACAAGCACCTGCGCAGCCCGGACTTCCTGGACGTGAAGCAGTACCCCAAGATGACCTTCGTCAGCAGCGGCTATGAAGGCAGCAAGGACAAGGGCGTGCTCAAGGGCTCACTGACCCTGCACGGCGTCACCAAGGAAGTGGCCTTCGACATGGTCCACATCGGCGAAGGCAAGGATCCCTGGGGCGGCTACCGCAGCGGCTTTAACGCCACCACCACCATCAAGCGCAGCGACTTTGGCGTGAGCTACATGCTGCCCGGCATTCCGGACGAGATGAGCATCAACCTGTTCGTCGAAGGCGTGCGCAAGTAATGGGCGCAGCACTCCTGCTACAAACCCTGGCGGCTCCTTTGGGGGCCGCTTTGCTGTCATGGCGCTGGCCACGGCTGGGCTATCTGTGGGGGGCACTGGCCCTCTGGCTGGTGGGCTCCCTGCTGGGGGGCGCCTACGGCCTGCCCGCCAAGGCGTGGCAATGGCTGCCGCTGTGCCTGCTGGTGCCCGCCATCGTGGCCCAGCTGGCCGACAAGCGTGCCGCCCTGGCGCTGTTTGCGGTGCTCGCCGCCCTGGTGTGGTGGCAGGGGCTGGCCTCGGTGCTTGGCACCGAGCCGCGGATCTGGCTGGCCCTGCTGCCCGCCATCACTTGGTTCGCCTGGACCGGGTGGCGCGATGACAGCCGGGAAGGGCTCGGCTTCGCGCTCGGCTTCATCTGGCTGGCCCTGGTCATCGGCATCGATGGCAGCCTGCTGATCGCCCAGCTGGCGGGAGCCCTCGCCGCCTTCGCCGGCTTGCGCGCCCTGCTCGCTGCCCTGACCGGCGCCCAGCAGTCGCCTGGCGCGCTGGCGCTCGCCCTGGCCTTCGTGCAGATACTCGCCTGGCAGTATGTGGAGGTGCCGCTGCTGGTGCTGCTGCCGGTCTGGCTGCTGCCGCTGCTGGAGTGGGCCCTGGGCAAGCAGCCCTGGCTGACGCGCTGGGGCCTGTTGATCCTGGTGGCGGGGATCGGCGCCGGTCTGAGTCTGTGGTGGGTGTGGCCAGAAGCATCACTTTATTAATTTCTGCATGAAAAACATGCTATTACATCATTATTTGATGAGTCAGTCATAGTCTGCACAGATAAAGATTGAGCGCCATGGTGGTTTCAGATAAAAAGGATTTTCAATTATCTGGACACACACAGAACCCGGCTATGCCGGGTTCTGTTTGCCTGCTTGTTTGCGGCGCGCTAAGGAGGCCACAGTTGCGCAGTCAAGGATCTGAGCATCTGTTTTTTCGCCATTTCACCGAGCAGGGACGCCTCGAAGGCCTCTGTATCCTGCTGGTCACCCATTTGCTCCCCGATCGACCCCATTTCATCCAGACCCTCGATCAGATAGGGCGGATCGGTGCCATCTTGCCAAAACCCAAGTCAGTTCACGGACCGACCCTGATCTGGGCCCAGCAGCACTACCCGGTGTTGCCCCTCAACCGCCACTGGACCAACGATCCCGAGGGGGTGATCGAGCAGATCGCCCCCCTGGTCCGCGCCCACGAGCGGCTCATCATCCTGGACATAGGCGGTTACTTTGCCAGGACCCAGGCGATCTTGAGCGAGCACTTTGGGGCGCGCTTCCTCGGGGTGGTGGAGATGACCGAGAACGGCCACCAGCGCTACGAACTGGAGGCGCTGGCCGCCCCCGTCATCTCGGTGGCGCGCAGCCCGCTCAAGCAGGCCGAGGACATCCAGATCGGCTTGAGCGTGGTCTACTCCGCCGAGTCCCTGGCCCGCACCCTCAATCGCACCTTCAATGTCTGCCAGGCCGCCCTGTTCGGCTACGGCAAGGTGGGGCGCAGCATCGCCCGCGAGCTCAGGTGCCGCAACCTGCATCTCGAGCTGGTGGAGACGGATGCGCTGCGCCAGGTGGAGGCGCTCTCCCATGGCTTCAAGCTGGTGGGCAAGGCCGAGGCGCTCAAGCGGGCCGAGCTGGTGATCTGCTCCACCGGCAACGGCTCGCTGGATCTCGCGGATCTGCAGGCGCTGCGCCCCGGCGCCATGCTGGCCTCGGTCACCTCCGCCGATGACGAGTTCGCGTTCTGCCTCTCCCTTCTGCCCTGGCCGAGCGAGGAGGTGTGCCCCCATGTGCTGGCACTGACCCGACCGGATGGCAGCATCATTTTCCTGCTCAACCACGGCGAGGCGATCAACTTCGTGCACGGCGCCGTCATCGGCGAATACGTCTATCTGGTGCTGGCGGAGATCATCGAGGGGGTGCGTCAGCTGGCCCGCCAGGAGACGCTGCCCGGGCTGTTCGATCTGCCCCAGACCACCATGAGCACCATAGCCCGCCACTGGCTGGCGGATTTTCACGGCGTCGTGCAATGAGCGCCATCCCGGATGCCGGGCGGCGCATGCGCGCTTCCCATCCTCAGCAGGCCAATTTTGACGGAGTCACCCCATGACAGAAATGGCACAACCCAGCCTCAAGCCTCGCATAGAGATCCGCTACTGCACCCTCTGCCGCTGGATGCTGCGCGCCGCCTGGCTGGCCCAGGAGCTGCTCTCCACCTTCGACAGCGACCTGGGGGAGGTGGCACTGGTGCCCGCCAGCAAGGGGGAGTTCAGGATCCTGGTGAACGGTGTCCAGGTGTGGGACAGGGTCGCCGATGAGGGCTTCCCCGAGGCCAAGGAGATCAAGCAGCGGGTGCGCGACCTCATCGCCCCGGAGCGGGATCTGGGCCACGTGGATCGCAAGCCGGCCGGTGAATGAACCGCGGTGACCGAATTGCAGCAGACTGAATAGCAGAAGGGAGGCACTGGCCTCCCTTCTGCTTGTTGACGTCAACGCGGCGCTCATCTGCGGCCGGCGATCCCCTCGACAGCCGCCGCGCGAGCGCCCCCCCCCTCAATCCCGGTAGGCGGCCGTCAGTCGCACCAGCTCCACCAGGGTGGCGACCGCTTTCTCCATGGATTGCAGCGGGATGAACTCGTGCTTGCCGTGGAAGTTGTGGCCGCCGGTGAACAGGTTGGGGCAGGGCAGCCCCATGAAGGAGAGGCGGGCGCCGTCGGTGCCGCCGCGGATCGGCCTGATCTTGGGGGTCACGTCGGCGGCGAGCATGGCGGCCTTGGCCAGCTCGACGATGTGCATGTGCGGCTCGATCTGGCTGCGCATGTTGCGATAGCTGTCGGTCAGGGTCAGCTCGATGCGCGCCTTGGAGGCGTCCAGCTGCAGGGAGGCGACCCGCTCCTTGAGCTGGGCCTTGCGGGCGGCGAAGGCGTCGTCATCGAAGTCGCGGATGATGTAGTGCAGCTCGGTCTCTTCTACAGTGCCGCGCATCTGTGCCAGGTGGAAGAAGCCCTCATAGCCCTCGGTGCACTCCGGGGTCTGCTCGGGGGGCATGGCGGCATGGAAGCGGGCGGCCAGGGTCTGGCTGTTGATCATGCCGCCCTTGGCGGTGCCGGGGTGCACGTTGTTGCCGATGAAGCGCACCGTGGCGCTGGCGGCGTTGAAGTTCTCGTACTCCAGCTCCCCCAGCTCGCCGCCGTCGACGGTATAGGCCCAGCGCGCCGGGAAACGGTCGAGGGGGAACAGGTTGGCGCCGCGGCCTATCTCCTCGTCCGGGGTGAAGCCAAGCCAGAGGTCGCCACGGGGGATCTCGGGGTTGGCCTGCAGCTGGGCGACGGCGCTGAGGATCTCGGCGATGCCGGCCTTGTCATCGGCCCCCAGCAGGGTGGTGCCGTCTGTGGTGATGAGATCCTGGCCCAGGTAGTTCTTCAGGCAGCGATACTGGCGGATGGCCAGCACCTCGTCTCCCTTGCCGAGGCAGATGTCTCCCCCCCGATAGTTTTCGATGATCTGGGGCACGACCTGCTCGGCCTCGTAATCGGCGGTGTCCATATGGGCAATCAAGCCGATGGCGGGCGCATCCGGCTGGTTGCCCGGCAGGCAGGCGGTGAGGTAGCCATTGTCATCCAGCGTGACCTGGCTGAGGCCAAGCTGTGTCATCTCATCGCGCAGGGCGCGGGCGAAGATCAGCTGACCCTCAGTGCTGGGACAGGCGGGATTGCACGCATCGGAGCGGGTATGAAAAGTCAGGTAACGCAGAAAACGCTCAAGCAGGGTATCCATGGGCAGGCCTCAGACCGATTAGGGAGGCACCATTGTGAGCAATCTGGTCGGATCGCTTATTGCGTCAGCGCAGTTTTTGACGCACTTTTTGCAGAAGATCGCGCAAGATACCCGTTCGGTGGTGCTATGGTCGGCATCTCGGCTACTTATTGAATAATAATTCTAAATTAAAGCGTGGTTAATCACTTGTAAAGGGGCCTGATGCCGGCTCGGCCCTGTAGTGGCAAGGCATGGGGGAAAATGGCCTGTTCACCTGTTATTTCCAGGGGTAATAGGGAGGGAGGCGATCCCTTGCCATCCCAGTGCCAGCCTTGTTGGCAGCAAGATTTGATCGACTTATTAAAACCAGTTTTTGAACACTATTTTTTATTGTCACCGTCGGCGGTAAGTGTGTACACTCCGCGCCGATCCGAGGGTAACCCTGATGCAGGCAGAGCCGCCAGACACCGGAAGATCTTACGCCTATAGGGCGAGGCACGCAGAAACGACAGACACTGCTAGGGTATGGTTTCTTTAATACCGGTTAGGCTCCGGTATCAGGGAGAACAACAGACTCTCATCCACCTTCTGACCGAGTGAGCCAACGGCTCATCATCTTCCCTTGTCATGGGCGGTCACTGGTGTTGAGCGGGCTGTGGTGGTTGTCGTCTATCAACACGTTCGCGTGCTGACGCCTTCGCTTCCCTTCCTTGAAACCTCCCTTGTCGTCGTGATGGCTGCCGAATGATGAACAGATGGCGTGGCTGATGCTGTCTGTCATCAAAGTACCGCGGCGCCGCCATAGGGTGGTACCGCATACCGTTGAGCTTGATGTAAAGCCACCAGCCCCACATCAAGACTCGTTACTTCCCAAAATCCACCAGGCAGCCTTAAGGCTTGCCGTGATGTGCGCACAGAGGGTCTGGCAGCGCTGGAAGCTAACCGCCCAAGGCAGGTTGCTTTCAAGCTTCCAGCAGGCAAGCCTTGGCTTGCCACTGTGTGCAATAGATGGTCTGGATGTGATTGAGGGTAACGAAGGCGGCCTACTGGCCGCTCATTTGCGAGGCATAGCCCATGACTAACTGGTCCAGCAAGGACTCCTTGAAGGTCTACAACGTTCCCTACTGGGGTGCGGGTTTTTTCAATATCAATGACGCCGGTCATGTGACCGTCGCTCCCGACAAGTCACGCCCTGACGCGCATATCGTCATCTCCGATGCCATCGAACAGTTGCGCCAGTCCGGGCTGACCACCCCCGTGTTGCTGCGTTTCCCCGACATCCTCAAGAGCCGGGTCGATGCGCTGTTCAACGCCTTCGGTCAGGCCATCGAGAAGTCAGGCTATGAAGGGGATTACCTCTGTGTTTACCCGATCAAGGTAAACCAGCAGCGTCGCGTCATCGAGACCATCAGCCAGTCCTACAGCGACAAGCCGCGGCTTGGGCTGGAAGCGGGCTCCAAACCGGAGCTGTTGGCCGTGCTGTCCCATCACCATGAGCAAGGCTCGGTGATCGTCTGCAACGGTTACAAGGACCGCGAATACATCCGCCACGCCCTCCTGGGCAACCTGATGGGCCACAAGGTCTACATAGTGGTGGAGAAGCCCTCCGAGCTGGAAATGGTGCTGGACGAGTCAGCTCGCCTCAACATCAAGCCCAACATCGGGGTGCGTGCCAAGCTCGCCTCCACCGGCTCCGGCATGTGGGAATCGAGCGGCGGCTCCATGTCCAAATTTGGCCTCTCCGCCTCCCAGATCCTGGCGCTGGTCGAGCGCCTGCGCAGCCTGGGCAAGCTCGATTGCCTGCAACTGCTGCACTTCCACCTCGGCTCCCAGATCGCCAACATCCGTGACATTCAGGGCGGTATCCGCGAGTGCGGCCGCTTCTATTCCGAGTTGCGTCGCTTAGGGGTGCCCATCGACGTGGTCGACGTCGGTGGTGGTTTGGGTGTGGACTATGAGGGCACCCGCTCCCAGAGCCACTGCTCCGCCAACTACAGCCTGTCCGAGTACGCCAACAACGTGGTGTGGGGCATCGGCGATGTGTGCCGCGAGTTTGACCTGCCGCACCCGACCATCATCAGCGAGTCCGGCCGTGCCCTGACCGCTCACCACGCCGTGCTGGTCACCAATCTGATTGGTGCCGAAGGGGTGGAGATGAGCGACATCAGCGCGCCGGATGAAGACGCCCCCACCATTCTGCAGAACATGTGGAAAGGCTGGCTGGACCTGCGCAGCGAAGATCCCTCCCTGCTGGAGATCTTCCACGACTCGGTGGCTGATCTGGGCGATGTGAACACCCAGTACACCATGGGCCTGCTCAACCTGGAGCAACGTGCCTGGGCCGAGATGCTGCACCAGAACACCTGTCTGGCGCTCAAAGAGCTGCTCAACCCGGTCAACCGCAACCACCGCGCGCTGGCCGACGAGCTCTCCGAGAAACTGGCCGACAAGTGCTTCGCCAACTTCTCCCTGTTCCAGTCCCTGCCGGATGCCTGGGGTATAGGTCAGGTGTTCCCGGTGATGCCGCTGACGGGGCTCGAGCGTCCGCTCACCCGCCGTGGCATCCTGATGGACATCACCTGCGACTCCGATGGTCAGGTCGAACACTATGTCGACGGTCTGGGGGTCGAGAGCACGCTGCCGATGCCGGAGTACGCCGAGAACGAAGTGTGCCACGTCGGCTTCTTCCTGGTCGGTGCCTACCAGGAGATCCTGGGGGATCTGCACAACCTGTTCGGTGACACTCACTGCGCGGAAGTGTGGCTCGACGAGGAAGGCAAGATGGACATTCGCAACGTGGTGCGCGGCGACACCGTCGACCAGCTGCTGCGTTACGTCAACATAGACCCGTCCGTCATTCGCGAGAACTACCAGCGCATCGTCTCCCACCCGGCGCTGGACGACGCGACCCGCAAGGCCCTGCTCGACGAGCTGGAGCTGGGTCTGCAAGGCTACGCCTATCTGGAAGACGAATAAGCCTCTGGCTTGTTCCCCGCACAGCGGGAATAAAAAACGGCGCCTTTGGGCGCCGTTTTTGTTTCGTATTTAGCGGGAAAAAAGCTGCCATATAAAATCATGACGCCAACATTGACTCATCCCACGTTAGCCAAGCGTGGCCGGTAATCATATTCGTCTTTGTTTCTATCTTGCCTGAATGCGTGCTGAAGTAGCACCAGCGCTACACCCATCATCCCACCAAGCATAGTGGCCAAGACAACGATCAGCGGGCGTTTAGGTTTGTCTCTCGTTAACGGTTGGCTAGGGGTATCCAGATAAGAGAATGGACGAAACTCCAGCTTATTAAGATTAATGTTTTTTAGCCTGTTAAGCTGTACATTCAACTCCATGATCTCCGGCATATACCCTTCAGGCTTTAGTGACTTAAGGATGGCCAATTTTTTAGCTAACCCATCTCTGCCGAGGGTAATAGGGAAGCGATCACCATAGCTGAAATTTTCCAATGGCTTATTCACCCCGGCAGCATTGGCAATGCTCATGCTGTAATCAATGTTCTCAATCTCTCTCGCCAGCTTGCGCTGTGCATCTTCAGTTTTCATCTTTATTCTTAGCTGGAGAGTGCTGAGCTGGCTATTTCTATTATTCTCCAGGATGTTGAGTAACTCTTGGCTTTGTAATGAAATGATGTAGTTTATATATCCCGTCAGCAGTGATAATGCATCCTCTTTTTTAAAGAAAGAAAAGGAAAGGCGTATGCCTGGTTGCTCACCTTTTTTATCTGCAGGTTCGACCGTCATCCACTCTGACCACTTTCTTAACAGACGCTGTTGTGCCAAAGAATCTAAATCATTTTCTACAATATACTCTTTAAATTGAGAGGTGCCTTGTAGATAGTTACTGATATTGTTGTAAGACTTAAACTCTAATAAAAAATCATTATAGATAGCTTTGTTATTCTTAGCACCGGCTAACCCTTGTATGTTAAGGGTGGTTCTTAATCGATCAAGTTCCAGAGTATCTCGTTGCTTAGGTTGATATATGGTTGCATTAACCGTCCACTGTTCGGGAGCGGTCATGGCATATAATAATCCGATGCAGCCAAAGATGAAACTCGCGAGAAGAATGCGGTACTTTTTCTTCCACAATAAAATCATCAGTTCAATAATGTCTATTTCATCATTGAGTGGTTTTCTATTCACGCCATAATTGATGCCATTGTTATTTTTGTCGTCCATGGTTCAGCCGGTCAAGATTTGTCGTAGGTTCGCTTTTATACTGCATTTTTTATTTTCTTTCATCCGCTTATTTATTACTTTTAGATGAAAAGAATAGATGGCATCGGTCTTTGTGTTTCGGTTTGTTTATTTAGTGTTTATTTAGTGTTTATTTAGTGTTTATTTAGTGTTTATTTAGTGTTTATTTAGTGTTTATTTAGTGTTTATTTAATATTTTTTCTTCGGGCTGTTTTGATGGGTAGTTGTGTTCTTGGTGTGAGTTTGTGTAATGGCGCCCCATTTATAAAGACTGACGCAGCAATCTGTACTCTCTTTCTGGGAATGCACAGTCATCCGAGTTGTTGGATGACGGATACCGGCCATTCTCTTGTTGTTAATGCCTTCTTTTACGGCCCAACAGAGACTTGCCAATCACCACCAGAAGGCTGAAGACGGCATAGATGGCGTTGGACTGGGCATACTCCTCCGCCACATAGGTGAAGTTGGATCTGTACTTCTCCACCGCCTCTGCCGGGGTGTTGGCGTAGATGAAATCGTCCTCCACCTCGAAGCCCTGGGCCAGCAGCGCGTTCCTCTCCAGGGTAAAGGTGGGGGAGTCGGCATCGAGATAGGTATAACTCTGCCGGTTGGATGCCGGTATGGTGAGAAACTGGTACTTCGCCATGGGCTGCCTCATTTGAATGGCTCGATCCGCTCGCCCCTCCTTATCACGCCGCTGCTGTTATGGAGAAGGTCAATAAAGGTTCGTACGGGTCTTTTGATGGTCCAGCCTAACCAGACGGCCGAGGCGGCGCAATGACCATCTGGGTTGCCACTGGCGGGGATGGGTTCCGGTATGGGTCATCGTCTCTGTTATCATCCCGACCAGCCTCTTTCCCCTCTCTTTGACCTCACAGGAGAACCCATGTCTCGCATCATCTATCTGCTGCGCCACGGCCAGACCCGTTACAACGCCGAGCAGCGGCTACAGGGGCGCTGCAACTCCGAGCTGACCGCCAAGGGGGAGGCGCAGGCCATCGCCATGGGGGCCCGTCTGCGCGAACAGTTGAGCGACCCCGCCAGCTGGACTGTCTATGCCAGCCCCCTCGGCCGTGCCCGACAGACGGCGCAGCTGGTGTGCCAGCAGCTTGGGCTCGACGGCGAGCACATCGTCTGGGACGACCGGCTGGTAGAGCTGGGCATGGGGGAGTGGGAGAGTTGCCGGGTGCCGGATCTGCTGGAAGATCATCCCGAACTCGATATCAGCAAGCCGGACTGGTATCTGCAGGCCCCCGCCGGGGAGGACTTTCACAGCATCCAGCGCCGGGCCCAGGGCTGGCTGATGGATCCCGCCACTGCCGAGCGTGCCATCGTCATCTCCCACGGCCTGCTCGGCGCCACCCTGCGCGGCCTGTATGCCGATCTCGACTACGCCGCCACCTGGCGGCAAGACCTGCCACAGGATGCCTTCTTCAGGCTCAGCGGCGGCCGGATCGAGCGCATCCAGTGCTAAGCCCCGATGAGCCTTCCCCCGTGGGTGAGACCCTTTGGCATGTGGAGCGTTGGGTTACTCCGGGATGAGCCGCGCAATCTTGTGGTAAAGCGCGGCCTTTAACGCGAGCTGATGGGCGCCATAGTGTAAGGCTCGGTGGCAATTGGGGCAGAGCGCCACCGTGTTGCCGACGGTATCAGAGCCACCATCGGCCAAGGTGCGCAGGTGATGCACTTCCAAGAAGGGCTCACCGGTGGCGGTGATGAAGGGCGCCTCCTGGTCACAAGACTCGCACCTGCCGGCGGCCACTCTGATCACCCAGCCCTTCACCTGCGGGTCACGGTCATAGCTTCCCGTGGTGGCATAGCGCGCCTTCGGCTCCTGGATACCCGCGGGCATCTTAGGTGCGGGCTTTGCCTTATAGCGAATGACCTCCTGTTCGAATGCGGCGTCTCCCCGGTAGGCTTGGCCGCCGAGTTGGCAGAGTAGTCGCTCTATGATGGGGGCGTTATGGGGGCCGACATTCTTGGCGGGTTTTAAGCCGGTGACCCAAGGGCGGCCCAGCAAGGAGCAGATATAGGAGATGTTCTGCATCCGGTATTCGAACGACTTCTGAGTGCGTCCAAAACGGTTAGCGAGGCTCGCGTAATAGTGCGTCTTAACGAAGGGCGTACCCTCCAGCTCTTTCGAGCGCATCTCCAGATAAGCCACGACCGTTGCTGCTAACTCTTCTTCCGTCCAATGCGCGTGCAAGACCCACCCCTCTCATTCGAACTCCAATGCCGATGAACTCATCGCCCTATCCGTTTCGATAAGGCAAGCTGGGTGTCATCCGGATGCCTTATGCAGGCCATCATCTTAATCCAAACGGCACCTATCTTCAGCGGACGTGGGGTGATAACGTGCGCGCCATAGATAAATTTATATAAATAAATCAGTAGGCTACTATTGGTGTTGCCCAATTTTTGCACAGGAGTCTGACAAGGACCTGGCAATAGGATCACAGGGAGGTGATGGTGGACCCGATCTCTTATCTTTTTTCGGCCTATCTCAATCTGGTGCAACAGCAGGTATCGGATCACTACGGCAACGAGGCCAAGGCGCTGGTGGTGCAGTATGAGGGGGAGCAGGTGCCCTTCGCCTTCCAGTTCTGGCAGATCAAATCGAACAGCGTTTGCCGCTCTTATGAGCAGGATGTGCGCCGTTTCAGCCAGTGCACCCTCAAGGCGACGGCCCTGTTCGGCAAGCTGTGTGACGAGCTGTCCCGTCAGGATGACAGCAGTTGGCAACTGCCCAAGTTTCGAACCATGTACTGCGCGGCCGCCCTCAATTATCGCCCCATGATCGCCGAGATTGGCGATGCCAAGCAGGATCCAGCCCGCCTGGCGGAGCGTGCCTGCAATCAGGCCATTCTGGCCGCCATGGGCAGCGACGATGAGGCCCTACTGGCTCAGCGCGACAACAGCTGCGCTCAGCACCAGTGAGATAAAGTTCTGGATAAAGAGTTACTTGGGAGCAATTCCTTGCGTGCCATGGCACAGTTTCCCGCGATGGCGCCAGTTATGATGGATGCTGGATATTGTGGCAAGGGGGGAGAATCATGATCAGCCATATCGACCATCTGGTATTGACGGTCAGCGACATAGATCGCTCGGTCGCGTTTTACAGCGGTGCATTCAAGATGGAGCCCATCAGCTTCGGGGCGGGGCGACGGGCGCTGCGCTTCGGCAACCAGAAGATCAACCTGCAACTGCTTGGGCAGGAGCCGCGCAATCGGGCCTGTGTCGGCTCTGGGGATCTCTGCCTCATCACCCGCTGGCCCCTGGATCTGGTCATGGCCCAGCTCGCCAGTCACGGGGTCGAGATAGTGGAGGGGCCCGTCACCAGGAGCGGAGCCTGCGGGCCCATAGAGTCGGTCTATTGCCTGGATCCGGACCAGAACCTTATCGAGATCAGTTGCTACCTCTGAGCCGAGGTGCGGCGCCCTGAATGACAGGGAGCGGCCAAGGCGTAAACAACACGGCAGCCCTGGGGCTGCCGTGTTGTGTTTGGGGGCTTGAGGCATCGGCCCTAAGCCATTCCCCGCAGTATTAGCAGACTCCCTGCGCCAGCATGGCATCGGCCACCTTGACGAAGCCGGCGATGTTGGCGCCGCTCTCGTAGTTCACATGGCCCTTCTCGTCCTGGCCGTAGCGCACGCAGGTGGCGTGGATGCTGGTCATGATCCCCTTGAGACGGGCATCCACCTCTTCCCGGCTCCAGCCGAGGCGCTGGGCGTTCTGGCTCATCTCGAGCCCGGAGGTGGCGACGCCCCCCGCGTTGGCGGCCTTGCCCGGCGCAAACAGCACACGGGCCTGGTGGAAGGCCTGGATGGCGGCGGCGCTGCTCGGCATGTTGGCCCCCTCGGCCACCAGCAGCACACCGCCCGCGATGAGCGCCGCGGCATCCTCTGCATCCAGCTCGTTCTGGGTGGCGCAGGGCAGGGCGATCTGGGTCGGCAGGTGCCAGGGGGTGCGGCCGGTGAAGAACTCCAGCCCCAGCTCATGGGCGTAATCCGCGACCCGCTTGCGCTGCTCGTTCTTGAGCTCCATCAGGCGAGCCAGCTTGTCGGGGGTGAAACCGTCCGGATCATAGACGGTGCCACCGGAGTCGGAGGCGGTGATGACCCGGGCGCCGAGCGCCATCGCCTTCTCGATGGCGTATTGCGCCACGTTGCCCGAGCCCGACACCGACACCGTCATGCCGGCCAGGGACTGGCCACGGTGGGCCAGGGTGGCCTCGACGAAGTAGAGCAGGCCGTAGCCGGTGGCCTCCGGGCGGATCAGGCTGCCGCCAAAGGAGAGCCCCTTGCCGGTGAAGACGCACTCGGCGCTGTTGGTGAGCTTCTTCATCATGCCCGCCATGTAGCTCACCTCGCGCCCACCCACGCCGATGTCACCGGCCGGCACGTCGGTATTGGCCCCCAGGTGGCGATAGAGCTCCAGCATCAGCGCCTGGCAGAAGCGCATCACCTCGCCCTCGCTCTTGCCCTTGGGATCGAAATCGCTGCCACCCTTGCCGCCACCCATGGGCAGGGTGGTGAGGGCGTTCTTGAAGGTCTGCTCGAAGGCCAGGAATTTGAGCACCGAGAGATCCACCGAGGGGTGGAAGCGCATGCCGCCCTTGAAGGGACCTATGGCCGAACTGTGCTGGATGCGGTAGCCGCGGTTCACCCGCACCTGGCCCCGATCATCCACCCAGCTGACGCGAAACTGAATGAGTCGCTCCGGCTCCACCAGTCGCTCCAGCAGGCCGTGTTGCAGGTAACGGGGGTGGCGCTCGATGAAAGGCCAGATGGAGGCAACCACCTCGCTCACCGCCTGAATGAACTCCGGCTGATGGGCATTGCGCTGGGCCACCTGGTCGAGAAACGCCGCCTGGGAGAGGGAATGACTCATCTGTAACTCCTGTAGTGAAAGATCATATTGGCGTCATGCCAGAGAAGGGTTCATGGCCCGCATTCAGATTTATGTTCGAGTTAGAAAGTGAATACGGATAAAAATTTGTTAAACAGCGACGACTGCCGACAATCACGAGCTGGCGCCCGTCATGGCCGAAACAGGTATAATAATTTGCGCCGCTGAAAATCTTTTTATGCATTTTTGTTAAATAAATAGCAAGTGATAGTTCTCTCTTTCCGGTCTGGATCGCCAGCCAGTCTCTCGGCAGGTTTCGGTCGGCGCCCTTACTTGTGTCACCACCCGGCTTGGGGCTGGGTTTGGCCCGCGTGGGGATCAAGGCGCGCCGAGCGGCAGGGGCAAAAATGGCTTGGCGAACAGGGATGGATGGGGCCGACGGCGACGGCCTGAGGCGGCCGGGCGCAACTATCCGGCGTATGGCGCGGGGCAATATGCTACTGTAGCGGCGTTTTTTTGGTGAATGCGCAGGCTTTGCCCTTTTTGAAGATGCTTTTTGCAGATGGAATGGTATGCAGACTAACCCGACGATGATGTGGCTGACCCAGCCGACGACCCTCTTCAACCCAATACTCTGGCAGGTGACCCATGCTGGCTGATGAATCCATGCGCCTTAACAAGTACATCAGCGAGAGCGGCATCTGCTCGCGCCGTGAGGCCGATCGCTTCATCGAGCAGGGCCAGGTCTTCATCAACGGCAAGCGGGCCGGGATAGGGGATCAGGTGTTCGCCGGGGATCTGGTCAAGGTCAACGGTCAGGTGATCGAGGCGCGGGAGGCCGACAGCCTGGTGTTCATCGTGCTCAACAAGCCGGTGGGCATAGTCTCCACCACGGAGGCGGGGGAGAAGGACAACATAGTCGACTTCGTCAACCACAGCACCCGCATCTTCCCCATAGGCCGGCTCGACAAGGACTCCCAGGGGCTGATCTTCCTGACCAACCACGGCGATCTGGTCAACAAGATCCTGCGGGCGGGCAACGATCACGAGAAAGAGTACCTGGTGACCGTCGACAAGCCGGTGACCGACGAATTCATCCGGGGCATGGGCGCCGGGGTGCCTATCCTCGGCGCCGTCACCAAGAAGTGCAAGGTGAAGAGAGAGGCGCCCTTCGTGTTCCGCATCACCCTGGTGCAGGGGCTGAACCGCCAGATCCGCCGCATGTGCGAGCACTTCGGCTTCGAGGTCACCAAGCTCGAGCGTGTTCGCATCATGAACGTCAGCCTCAAGGGGCTGCCGGTGGGGGAGTGGCGGGATCTCACCGACGACGAGTTGATCGAGCTGTTCAAGCTGATCGAGGACTCCTCCTCCGAGGTGAAGCCGGCCAAGGGGGAGAAACCCAAGGCGGCCGGCGCTCAGGGCGCCAAGGCCCAAGCGGGTCAGAATGGCAAACCGGCGCCGGGCAAGAAACCGCGCCGGGATGATGATCACGAGATAGGCGGGCGTCCCAATGTGCCGGGCCCGGCTGCATTCGAGAACAAGGGCCCCGCCAAGGGGGCTGCGGGCAAGGCGCCTGGCAAGGGAGCCCCCGGCAAGGGCGGCAAAGCCGCCGCGGCCAAGCCGCGCGCCAACCAGGCGGGGCGGCAGAAGAAGGGGCGCTAACAGGCCCCGCTGACGCGTGCCAGCCCAGCTTGCACTCCCCAATACACCGGCCCCAGGCCGGTGTATTGCTTTGGGCTGGCAGGGGGGCCGGGGAGTCAGTTTCGGCCGCGACGGGCAGGCGCCTCACCCGAGCGTAGTGGCGGAGGGAATGGAGGCGCAGCACTCGCCATCTCATTGCACTCCCATACCCAGGGCTAAGTCGATCTGTTGTCTTGAGCCATTGTGGTTGTGATATCGGCTGGGTTGAGGGGGTGGCGCATCACCCGGGCGTAGTGGCGGGGATCGAGGCGCAGCACCAAGAGGCTCATCAGCACCAGCCCCCCCAGCTGCCACTGCCAGGCGGCGGCAAAATCGCCGCTGGCATGATAGAGCCTGGCCGCCACCCAGGGGCCGGTGGCCGCCAGCATGAAGCCGAAGCCCTGCATCAGGGCGCTGAGGGCGCCGGCGCGTCTGGGATCCGGCAGGTGATCCAGCGCTATCACCATGATGAGGGAGAAGCTGCCGCCGAGGCCGGCGCCGCACAGCATGCACCAGAGGATGGGGGCGCTGGCCGGCGCCAGCCAGAGGCCGCCGAAGCCCAGCGCCTGGGCAAGGATGGCGAGCCCCATCCAGGGGCGCCGATCCAGCCTGCGCGCCGCCAGCATGGGCAGGCCGAGGCCGCTCAGGGTCTGGGCCAGCGCCAGCCAGGCCACCAGCTCACCCCCCTGCTGGGCGCTCAGGCCCTGCGCCATGTAGGCCGGCGCCAGCCAGGCCACGACTATGCCATAGCCGCTGTTGATGATGCCAAAGCAGCCGATCAGCAGCCAACTGCGGGGCAGGCCGATCAGCCGCTGTTCTCTCTGCGGTTGCGGGGCCCTGGTCACCGTCGGCAGTCGCACCCGCCAGCCGAGCCAGATCAGCGCCAGCAGCACCGGCAGGCTCCACAAGGCGAGCACCCGCGACCAGTCGAACCGCTCTGCCAGATGGGGGCTGAGGATGGCGCCCAGCGCCCCGCCTCCCATCATGCAGGCAGAGAAGATCCCCATCACCAGCGGTACCCGCCGGGCGAAGGCCCCCTTGATGAGACCGGGCAGCACCCCCTGCACCAGTGCCGAGCCCAGTCCGCAGAGGGCGGCGCTGGCGATGAGCAGGGCGCCGCTGGCCAGATTGAAGCGCAGGGCGCTGCCCAGCGCCAGCAGCAACAGCGCCGCCGCCAGCAGGCGGCGCGGGCTGGTCAGCCTCAGTAAGGTGGGAGTGAACAGCACGCCGACCCCGATCAGCAGCAGGGGCAGCAGGGTCACCCAGGCGAGGTTGTCCATGCCGAGCGCCAGCCGGGCGTCTATCCGTCCCGCCAGCGGCCCTATGGCGGTGAGGAAGGGGCGCAGGTTGATGCCGATCAGCATCACCAGCACCAGCAGGGCGCCTGCCCCCTGCTTACTCATGGCAGGGGTCGCCGTAGAGGGTGGCGGCCGGGATGGGGCTCGGCAGCTTGATCAGCGGCAGGGGCGGCGGCTTGAGGGCCAGCCCCAGCCGCTGATAGCTCGCGGTGCTGTCGAAGCCGAAGGGGGCCGCATCCTGATTGTCGAAGGCGTAGTAGACGGCACTGATGCCGTTCATCACCAGCGCGCTCAGGCACATGGGGCAGGGGTGGCCGCTGGCGTAGACGATGGTGCCCGCCAGCGGCCCCTGCTGGCTCCCCTCGCGCAGCACCTCCAGCTCGGCGTGACGGGTGGAGTCGCCGTTCTCCAGCATGCGATTGACGGCGCTCGCCACCAGCCGGTTGTCCCGAACCAGCAGGGCGGCGAAGGGGCGGCCCCCTTGTCGGCGATGGGTCAGAGCCAGGTGCAGCACCTGCTCCAGCCACTCCTGATGGGTGGGATCCGAGAGAGCGGTCAGGGAGTTGACGAGGCGGGTACCGGACTGAGGGGCGGGTGACATGGGCAGATCCTGCGCAGAGAGGGAGTGGCGGCAGCCTAACGGGTCATCGGGTCATTTGGAAATTAAATGATAGAATGGCAATCAGTGGTTTTATAAATGGAATCGGACATGCTGGATCCCCAGTTGCTGCGCAGTTTTGTCGCCATCATAGAGACCGGCAGCTTCACCCGTGCCGGTGAGCGCGTCCACCTGACCCAGTCCACCATCAGCCAGCAGATGCGGCGCCTCGAGCAACAGCTCGGCTGCCCGCTGCTGGACAGGCGCGGACGCCAGGTGGTGACCACGGTAGCGGGGGAGACCTTGCTGGGGCTGGCGCGCCGCATCCTGGCGCTGCTGGCCCAGGCCGAGCAGCAGCTGAGCGAGGCGAGCCAGCCGCTGAGCCTGGGGGTGCCGGAGGACTTCGCCGCCGGGGCCATGACCTCGACGCTGGCGGCCTTCGCCCGCCAATACCCTGAGGTCAGGCTGGAGGTGCAGAGCGATCTCAGCCACGCCTTGTGGCAGCGATTCGAGGCGGGGGAGCTGGATCTGGCGCTGGTCAAGCAGGGGCACGGTCAGGGCAGCCCCATCGCCAGCTGGCGCGAGCCGCTCGCCTGGGTCGACAGCCGCGACTGGCCTGCCGGGGAGCGGGATCCGCTGCCGCTGGTGGTGTTTCCGAGCGAGGGGCTCTATCGGCGGCAACTGACGGAGACCCTCGACGGGCTGGGGCGGCGTTGGCGCATCGCCTACGTCAGTGCCAGCCTCGCCAGCCTGCAGGGGGCGGTCAGTGCGGGGATCGGTGTCAGTCTCTTGCCACGGCGCTTGCTGCTGCCGGGTCAGTTGGAGCTGTCACACTGGCCGTCGGTGCCGCCGATTGAGCTGGCGCTGCATCTGGGGGCGGGCGGCGGTGAGCCGCTGACCCGGCTCAGCCAGGCGCTGATCGATCTGTGCGATCAGGTGATGGGGCCGCGCTGAGTCAGCGATTGAGGGCTGGGCTCGCTCAGGCGATGGCCTGTCTGGGCAGCACGGCGAGCCAGACTTCCACCTCGCCGCTGCCGGTGAGGGGATCGAAGGCGGCGCCGTAGCGCTCGAAATCCGGCCTGTGGGCAGACTCGTAATCGGAGTGCGCCAGCCAGTCCAGCGCCTGCTGCCAGGTCTGCGGCAGGGCATCGACATGGCCCCTATGCAGGAAGACGGCGTAGCTCTGCGCCTGGATGCGCATCCGGCCAAGGGACTTGGGCAACACCTCCAGCGCGGCGACCTCCACCGCACACATGTACTCGCAGCCGGTGGCGTCGGCGCCGCAGATGACGCCGTAGGCATGCTCCCCCAGCTGGCCCGGCAACGGGCCCAGGGCGCCGAAGTCGCGCCACTGGCCACCGAAATCCCCCTGTTGGAACAGATGGTGACGGCGCAGCCCACCCAGCAACATAGGGCGGCCGTTCTCGAAACGAATGGGGGCTGTCATAGATCCTCCTGATGGTGCGGCGGGGTTTGTGTGGACCGGACTCAGTGATCCTGACCTTCACCCGGCTGGCTTTTTTGCTCGGCGCCTTGCTGGATCTTTCGCTCATAGTCCCGCTGGACTATGGCCAACGCCGCCAGGGCCAGGGCCGGATCGATCTGGTTGGTCTCCAGCAGCTCGATGAGATCCACCGCGAGTTTCACCTCGGGCGGCGCGTTTTCCAGTGACATCGTTTCTCCCCTCTTCCTGTCTCAGAGCGGCCATTATACAGGGCCATCACCCGCCTCGGGCAAGGCGGGCGGGGTCACAGATGCTGGCGCATCTCCTTGTCGAGATCGGCCCGCAGGGCCATCAGCTTCTTGGCGTACTGCTGCAACTGGTGGTCGGCGGCCGAGACCGGCTGCCACTGGGGCACCTTGGTCGGGGTGCCCGTCTCGTCCATGGCGACGAAGATGATGATGCAGTGGGTGGTCTTGTGGCGCTCCCGGTTGGCCGGGTGACGGCTGTAGACATCCACCGCCAGGTGCATGCTGGTGGTGCCGGTGTGGATCACCTGGGCGTGCACCTCCACCAGCTGGCCTATCTGGATGGGGCGCAGGAAGCGGATGCCCCCCACGTAGACGGTGACCGCATAGCCGCCGCACCAGCCGGCGGCGCAGGCGTAGCCCGCCTGATCGATCCACTTCATCACCATGCCGCCGTGCACCTTGCCGCCGAAGTTCACGTCGGCGGGCTCGGCCAGAAACTGCAGGGTCAGCTCGCGGGGTGGGGTCATGCTCTCTCCTCGGCTCATTGCCGATAACTCTTGCGATAGGCCTCGGCCTGCTGACAGGCGGGCACGGTGGAAAAATCGGGGCGCTTGTTGCCCTCACGCTGGCCGAAGCTGGCAAACTCCTGCTGGCACTTGGCCGCCTTGCCACCCTCCTCGATGCAGCCGTCGACGCGCTCTTGCTTGCCCTGCCCGATCAGTTGTTGCTGGGCCTGCTGGCAGGCGACATCCAGCTTGGCCTGCTGGGCCTCCCTGTCTTCGATGGCGGCCAGCAGGCCGGTGGAGAGGCTGCAGCCGAGCAGCAGTATGGCGATCTTCATGGTTTGTCTCCTGAAGGGGGGCGTCCCGAGATGACCAGGGCAATGCCGCCCAGAATGCCCAGTGATGACAATAACAACCGCAGCGACCAGGACTCATCCAACCAGATGAGCCCGGCCATGGCCGCGAGCAGGGGCACCAGCAGCTGCACGCTGGCGGCCAGGGTGCGCCCCAGCTGGGGCAGCACCAGATACCAGAGCGCATAGCCCAGGCCGGAGGCGAGGGCGCCCGAGGTCAGGGCGTAGCCGATGGCGGCCGGGCTGGCCTCGAGCCGGCCCAGCAGCAGGTAGAGCAGGGCCGCGGGCAGGCTGGCGCGCAGGAAGTGACCGGCATTGGCGGCGATGGGATCGCCAAAGCGCGAGGCCCGCAGGGTGTAGCAGGCCCAGGCGATGCCGGCGCTGATCATCATGGCGGCCCCCAGGGGATCCGGCGCCCGGATGCCGGGCAGTACCAGCAGCACCAGCCCCGCCATGGCGAGCAGCAGGCCGACCCACTGGCGCCGTGGCAGGGGCTCCCCGCGCAGCAGGGGGGGCGCCAGCATGCTGAGCTGGACGGCGGCAAACAGCAGCAGGGCGCCGGTGCCCGCGGTCAGGGTGAGGTAGGCGAAGGAGAACAGGGCGGCGTAGGCGATGAGGGCGAGGGCGCCGCCCCAGTCCCCCTGGCGCGGCGACTGCTGACGGACCCGGCACAGCAGGAGCAGCATCAGGGCGCCGCTGGTCAGCCGTAGCAGGGTGAACAGGGCCGGATCCATCCGCTCCTCGAACAGGGCCAGGCGGCAGAGCACCGAGTTGGCGGCGAACGCGGTCAGCGTCAGCAGGGTCAGCAGCAGCAGGCGGGGCAGTGGCATCCATTCACCTTGAGTTCAGTGGGCGCGGACCAGCATGGAAACCCATGCAAAGAGGAGGTCTCATGAAACAGATGCTGGAGCAATTGATGGGAGCTGGCAAGGGCTGGCTCAACGACGGCGGCGACAGCCGCAAGGCGCAGATGAAGGGCGTGGCGCAGGGCGGCCTAGCGGCCGGGGCCATGGCCTTGCTGCTGGGCAACAAGAAGATGCGCAAATATGGCGGCAAGGTGGCGGCGGTGGGCGGAGCGGCGGCCCTCGGCGGGCTGGCCTACAAGCTCTATCAGGATTGGCAGGCCCAGCAGGGCGGGGCCGCACAACCCAGCCAGCCCCTCGACACCCTGCAGGGCCAGGCGCTGGATGCCCGCGCCACCCTGCTGGTGCGGGCCATGGTGGCGGCCGCCCGGGCCGACGGCCACATCGACGACAGCGAGCGCCAGAAGATCCAGCAGTACCTGACCGAGCAGGGCCAGCGCGACGCGGCGCGCTGGATCGACGCCGAGCTGGCTCGCCCCCTCGATCCCCAGGCGCTGGCGCGGGAAGTGACCGACATGGAGCAGGCCACCGAGGTCTACCTCGCCTCCCTGCTCGCCATCGACGTGGATCACTTCATGGAGCGCGGCTATCTGGATGAGCTGGCGCGGGCCCTCAAGCTCGATGACAGCCTCAAGGGGAGCATAGAGCGGCAGGTAGCGGCGCTGTAACCCGCGCTTGCACTAGCGTGCCGACCTGGGGCCGTGGTCATTTTTGTTGCTCATTTGAGCCATGTTTTAGCCGCGACCCCCTTCTTATCCTGTGATCCTCCCACTATGATGGGCCCTCTCACCCCAGGGTGAGAGGGCAGTTTGACCCAACAGGGACGCGACAAGGCAAGGAGCAGGCAGTGGAGATACGCAAGGCAGGCGAGCAGGATATTGACGCCATCATGGAGCTGAATCGGCAAATAGGGCTGATCCACTTCGCGCAGGCCCCCGAGGTGTTTTGTCCCCCCTCGGCGGCGGAGAGAGGCTTCTTGCTCGACGCCATCGCGGCCGAGGGGCGGCTGTTCTGCGTGGCGGTGGCAGAGGATCGGGTGCTGGGTTTTCTGAGCGCCAGGATCGACATCAATGAATCCATCCCCTTCCTCACCAGGCTGCCCATCTGCCGCATCGGCTCAGTGGTGGTGGATGAAGGTCACAGATCCCGCGGCATCGGCAAGGCGCTGATCGCCCATTGCGACGACTGGGCCAGGGCCCGGGATGCGACGCAGATCAGGCTGGAGGTGATGTCATTCAACGACAGGGCCAAGTCGCTCTACGAGTCCCTCGGCTTTAAACGACAGTCCGAGATCTACGCCCGATAAGCCGGGTCTCTTCCGACCAACAAGGCCCCAACACGGGGCCTTGTTGTTATCCTGGGAGGCTTGCACTCAGAGCTGCCGGGGGCGGGTACCGCCCCAGTAGTCTAACTCTGCGCCGGCCAGGGGCCGAGCTCGATGCAGTGACCGCGATAGAGCAGGCGCTCGCTGCCCTTCTCGCCGCTCATCACCAGCAGCTCGCTGCTCGCCTTGAGCTGCTGCCACTCCCCCGGGGTCAGGAAGCGACCGCCCATGACCTCCCTCAGCGGGGCGAGCGGCACCAGGGCCTTGGAGCCCTTGTCCCGCATCCAGAGCATGGCATCGGCGGGCAGGGCGAGCGGGCTCGCCTGGTTCTGCTGCAGGCGGATGCTGGACTGACCCGGCTGCTTGCCCTGATAGGCCACCAGCACGAAGGGGGCCTCCTCCTGGGCCGAGGACATCATGGCCAGATAGCGCACCGGCTCGATGACGGTGGGGGACTGCCAGGGGAGCAGCGGCTGCAGCCAGAGCCCCAGCAGCAGGGAGGCGGCCATGGCCAGCGGCCACCACAGCCGTCTGGGTCTGGGTGAGGGAGAGATACCTTGCTCGATGCGGCGCCAGAGTTGGCGGGGCAGGGGCGGGGCGCTGTCGCCGCCGCGCAGCAGGGGATCCAGGTGTCGTTGCCACTGTTCGACCCACTGCCACCAGTCGGGATCCCGCGCCATCAGGCTGGTCAGCCGGGCCTGCACCCGCGGGCTCAGGGTCCCCAGCACATATTCGCCGGCGAGCCGCTCGCGCAGCGCCGGATCCCGATAGCGACGGGGGGTCATTGGGTCAGGCATTGCTTGAGCTCCTCCAGCCCGCGCCGGATCCAGGACTTGACGGTGCCGAGCGGGCTTTGGGTGTGAGTGACTATCTCCTGATGGCTCAGGCCGTGCCGGTAGGCCAGCACTATGGCGTTGCGCTTGTCGGCGCAGAGCTGCGCGAGACAGCGATCGAGGGCGAAAGAGGGGGCATGTGCCCCCTCGGTATGGCCCTCGGCCCCCTCATCCCATGGCACTTCCCCCTGACGGGCCCGGGTGCGCAAGGCATCGATGGCCAGGTTGCGCATGCACTGGCAGAGCCAGGCCCAGGGATAGTCGACGGGATAGGCACTCTGGCCATGCCAGATCTTCAGAAAGCCCTCCTGCAGTATGTCCGCGGCCCACTGCTTGTCCTTGAGCAGGCCATAGAGCATGCCGTACAGCGGTTGGCCCGTCAGCTGGTAGAGGGCTTCAAACGATCGCTTGTCCCTGAGCCGGCAGCGCGCCAGCAGGTGGGTGAGTTGTTGGCTGTCGATATTCACTCAGACCTCATAGCTGGACGCGGTGCCAGACATTCTTCACGCCATCCCCGCTGCTCTGGCCGGGGGCCGAGTCCTTGACCCAGCGATAGAGAGGATGACCACGGTAGCTCCACTGGTATTGCCCGTCCTGTCGCTGGAGCAGCGCAAAGCCGGCGTCGGCCGCCTTGCCCAGTCCCGCCTTGACCTCTTTTTCACTAGCGAGGATCGGGGGCCAATTCTGCGCGCACTCAGCATAACATGTGGATTTTCCTTGGGAATCCTTGTCGAAGCGGTAGAGGCTAAAGCCCAGGGGATCGACCAGATAGGCCTTGCCGTGCTCGGTTATCCGGGCGACGGGCAGCTGCTCGGCGCTGGGGATCGGCTGGATCTCCATGGCCCAGAGTGAACCGAGCGGCAGCAGCGCGAGGGCGATGAGGGTGTTTTTCATGGGTATCTCCTTGGGTTAACGAGTCCAGCCATCCTGGGTGAAGAACGGCTCGCCCTTGGGGCTGTTGATGAAGTTGATGAAGGCCTGGGTGCTGGTATCGGCTCCCTCGGCCCTGGCGATGAGCAGGCCGCGATAGATGCGCCGCTCGGGCTCGATCTCGACGAAATCGGCCTTGTCCTGGTGGTTCAGGGGCCAGTGCACCCAGGTGATCCAGGCATCGGCCTGCTGGCCGGTGAAGGCCCGGAAGCTGGCGCCGCTGCCCTGCTCGAAGGCGACGATGTTGCGTCGCAGCTTCTGCACATCCGCCAGCTTGCCCTTGCGCCCCGCGACGTCCTCCCAGAGCCCGGTGCCCGAGGTGTTGTAGCTGCCCAGCCCCTCGGTCACGACCACCTTGAGGGGGCGGTTGATCAAGTCCTCGATGCCGGTGATCCCGGCCGGATTGCCTTTCTGCACGGCGATGACGCTGCGCCTCAGGTAGTAGGAGTGGGCGCTCTGGCGATCGAGGAAGGGGTAGCGTTCGAGAAAGGCGGACATGGACTGCTCGGCGCCGGCGAAGATCAGATCGGCGTTCAGGATAGCCTTGTCACGCCAGTTCGCCTCGGGGCCGGCGGTGACCTCGACCCGGATCCCGGTCTCCTGCTGGAAGGCGTGGGCCGCCCGCTTGAGGGCGCTGTCCGGCCCGCCCGGGCCATAGAGGCGAAGGGTGCCGTCAGCGGCCTGATGGGAGGCGGGGACCGCCTGCAGCGGCAGGCAGACCGAACAGAGCAGCAGCCAGGGGAATTGTGGTTTCATCATCTCTCCTTGATTGAGGGTCATCAGAGAGACGAAGCAGGGAGGCAATTGGATGCAGTGGTCGGAAAATA
Organism: Aeromonas sp. sif2416; assembly: GCF_019218665.1. Classification (NCBI taxonomy): domain Bacteria; kingdom Pseudomonadati; phylum Pseudomonadota; class Gammaproteobacteria; order Aeromonadales; family Aeromonadaceae; genus Aeromonas; species Aeromonas sp. sif2416. Next base: position 497,773 of record NZ_JAHUXC010000001.1, read on the forward strand.
AATCTGCCGAGGCGCCAGGGGGACGCCTCGGCGGAGAGGAGAATGTCAGCCCGAGAGGTCAGGGCTGGCGGGCCTATTGCCGGTGGATCAGCGCCGCCAGCCGGGTCAGGGCCGCCTCCAGCGCCGGGCTCCAGGGGTGGGAGCTGTTCAGGCGCAGGCAGTGGTTGTACTGGCCCTGGCTCGAGAACAGGGCCCCGGGTGCGAGCGAGAAGCCGCAGGCCAGCGCCTGGGCATGCAGGGATCGGCTGTCCACTGTCGGGTCAAACTCCAGCCAGAGGAAGTAGCCGCCGTCCGGGGTCGAGATGCGCACCTCATCCGGGAAGAGGCGCAGCAGGGCCGCCCGCATCTGCTGCTGGCGCTGGGCCAGGGTATGGCGCAGGCGGCGAAAGTGGGCATCCACCCCGCCCTGGCGCAGCATGTCGGCCAGCGCCAGCTGGCTCGGCACATTGGTCGACAGGGTCGACATCAGCTGCAGCCGCTGGATGCGCTCGGCATGGGGCCCTGCCACCACCCAGCCGACCCGAAAGCCCGGCGCCAGACACTTGGTCCAGGAGCCGCACAGCAGGCTGTCGCCCCGGGCGTCCCAATGCTTGATGGGCCTGGGGCGCTCGCGGCCAAAATAGAGCTCGGCGTAGACGTCGTCCTCCACCAGCGGCACCTCATGGCGGTTGAGCAACTGCATCAGCCCCTGCTTGTGCCCATCGGGCATGGTGTGGCCGAGGGGGTGCTGGACGTTGCCCATCAGCCAGCACGCCTTGATGGGGCGCTGGGCGAGCGCCTCGGCCAGCAGGGCGAGATCGATGCCGACCCCGGGGATCACCGGGATCTCCACCACGTTGAGCTTGAGCCGCTCTATGGCCTGCAGGGCGCCGTAGAAGGTGGGGGATTCCACCACCACCCAGTCCCCCGGCTCGGTCAGCACCTGCAAGCTCAGGGAGAGCGCCTCCATGGCGCCGGTGGTGATGATGATCTCTTGGGGGTCGACCGCCAGCCCGTCGCCAGCGTAACGCTGGGCGATGGCGCGGCGCAGCGCCTCGTTGCCGGGGGGCAGGTCGGCCACCGTGCTGAAGGGGTCGAGACGGCGCATGCAGCCGGCCAGCGCCCGGCCGAGCTGGGGATGGGGGAAGAGCGCGGGATCCGCCACCGCCATGCCGAGCGGCACCAGCTCGCGGGACTTGCTCGCCTGCAGCACCTCGAACACCAGATCGTTGATGTCCACCGAGCCGGTGTAGTGCGCCTGCTGGGGAACGCTGGCCCGCAGCGGGGAGGTGGCGGCCTTGACGTAGTAGCCGGACTGGGGCCTGGCCAGGATCAGGCCGCGGCTCTCCAGCAGCTGATAGGCCTGCAGCACCGTCATGGGGCTGAGTGTGTGGGTCTTGCAGCTCTGGCGGATGGAGGGGATGCGCTCCCCCGGTTGCCAGAGGCCGTTCTCTATCTGCTGTTGCAGCAAGGCTGCCAGCTGGCCGTAACGGGACATGGTGCGCCCTAACTGTTATAGGTGTATTTCACTATAACTGCATCTGTTATAGGTGTCATAGGGCGTGTTGTACTTAACGGGCGAAAACCTGTCTGTTAAATGCAACATAGAGAGTCATGCATGATAAGCCTGGATGATGTGGTCAGCCTGTCCCGAATACAGTTCGGGGCGACGGCGATGTTCCACTTTCTGTTTGTGCCCCTCACCCTGGGGTTGTCCTGGATCCTGGTGATCGCCGAGTCGGCCTACGTGATGACCGGCAAGGTGATCTATCAGGACATCACCCGCTTCTGGGGCAAGTTGTTCGGCATCAACTTCGTCATGGGGGTCACCACGGGGATCACCCTGGAGTTCCAGTTCGGTACCAACTGGGCCTACTACTCCCACTACGTCGGCGACATCTTCGGCACCCCGCTGGCGGTGGAGGGGCTGATGGCCTTCTTCCTCGAGTCCACCCTGGTGGGGCTCTTCTTCTTCGGCTGGGACAAGCTCTCCCGCGGCCAGCACCTGCTGGTGACCGCGCTGGTGGCGCTCGGCTCCAACCTCTCCGCGCTCTGGATCCTCATCGCCAACGGCTGGATGCAGAACCCGGTCGGCGCCGAGTTCAATCCCATGACGATGCGCATGGAGCTGACCGACGTGGCCGCCGTGCTGTTCAACCCGGTGGCCCAGGTCAAGTTCGTGCACACCGTGGCGGCGGGTTATGTGGCGGCCTCCCTGTTCGTGATGGGGGTGAGCAGCTGGTATCTGCTGCGCCGCATGGAGGTGCGCTTCGCCCTGCGATCCTTCGCCATCGCCTCGGGCTTTGGTCTCGCCGCCATCCTCTCGGTCATAGTGCTGGGGGACGAGTCGGGCTACCGCTCGGGGGAGGTGCAGAAGGTCAAGCTCGCCGCCATCGAGGCGGAGTGGGAGACCGAGCCCGCGCCGGCCGCCTTCACCCTGTTCGGCCTGCCGGATCAGGGTGCCGAGACCACCCACGCGGCCATCAAAATTCCCTACCTGATGGGCATCATCGCCACCCGCTCCCTGGATGAGTAGGTGACGGGCCTCAAGGATCTCAAGGCGCAGCACGAGGTGCGCATCCGCAGCGGCATGCTGGCCCACGACGCGCTCGAGGCCATGCGGGCGGACGGCGGCAACGCCGAGGCCCGCGCCACCTTCGAGCGCCACCGCGCCGATCTCGGTTATGGCCTGCTGCTCACCCCCTACGCCAAGGAGATCGGCAAGGCGGACGAGGCGGCCATCGCCCGGGCGGTGGCGGACTCCATCCCCCAGGTGGCGCCGCTGTTCTGGAGCTTCCGGCTGATGGTGGGCATAGGCGTGGTGCTGTTGCTGTTGTTTGGCGCCGCCTTCCTGCAACTGTGCCGGGGCAAGCTGGTGCAATCGACCCGCCTGCTTAAGGCGCTGTTCTGGAGCATACCCCTGCCCTGGATCGCCATCGAGGCGGGCTGGTTCGTGGCCGAGTTCGGCCGCCAGCCCTGGACCATCAGCGACGTGCTGCCGGTGTCGGCCTCGGTCTCCCTGCTGCAGCCGGGCCAACTCTGGTTCAGCCTCATCGCCATCTTCCTCATCTACAGCACGCTGCTGGTAGTGGAGCTGTTCTTGTTGCGTCATGTGATCCGCAAAGGGCCCGCCAGCCTGCAGACGGGTCGTTATCAAGGTGAAGTGTTGCAAAGCGGGAGTCCCATCTGATGGATTATGAAACCCTGAAATTGGTCTGGTGGGGGCTGGTGCTGTTCATGCTCATCGGCTTCGTGGTGATGGATGGCTTCGATCTGGGGGTGGGCCTGCTGCTGCCCATCGTCGGCAAGACCGATGAGGAGCGGCGGGTGCTGCTCAACAGCGTGGGTCCGGTGTGGGAGGGCAACCAGGTGTGGCTCATCGCCGGGGCCGGCGCCCTGTTCGCCGCCTGGCCGCTGGTATATGCCGCCGCCTTCTCGGCGCTCTACGTGCCCTTCATGTTCCTGCTGTTCGGCCTCTTCCTGCGCCCGGTCGGCTTCGACTATCGCAGCAAGCTGGCCTCCACACAGTGGCGCCGCTGGTGGGACAGGGCCCTGGTGACCGGCGCCCTGCTGCCGACCCTGGTGTTCGGCGCGACGCTGGGCTTCCTGCTGCAGGGGCTGCCGTTTCGCTTCGACTCGGCCCTGCGCATCCACTACGGCGCCTTCCTGTTCCACTGGCCGCTGCTGTTGACCTGCATGGGTACGGCGCTGGCCCTGCTGATGCTGCACGGCGCCAGCTTCCTGCAGTGCAAGACCCAGGGGGTGATAGCGCAGCGCTGTGCCCGCCAGAGCCTCTGGCTCGGCCCCCTGGCCAGCGGCCTGTTTGCCCTCGGCGGCGTCTGGCTCAGCCAGATGGGGGGCTACCAGATAGAGTCGATCGGCGATCTCAACGCTGCCCTCACCCCGCTGATGAAGCAGGTCACGACGGCGCCGAATGGCTGGTTTGGCAACTTCGTGGCGCAGCCCTGGCTCTGGGCCATGCCCGCCTTGGGCCTGCTGCTGCCCCTGGTGAGCACCCTGGCCAGCATGCTGGGCAAGCCGCGGCTGGCCATCCTCGCCAGCGGTGGCGCCTGCGCCGCCATGATGCTGACCATCGCCATCGCCCTGTTCCCCTTCGTGCTGCCCTCGTCGCTGGATCCGTCCAGCAGCCTGACCCTGTGGGACGGCACCTCCAGCGAGCGGACCCTCTTCATCATGCTGGGGATAGTCGGCGTGCTGATGCCCATCAACATCGGCTACACCCTCTGGGTCTACCGGGTGGTGCGGGGCAAGATGAGCACCGAGCAGGTACGCCAGCACGGCCATAGCCTCTACTAACCCGCTTTCTACCGAAGGGAGACTTCGACTATGTGGTATTTCACCTGGATATTGGGGCTCGGGTTTGCCCTGCTCTGCGGCCTGGTCAACCTGCTCTGGCTGGAGGCGCGCTGGGCGGCGGACGAGGATCTCAAGGAGCCCTGATCCCGTTATTGCGGATCGGGCAAACAACAAGGCCGACACTGGGTGTCGGCCTTTTTTAATCTGCCAGGGATCAGACCGCCAGGGCCAGCCTGGCCTCGCGCCGCTCGCTGACATGGGTCAGGCCGTAGGCCAGCAGCACGATCAGTGCGCCGATCCAGGGGGTGTGCATCAGCCCAAGGTGCTCCACCACTAAACCACCGACCACTGAGCCGAGCGCTATGCCGACGTTGAAGGCGGCGATGTTGAGGCCGGAGGCCACATCCACCGCGTTGGGGGTGTGGATCTCTGCCTGTTTCACCACCAGCACCTGCAGACCCGGCACATTGCCGAACGCGAAGGCGCCCCACACCAGCACGGTCAGCACCGCCAGCACCGGATGGGGCGCGGTGAAGGTGAGCATCAGCAAGATGATCGCCAGCCCGGCAAACATCAGTTTCAGCGCGGGCAGCGGGCCCATCTTGTCCGCCAGCTTGCCGCCCCAGATGTTGCCGACCGCCACCGATACCCCGTACACCAGCAGGATCAGGCTGACCGCGTTGGCCCCGAAGCCGCTCACCTGTTGCAGGATGGGGGCGAGGAAGGTGAAGGCCGTGAAGGCGCCACCGTAACCCAGCGCGGTCTTGGCATAGACCAGCAGCAGCGGCTTGTGGGTCAGCACCGAGAGCTGCTCGCGGATAGTGGAGGCGGCGCCCTTGGGCAGGTTGTTCGGGATCAGCAGCAGGCTGCCGACCATGGCGATCAGGCCCAGCAGGCTCACCACCAGGAAGGTCTCGCGCCAGCCGAACTGCTGACCAATCCAGGTGCCAAGCGGCACGCCGGTGACCAGGGCGACGGTGAGGCCGCTGAACATGATGGCGATGGCGCTGGCCGCCTTCTCCTTGGCCACCAGGCCGGTGGCGATGGTGCTACCCACCGAGAAGAAGACCCCGTGGGCCAGGCCGGTCAGCACCCGGGCGACGATCAGGCTGTTGTAGCCGGGGGCCTGCCAGGCCAGCAGGTTGCCGAGGGTGAACAGCGCCATCAGCCCCACCAGCAGCCACTTGCGCGGCAGCTTGCCGGTCAGCGCCGTCAGCAGCGGCGCGCCTATGGCGACGCCGAGGGCATAGAGGCTGACCAGCAAGCCGGCGGAGGGCAGCGAGACATGCAGCTGCTCGGCGATGGTGGGAATGAGCCCCACTATCACAAATTCGGTGGTGCCGATCGCAAAGGCACTCAGGGTGAGGGCAAACAACGCCAGTGGCATACAAACTCCTTGGACTGTGACTCCCGACGGGAGAATGGCGGCAGTATGCCGAGCTTGTTTGTTGGCAAAAATGACGATGACATCAAAAGACTTTTGCTGGACGAGCATTAATCGCGGGGCTGGTGGTGGGGGGCGCAGAAAATGACAAGCCCACCTGAGGGTGGGCTTGGGGTATCGGTCGGGCTAAGGCGCCGCGGCAGGCTTAGTCCCAGGCGGGGGCGAAGTCCGGGTTGGCGCAGCGCTCGCCGCGGTCCAGGCCGGCGATCTGTGCCATCTCCTCCGGGCTGAGCCGCACCTTGAGGGCGGCCAGGTTGGCGGCCTGGTTTTCCCGCTTGGTGGAGCTCGGGATCACCGTCATGTCCTGGGCCAGCAGCCAGGCCAGCGACACCTGGGCCGCCGAGACGCCGTGGCGCTTGCCGATCTCCATCAGCAGCGGCTCGCTCAGCACCTTGCCATAGGCCAGCGGCATGTAGGCGGTGAGGGCGATGCCCTGATCCTGGCAGAACTCCACCACCTTGCGGTTTTGCAGCAGGGGATGGATCTCCACCTGCTGGTGGGCGATGGCGCCCGGCCCCAGGATCTCGATGGCCTGTTTGAGCTGGGCCACGGTGAAGTTGGAGACCCCGATCTCCCGGGTCAGGCCCTGGGCCTTCGCCTCGGCCAGCTGCTCCAGATAGACCGCCATCGGCACCTCATCCTTGGGGGAGGGCCAGTGGATGAGCGCGAGATCCAGATAGTCGGTGCGCAGCTTCTCCAGGCTGGTCTTGAGGCTGGGAATGAGCTTGCCCTGACCAAATTCGCTGGTCCACACCTTGGTGGTCAGGTAGATATCGCCGCGGGGCACAGCGGTCGTGGCCAGCACCTCGCCCACTTCGGACTCGTTGTCGTAGATCTGGGCGGTATCGATGTGGCGATAGCCGAGCTCCAGGCCGGTATTCAGGGTGGCGAGCAGAGGCTCGGCTTTCAGGCGGAAGGTGCCCAGACCCATGGCAGGCATTTTCATCATCATGTTCCTTAATGGTGTTCTCAACGGTTCCCGGCCCTTCACTGGTGAAGGGGGGAGTGTAAATAGTATTGGCGCGCCGCCGCGGGGCGTCAGGCCGGCAGGCTGTGGTAGCGACGGATGCTGCTGTTGGCAAACCAGGGCTCGGCCTCGGCCACAAAGGCGAGAAAATGGGGCTGACGCTGGTGGGCGAGCAGCGCCTCTTCGCTCTCCCACAGCTCATAAAGCAGCCAGCCGTGGGCGTTGTCCAGGCTCTGATGCAGCTGATAGGTGAGGCAGCCAGGCTCCTGCAGGGTGGCCGCTATCAGCGGCGTCAGGGCGGCCCGGAACTGGGCACCGTATTCGGGTCTGGCTTCGAGCTGGGCAATCACGATCAGGGGGGATGGCATCTGCACCTCCTTGCTAAGACGAGGGTCAGTATGCCTGCGGCGAGGGGGGCGAAACATAGCCGCTCTCGCAAAACACTATTGAGATGAGCGCAGCAATAGGGAGAGAAAAGAGACCGGCGGGTAGCAATCCAGAGGAAAGCAGATAGCTGGATGGGCTGGGGCGCCCACCCCTCGCCATCAGGCGGCCGCTTCCGACCAGACCGCAAACTCATTGCCGCTGGGTTCGACAAAGTGAAAGCGGCGGCCACCGGGAAAATCAAACAGCGGGCGGTTGAGGGTGCCGCCATGCTGGCTGACCCTGGCCTGGGTCGCCTCGATATCGGCGCTGTAGAACACCAGCAGGGCGCCGCCCTGCGCGCTGTGACTGCACAGATCCGCACGGTAGAAGCCGCCATCCAGCCCCTCATCGGCAAAGGCCGCATAGTCGGGGCCATAGTCGACAAACTGCCAGCCGAAGGCGGCCTGGAAGAAGGCCTTGGTAGCCGTCAGATCCCTGGCCGCAAACTCCACATAGTTCAGTTTTTCATGGGCCTTGGTCATGGCTGGCTCCCTGGTTTGTCGATGGGTAATGCGTGACTGGTCGTTGGTTGCCTGAGTTGCCAGCGCTTCTGGGTCCGTGGCGTGGAGCCGGGTAATTGCTCCCAGGGCGTCAGCTTGAGCTGCCGGCGGCGCACCCAAAAGAGGATAGCCATCAGCAGACCGAAACAGAGGGTGAAGACGCTGGCCTGACGCAGGGCATATTCCAAGCTCACCTCATATTCCCGGCCGAAGAACCACATCAACAGACCCCAGATGATGCCCACCGGTAGCCCCATGGCGATCAGGTTGACCATAAAGCGCTCATAGTGGGGCGGTTTCAGTTGCCAGCCGAATTTGCGCAGCAACTGGCACAGGGGCGGGTTGTAGTTGATCTCCTTCACGCCCTTGCTGGCCAGCTCTTGATGGGCGGCGTACAGGCGATGTTCAAATGACATTGTGCTTCCTTCGTGTGACAGCAGGGCTGGTGATAAGACGCCTGCTCAACATCCTTATGTGGGCGCCGATTGTAGCCTTGTTGTCGGCGGGAGTGTTAGCGCCGGATCACAGCAATGGCACCAGGGATTGGAAAAGTCTGGGGGGAGAGGTAGTGGCGGAAAGGAGGAGCTTATCGCACGCCAGGGCTGAGCCGCCCCGGCGCGCGAATGGCTTGGCTCAACGCCCGGTCACAGGGCCCGGCCATCGTAGTGGTGCACCGGCACCGAGTCGGGGTCTATCCCCTCCAGGCAGCGGATATTGATGGCGACTATGTGGTTGCCCTTGGGATCTACTCCCTCTCCATAGGGGTGCATGCCGCAGCGCGGACAGAAGCGGTGTTTGACCACGTGCTTGTTGAAGGTGTAGGTGCTGGCCGCCTCGTCCGGGGTCAGCAGGTGCAGCCTGTCGTGGGGCATGATCCACAGCAGGGATCCCTTGCGCTGGCAGATGGAGCAGTTGCAGGCCAGGGCCTGGGTCAGCTCCCCTTCGACTTCAAATGCCACCCTGCCGCAGTGGCAGCTTCCCTTGTATTTCATCACCGGACTCCTCGTTGGTTGTTGTGAGCCCCGGCAGGCGGCGAACCGGCCCTCTGCGGATGGCCCTCAGTCATTGTCCTCCACGCGCATTCAGACGGGATGCGCGAGCCGACTCAGTATAGCCAGTCTGCGCCGGCGGCTTGTCGGGGCCCGGGCTAGCGCGCCAGCCGGCGAGTCGATGCGGGTCATTTGGCTTGCCAACTCACCGCCATAATGACTATAAAGACGCATTACTCTTGCTGAGATAACAACAATGAAGACCCATTCCGATGAATTGACCCTGTTCGTGGCCGTGGTGGAGGCGGGCAGTTTTCGCCAGGCGGCGGAGAATCTGGGAATGGACAACTCCGTGGTGAGCCGCGGCATCAAGCGGCTGGAGGAGAAGCTCTCCACAGTGCTGCTCAACCGCACCACCCGGCGGGTCAGTCTGACCGAAGAGGGGAGCTGGTTCTATCAGCGGGCGGTGAAGGTGCTGACCGAGATGAGCGAGGCGGAGAGCCATTTGCTGATGCGCCGGGAGCAGCCGGAGGGGATACTGCGCGTTGACGCCGCCACCCCCTTCATCCTGCACCGGCTGGTGCCCATCATCGGCGAGTTTCGCCGCCGTTACCCCGGCATCGAGCTGCAGCTGCACAGCTCCGAGGGCTTCATCAACCTGATGGAGCGGCGGGTGGACATGGCCATTCGCATCGGCGAGCTGACCGATTCCTCCCTGCGTGCCCTGCCGCTCGGTCGCTCGCGGCTGCGGCTGTTGGCCTCTCCTGCTTACTTGAGCGAGCGGGGCACCCCGCGCCAACCGGCGGATCTGCTGGCGGGCCACGAGCTGCTCGGCTTTCTGCACCCCGATCACCTCAATCATTGGCCGCTGCTCAGCGAAGAGCAGGGGGACAGGTTCGCCATCAGCCCGACCCTGAGGGCCAGCAGCGGCGAGACCCTGCGCCAGCTGGCACTGGCAGGGCAGGGGATCGTCTGCCTGTCGGACTTCATGACAGGGCCGGATCGGGCGAGCGGCGCCCTGGTGGAGGTGCTGGCCCGCAGCAACAGCGGCGCCTCGCGCCCCATCAACGGGGTCTTCTACTCCGATGCCCAGCGCGACATCCGGCTGCGGGTCTGGCTCGACTTCCTGAGAGAGCAGCTCGGCAACCATTCGCTGTAGGGGAGATGGCGGGCCTCAGGCGCGCCATAGCAAACGAGCACCATAGAAAGAGGCCGACATCGCTGTCGGCCTCGTGCGTTTTCATCTCAAGGATGCATGGGTTGCCCGATTAATCCTCTTCGGCCCAGCGACGGGAGCGTTCTACCGCCTTCTGCCAGCCGCGATAGCGCTTGTCGCGATCGGCGTGATCCATCTGCGGGATGAACTCGCGATCCACGCTGAACTTGTCCTGCAGCTCGTCCGAGCTCTTCCAGAAGCCGACCGCCAGACCGGCCAGGAAGGCGGCGCCCATGGCGGTGGTCTCGATACGGGTCGGGCGCACCACAGGGGTGTGCATCATGTCGGACTGGAACTGCATCAGGAAGTCGTTGGCGACGGCGCCACCGTCCACCTTGAGGGAGGCCAGCTTGATGCCGGAGTCCTGCTGCATGGCGTCGAGCACATCGCGGCTCTGGTAGGCGATGGACTCCAGCGCGGCGCGGATGATGTGGTTGCGGTTGGCACCGCGGGTCAGGCCGACCATGGTGCCGCGGGCGTACGGATCCCAGTAGGGAGCGCCCAGGCCGACGAAGGCCGGCACCAGGTAGACGCCGTTGGTATCACCCACCTTGGAGGCGAAGTAGTCGGTGTCGCGGGCATCGTGAATGATCTTCAGCTCGTCGCGCAGCCACTGGATGGTGGCGCCGCCCATGAACACGGCTCCCTCGAGGGCATAGTTCACCTCCCCCTTAGGACCGATGGCGACCGTGGTCAGCAGGCCGTTGTTGGAGCGGACCGGCTCGGTGCCGGTGTTCATCAGCAGGAAGCAGCCGGTGCCATAGGTGTTCTTGGCCATGCCCTTCTCGAAGCAGAGCTGGCCGAACAGGGCGGACTGCTGGTCACCGGCGATGCCGGCGATGGGGATGCGGGCGCCGCCGCCACGGGTGGTGTAGCCATACACCTCGGAGGAGGGTTTGACTTCCGGCAGCATGGAGAGCGGGATGCCCAGCTCGTCCAGCATCTTCTGGTCCCACTTCAGCTCGCGGATGTTGTAGAGCATGGTGCGCGAGGCGTTGGTCGGATCGGTGACGTGCACCTCGCCGTTGGTCATCTTCCACACCAGCCAGGTGTCGATGGTGCCGAACAGCAGCTCGCCGTTCATCGCCTGCTCGCGGGCCCCTTCCACGTTGTCGAGGATCCACTTCACCTTGGTGCCGGAGAAGTAGGCATCCAGCACCAGGCCGGTGTTGTCGCGCACATACTCTTCCAGGCCGCGGGCCTTGAGCTCCTCGCAGATGGCGGCGGTGCGGCGGCACTGCCAGACGATGGCGTTGTAGATGGGCTTGCCGGTGGCCTTCTCCCACACCACGGTGGTTTCACGCTGGTTGGTGATGCCGATGGCGGCGATCTGTTCGCTGTGCAGGCCGCTCTTGGCCAGTACCTCGGTGAAGACGGAAGACTGGGTCGCCCAGATCTCCATGGGATCGTGCTCGACCCAGCCCGCCTTGGGGTAGTGCTGGGTGAATTCGCGCTGGGAGGTCGCGACTATATTGGCATCCTGATCGAACACTATGGCACGGGACGAGGTGGTGCCTTGATCCAGGGCGACGACATATTTCTTTTCAGCAGACATGATGTTCTCCACGTTTTTTGGGGCCGCTCTTATGCGGCGGCCTTGTCGTTAGCGAGTTGGGCTGCATCCTGGGTGGCGGCAACACGGTTGCCCGGCACACAGGGGGCCAATACTTTCACATAGAGGGCGGTACCCAGCTGGGCGCCGACGATGGGGCCGAGGATGGGCACCCAGAAGTAGGGGTTGTCACGGCCGCCGGTCAGGGCCACATCACCCCAGCCTGCGACGAAGGCGAACAGCTTGGGACCGAAGTCACGGGCCGGGTTCATGGCGAAGCCGGTCAAGGGGCCGAGGGAGGCGCCGATCACCGCGATCAGGATGCCGATCAGCAGGGCGGCGGCGAAGCCCTTGGGGGCGCCGTTGTTGTTGTCACCCAGCGCCATGATGCCCAGCATCAGCACGGCGGTGATCACCAGCTCGACTGCGAACGCCTGCATGTTGGAGAGCAGGGCGTTGGGGTAGGTGGAGAAGATGCCGGCGGTGCCGAGGCTCTCGACGCTGCCGCGCACCACGTTGTGGGTCAGCTCCCACTGGGTGAACAGGCCGCCGTAGAGGAAGTAGACCAGGGCGGCGGAGCAGAAGGCACCGGCGATCTGGGCGATGATGAAGGGCACCACCTTGCGCTTGTCAAAGCCGGCGAAGGTCATCAGCGCCAGGGTCACGGCCGGGTTCAGGTGGGCACCTGAGATGCCGCCGGTGACATAGATGGCGATGGCGACACCCAGACCCCAGGTAATGGAGATTTCCCATTGTCCGAAGTTGGCACCGGCCAGCACCAGGGCCGCCACACAACCGACGCCGAAGAAGATCAGCAGGCCGGTTCCGATAAACTCGGCGATGCACTCGCCAAGCAGGGTATTGGGTCTTTGTATGCTCATACCTTTTTTCCTTATATCCACCCAGAGTAGGTTTGATGTTCCATCTCGTTATCTTTTTGTCCCATCTATTGCGCCCGAAAACGGTTTTTCTTGTTTTTTGAGTCGGCGCAAACGTTATGCTCGTTTGCGCTCGTTCTTGGACGAGAGAGAAAATAAACCTTCTGGGTGAATTCACCATCCCCCTGCCACCGGAAATGTGGACAAGATCCCACTCATTGCTAAGAAAATGTGACGAAAAGCAACAGTGATTGGCGCAAATACTACTTAGGGGGTATCCCTATGCCTTGCCATATATGGGATGGAAGCCAATGAGCGATCACTCATCACATGATTTATTTTGTAATAAATATGCAATATTTGAGTCTCCATCACAGATTGAATGTTCACATATGAGCACAATAGGCTCGCTTACGAATCAGGACTCATCTGGTCGTGGCAAGACCAGGGCACCCTCAACCGCCCATAACAACAATAAGGAAGCAGAACATGCTTAGTCTCTTCAGGCCTGCACCCCACATCGACAGGCTGCCGGCCGACCAGGTCGATCCCTTCTACAAACGCATGCGTTGGCAGATGTTTTTCGGGATCTTCTTCGGCTACGCCGGTTACTACCTGGTACGCAAGAACTTCAGTCTAGCGATGCCCTACCTGATCGAGCAGGGCTTCTCCCGCGGTGATCTGGGCCTGGCCCTGTCCGGCGTCTCCATCGCCTACGGTCTGTCCAAGTTCCTGATGGGGAACGTGTCGGATCGCTCCAACGCGCGCTATTTCCTCTCCGCCGGCCTGCTGCTCTCGGCCGGCATCATGTTCATGATGGGGACTGTGCACTGGGCCACCTCCAGCATCGCCATCATGTTCGTGCTGCTGTTCCTGAACGGCTGGGTACAGGGCATGGGCTGGCCGCCCTGCGGTCGCACCATGGTGCACTGGTGGTCCCAGAAGGAGCGCGGCGAAGTGGTCGCAGTCTGGAACGTGGCCCACAACGTGGGCGGCGGCATGATAGGTCCGCTGTTCATCCTCGGTATGGGCTGGTTCAACGACTGGCGCAGCGCCTTCTATGTGCCGGCCGCCGCCGCCGCCGCCATCGCGGTGATCGCCTTCTTCGTGATGCGCGATACCCCGCAATCGGTCGGCCTGCCTCCCATCGAGGAGTACAAGGAGGACTACCCGAAGGACTACAACGAGAGCCATGAGCAGGAGTTCTCCGCCAAGGAGATCTTCGTCAAGTACGTGCTGCACAACAAGCTGCTGTGGTACATCGCCATCGCCAACGCCTTCGTCTACCTCATCCGTTACGGGGTGCTGGACTGGGCACCGACCTACCTCAAGGAGGCCAAGGACTTCAGCGTCGACAGCTCCTCCTGGGCTTACTTCCTCTACGAGTGGGCCGGTATTCCGGGCACCCTGCTGTGCGGCTGGATCTCGGACAAGCTGTTCCAGGGTCGCCGCGCCCCGGCCGGTATCCTGTTCATGGTGCTGGTGACCGTTGCCGTGCTGGTTTACTGGCTCAACCCGGCTGGCAACCCGACCATCGACATGATGGCACTGGTAGCTATCGGTTTCCTGATCTACGGCCCCGTCATGCTGATCGGTCTGTATGCGCTGGAGCTGGCACCCAAGAAGGCGGCCGGTACCGCGGCCGGTTTCACCGGGCTGTTCGGTTACCTGGGTGGTGCCGTGGCGGCCAACGCCATGCTGGGCTACACAGTCGACCACTTCGGCTGGGATGGCGGCTTCATGGTGCTGACCGCGTCTTGCGTGCTCTCCATCATCTTGCTGGCCATGACCCTAAAGCACGAGAACATTGCTGTCGCGGCCAAGAAAGCGGCTGCCGATAAGGCATAAAACGTGATCCTGACCTTATCGATCCCAAAGGGGATAAGGTAAACTCCAAAAGGCCCCGCATTGCCGGGGCCTTTTTTCGTCTCATCACCGGAGTGCAAGCGTGAAGCAAACCCAACGACATCTGGAGATCCTGGACGTCCTGACACGGCAGGGCTTTGTCTCGACCGACGATCTGGTGACCCACTTCGACGTCAGCCCCCAGACCATTCGCCGGGATCTGAACGATCTCGCCGAGCAGAACAAGATCCGGCGTCATCATGGCGGTGCCTCCCTGCATTCGAGTACCGTCAACACCGCCTACAGCGCCCGCAAGGTGATGCAACTCAAGGAGAAAGAGCGCATCGCCCGCGAGGTGGCCGCCCACATTCCCGATGGCTCCTCCCTCTTCATCGACATCGGCACCACCACCGAGGCCATCGCCCGCGCCCTGCTCGATCACCGTGAGCTGCGCATCGTCACCAACAACCTCAACGTCGCCAGCATCCTCACCGCCAAGGATGACTTCACCGTCATCATCGCTGGTGGCGAGATCCGCAACCGGGATGGCGGCATAGTGGGGGAGGCGACCCGTGACTTCATCGGCCAGTTCCGCATGGACTATGGCGTCATCGGCATATCGGGCATCGACAACGACGGCTCCCTGCTCGATTTCGATTACCACGAGGTGAAGATCGCCCAGGCCATCATCGCCCACTCCCGCCAGGTGTTCCTGGCCGCCGACCACACCAAGTTCGGTCGCAATGCCATGGTCAACCTCGGCAACCTCAACCAGATCCACGCCATGTTCACCGATCAGGAGCCGCCGGAGAAGCTGATGCGGCTGATGTCCCAGCACCAGATCGAGTGCCACATCTGCTGATAACCCCTTAACCCGCACCGGCATCAGGCCGCCACGCTGGCGGCCGCTTCCTTTCCTCTTTATCCCTGTTTCCATCCTCTATACCCGCACCCCGGCATCGCCCCTGTCTCGCACCCTGTGCGCGCCTCATCCCTTCCTGGCTATTCCGTCACCGATTGGCAGCATTTTTAGCATTGTCAGAACAATCGCGATCACATTTCCCTCATAAAATGTTCGTTTATCATTTTTTCATGTTCTAATATGAGCGAAATCAAACATTGCCGGCCTGGCAAACCCAAAATAAGAAAGTAGGTGAACATGAGCGAACATTATGATCTGGTCGTCGTCGGCGGCGGCATCAACGGAGTCGGCATCGCGGCAGATGCGGCGGGGCGGGGGCTGAAGGTGGCGTTGTTCGAGGCCCAGGATCTCGCCTCTGCCACCTCCTCCAACTCCAGCAAGCTGATCCACGGTGGCCTGCGCTACCTCGAGCACTACGAGTTCCGGCTGGTGAAAGAGGCCCTTGCCGAGCGAGAGGTGCTGCTCGGCATGGCGCCCCACATCGCCCGCCCCATGCGTTTTCGCCTGCCACACCGCCCGCACCTGCGCCCGGCCTGGATGATCCGCGCCGGCCTGTTCCTCTACGACAACCTGGCCAAGCGCGACCGGCTCAAGGGCAGTTGCGGCGTGCGCTTCCTGCCGCAGGATGGGCTGAAGAGCGGCATCGGCAAGGGATTCGAATACTCGGATGCCTGGGTCGATGACGCCCGGCTGGTGGTGCTCAACGCCATGATGGCCCGGGACAAGGGCGCCGAGGTGCAGACCCGCACCCGCTGCATCAAGGCGGTGCGCGGCTCCAAGCACTGGACCCTGACCCTGGAGCGGGCGGGAGGCGAGCAGTTCAGTGTCACCTGCCGCGCCCTGGTCAATGCGGCCGGTCCCTGGGTCAAGACCTTCTACGACGAGAGCCTGCACGAGAAATCCCCGCGCGGCATCCGCCTGATCAAGGGCAGCCACATCATAGTGCCGCGCATTCATGAGCGCGAAGAGGCCTACATACTGCAAAACGAGGACAACCGCATCGTCTTCGTCATCCCCTACCAGCAGGATTACTCCCTGATCGGCACCACAGACGTGGAGCACAAGGGCGATCCGCGCGAGGCGAAGATCAGCGCCGCCGAGGTGGATTACCTGTGCCAGGTGGTCAACGCCCACTTCAGCCGCCAGATCTCGCCCGCCGAGGTGATCTGGACCTATGCCGGGGTGCGCCCGCTCTGCGATGACGAGTCCGACTCGCCCCAGGCGGTGACCCGCGACTACACGCTCGAACTCAGTGGCGAATCCGATGGCGCGCCGCTGCTGTCGGTGTTTGGCGGCAAGCTCACCACCTATCGCAAGCTGGCCCAGGCCGCCTGCAACAAGCTCAAGCCCTGGTTCGGCCAGATGGGGGAGGACTGGACCGCCTTCAGCCGGCTGCCGGGCGGCGAGTTCGACTGCACCACCGCCGAGCTGGCCCGCGCCTATCTGCTCGAGTTCGACTGGCTGGACGAGCGCAGCGCCCGCCGCATCGCCGAGGCCTATGGCAGCCACGCCCGCCTCTGGCTGCACGAGGTGCGCGGTCAGCACTTTGGCGCCGGCCTGTACGAGTCGGAGGTGCGCTACCTGATGCACCGCGAGTGGGCCCATTCGCTGGAAGATATCCTGTGGCGCCGCAGCAAGCTGGGGCTGCGCCTCTCCGATGCCGAACAGCAGCAACTGCTGGCCTGGCTGGAACATCAGCACCACGCCCTCTCCAAGGCGGGCTGAACGACGGGCGGGCGGTCCCTCGGCCGCCCGCCGCAAAACTGAAATAAACCTCTGCTATAACAATAACCTACATCCAACACACAATAATAAAGAGCATCACCTATGAAGAAACGTCCTCTCTCCCTGGTCGCACTCGGCCTCGGGGCCGCCCTCGCCTTGCCCGCCCTGGCGGCCGACGAAGGCAAGATAGTGATCGCCCACCGCGGCGCCTCCGGTTACCTGCCTGAGCACACGCTCGAGTCCAAAGCCTTGGCCTACGGCATGGGGGCCGATTACCTGGAGCAGGATCTGGTGATGACCAAGGATGACCAGCTGGTGGTGATGCACGATCACTTCCTCGATGGCATCACAGACGTGGCCGAGCGCTTCCCCGACCGGGCCCGCCCGGATGGCCGCTACTACGTGGTGGATTTCACCCTGGCCGAGGTGCGCTCGTTGCGCATGACGGAGCCGTTCCAGCTGGTGGATGGCAAGCAGGTGCCCGTCTATCCGGCCCGTTTCCCGCTGTGGCAGTCCAGTTTCCAGATCCACACCTTCCAGGAAGAGATCGAGATGATCCAGGGGCTCAACAAGAGCACCGGCAACAACATCGGCATCTACCCGGAGATAAAAGCGCCCTGGCTGTTCCGCCACGAAGGCAAGGACATCTCCAAGGCGGTGTTGCAGGTGCTCAAGCAGTACGGCTACACCAATAAGGAGAGCAAGATCTACCTGCAGAGCTTCGATGCCGATGAGCTCAAGCGCATCGACGGCGAGCTGATGCCGGCGCTGGGCATGGACTTGAAGCTGGTGCAGCTGATGGCCGAGACCGACTGGAACGAGACCATGGTCTACGACGCCAAGGGCAAGGCGACCCCCTACGACTACGGCTGGATGTTCAAGCCGGGCGCCATGAAGACGATCGCCGGCTATGCCGACGGCATAGGCCCCTGGAAGCCGATGATAGTCACCGAGCCGGGCACCCCGGGCAAGCCGGTGTTCACCTCCATGGTGAAGGAGGCCCACGCCGCCGGCCTCAAAGTGCATCCCTATACCTTCCGCCAGGATCAGGGCCAGATCCCGGCCTATGCGAAAGACTTCACCGACCTGCTCAACATCTTCCTCTATCAGGCCGATGTGGACGGGGTGTTCAGCGACTTCCCGGACAAGGCGGTCGCGGTCATCAAGGCGCACGGCAAATAATAAAAGAAGAGCAACACGGGAACGCAAGCGGGGCCAAGGTGCCCCGCTTTTTTATGGCATATTGAGAATCTTGACCGCGGCCGGGGAGGGGAAGGGGACTTGTATAGGGATACTCCCAGCATGGTGAGTGTAACTGTATGTTTACAAATTTGGTGGTTGAGGCACCTTTGTCACGCTACTTTCGGGTGCCACTCGTCGTCATGCTGGTTGTTTATCCACCTAATGGAGAATGAAACCGCTGGTTTCACTTGATTGTTTGTTTTTCCTTGGTAATGTGGGGGCGGTTGCGTAACAAAGTGCTGACTCGTGTAAAAAATAAAATACACTTCGCGCTTTTTGGCTTAATACAGTAGAGAGAATGAGATCATGCAGAGAGACCCCCTGAACAACATCCATATCCAGTCCGAACAAGTGATGATCACGCCTGCCCAGCTCAAGGAGAAGTTACCCATCTCCGCCCAGGCGCTGGCATTCGTGCAAGGGGCCCGCACCACCATAGCCGACATCATCCATCGTCGCGATCACCGCCTGCTGGTGATCTGTGGACCCTGCTCCATCCACGACATGGACGCCGCCAAAGAGTACGCAACCAGACTCAAAGCGCTGCATGACGCCTATCAGGATTCTCTCTACATAGTCATGCGGGTCTACTTTGAGAAGCCGCGCACCACGGTCGGCTGGAAGGGCTTCATCAACGATCCGAATCTGGATGGCACCTTCGACGTGGAGCTGGGGTTGCATCGCGCCCGTGAGCTGCTCTGCTGGCTGGCGGAGCTGGAGTTGCCGCTGGCGACCGAGGCGCTGGATCCCATCAGCCCGCAATACCTGGCAGAGCTGTTCTCCTGGTCTGCCATCGGCGCCCGTACCACCGAGTCCCAGACCCACAGGGAGATGGCCTCCGGCCTCTCCATGCCGGTCGGCTTCAAGAACGGCACAGACGGCAACCTCGGCACCGCCATCAATGCGCTGCAGGCGGCCTCCAGCCCCCATGCCTTCATGGGCATCAACCAGCAGGGCCAGGTCGCCCTGCTGCAGACCCAGGGCAACCCGGACGGCCACGTGATCCTGCGCGGCGGCAAGCACCCGAACTACGACTCGGTCAATGTGTCGCTGGCGGAAGAGGCGCTGGAGAAGGCGGGCCTGCTGCCCGGCTTGGTGGTGGATTGCAGCCACGGCAACTCCAGCAAGGATCACCGCCTGCAACCCAAGGTGGCCGACAACGTCATCCACCAGATCCAGGAGGGCAACAGCTCCATCATAGGGGTGATGCTCGAATCCAACCTGCTGGAGGGCAACCAGTCCAGCGAGCAGCCCAAGGAGCAGATGCGCTACGGGGTCTCCATCACCGATGCCTGCATCGACTGGGACACCACCGCCACCCTGCTGGCCCGTTGCCACAGCCAGCTGGCGGCGCCGCTCAAGGGCAGAACCGCGTCTTAAGCCGTGGTATCTTGTCTGACGGAAATGCGAGAACGGCACAACCCTTGGCTGTGCCGTTTTCGTGACATCTTGTTGTCATCGATTGAATCACAGGGCGCCGCCGCCAGCGGCGCCAGCAGGGACCGGATATGGCTGAAGAGTTGAATGCCCTCAGGGAGAAGATTGATGTGGTAGATCGGCAGTTGATCGATCTGCTGGCGGAGCGTCTGGCCCTAGTGGGGGAAGTGGGCGAGGTGAAGAGTCGGCACGGCCTGCCCATCTATGCGCCGGATCGGGAGGCGAGCATGCTGGCCCGCCGCCGGGCCGAGGCCGAGGTGCTCGGGGTGCCGGGGGATCTCATCGAGGATGTGCTGCGCCGGGTGATGCGCGAATCCTACGCCAGCGAGAAAGATACCGGTTTCAAGTGCATGAAGCCGACCCTAGGCAAGGTGGTCATCATCGGCGGTCAGGGCCAGCTTGGCCGGCTGTTCGGCCATATGTTCAGCCTCTCCGGCTATCGCGTCGAGACCCTGGAGCAGGCCGACTGGCCGAGGGCCGACGCCATACTGGCCGGTGCCGGCCTGGTGATGGTGGCGGTGCCCATCGACATCACCTGCCAGATCATCGACCGGCTCGGCCACTTGCCCGCCGATTGTTTGCTGGTGGATGTCACCAGCGTCAAGGGGGAGCCGCTCGCTCACATGCTGGCGGTACACCAGGGTCCGGTATTGGGGCTGCACCCCATGTTCGGGCCGGATGTGGCGAGCCTCGCCAAGCAGGTGATCGTCTGCTGCCAGGGCCGGGACCCGGCCGCCAGCCAGTGGCTGCTGGATCAGATGACCATCTGGGGCGCCCGCCTGCAGCAGGTCGAGGCCCGCGCCCATGATGAGGCCATGACCCTCATTCAGGCGCTGCGTCACTTCGCGACCTTCGCCTACGGCTGGCACCTCTCTCAAGAGCGGGCCAATCTGGACAGGCTGCTGGCCCTGAGCTCCCCCATCTACCGGCTGGAGCTCGCCATGGTGGGACGGCTGTTCGCCCAGGATCCCGAGCTCTACGCCGACATCATCCTCTCGTCGCCGCAGAATCTGGCGATGATCCGCCGCTACTACCAGAACTTCGGTGAGGTGTTGGGGCTGCTGGAGCAGGGGGACAGGGCCGGTTTCATCGATGCCTTCTCGCAGGTCTCCGGCTTCTTCGGCGAACATGCCGACGAGTTCCTGCGCGAGAGCCGCATGCTGCTGGCCCAGGCCAACGACCGCCGCCAGCACGGCTGAGGCGGCGTGCATCCATACAAAAGGGGCCCTTGAGGCCCCTTTTGCTGTCTGTGCTATCCCGTCTGGGATTATTCCGGCTGCGGCAGGCGCAGATCGGCATCGGCCCAGCCCAGCGGCAGGGTCAGCAACTGATCGATCAGCTCCCGGCGATCGGACTTCTCCAGGTAGGCGAGGTAGAGCGGGCGACTCAGCGGCTGACCCCCTTCCACCAGATGAAGCCGTCCCTGTTCGAGGAAGGGGCTCACCATCCGCCGTGGCAGATAGGCGGCGCCACCGTTGGCCAGCACGAACTGCAACGCCATGCTGGCGGAGCTCGAATGCAACACCGGGGTCTTCTGCAGGCTCTGCAGCCGGCTGGGCTGCGGCTCGAAGCTGGTGCCCCAGTCGAGGTGAATGTGCGGCATCTGCATCAGGCTGTCGGCGTTGGCGGCCCCATCCCGGCTCACCAGCTCGAACACCAGCTCACCGATGGGGTGCAGGGCGATCTCGTCGATCTTGGTCGGCTCCGAGAGCAGGGCCAGATCGAGGGAGCGCTCCAGCAGCTGGCGGCACAGGTGCTCGCGGGAAGCGGTCTCGAGCCGTACCGCGAGGCCGGGGGCCAGCGCATAGACATGGTTGAGCCAGTCGTTGAAATCGAGCTCCCAGAACACCGCTGGCGCGCCGATGGCGAGCTGCTGACTGAAACCGGGGGAGAGGGCCACATCCTGCTTGGCGCGGCCCAGGGTGTGCAAGATGGCATCGGCGTAGGGCAGCAGACGCTCACCGGAGGCAGTCAGCCGGATGTTGTTGCGATGACGGGCAAACAGACTGACCCCGAGCTGTTGCTCGAGCTGGCGGATCCGAAAGCTCACCGCCGACTGGGTCAGATAGAGATTCTCAGCCGCCCGGCCAAAGTGGCGGGTCTTGCTGACCTCGATGAAGGTCCGCAGCAGTTCGGTATCCATTAATCGAGGGACTCGTCGCTGCCACCACCGCCGCCACCACCACTCTCGAAGCCGCCGCCGGTGTCTTCGTTGGCGCCGCCCGCGACTGTGCAGAGGCGGTGCACCCGCTTGGGACCGATCACCTTCAGATATTTGAACCACACCTTGGCGTGCGGGTTGCCACCGGCCTCACCGGATTTGACCTGTTCGAGGAAGGCACTCTCGACCTCATCGCGCGGCGCCAGGTTGCCCTGATAGAGCGCCAGCATGACGGTGCCGAACTTTTCCAGACTGTCCGCTTCGGCCACGGTGAATTCGCCACTGCGACGCAGGCCACGGGGGAAATGTTTGAAGTCATTGAAACGCTTGTCTGATTCGAAGCTCATAGTGCTCTTGTTCTGGTTAGTTTGACCTTTGCGGGCAAGTATCATCAGGCCGTCGCAGAGTGCAAAATCAATTTTCTTCCTATGTTAACAAATATCTTTCATCGAACTGGGTTTGTCTCACCCCGTGCGGGAATTTTGCGGTGAGCAGCACAAAAAGCCTGAAAAATAGTGGAGTTATGTCAGCTTCTGTAAAGGAAGGAGAGAATGGCCGCAGATAAAAAAGCTAAAAATAAAGCGCCATATGGCGCTTTATTTGGGATCTTCATGAACCGGCGGAACTCGATATCCGGTCACTCACTCGATCATGGCTGGCTGAGCCAGGTTGTCGGCACGCCACAGACGGTAGCGTACTTCATACTCCTGCGGCACATAGATGACGAACGGCAGCTTGGAGTTGTAGTTCACGAAGAAGCCCTGACCATAGATCTGGATGAAGGTTTCTTTCTTCTGACCGTCCGGGCAGGCCATCAGGGTGCTGATGGGGCCGGAGACCTGTCCCAGGGTCAGGTAGTTGTAGCCCCAGCCCTTGACGCTGTGCTGTTCCAAGTTGCCGGCGAAGCGAGGCAGGTTGCAATCAACCGGCATCTTCTTGCCGACCTGCAGCTCGACCATCATGTCGGCTTCGTTCTCGACTTCCGGCAGGCGGATCACGACACGTTCCTGGTTCACTTCGGCGGCGGGGAACATGCTGATATCAAATTTTTTCGGCTCGGCGGCGAAGGCATGGCCACCCAATAACAAGGCGCCCAGCAGGCTAAAACGCAATACGGTTTTCATCTGTACCTCATGGGGTTGGTTCAACGCCGCTAGACTAACCGCTCTGCCGGTTTCATGCCAGCGCTCTGCGGCCCAAATCCGGCGGGATCAGGCACACAATGACGTGATCTGGTGCTTTTTTGATATCAAATCCACCCATGATCGCATCCCTCGCCGAGGGGGCGGGGCCAACGCGGCCGGCCGAGGCCCCGCACCGTCCGGCTAGCGTACTAGCAGCACCTGCTTGGCCCAGGCACTCGGTGCCCGCATGCCGATGGCGCCGCTGGTGATGTCGAGGTAGGCCACCGTCTTGCCCGCCGGGAAGGGGGTGGAGGACCAGAGGTAGACGTAGCCGTCGTTCACCTCCTTGCCCTCGCCGGCCATGGCGCGGGGAAAGATGGTTTCATTCAGTGCCGGTTTGTAGCAGGCGGATTCCAGCAGGCTGGCCAGCTCCTTGATGGTGGGCAGGCGCCAGTCATGGTGGCCGCCGAAGCCATAGAGGGCGTGGTTGGGCTCGGTGCGGATCCGCTCCGCCGTCAGCAGTGCCTGTTGCCAGTAGAGCCGGGTTGGTTCGCCGCTGCAGCTCTGGTTGCGCCAGCTCTGGCCGAGCTGGCAACGCATCCAGGTCAGGCCGGAGGCTCTGTCCGTCACTGTGCCGTTGCCGCGGTCGAGGAAGCGGGAGCTGGGGCTAGTTCTGGGCATGCTGTCGTCGCAGATGGCGATGGCCAGTGCCAGCGGGCTGCACAGGCCGAGCAGCAGAGTCAGGAGAAACTTGTTCATCGGGTTACCTCGGCCACCAGGCGCAGTTGCAGCGCGTTGGCGTCGTCAGGGGTTTGCACGGGGGTGGGGTAATCGGTGCCGGCATCCTCACCCCAGAACAGCGAGGCGATGGCGCTCAAGGGGGCGCCCTCCAGCCGGCGGGACGGGGTCAGGGTCTGGCTCCAGTAGTAGCCGTCGAAGCCATTGAGGCCGGTGCCCAGGTCGGGGAAGTAGCGCACATCCAGGCTGGCTATCTCGCCACCCTGTTGATCGAGGGAGCCGAAATGCTGCAGGCTCATCAGCTCCTGGGCATGGGGCAGGCGCCAGTGCGCGATGCCGCACAGCTGCTGGCTGTTGAGCCACTGCCGGTACTGCTCCGTGGTGCAGATGGCCTCGCCATTCGGGCAGGCGTAGTCCAGCTCCTTCTGGGTGGGATGGTAGTTGCCGAATTCCCAGGCGAAGACCCGATGCAGATCCCGCGGACTGTCCGGGTCATCCAGCTTCTTCTCCCAGACGAGGCCGCTGTTGAGATCCTCCACGCAGTCCCACTGGGCCGCGTTGTCCGGCAGCGGTTGGCCCTTGCCGTCCAGCTTGCGATAGCGCAGGGGGGGCTGCTTGAGGCTAGCCTCCTGGCCCGGGTGATCGGCGGGCTCGCTGATCAGCAGGTAGTCGGTTCCGTCGCTGTAGGTGGTGACGCCGCTGGCGGTGACCAGGGCCCTCGGTTGCTGTTGTCGTAGCACGGCGGCGAGACTGGCCTGCTGGCTCAGCAGCTCGGGGCTGTTGGCAAAGTGCTGGCCGAGCTCGGGCAGCAGGGTGACCAGCCCTTGCCAGATCTGGCGCCGGCGTTCATCGGCGGATTGGCCCGGCAGGGTCGTGGCGTCATCGAGTGCGGCCAGCGCCAGTTCACCGAGGGCCTGGTTGAACTCTTCCAACCGAGCCAGGGCCGCCAGATCCTGGCCTGGCTGCAGCGGCGCCAGGGCGAGCAGCAGGGCGGCCAGCGCCTCGGCCGGTGGTAATCCCTCGCCGATGCGGGTCTGCAGCAGGCTGCTCAGGGGGGTGGGGGTGAGCTGCTGCCCATCCTGGCGCGCCGCCGGGTGGGTCAGGGTCAGGGCGGCCGGGTCGCTTGGGATGAACAGCAGGGGGCTGGTCAGCAAGGCGGGGGAGCTGCCTGTCAGCGGGCGGGCACCGGCGGCGCCGCTGACGGCGGGTTCACCGGCGTCGCAGCTGTCGTTCTGGTTGAGGTTGACGCACAGGGTGCCCGCTTGGGGCCGGTTGACCGTCAGGCGATAGTCCGGCGCGGCCAGGGGCGCCTCGTCCGAGCCGCCACCGCAGGCGGTGAGCAGGGGCGCCAGCAAACAGGCCAGCGGGCTAATTCTCATCTTCATTTATGGTCCTTGGAGGGGCCTTGGCTCCCCGCTGCTATTAATAGGAACGAACGGTCTCGCGACGGGCGAGGCGGCGCCAGAGGGCGAGCGGCAACAGCCAGAGCGGGTTGAAGGCTCCGCCGCCGCCGCTGTCCGCGGTGTCGAAGTGGATGATGCCGTCATCCGGCGGCGCTATGGGCTCGCCGCACTGGGCACCGGTGCGCTGGCTGATGCTCCAGCCATTGAGGCGGCCCTGCTTGCCGGGGGCGTTGTCCACCAGCTCCAGGGTCCACCGGCCGGCCAGCGGCTCACCGATGAGCTGACTCAGGGGCTGCAAGGATTGCAGCTCGGTCGGGAACACCCCCTTGAGGCGCGGCAGCGGGCTGTAGCCCTTGTCCCAGATCTGGACCCGGGTGCCGGAGGGGGAGTTGAGCCAGATCTCCAGCTCGTCCAGGGCCTGGTGTTGCAGATCCAGGCTCAGTTGCAGCTCACCGCTCACCCGGGCCAGGGTCTTCTCCACCATCAGGCTGGTCTGGCTCAGCCCCTTCTCATCGGAGCTCAACGCATCCCTGAGGGTCAGTGACTGGCCGTTGGCCCGGCTGATCACGGGGGTACCGATGGGCAGGCTCAGTTGCTGCTGCCACTGGCGCTCGCTCGGGCTGGCGCCGGTGAGGGCTAGGCTGACCGGCAGCGCCGCGACATCGCCACAGGCGAGCGGGGTCTGGGCCAGCAGCCGCAGGGTGGTGGTCATGCTGGCACCTGCCGCCAGGGTGCTGGTCTGCCACTGGTAGGGATCGGCCTGCAGGCCGCCGGGCAGGGCCAGGGTCAGACTGTGCAGGGTCACCGCCGTGGTGCCGGGGTTGCTGAGGCTGAGCACCACGGACTGGCGCTTGCCGAGTTCGATGGCGCTGCCGTCGGCCAGGGCTATGTTGACCGGCGCCTGCAGCAGGCCGTGCTGGCGGAATGCCTGCTCCAGCAGACGGCCATAGTGGCGCGCCGGGTAGAGCCGCTCGGCCGTGTCCACCGTGAGGCGGGCCAGCTGCGGCATGCGAATGGCGGGTCCTAAGCCGAAGTGGGCCTCGATGACGAGGCGATCAAACTCGTCCCGCGCCAGCTCCCCGTGCTCGGCCACCGCCGCCAGCAGGGCCTGGAACAGGGGCGTGCCCCACAGCTGATCCCCGTTGCTGCCGTTGATGGTGCGGTGGGCCGGGTAGTTGTAGTCCGGGTGGTAGCGGGCGCGCAGATCGTCCAGCTGGCGCGGCGCCCTGTCGGTGAAGCGGGCATCCCAGTTGAACACCATGGCCGGCTCGAAGTTGCGCCCGGCCTCGCTGCGCTGGCGATGGCTGGCCGCCAGATAGTCGCTGAAGCCTTCGCCGATGGCGCCCCAGTCTCCCTCATCGCCGAGATCCGGCACTATGTGGTGCTGCACCGCATGGCCGAACTCGTGCCAGACAACCATTGGATCCTCGGCATCTGGCACGCCGCTGCGGCCCAGCTCCAGCCTGCGCTCGAACGGATCGTAGAGGGAGTTGTCCTGAAAGCCCGCATCGGTGTCGATGTCGAGGGCGCCGGGGATGAGGTCGGCAAAGCCGAGCGCCTCGAGGTGACGCTGGGCCAGGTCCAGGTGGTAGTAGGCGTTGATGTCGGCAAAGCCGGCATCGTCCCGGGTCAGGCGAAATGCCAGCGGGTTGTCGGCGCGGTAGGGGGCCGTGCTGGGCTCCATGGCATCCACCACCCGGGCATGGGGGCCGCTCAGCACGTAGTCACTGCCAGACAGGGTGACGGGCAGCGCCACCTTGTCCTGATAGGCGGCATCGGCCAGCACCAGAGCTTCGTGCCAGACCAGGCTGGCATCTTGCAGCTGGGTGCGAGGATCCGGATCGAACACCCGGGCCAGCACCGACACCTCGCCCGCGTCGGCTACCTGCAGCGCCTGGGTGGTGGCGATGTCGCCCCAGCGGCCGAGCTCCTGACTGCCGTCACAGCTCGAAAACAGCTGCACATGGGAGGCCTTGGCGTTGCCCTCCTTGTGCTCGCGTACACGCAGGCGCAGGGCCGGCACCAGGGTCTCCCCAGCGCGCCAGTACCAGGCCTCGACCGGTCCCAGCGGATCTATCTCGGCGCCCGCATCGCGCAGGCTGGTCAGCAGGGGATCCAGGTTGCCGCTGGCATCGCAACCCGGCTGGCTGGCGGTGAGGGGGCGCAGGTTGTGGTAGAGGCGCCAGGGCTTGCCGGCCGGATCGATGCTGACGGCGGCCTGAGTGGTGGCCACCGGCAGCCCGTTGACCAGCTGGTGGAAGCTATGGTGATGGCCGAGCAGGCTGGTCCTGTCGTAGTCGGGGGCCAGGGTCACGCCGAGGCGCTGCTCCAGCCACTGCTGCGGCGTGATGGTCAGCGGCGCTGCATCGACGAACAGCAGCTCCGCCGCACAGAGGGGCTGGGCGAGCAGGGTTGTCGCCAGCCAGAGGGCCAGGGAAGAGGGTTTCATAGTTGACTCCAAAACAGAGATGAAAGGGGGTGCCATGGCATCAGCGGCTGATCCCGGCCAGGCTGAGCAGGAAGGCATATTCACGGGCGGCCTGCTGCTGCGCCGTGCGGGGGCTGGCCTGGTGGCCGCCATCGAGCTCGGTGCTCAGCAGATAGGGACCCGTCCCCGTGCTGTGCTCCCGCAGGCGGGCCAGCCACTTGAGCGGCTCCCAGTAGGGCACCTGACTGTCGTATAGCCCGGCCGTCACATAGAGGGGCGGGTAGGGGGCGGCGTGCAGGTTGTCATAGGGGCTGAGCCGGCGCATGGCGGCATAGTCGGCCGGCCTGGCCGGGTTGCCCCACTCGGCATACTCCTGACGGGTGAGGGGCAGCTCGGGATCCAACATGGTGCCGAGCAGGTCGACGAAGGGCACCTGCAGCACGGCGCCGGCGAAGCGGGTCGGCGCCTGATTGAGCGCCGCCGCCACCAGCAGGCCACCGGCGCTGCCGCCCATGGCGAACAGGCGGGCGGGGTCGATGGCGGGATCCCGCGCCAGGGCGTCGGCGACCGCCAGGAAGTCGTCCACGCTGTGCTGCTTGTGCAGGCCACGCCCCTCCTGGTACCAGTCATCCCCCAGCAGGCCGCCGCCGCGTACGTGTGCGATGGCGTAGACGAAGCCGCGATTGAGCAGGCTCAACACCTGGGGTTGGTAGTAGGGGCGCATGGGGGTGCCATAGGCGCCATAGCCATAGAGCAGCAGCGCCTTGGGACGGGTGACATCCTTGCGCCACACCAGGGAGACCGGCACCCGGGTGCCATCCTTGCCCTGCACCCAGCGCCGTTCGCTCTGATAGGGGGACTCCGTGGCCTGGGCGGCATCGTTCGACCATTGACCCGAGGCCAGATCCAGCCAGCGCTGGTGCGGGGCCTCGGCCATGCCCTGGCGGCGGATCAGCACCCGCCCACTGGTGGGCTCCTGGCTGCCCTGGATCCAGGCCGTGCCGGCCCCCTCGGTGAGTGGCAGGCTGTGCACCAGCCTGCCGTCGGCATCCAGCACATCGAGCCAGTCATCGCCCTCCTTGCGGTATTGCAGCACTGTGTGATCGGCAAACAGGCGCCACTTCTCGAGGGTTTTATCCTGGCCGGACCAGAGCCGGCGCCAGGGTTGCCGGCCCGCCTCGGCCAGGCTGGCGGCCTGGTAGAGACCGAGCGCCCCATCCTGATTGCTCTTGAACAGCACCCGCTCATCCAGGGTGTCCAGGTAGTACTCCACCCCGGGCTGGCGAGCCTTGATCAGGGCCGCCTTGCCGTCGTCCAGCAGATATTGCTCGGAGCCGTTGTGGTTGTTGCTCTGCAAGATGAGGTGGCGCCGGTCCGTGGTGCGATAGAGGCTGAGCAGCCAGGCGGCGTCGGCCTCCTGATGCACGAGTGCTTCCTTGCCGTCCTGCCAGGCCCACAGCTGCCAGGGGCGCAGGGTGTTGCGCTCGTTGGCGAGGGTGTAGAGGGTGCGGCCATCCCGGCTCCAGAGCAGATCGCCGGCGCGGTGCGTCAGGGTGGTGAGCGTCTTGCCACTCTCCAGATCCAGCAGGGTGATGCGGTAATCCCGATCGCCGCGGCTGTCTTCGGCCAGCGCCAGCCAGCGCCCGTCGGGGTGCAGGGACCAGCCGGCGAGCTCGTAGTAGCCGCTGCTTGGTTGGCGCGGGGCCAGCCGCTGGCGGGGGGCGGCCCGCTCATCGGTCCGTTGCCACAGGCTGCCGTCCGCCTGCATGCGCCACTGGCTGCCCGCCTGGTGCAGCCACTCCTCGGGCATGGGTTCGCCCCGCCCCCGGGCTTGCCACTCGGTCTGCAGCTGCCGTGCCAGCCCTTGCTGGCCGCTGAGCCGCTGTTCGGTCCAGCGGTTCTGCTCGCGCAGCAGGGCCAGCAGCTCGGGAGAGCGGCGGCTGTCGTCACGCCAGCCGCCATAGGGATCGAGCCGGGCTATCTCCCCCTGTAGCAGCGCGGGACGCTTGGGGATGAGGGGCGCCGCTTCTTGGGTCGCCTCATGAAGAAGGGCGGACGCCGGGGTGGCCAGCAGGGCGGCCAGGATCAGTAAGTGCTGCATCAGATCCCCCAGAAGGTGTAGCGCAGGCTGGCGCTCAGGGAACGACCGGTCTGGGTGAAGAGGGAGGCGTCGGTGCCGGCTTCCAGCCCGGCCACATCCTGATAGCGGGTGTAACGGGTGTCGAACAGGTTATCCAGCTTGAGGTTGACCTTGAGGGCGTCGGTGATCAGCCAGTCGGCGGTCATGCCCAAGCTGAACCAGCCGGCGCTCTGCATGCACGCCCCCTGCTGGTTGGTCAGGCTGTTGCCGCAGCTGGGGACCCGGTTCATGGCGGCGGCGTAATCGGCCTGCAGCCCCAGGCTCCAGTCGTTGGCCTGGTAGCTGAGGCGGGTGTTGCCCTCCAGCGGGGTGAGGGTGCGCAGCGCCTCGCCCTGGCTGTCTTCCCCGTCGACCCAGCCGAGCTTGGTGGCGACTTCCCATTCCGGGGTCAGCCAGTAGCTGGCGGCCACTTCGGCGCCCCAGGTCTCGGCCTTGGCCACGTTGCGGTACTGGCGCAGGATGACGCCGTCGCTCAGGCGCAGCCCCACCTCACGCCAGTCGATGAAGTTGTAGTAGCGGTTGTAGAACAGGGCCGGTTTGATGCTCCAGTTCTCCCCCTCGCCACCCAGACCCCACTCGAAGCTGTGGCTGGTCTCCTCCTGCAGCTCGGTGTTGGCGATGATCTCGAACGGCGGCAGGGCGAAGTAGTGGGGGATGTTGCCGTACACCTTGTCGTAGGAGGGGGCTCGGAAGCCGTTGGCGTAGCTGAGCCAGCTGCGCCACTGCTCGTTGACGCGGTAGCTGGCGGCCAGGCTGGGGGAGATGTGCCAGCTGTGGTTCTCGCCATTGCTGCCATCCAGCGGGGTCAGCCACTGATGATCCATGCGCAGGGTCGGGGTGAACTGCCACTGGCCCAGGGTTGCCACGTCGCTCAGCCAGACGCCGGCCCGATCGGTGCGGGCCCGGCTGAAGGGCGCCGACTGCTGAGGTTGCGGCACGCCGGCCTCCAGGCTCAGCTTGTCCACCGGCCGCTCATGGCGGGTGCGCTCCAGCTCCATGCCATAACTCAGCTGGTGGGCGAGGGCGCCTGTGCTGAGGTCACGGCGCACGTCCAGCTCGCTGCCGATGCGGTCTTCGGTGAAGGTGGCGAGCTCCCGCTCGCTGCGATAGCGGGGGTAGCCGCTCAGCAGGTCGTTTTGCAGCAGGCTGCGCTTGTTGGCGGTGTTCTTGGCATGGCCGCCATAGAGGCTCCAGCTGAACCGATCCGCCAGTAGATGCTCGAGGCTGCTCGCCTCCCAGCTCAGCTTGCCTCCCTGGCTCGTCTGCGACGCCTCTTCGCGGTACTGGCGCACCTGCCACTTGCCATCGGGCTGAGGCACCTCGCGCGGTCCCTGATCCCGCTCGGCATTGTCTTCGAAGTAGTCGAGCTCGAGGCGCAGCAGGTGGTGTTCATTCAGCTCGAAGCGGGAGCTGGTGGAGGCGCTGAGGCCGTCCAGATCCGCCGGGATGCGGCTCTCGTCATAGTTGGCGGTCTCGTGCCCCTGCCAGCCGGAGAGGCGCAGCAGGTGCTCGCTGTCCAGCACCCGGGCGGCGCCGGTGGCGCTCAGCTTCTGCTTGTCGCTGCTGCCATCCTGCAGGATCTTGCCGCTCAGATAGGCGTCCTGGCCCTGCAGGTAGTCTTCCGGCTGCTTGGTGCTGATGACGATGGTGCCGCCGATGGCGTCTGAGCCGTGCAGGGAGGAGCCCGCCCCCTTGGCCACCTCGATCTGTTTGACGTCATCGAGATCGAAGCTGAAGCGGCCCACCTTGTCGTTGAGATCGTCGGCGCCGAAGCCATCGCTGACCCGCACTCCGTCCTTGATGATCAACACCCGGTTGCCACCCATGCCGCGGATGATGATGTTCTGCGGCCGGCCGGCGGAGCCGGTCACCGAGACGCCGGGCTCGTTCTTGAACACGTCGGTGAGTTCGGTGGCTACCTGGCGATCCAGGTCTTCCTCGGTGATGACGGTGATGGAGCCCGAGACATCGGACAGCTTCTGCTCGATGCGCTGGCCCTTGACCACTATGGTCTCGCGCGCCTTGAGGGTGGGGTTGATCCCGGTTGAGTCTATCCCGGCCGGATCGCTGGCGGCCAGGGCTGTGCCGGACAGCAGCATGGGCCAGTAGTGCAATGGTGTTTTCATTGTTGATAATGATTATTATTTAAGCCTGAAGGGCGCGGATTATTGCAGAGTGGTCCAGCCAGATCAATGATTGATAACTATTATCATTTGGTTTTTATAGTCTTGATTGGATTGATATTTTTGACTGGTAAATCAGTAGGGGAAGGCAGACGTTTGCGGATAGATAGGTCAGCAATGAAGGAAAAGGGAGGGGGAGGTGAGAGGAACATGTCTGTGACGAATGGAACCGAAGGCAATAAAAAGCCCGCCGGGGTGGCGGGCTTTTCGGACTCGATAAACCCCGTCAGGGGGCGCGATAGAAGCGATTGAGCTCGTTCATCACCTGGATCATGGCGCCCATGTCCGGGGTACCGTGTTTGATGGGGCGATAGCTGTCGCGATCCAGCAGTTCGAAGTCACCCTGCTTGTTGAAGTGGGTGATGGTGTTGTCCTGATAGATGGCGAAATCATTCTGATCGCCGGCCAGCAGCCAGTTGCGCGGGCTGGTGTCGAACAGGCTGCGGCCTATGCTGTAGTCCCGCGGCGGATTGCGGACCCCCAGCATGCCCTTCATCAGGGTCGGCACCAGATCCAGGTGGCTGCTCGGTTGCTCCTGTGACTTGCTCTCGGCACCGGGCCAGGCGAGTACCAGGGGCACCTGCACCTGATAGGGCGAGTAATTGCTGCCATAGCCCCAGCTGTTGCTCTGGGTCTCGTTGAACTCCTGACCGTGGTTGGAGGTGACGACGACTATAGTCTGCTCGCTCAGCCCCTGCTGCTGCAGCTGATCCAGCATCTGCGCCAGCAACTGGTCGGTATAGAACACGGTGTTCTTGTAGCGATTCTCCAGCTTCTGCAGGTTCTCGGTCCGGTAGGCGGTGGCCGGATTGAAGCGGGTCAGCTCGGGCTGGAAGGGCCCCTTCACTCCGGCGGGCACCTCATAGTCGCCCGGGCTCGACAGATAGACCAGCGAGAACCAGGGGCGATCGTCGGTGCGCTTGAGCATCCACTGCTGCCAGTCGCCGATCAGGCGAGTGTCATCTATCTGCTCGGAGACAAACACCTGCTTGCGCAGGCCGGCGAGCAGGCTCTGCTGGTATTGCTGGGCATCTTCCAGCGCACCGAACAGGCCGAACTGATAGTCCTGGCGCAGCATCTCGTCGAACAGCACCGGGGGGCGCTTGTCGGTGCGGATGTCGTCATAGTAGTGGCCGGGCAGCCCGTAGAAGAGGCTGAACATCCCCATCACATCGTCGTTGCCGCCACTCATGTGGTTGCGGAAATTGAGATGGTTGTCTGCGTAGCGCTGCAGGTTGGGCATGTTGATGCTGTTGAGCATGTCGGCTCGCAGCGAGTCGACCACCACCACCAGCAGGTTCTTGTGCTCGGACGGGGCGCTCACGTTGAGCGGGCGCAGCGGGTAGAGCAGCCGGTGCTCACCGTTACCCTGATCCTCGGCCTTCTTCTCATACTGCTCGAGATCCAGCCAGCCATGCTTGGCCAGGAAACTTCTGGCGGTCATGGGGTAGGAGAGCGGGAAGTTGGCGCGCTGCATGGTGATGGGCTGATACAGGGTCGCATCGGCCCAGCTGTTGACCAGGTGGGTCAGCATGAAGCAGACCAGCAGGGCCAGCCCGACCTGATTGCCGTACTGGCGGCGCTTGCGCTTGTTGATCTTGCGCCACACATAGGCCGACAGCAGCAGCTGCAGCAGGAAGATGGTCGGCACCGCCACGAAGATGATGCTCCAGATCGAGCCCTCCTCGGTCTGGGCCTGATCCAGCAGCAGTTGCCACACCTGACCGTTCAGGTGGAACTTGAACAGCTGGAACACCTGGGTATCGATCAGCAGCAGCACCAGCGCCAGGGTGGCGATGATGGCCGAGATGAAGCGCAGCGGCCTCTCTTTGGGCAGCACGAAGCTCAGCGGGAAGATGGTCAGCAGGTAGGTGACGAAGCTCAGGAACGAGAAATGACCTATCCAGCTGATGATGAGATAGGTCACGCCGAGCGTGGTCGATGGCCAACTGATGGAACCCAGGTAACGGGTCGCGATCAGCATGGCCAGGATGATGTTGAAGAAGGAGAACCAATGCCCCCAGGTGATCAGGCGAGAGACATTATCACGATAGGGGTTGCCGGTTTCGACCATAGTGATCCATCTGCGTAGAGAAACGTCAAAAAAGTCGGCGACTCAATGTGCGTCGTGGCGATTGTCGACCGAAGAAGTCAGAGCCTGGATAAATTTTTCAGCAATAGCCTGACGTTGTGCCGGAGCCATGTTGTTGATGATGTTGGTGCTCAGATTGCCCAGCACCATCAGGCTGAGGTCGACTGGCGCTTTGTGCTTCTCCAGTACGGTGATCAGGTCATTCATCAGGTCATCAAATTGCTGGTTTGTGTACTTTGATACGATGGGCATAATCTTCAGTTCATCTCGGTTCAAAGCGCCTTATAATACTTCACCCTTTCGGCTAACACTATGGCTTTGTGACATGAGTCTCGATATCGACAAGATCATTCTTCACTCCCTGCGCCAGGGCAACGATGGTCAACCGCACGCCGACACCCGCAGCCAGACCCTGCCTGCCGACGAGGCGGTGCAAGGGCTGATGGCAGAACTGCATCGCATCTATAACGGCAAGGGCGGCAAGGGCTTCGGTTTCTTTGCCGACCCGGAAACGGCCGTTGCCGAGCTGGCCGACGGCGAAGACGCCCCGAAACAGCCCTCTCCCGCCTTTCGCATCGCCCTCGAGCAACTGCTCGGCGAGCAGACCGAATTCGTCCCCTTCTCGGTGACCATGACCCAGCTGCTGGTGAAAAACCTGGTGGAGCACGCCCTGGATGAGCAAGGGGTGCTGTTGTTTGCCAAGTACAACTATGTCGGCGTCGATTATTTGATGATTGCCCTGCTGGAAGGCAAGGAGAGCGTCACCGTCAGCGAGGCGCTGGACCTGCGCCATATTCACTACCTGGATATCGGTAAACTCAACCTGGTGGCCCGCATCGATCTGACCGAGTGGAAAACCCAGCCGGAATCCCGCCGTTATATCACCTTCAGCAAGGGGCGGGTCGGCCGCAAGTTGGGGGACTTCTTCCTGGATCTGCTGGGTGCCCGCGAGGGGATGGATGCCAAGGTGCAGAATAAAGGCCTGTTGCAGGCGGTGGACGATTATTGCGACAGCCGTCAGCTCGAACCCGCCGAACGCAATGACTACAAGAAGCAGGTCTTCAAATATTGCACCGAGCAGGCCAGCGCCGGCGAGGAGATAGAGATCAAGGAGCTCTCCGCCGAATTGCCGGGAGAGGGCGATCTCGACTTCTATAGCTTCCTCGGCCAGGAATATGAGCTGGAAGAGCGCTTCCCGGCCGATCGCTCCACCCTGCGTGGGCTGACCAAATTTGTCGGCTCCGGCGGCGGTCTGACCCTGAGTTTTGAACAGAAGTTATTGAACAGCCGCATCTTTTACGATCCGCAGACCGATACCCTGACCATTCGTGGCGTGCCGCCCAACCTCAAGGATCAGCTGCTGCGTCAGTCATAATGTGATCCAGGCTCCATTTTTGCTAAAAAGACACCACAGCCCGCTGTGGTGTCTTTTTATTTAAGGGGTTGGCGTGCATGGAAACCGACTCGGTACTTTGTTAACACATTGCACAGAATAATGGGGATGAAAGGGTTTTCATTGGAGTGAAACCCCTTTCAGTGGTGTAAATTTATTTCTGTTTGGTAATTATTTTTCGGCCAACAACCAAAAATATGCCAATAAATCCCCCTAACCTCCTGAAATAAGAAAATGTTTTCAGAACTTTCTGGAAGAAAATACGTAATTGCATTTCAAAAATGCGAGGCGTGTCATGTGAGGCGGTGGCGGCTTGGGATAATATTCATCTCGCACACAATGCTCTTACAGCGCGGAACTAATACAAGGAAAGGCTCATGAAAAAGAAATTGCTGTCATCCCTGATCGGTCTGGCTACTCTGGGCGTGGCTTGCTCAGCCACTGCTGCGATTGACGAAGGTCAACTGACCATCTGGATCAACGGTGACAAGGGCTACAACGGCCTGGCCGAAGTAGGTAAGAAGTTCGAAGCCGAGACCGGCATCAAGGTCACCGTCGCTCACCCGGATCAGGTCGAGGTGAAATTCCAGCAAGCTGCCGCCACCGGCAACGGTCCGGACATCTTCTTCTGGGCTCACGACCGTTACGGTGAGTGGGTCAAGGCCGGTCTGCTGGTCCCCGTGACCCCGAACGCCGCCGAGAAGGCCAAGTTCGAGCAGTTCGCCTGGGATGCCATGACCGTCGATGGCAAGACCTACGGTTACCCGGTCGCGGTCGAAGCCGTCAGCCTGATTTACAACAAGGATCTGTTGCCCAATCCGCCGAAGACCTTCGAAGAGATCGCCAAGATCGACGAAGACCTGAAGA
Source organism: Aeromonas sp. sif2416 (assembly GCF_019218665.1). NCBI lineage: Bacteria > Pseudomonadati > Pseudomonadota > Gammaproteobacteria > Aeromonadales > Aeromonadaceae > Aeromonas > Aeromonas sp. sif2416. The sequence goes on from NZ_JAHUXC010000001.1 coordinate 533,741, forward strand.
AGAGTGGCAAGCGCGCCATCATGTGGGCCTATGACACCCCCTACTTCAGCTACCCGCTGGTGGCCGCCAACGGTGGTTATGCCTTCAAGAAGACCGCCACCGGTTATGACGTGAAAGACACCGGCGTGGCCAACGCGGGTGCCAAGGCCGGCGTCGGCTACATCTCCGAGATGATCAAGTCCGGTCACCTGGAGAAGGGCATCGACTACGGTGTCATGGATGCCAAGTTCAACAAGGGCGAAGTGGCCATGATGATCAACGGCCCCTGGGCCTGGAGCAACCTGGACAAGAGCGGCATCAAGTACGGCGTAGCGCCGCTGCCGACCCTGAAGGGTAAGCCGGCCAAGGCCTTCGTCGGCGTGCTGGGCGCGACCATCAACGCCGCCAGCCCGAACAAGGATCTGGCCATCGAGTTCCTCGAGAACTACCTGCTGACCGATGCCGGTCTGGCGCCGGTGAACGCCGACAAGCCGCTGGGTGCCGTGGCACTGAAGTCCTTCCAGAAGACCCTGGAATCGGATCCGAACATCAAGGCCACCATGCAGAACGCCCAGAATGGCGAGCCGATGCCGTCCGTGCCTGAGATGAGCCGTTTCTGGTCCTCCTTCGAAACTGCCCTCAAGAACGTCACCTCTGGCCGTCAGAGCGTTGATGAAGCCCTGGATACCGCTGCCAAGCGTATCGTTCAGTAAGCACGCACCAGGGAGGCCTTCGGGCCTCCCACTCTCTCAAATCTCTCTTGGCGTTATAAAGGTTAATTGGCATGGAAGTAGTACCTTCTATTGAATCCTATGCCGGTCCGAAGGATAAGCACACCTGGCTTAAGTGGACCCTCGCAGCCCTGGTAGCCATCCTCAACGGTTATGCAGCCGTGATGATGTACGCCAGCGGTGAGTGGGTATTCGCTCTGCTCGATCTGGTGGTGGTCTCCGTCGGTCTGTATGTCTTCATGAACAAGAAGACCTATGCCCACCGCTATATCTTCCCCGGTGTGGCTGGCATGGTTGTTTTTATCATCTTCCCTCTTGCCTATACGATCGGCATCGCCTTCACCAACTACTCGGGTGCCAACCTGCTCTCCCTCGAGCAGGCACGGGAATACCATCTGAAAAAAAGCTACAAGGTGACCGGCGGTGAATTCGATTTCACCCTCTTGGGTGGTGAGAACAATCAGTTTCAGCTGCTGTTGCAACAGGACGACCAATCCTTTATCAGTCAACCCCTTACCCTGCTGAATAACCAGGATCGCACCCAGGCCGTCCGCGAGGGCAAGGTGCAGGATGGCGTCCAGGTTGTTCAGTTGCAGCCCCTGAACGGGGAGTCCGTCGGCCAGGCGGCACCCATCCGGGCCATCGTCGATCACCGTACCAACCTCAATGCGCTGGATCTGGTGTTGCCGGATGGCAAGATCCACCTGACCATGAGCAGCCTGCGCAAGTTTGCCGCCCAGAAGCCGCTCTATACCCAGCTGGTGGACGGCGCCGTGCTCAAGTCCGGGGTGGTGATCAAGGACAGCAATCTGCTGCGTGACAACCAGAGTGGCGAGCTGATGCTGCCCAACGGTGACACCGGCTTCTACCAGTACATCGATGCCGATGGCCAGTTTGTCGGCAAGGGCATGGCCCCCGGTTTCGTGGTGAGCGTGGGCTGGAAGAACTTCGCCCGCATCATGACAGACCCGGGCATCCAGGGTCCCTTCATGCAGATCTTCGTCTGGACCGTGATCTTCTCCGCCTGTTCGGTCGTCTTCACCCTGGCCATCGGCATGGTGATGGCCTGTCTGGTGCAGTGGGAGCAACTCAGGGGGCGAGGCTTCTACCGGGTCATGCTGATCCTGCCCTATGCGATCCCGGCGTTCATCTCCATCCTGGTGTTCAAGGGCTTGTTCAACCAGAACTTCGGTGAGATCAACCTGTTCCTGGAAGCGGCGTTCGGCATCAAGCCGGACTGGTACACCACCCCCTTCCTGGCCAAGGTGATGATCCTCATCGTCAACACCTGGCTCGGCTACCCCTACATGATGATCCTCTGCATGGGGCTGCTCAAGGCGATCCCGGAGGACCTCTACGAGGCGTCGGCCATGGACGGTGCGGGTCCGGTACAGAACTTCTTCAAGATCACGGTACCGCTGTTGATGAAGCCGCTCACGCCGCTGCTGATCGCATCCTTTGCGTTCAACTTCAACAACTTCGTCCTCATCCAGTTGTTGACCAACGGGGCGCCGGACATCATAGGGGCCAGTACGCCCGCCGGGACCACCGATCTACTGGTGAACTACACCTACCGGATCGCGTTCCAGGGCTCGGGTGGTCAGGACTACGGTCTGGCCAGTGCCATCGCCACCGCCATCTTCCTGATCGTCGGCGCGCTCGCACTGCTCAACCTGAAATTGTCCAAAGCCGACAAGCAACTGTAAGGAGGCTTCTAAATGGCAATCGTACAACCCAAGTCAGTCAAATACCGGGTGTGGGCAACCCACCTGGTCATGTGGGGCTTCCTCGCGCTGATCATCTTCCCGGTGATCATGGTTATCGCCATCTCGTTTCGTAACGGCAACTTCTCGGTGGGGGAGATCATCCCCTCCGATCCGACCCTGGATCACTGGAAGCTGGCGCTGGGCATGTCCATCACCAACGCCGATGGCAGCATCACGCCGCCACCCTTCCCCGTGCTGACCTGGCTGTGGAACTCCATCAAGATCGCGGGCATCACCGCCGTGATGATAGTGGCGCTGTCGACCACCTGTGCCTATGCGTTTGCCCGCCTGCGGTTCCGTGGCAAGCAGACCATCCTGCAGGGGATGCTGATCTTCCAGATGTTCCCGGCGGTGCTGGCGCTGGTGGCCATCTATGCGCTGTTCAACAAGATCGGTGACTACATCCCCTGGCTGGGTCTCAACACCCACGGCGGCCTGATCCTGGCCTACATGGGCGGCATAGCGCTGCACGTCTGGACCATCAAGGGCTACTTCGAGACCATCGACTCCTCCCTGGAAGAGGCGGCGGCCATCGACGGCGCCACCCCGTGGCAGGCTTTCCGCCTGATCCTGCTGCCCCTGTCGGTGCCCATCCTGGCGGTGGTATTCATTCTGGCCTTCATCGGCACTATCACCGAGGTGCCCGTGGCCTCCATCCTGCTGCAGGATGTGAACAACCTGACCCTGGCGGTCGGTGCCCAGCAATACCTCTATCCGCAGAACTATCTGTGGGGTGACTTCGCGGCCGCCGCCGTGCTGTCGGGTCTGCCCATCACAGTGGTGTTCCTGCTGGCTCAGCGCTGGCTGGTGGGTGGCCTCACCGCTGGCGGGGTGAAAGGTTAAGTGTGCTTGCCGCATGTGCCACGCCGCCAACACCAAGGTGTTCCTGCTGGTCTATCACAGGGCTGGCTGGTAGGCGGTCTCACCGCCGGTGGCGTCAAAGGTTAAGGTTTGTGGCCGGGGGAGCAGGCTCCCCCCGCCATCACGATTTGCAAAGATTCAAGAGCGGAGCTCGTCATGGCTGAAGTAGTACTCAACAACGTTCGCAAGAACTACGATCCGGCGGTCCACAAGGACACGCTGCGAAACATCAACCTGGCCATCAAGGAAGGGGAGTTCATCGTCTTCGTCGGCCCGTCCGGTTGTGGCAAGTCCACCCTGCTGCGGATGATCGCCGGCCTGGAGGACATCACCAGCGGTGAGCTGACCATAGGCGGCCGCTACATGAACGACGTGCCGCCGGTGGAGCGCAACGTCGGCATGGTGTTCCAGTCCTACGCCCTCTACCCGCACATGAACATCTACGAGAACATGGCCTTCGGCCTCAAACTCAAGAAGATGGACAAGGAGAACATCCACAAGCGGGTGATGCGCGCCGCCGAGATCCTGGGGCTTGAGCCGCTGCTGGACCGCAAGCCCAAGGCACTCTCCGGCGGTCAGCGCCAGCGGGTGGCCATAGGTCGTTCCATCGTGCAACAGCCGCAGGTGTTCCTGTTCGACGAACCCCTGTCGAACCTGGATGCCGCGCTGCGGGTCAAGATGCGCATCGAGATCGCCAAGCTGCACAAGGAGCTCAACTCCACCATCATCTACGTGACCCACGATCAGGTGGAGGCCATGACCCTGGCCAACCGCATCGTGGTACTGAGCCCGCTCAAGGGTGAGGCCGAGACCAACCTGGAGCAGTTTGGCACTCCACTCGATCTCTACCACAACCCGGACAACAAGTTCGTGGCGGGCTTCATCGGCTCTCCCAAGATGAACTTCCTGGCGGGCGAGCTGCAGGAGATAGGCGAGCAGGAGTGTGTGGTTCGGCTGACCTCAGGCGACACCGTGCGTGCCCGGATCGATGCCCGCAGCGGCGCGGTCGGTGACAAGGTCGAGCTGGGGGTGCGCCCCGAGCATCTGGTGACCCTGGATCACCCCCATGCCCACAGCAAGGTGACCGGCATAGTGCAGGTAGCCGAGCATCTGGGGGCCGAGTCCTTCGTCTACATGGACGTGGATGGCCACGACTTCACCGTCAAGGCGCACTCCGACATCGACGTGGCCACCGGTCAGCAGTACAGCGTCGGCATCCCGGCCGAGGCGTGCTACCTGTTCGATGCCAAGGAGCAGGCCTTCCCGCGCACGGCGAAATATATCCGCGCCTGAGGGCGCTCAGGTTTTCCTTGTATTCAATGCCTTTTTGCCGGTCGTCAGACCGGCTTTTTATTGCCCGGCACTCGGCAAACCCGTGGCGAGCGATGGCCTGGTGCTTTCTGCGTCACGGGCGACGTCCTCCCGCGGTGGGGGAGGCCAGGGCCAACGTGGTCGTGCTACACTGCCGCCCCGTTTGCCGGCAACAGGAGAAAACATGAAACAATTGATGGAGATAGCAGGTCGTCAGCTGGCCTATCTGGACGAGGGCCAGGGCCCGGTCCTGTTGTTTGGCCACAGCTATCTGTGGGACAGCGCCATGTGGGCGCCGCAAGTGGCCGCCCTCAAGGGACAATACCGCTGCGTAGTGCCCGAGCTGTGGGGGCACGGCGATTCCGACCCGTTGCCGGAGGGGCCCTGCTCCCTGGCGACCCTGGCCCGGGATCACCTGGCCCTGCTCGATGCCCTCGGCGTGGATGAGTTCGTGCTGGTAGGGCTCTCCATCGGCGGCATGTGGGGCGTGGAGCTGGCCAGGCTGGCGCCGACGCGCCTCAAGGGACTGGTGCTGATGGACAGCTTCGTCGGCTGGGAGCCCCAGATCCCCTGCGAGCGCTATCTCGCCATGCTCGCCGCCATCGAGCAGCTTGGCAGCATACCGGCGCCCATCGTGGAGCAGGTGGCGCCGCTGTTCTTCGCCCATCAACCGGATGCGGCACTGATGGCGGGCTTCAAGGCACGCCTCGCCAGCTGGCCAGCGGACAAGGTGGCGAGCCTGGTGGCGGTGGGGCGCAGCTTCGTGACCCGCGAGGATCGCATGGAGTGGCTCGAAGAGATCACGGTGCCGAGCCTGGTGATGACCGGCTGTGAGGACAAGGCTCGCCCCGTGCTGGAAGGCTATCTGATGGCCGAGACGCTGGCCTGCCCCTTCAAGGAGATCCCGGCCGCGGGCCATATCTCGACCCTGGAGAATCCCGAGTTCGTCAACCGGGCGCTGGCCGAGTTTCTGGCCAGCCTGTGATGACGGCCGGTCGCTGAGGGCCACAGTAAAAAAGGGAGCCTTGGGCTCCCTTTTTGCTGGCCGACGGTGGGGCCTACCAGATGTAACCCACGGCGAAGCCGGCGTAGAGCTCCCCATCGTGCTGGACTATGGGGCTGTTGGCGACGTCTTTGTCATAGAACTCGTAGTTGGCGGCAAACATGCCGATCCAGTGGGGGCTGAAGCGGTAGCTGGTGATGAGGGCGGCCATGGGGGAGAAGGTGGTGCCGGTGTCCCACTCGGGACGCTGCGCCGTGGCCTCATTCCCCGAGACGCCGCCAAAGTAGTAGTTTGCCAGCTTGCTGCTGCGGATCATCACCCCCATGCCGGGCATGATGAGCAGCTTGTCCCGCAGTATGGGGAAGTCGGCCCACAGCAGCAGCTCCTGACCGTTGCTGGTCCCGGTGACGTCCGTGCTGAGCCGGGTGCTGAGCAGGGCATAGGGGGTGATCAGGCTGGCGCCGACGCCACCCTCCAGCTCCCACTCGCGCTCCTCCATGCCCGCCAGCTCGGGGGCATCGTCGGGGTCCAGGTTGCCAAAGCGCACCCTGCCGTAACCGTAGGCGGCGAAGCTGTCATCCTTGTGGAAGTAGTAGCGGGCCCTGTCCCCGAGGAACATGAACTGCTCGCCAAAGTAGATGAAGCCGGGCAGCGCGAGGGCGGTATCGTCCTGGCCCTGATAGCGGGCATTGCCGCCGATGACGGCACCGCCCAGCACCAGCCCCTTGGGCACCGGGCTGGTCGGGCTGTCCTGCACGAAGATATCGAGTGAGCCGAGATCGACCTCGGCCCGGGCGACGGGGGAAAGCAACAGCAAGAGGGAACAGGTGGCGGCAAGCTGACGGATTGGTGTCATCGTCTCTCCAAAGCATGGTGAACAGGTCGTATTGGCCACATCCCTGTGGGGCCTGGCCGAGCATGATAGCGTGCTTTCATCAGCGGCCGATACTGCTCATCACCGGCCTCTGAGGGCTTGCGTCCTCACTATCATAGCTTGCCACCGATCGGCTGCGCGGCAAACCTGAGGAAGATGATCAGGCGACCGGGATGGAGTCGTCCCGCTTGGGCCAGGCATTGAGCACCGCCTTGACCAGGGTCGCGAGCGGAATGGCGAAGAAGATCCCCCAGAAGCCCCACAGACCGCCGAATACCAGCACGGCGATGATGATGGCGACCGGGTGCAGGTTGACCGCCTCGGAGAACAGCAGGGGCACCAGCAGGTTGCCATCCAGACCCTGTACCACCAGATAGGCCACCATCAGCCAGGCAAAGTCGGGGGTCAGCCCCCACTGGAACAGGGCCACCATGGCGACGGGGATGGTCACCACCGCGACCCCGATGTAGGGGATGAGCGCAGACAGGCCGACCGCCACCGCCAGCAGCACCGAGTAGCGCAGTCCCATCAGGGCGAAGGGGATGTAGGTGGCCACCCCGACGATGAGGATCTCGATCACCTTGCCACGGATGTAGTTGATGATCTGATCGTTCATCTCCACCCAGACCCGGTTGACCAGGGTGCGGTTGCGCGGCAGGAAGCGGCGCAGGCTGCCCATCAGCACCTGCTTGTCCTTGAGCATGAAGAACACCATCAGCGGCACCAGGATGACGTAGATCAGGATGGCGACCACATTGACCAACGAGCTCAGGGAGGCGCTCACCAGCTGCTCGCCGCCGGTCAGGATGCGTTGGCGGATGTTGTCGATCAGGGTCTCGACCAGGCTGATGTCGACGACGTCGGGGTATTTATCCGGCAGTCCACGCACATAGTCCTGGGCGTGGGCCAGCATGGCGGGCGCCTCCTTGGCCAGGTTGATGCCCTGGCTCACCAGGGTCGGGATCAACCCCAGCAGGGCCATGGTGGTCAGCGCGACGAACAGCAACAGCACCAGGCTGGTGGCCAGGGTGCGGGAGAGCCCGGCCCGTTGCAGCCGGATCACCGGCCACTCCAGCAGATAGGCCATCACCAGCGCCACCAGCAGAGGCGCCAGCAGATCGCCGAACAGCCAGAGCACGGCAAAGCAGAACACCAGCAGCAGGAACAGGGTGACGGCGGCCGGATCGGAAAAACGGGTCTGATACCAGCGCTTCAAGACTTCTAACATCGGAGCTTCCTTACATTACTGGGATCATGACGACGGCATGACCCCGACGACTAGCTGCAAAGAGAGGCAGGCTTCGGACTCCTGCAGTTGCAGAACCTGATGGCCCTGGCGACGCAGCCAGGCCGGAATGTCCTGTCTTGAGCCGGGATCTCCCAGCAGGATGTGCAGGGATTGACCGGGTTGGGCGCGGCGCAGCCAGAGCTTGAGCCGGATGAGGGGCTCGGGACAACGCCAGGGGGTCAGGTCGAGCTGTTCCCATTGCTGTTCCATATTAAGGGGAGGCTCCATCGCGCGCAGTGGCCGCCATTATGGCCGTGATACCAGTATGAAACAACGCTTGTGAGCCTTGATAGGCAAGGGTATTCTGCCAGAGCCTTTTCCGATGGAGATAGAGATAACGTGGCCCGTTTTTCCCCCTTGATGGCATCGCTTCCCATGCTGGTTTCCCTGATGGGGGCCACCTTCCATGCCCAGGCGAGCAACCAGCTGCCCGACATCGGTACTGCCGGGGTCGCAGCCCTGCCCATCGAGCAGGAAGTGCGCTATGGCAATGCCTTCATGCGTTTCGCCAGGGCGGGCTTGCCCATCATCGACGATCCCGTGCTGAGCGAGTACATCGATGATCTCGGTCAGCGCCTGCTCACCAACGCCGATGGGGTACGTTTCCCGTTTACCTTCTTCCTCATCAACGATCCCAGCATCAACGCGGCCGCCTTCCTGGGGGGCCGGGTCAAGGTGCACACAGGTCTGTTCCTCTACGCCGACAGCGAGAGCGAGCTCGCCTCGGTGCTGGCCCACGAAATCACCCACGTGACCCAGCGCCACATCGCCCGTTACATGGAGGCGCAGGCCAGCAGCTCTGCCATGACCCTGGCCGGTCTGGTGGGTTCCATCGCGCTCGCGGTGATCAACCCCACCGCCGGTATCGCCGCCCTGCAGGCGACGCTCGGGCTGTCGATGCAATCGGCCATCAACTACACCCGCGACAACGAATACGAAGCGGATCGGATCGGCATGAAGACCCTGTATGACGCCGGTTTCGATCCCATGGGCATGGCCACCTTCTTCCAGAAGCTGGCGGCCGAGTACCGCTACGCCAGCAAGCCGCCTGAGATGCTGCTCACTCACCCGCTGCCCGAGACCCGGATCAGCGAGGCCCGCTCCCGTGCCAGCAGCTATGGGCTACGGACCCTGCCGCCCAGCCTCGATTTCTGGCTGGCCAAGGTGCGCATCCAGGTGCGCTACGGCACCGAGAGCCCGCAGGGGCTGCTCACCTACTTCGACAGCCGGTTGCAGAAGGGGGATTATCCCCTCAAGGATGCCGCCCTCTACGGCAAGGCGCTGGTGCTGTTGCAGCTCAAGCGTACCGACGAGGCCGATGCCCTGATGCAGCAGCTGGCGGCGCGCCATCCCGAAGACCTGTTCATGGTGGATGCCCTGACCGACATCGATCTCGCCAAGGGGCGCAGTGCTCAGGCCATCGCCCGGCTGGAGCGGTTCCGCACCCGCATGCCGGACAACGAGGTGGTGGTGGTCAACCTCGGCAACGCCTATCTGGAGGCGGGTAACTACAAGAAGTCCATCGCCATCCTGGATCCTTACGCCCGGGAGCACGAGGAGAACAGCCTGGCCTGGAGCCTGCTGTCCGATGCCTATCGCAAGGCCGGACGGATGACGGACTTGCACATGGCCAGGGCGGAGACGCTCTCCCTGCGCGGGGATTATCAGGCCGCCATCGACGAGCTGATCGTGGCCCGTGGCACCACCAGCGACAAGCTGACCCTGGCCCGCATCGAGGCCCGTATCACCCAGCTGGAGCGGGCGAAGAAGGACCTGGACAGCCTGAAGGGCTGATACGCCAGGGGATAGCACAGTAAACGGGGTGTGCCTGTGAGGGTGCGCCCCGTTCTCTTTCTGGTCAGCCCTGTGCCCCCCGACATGCCCTCGACGAGACAAGCGCCGAGTCGCTATCGGCCTCTCGCCGCCCAGGCGCTGAGGGTGGCGAGCCTGGCTTCGTCGAGCTCCCCCTGCAGGGTCTCTTGCAACTTGCCTGCTTCATCGAGCAGATAGCTGGTGGGCAGCGCGCTCGGACGGGGGAAGGGCAGGCTGGCCTCATCGAGGGGGATCATCAGGGGCACGGCAATCCGGTAGCGTTGGGCCAGCTCGGTCAGCTCGGCGGGGGAGGCCGGATCATAGTTGATGGCGATGACCCTGATTTTGCCCTCCCGCTGCAGCGCCGCGAGCAGCGGCATCTCCCGCAGGCAGGGGGCGCACCAGGGGGCGAAGTAGTTGACCAGCAGCGGCTTGTCGGCGAATTCGGCCAGCGCAACCTGCTTGCCGGCGGCATCGGTGAAGCCGGGGGGCGGCGAACAGGCCCCCAGCAGAGTGGCCACAAACAGCCAACAAATTCGTTTCATTTCCAGTCCCCTTGCGCTTACCCTGTGCATCCGTTTCCCCTACAATAGCGCCGTTTCTTGTCCCATCTTGCGTTCAATCAGGGAGTTACCATGAGCGAGACCCAAATTTACCACAATCCGCGCTGCTCCAAGAGCCGTGAAACCCTGGCCCTGCTGGAGCAGCACGGGATCGCCCCTGAGGTGGTGCTCTATCTGGAACAGGCGCCGAGCGAGGCACAAATTCGGACCCTGCTGGCGCAGCTCGGGTTCGAGGATCCCCGCCAGCTGATGCGTACCAAGGAAGATCTCTATCGGGAGCTGGAACTGGCCGCCCAGAGTGGCGATGCGCTCATTAGCGCCATGCATCAGCACCCCAAGCTCATCGAGCGCCCCATCGTCATCCGCGATGGCAAGGCCCGCATCGGTCGCCCGCCGGAGCAGGTGCTGGAGATCCTCAAGTGACCACTCGCTTCGCCCGCCTGCTGACCCTGGTCGGCTTCTTCGGCCTGCTGGCCTGGGTCATCCTGTGGCACCTGTGGCTCTCGCCTCACCCTGGGCTCAACCCCTGGCTGCTGCCGGTGATCTGGACCGTGCCGCTGCTGTTCCCGCTCAAGGGCATAGCGCAGGGCAACCCTTATACCCATGCCTGGGGCAACTTCGTGCTGATGCCCTATTTCCTCCATGCCCTGACCCTGATCACCACGGACGAGGGGGAGCGCGCGCTGGCGGTGGTGGAGTTGGTGTTCACTACGCTCGCCTTCGTCGGCACCATCTACTACGCCCGCCTGCGCGGTCGTGAGCTGGGGCTCAGCATTCGCAAGAAGAAGGATCAGGCCGAATAGGCCAGCTTCAGCCCTGATGAGACGCCCCGCATGGGGCGTTTTTTTATGCCGGCGCGCCGTGGCGCCGGGCCGCCAGCTGCCGCTCGCTAAACAGGATCAGCTCGGGGTAGAAGCGCAGGAAGCCCTGCTCGCAGGCTCGCCACTTGGCCTCATCCAGGGTGCTGAGCGCCTCCCCCAGTGGCAGCGGGCGGCGCAGCCGGTGGCCGATGCCATTGAGGGCGCGGGTCAGCCCCTCCCTGCTGTGGTATGAGGCGATCCAGTTCTGCTCCGCCATCCGGCGCAGGGGCAGGGGCAGGCCGTCCGGCAGCAGAACGTGATCCGCCAGCAGTTGGCCATAGCTCTCGCTCAGGAAGCGGGGCAGGGGCTCTGCGGTAAATTGCGGCCAGTGCCGGCAGAGCCAGTGGTCATAGAGCATGTCGACCAGGATGCCGCCAAAGCGGCGCCAGGGTGCCTCGAAGCGGCCGACGGCGGCCCTGTGCTCGGGATGCGCGTCGGTGAAGGCATCTATCTTGCGATGCAGCCAGATCCCCTCGTCAAAGGCGGGGCCCAGGGTGCTCGGCAGCGGTCCCTTGACGAAGTCCCCCAGCAGATTGCCGGTGAGGGAGCTGTGGGTGTGGGCGGCCAGATGCAGGTGAGCCAGATAGTTCATGGGGGCGGGCGTTGACCGTGGCTGAGGGTGACTGTGGCTGAGCCTAGCGGATCTGCCGGCCCTTGCCTATGGCATAGAGCTGGCAGATCCGCCGGCGCAGGGAGGGGCCGTGGCCGGCCCGGCTCAGATGGCGAGGAAGGCCAGTATCAGGATGGGGCCGAGCAGGCTCAGGATGAAGCCGGAGACGATGGCCACCGGCACGACCTGGATGCCGCCGGACTTCTGGATCACCGGCAGGGTGAAGTCCAGCGCGGTGGCGCCGCCATAGCCGATGGCGGCGGAGGGGTGACGGCGCATCAGCATGGGAATGATGAGGATGGCGATGAGTTCACGCCCCAGATCGTTGATGAAGGCGGCGGAGCCGAGCACAGGGCCCAGCTTGTCGGCCACCAGGATGCCCGACAGCGAATACCAGCCGAAGCTGGAGGCCAGCGCCAGGGCATGGCTGAACGGCATGTCGAGCAACTGGGCCGCCAGCAGGCTGCCGAGCCAGCTGCTGAGGATGACGGTGGCGGCTATCTTCATGCCCCAGGGGTTGAGCAGGATCTGGCGCAGCCGCATGCCGGAGTTGCGCATCTGGATGCCGATGAGCAGCAGCAACAGCATCAGGGCCCACTCGCTCCACTTGTCGATGGGCAGGGCGCGCAGATCGACCAGCAGGCCGAGGCCGACCCCGGCCAGCACCACGAAGCAGAGCTGTAGGGACTCCCACAACAGATGCAGCTTGCTCGGCATCCTGGCATCGGGTGCCTCGTGGGTCGGCGGGCTGCGCTTGTCCAGCCACCAGAGCGCCAGCAAGTTGCAGGCGGTGATGGCGGCCAGCATCACCCCGGCCACCTTGAAGATCACCGCCAGGTTGCTGCCGAGGTTCTCCACATAGGCCAGCCCCAGCCCCATCAGAAACAGGATGAGGTAGACCATCTTGCCGAGGGACTGATTGATCAGCTTGATGAGCCGGGTAGAAGAGAGGGGGACAAGATAGCCGACACCTAACGGCAGCAGGATCAGCAACACATTCAGCAACATTGGGGCCTCGGTCACAAAACTGGGAAAACGACACATTACCACTACTTATTGGCCAAGAGTCATATATCCATGAGTTTGTATGTTTCATTCGGCCCTTTTTTTATCGGATTGTTACCTTTTCATTGCGAAGCCCCCTTCCCGAAGTGCCCTGGCCTCGGGTCGTCATCGCCAATGAAATCAATTCCATTTCGAAAAAAGTGCGTTTTGTTCGACTGAACAGGGATGAATAAAGTGACTCTGAACGGCTTCTGACTGAAATGGCTGAATCTTCTTGCCACTGGTGCGTTCCGGGTATAAAAAGGCGGTATCTCAGAGGTGGTGCAAAGCGGATTTTATGCAGACAAAGTGCTGAAAAATACCACCAAGGCCAATAAAAATACAGATAAACCACTAAATACCTCGGTTCTGTATTGTTTTTTAACTACCTGAATGATATTTTCGCTGAAGGTTGCCATCGGTTAACTTTTTGTTAAATTTGCGATGGTGGAGTCGCGCCGTAGCGGCGTCTAGGGACAGACAAGGTTGTAATGGATGAGCGACGTTGCCGCACTGGAAGTTCGTGAACTGCACAAATATTTTGGCACCCACGAAGTGCTCAAGGGCATCGACATGACGGCCCACAAGGGGGACGTGATCTCCCTGATCGGCTCCTCCGGCTCGGGGAAGTCGACCTTTCTGCGCTGTATCAATCTGCTGGAAACCCCCTCTTCCGGCACAGTATCACTCCATGGCGAGCTGATTCGCATGAAAGCCAACCGGGCTGGCGAGCGGCTGCCGGAGGATATGCGCCAGGTCGAGCGTATTCGCAGCCGGCTGGCCATGGTGTTTCAAAGCTTCAATCTCTGGTCGCACATGACCATCATGCAGAACATCATCGAGGTGCCTATCCAGGTGCTGAAGGTGCCCCGTGCCGAGGCCATCGCCAAGGCGGAGCAGTTGCTCAACCGGGTCGGCCTGTGGGAGCGGCGTGACTATTATCCCGGTCACCTCTCCGGCGGCCAGCAACAGCGTGCGGCCATCGCCCGCGCCCTGGCGGTGGAGCCCGAGGTGATGCTGTTTGACGAGCCCACCTCGGCGCTGGATCCCGAACTGGTGGGGGAGGTGCTCGGGCTGATGCGCGAGCTGGCCGAAGAGGGGCGCACCATGCTGGTGGTCACTCACGAGATGTCGTTTGCCCGCGACGTGTCGAACAAGGTGATGTTCCTGCACCAGGGCAGGGTGGAGGAGGAGGGCAATCCCAAGGAGATCTTCGCCCATCCCAAGTCGGAACGATTCAAGCAATTCATCTCCTCCATCTATTGATGGGCGGGATTTCATTATTCAACAATCTTCGTTTTCAACGATCGACGTGTTTATCAAGGAGAGATACATGAACAAGCTGATGCTGGCGACAGCCGTGGTGACTGCTCTGTGTTCCGGCAGCCTGATGGCCAAGGAGTGGAAAGAGGTGCGGATCGGGGTGGAAGGGGCCTATCCTCCCTTCTCCTGGACCGAGCCAAGTGGCGAGGTGAAAGGTTTCGACATCGACATCGCCAACGCCCTGTGTGAAGAGATGAAAGTGAAGTGTACCCTGATCAAGCAGGACTGGGACGGTATCATCCCGGCGCTGTTGTCACGCAAGTATGACGCCATCATCGCCACCATGGACATCACCGAAGAGCGCAAGAAGAAGGTGGACTTCACCCAGAAGTACCAGCACATTCCGGCCCGCTTCGCCGCCAAGAAAGGCACCGAAGTGCAGCTCGACAAGGCCTTCATGGACGGCAAGACAGTGGCCGTACAGCGCGCCACCTCCATGGACACCTACATCACCGATAACTTCCCCAACGCCACCATCAAGCGCTATGGCACCGCAGACGAGGCCTATCTCGATCTGAAATCCGGCCGGGTTGACTATGTGATGGCCGACTCCGCCGCCATCAGCGACGGTCTGCTGAAGAAGGAAGGGGGCGATGCCTTCGAGTTCGTCGGCCCGAAACTGACCGATCCCAAGTGGTTTGGCGAGGGTGCCGGCATCGCGGTACGCAAGGCTGACAAGGATCTGAAAGATAAATTCAACGCCGCCATCCTGGCCCTGCGCGCCAACGGCAAGTACAAGGCGATCAACGACAAGTACTTCGACTTCGACGTCTACGGCGAGTAAGAACGCCGTCTACGACGGATCAGGATGAGACGCTCACGGCGAGTCATCCAGACAGCTTGATCCCCGTCTGTAGTCTTCGGGCCCGTGGCCTCCCCAGGGGAGTTTACGGGCCCGCTCAGTTGCAATGGAGCTGCATGTGGTCGATTTGAAAGGATATGGAGCCTCTGCTTGGGAAGGGCGAGCCCAGTCAATTAGTTGCGATGGAGCTGCATATGTTTGATTTGAAAGGATATGAAACCTCCCTGCTGGAGGGCGCCTGGGTCACGCTGGAGGTGGGGCTGGCCTCGCTGCTGCTGGCCCTGCTGCTCGGCATGCTGGGGGCGCTGGCCAAGCTCTCCCCCTACAAGTGGGCGCGCGGCATCGCCACCGGCTACACCACCGTCATTCGCGGCATCCCCGACCTGGTGTTGATGATGTTGCTGTTCTTTGGTGGCCAGGTGTTGATCAACAACCTCTGCACCTGGGTCAACGAGACCTACAATAACTGGCTGCTGGAGAGCAATCCGAACCAGGAGTGGGTCTCCCTGCTGCCCGATTACATCGATATCAGCCCCTTCGCGGCCGGGGTGGCCACCATCGGCTTCATCTTCGGTGCCTACATGACCGAGACCTTCCGCGGCGCCATCCTGGCGGTGGACAAGGGCGAGCTGGAGGCGGCCCGAGCCTTCGGCATGCGCGCTAGCCAGGTGTTTGTGCGGATCCTGTTCCCCCAGATGATGCGCCACGCCCTGCCGGGCTTTGGCAACAACTGGCTGGTGCTGCTCAAGACCACGGCGCTGGTCTCCATCATCGGGCTCGATGACATGGTGCGCAAGGCGTCCCTGGCGGCGGGCTCGACCCAGCAGCCATTCACCTTCTACATGGCGGTGGCCCTGATCTTCCTGATCTTCACTGCGGTCT
Organism: Aeromonas sp. sif2416; assembly: GCF_019218665.1. NCBI lineage: Bacteria > Pseudomonadati > Pseudomonadota > Gammaproteobacteria > Aeromonadales > Aeromonadaceae > Aeromonas > Aeromonas sp. sif2416. The sequence goes on from NZ_JAHUXC010000001.1 coordinate 549,450, forward strand.
CCACCTCGGCACTCAAGTGGGCCGAGCGTCACTACGCGATAAAGACGAGGTAAGCCATGGATTTCTCAATCATTCTCGATGAGTGGCCCACCTACTGGCAGGGCCTCTACACCACCATACTGCTGGTGGCGGCGTCCCTCGCGCTGGGTCTGGCGCTGGCGGTGCCCATGGGCATCTTGCGCAACAGTCACAACTGGCTGATCAAGGGGCCGATCTGGGCCTATATCTACTTCTTCCGCGGCACCCCGCTGCTGGTGCAGCTGTTCATCATCTACTACGGCGCCGCCCAGTGGGAGTGGCTGAAGAACAGCGTCGCCTGGGAGCTGTTCTCCGAGGCCTGGTTCTGTGCCCTGCTGGCGTTCACCCTGAACACCGGCGCCTACACCGCCGAGATAGTGCGCGGCGCCGTGCTCAACATGCCCAAGGGGCAGATAGAGGCGGCCAACGCCTTCGGCATGACCCGCTGGCAAACCCTCACCCGCATCATATTGCCGAACTCGTTCCGCCGTGCGCTGCCCGCCTACAGCAACGAGGTGATCTTCATGCTGCAGGGCTCGGCGGTGGCGGGCATCATCACCATCGTCGACCTGACCGGCGCCGCGCGGATCATCAACTCCCGCTACTACAGTCCGTTCGAGGCCTTCCTGACCGCTGGCCTGCTCTACATGCTGCTGACCTTCGTCATCGTCTGGCTGTTCAAGAAGTGGGAGACCCGCTGGCACGCCCACCTGCGCCCCCGCTCCGTGTAATGGAGCGCATAAAGCAGAGACAAAAAAGCCCGCATATTGCGGGCTTTTTTTTATGGGTAGGAATGGCTTACAGCATGGCCATCGGTGTCAGCATCTCTTCGGCCATGAAACCCAAGGCACTCAGCGCACCTATGGCCCCGACAACGCCGGAGGAAACCAGCGAGTGCTTGCCCTGCCTGGAAGGAACGGTTTGCTCGCTGTGCTGGTGGATCTTCTGTACCACCGCCATGGCACTGATATCCAGATGGCGATAGAAGCTGGCATTGAGCTGGGTCAGGTGGAGCAGGGATTGACGCATCCGCTCGAAGGTTTCGCTACAGACTGGATTTTGCTTGTGCCAGAACTGCTCCAGGCTACCACGGGTGGTGAGACCCTGCAGATCGTACAGGGCGCGCCCGATGCAGTAGGTCGGCACATCGTGCAACAGGGCGGAGAGACCGACCGTGCTGTTGATGGTGATGACCCCTTTTAGCAGAGGGTAGAGGGTCGGCAGTGGCAACTCGTAGCCATAGAACACCCGCCCTTCCAGGCCAAGCAGGGTGATGAGGCGACTGAGCTGGGACTGATAGCTGACATAGCCTCGGTCCATGGGGTGATGCTTGAACAGCAAGACGTCCTCGCTGCGAGCGTGCGCTGCAAAGGAGTTCATGACCTGGGCCACCATCTCCTCCACACCGCTCAAGTCGGAGTGTTCCCGGATCTGAAAGTCTTCGGTGACCTGCAGTGGGACGAAGAAGATTTTCCCCTTGTATTGCGGCAGCGCCTTGAGCAGGCTGCGATCGGCCCACTTGTGCCACCACTTCACCACGCCGCCCGCCACCCAACCCCTGGCCTCCTGATAGAGGTTCCAGGGCCTGTGATTGACAAAATGCGGGTAGCGCCAGTGCAGCAGGCTCTTGTTGATGTGGTAGCGGCTGGCATACCAGGCGCGACGGGCGAAGGTCTTGCCCACTTGCAGCGGTGCCTCATAAGGAGCGGGCCAATCCATGTCGACCAGTTGATCGCGTTTGGCATAGAGCGGGCTGAAGGCATTGACGCCCCCCTGCTCCAGGGTCACATAGTCGGGACGTAGATAGCCCTCTTCCATGGCCCAGACGGCGATCTTCTTCTGCTTGCTGATGCGGATGGCCTGCTGATGGTAGAAGCGGCAATCGCCGTAGCAGATCAGGCTGTCTATACCATTGCACTTGATGAAGCGGCGAAAGAAGGTGTTCCAAGTTTCCGGCTTGCCGGTGAAGCGTTCGTTATGGCCCACGCAGGGCCAGCACTCATCCCCGCCATTGAAATGGATCTTGTACACCTCGTGGCCAGCCTCGCTCAGGGCCTGGCTGAGGGTCTGAAAGAAGGGGCCGAGCGGTCCTTGCAGCAGCAAAATCTTCATGTACGGCTTATCTCATGAACTGGGGGAGGGAAGGGCGTTGCAACAGGGTCTGTGTCAGATAACCGAACTTGATCTGCCAGCGCTGCCAGCGGCTCGATTTCCGGGGTGCGGATTGCCCTTGTGCAGCCAGCTGGCGGATCAACTGCTCCGGACTAATCCAGAGGCCGGTCTGCCAATCGATATAGAGCGGATAGGCGACCAGCGTCAGGTAGACCAGCGCCGCCAGAGGCAGGCTGCGCTGACGGCGGGCAGGGGGATGGGCATCGGTGGTCAGCCCCCAGCCACTGTAGAAGGGCTGGCCCCAAGTGGTGACCTTGACCCCCTGCACCAGCGCCTCGAAGCCGCTCAGGGAGGTCATGGTATGCAGCTCATCCACATGGGGATAGAGGCTGGTGAGGCCGATATCCAGCACCTGACTGTCGACACATTCCGCCAGACACTCAGCCGAAATGGCACCGGCCCTATTGCCCGCCACCACATCCGGGTGAGGCTTGAACAGGATGTGGGCCTCGGGCTTGGCGGCGCGCACGGCCCACAGCAACTGCTCATTGCTGCGAATGGACGGGCTGCCGGTCAGGATGGAGGCATCGCCATCCACCTGGCCCACCACCAGCACCAGCGGGCGGCCATCGGCAGGGGGAGTGAAGTGCTCCTGGGCGCCGACATTGTACTTGCTGACCCTGTGATGCTGGAGCAGTTCGATCAACGCCGCACCCCGATTAACGTCCTGCTCGGTCAGCTGCTGATAGTTGAGCAACTGCTCGAGCCCGCTTGGTGTGCGGCTATCGAAATAGATCCCGACCGGATCGAGGGAGAGGGAAGAGGGGCGACACAGATTGGAGCCCAGTCCCTTGGATCGGATAAAGCCATCTTCCACCCGGATGGCCGAGGTGAGATCGGGGTGGCGACTGCCCCACACCAGTACCTGTTCATCACCGGTCAGGCGTTTAGGTGGTTTGCGCACGAAATGCAGCTCGTCGGCCAGGTGATGGCAGAACGCCTGCATAAAGGCGCGTTTCCACAGGGAGAAACCCACCAGATAGAGCCGGCGCCAGCGCGGAGCCGGCTTCTGCTGGCGGGCGATGATGGCCAGCACCTCCTCCACCTCACAGCGCCGGCCCAGTACCGGATCCAAATAGCGTGGATAGCGGATCAGCGCCGCCGCGACCAGTTGAGCCAGTGAGACTCGGGTGTCGCGTCGCTCGCATTGCTTGCTGTCGTGGGTCAGGCCCCAGCCGGCGTAAAACGGCATGCCGAAGCAATGCACCGGCTTGCCGAGCAGCAGGGCCTCAAATCCGAGCTGGGAAGAGACGGTATAGACTGCCTCCACTCGGCTGAGCAGGGCATGGGGGTGGCAGTGCTCGGCGACTACCTCCACATCATCCAGTTGCAGCCGAGCCAGTACGCCGCTCTTCTTGCCAAAGCGGGTGTCCGGATGGGTGCGCAGCAGCAGGCGGGCATTGGGGTGATTGCGGCGCGCCGTTTCCACCATGGCCACAAAGTCCGCCTCACTGGCGAGCGCCCCGGGAATGGAGAGATCTCCCGCCACCTGATCGACCAGCAATACCCTGGGTCTGGCATCCCGTAGCAGACGCTGGGCCAGTGCCGCTGGCAAGCCGCTGGCATCCCCGCCGCGAGCCGCTGGCCGGTCTGAAGAGTGAAGAGATGGATAGACAGGTGGCGTGGCATAGCAGTTGTACTTGGTCACCCCGAGGCGTACCAGCTCACGAATGAGGCGCTCGGCCCGATCCAGCAGGGCGGGCTCACAGGGGGTGGCAATCAACTGCTCCAACTGACTGGGCTGGCGCGCATCGTAATAGATGCCGACGGGATCTGCGATAAGCGACACCGCCTTGCCCCCCCGGGCTGGATGGCCGATATAACCGATAAAGCCATCTTCCAACTGCCAATAGGGCAGGCCCAACTCTTGCGCCTGCTGCTTGATCTGACGGGTATTGGCCTTTTGGCCCCAGCCGACCAGTACATCGCCGGGCTGGGGAGTGGCGTCAGGGGTGAGACGCGCCAATGGCTGGCCCAGGCAGGCGCTGATCTGCGAGTCGCGGGCCAGTATGCCGCCAGATTGTGTCCATAGAGTCATGCAAGTTGCTCAGATAAAAAATGAAGTTCAGTGAGATGCGGGCTTGAACATGTCTCTGAAAAAAGCCCTGGGGTTGAGGTAAAGCTTGCGTACTTTGCGCCACAAGGGACGCTTGGGCTTAATGCCATCCTGCCAGCGTAACAGCCCCGGGTACTCACTGACGGGATAACCCGCCTCTTCCTGCAAACGGATCATCCACTCCCTAAAATCGGGCAGTTCCCCATTAAGGTCATTGCAGGGGACCACAGGCCCTTTCAAGGGGCCTTTATCTGCTTCAGAGCGGGCCAGCATCTGTTCCAGTAGTTGGTCATTGCCCGCCCGCCGTTTGTGATAAGGGTGGGTCAGTGGGCGCGGGTGCCACTGGTGCACCAGGAAGCGGCCGGCAAACAGATGGGGCAGGGCATAATAGCTGAAATAGCGGCGAAAGCCCTGATAATCCCCCGGATGCTGCGCCTTGATATTCAAGCCATAGTCAGTGGGACGCGGCCCTATCGGGTAGTGACGAGTCAGCCGGTCGATCAGCTCCAAGTCCTCACCACCGTGGCCAACAAACTGCTCGTCAAACCCCCCCAGTTGCAAAAACCACTCGCGGTTCATCAGCAGGCAACTGCTGGCCAGGGCGATGCCCTCCACCCTGTGGTTTTCACCACGTAAGAAGGACTCCAGACAGCCCTGAAAATCCCCGTCAAACCGCTCCGTCTCTTCCTTGGTCAGATAGAGGCAGGGGTACATATCAAAAGCGTTGTCCCCAGCTCTCTCGCATTCCACACCTCGACTATGTAATTGCTCACTTAGCATGGATGAACAAAGAAGATCAGCATCCATGATAAATATCATCTTGGCGGGAGCATAGACGATGGCATGATTGCGAGCGTTACCAGGGGAATAAACTGGACCATTTTGTTTATCGTCAAGCACAATGGCATTAATTATTTCAGACAACTGTGGGGGTAAATTAGTTGGTACTAGTATATTTTGTGGGTTAACGCAAGAAAGGGACTTGAGGCAGGCCTCTAGTCTTTTCATTAAAATGCATAGACGCCCTCGTCCAGATTGTTGAAAATAGAGTGGCGTGATAATGTTGATGTCGTGTGGCATGGTTTATCTACGTTAATTTATATAGGCAAGGTGAAAAATAGGTAATAATTGTATTTACAATATTCCACCAAAATGGCGGGCTTATATTACTTGTTCACCATTAAATATATAAACCATGAATCCCCCCAACAAAATGCAATGTTGAAATATATTTTTGATCATTGCCATTACAGCTCATGTACAATTCATTAGTAACAGGAAACTAGGGTAAGTAATACGTTATGCTAAAATATAGTCAACTATCTCGTTGTGGTTTTTAAATGACAGTTCATTGAATTTTTTTGTGTAATAAAGGTTTTTTTGTCCATTAGAGTAATTGGCGCCATGACGATTATACACATAGCAAGGGGGGAATTCATGATCGTCAATGTATATATCATGGCCACTGTTATTTTTCTCAAAATTGAAATCTTCTGGCAACCCAAATGGAGAACGTGGTATTGTTTTGTTTGAACATACAAATTTCATTCCTGGTATTAACCTACTCAAACTAACGTCCTCCATAAATACTGAGCCGTTGGTTTTGTATGTGGCTACATAGTTACGACCAAACCCCAAGCATACGAATTCATTACTTTCAATATTTTTTCGGTATTTTGAAATTAACAAATTGATTGCGGCAATATAATTTGGAAACATGAAGTCGTCATCATCAGTAGATACTCTGGCTATAAGGTTGCCTTTGCTTAAGTCTATAGGTTTGAACTTATCTAAAAATAAAGAAAATAAATGATTGCGCCGTTCTGGATAACTTGCGTTAGGTCTGCATCTTCTGTCTATATGTGTTTCGTTTTCATTATTATATCCTTCTTTGGGATGCTCAAAAACATTAATGAAACATACTTCATGTAGATTATAATCGCTTAATAATGATGATATCTTACGTATGTAAAGTTGCTTGTCAGAGGAAATGTGAATAACCCATATAAAATTCTTTTCTGTTTGCCTACTCATTAAATATATCTGAGTTGAAAAATAGCTAAAATATTTTTCTAAGGCATGTGTTCTTGTTTCTGTATCACAGAAAATAGTCTCAATTATAATTTTTCTATTCTGGTGTTTACTAATGTTAGTAGTGGTTGCCATTACATCAAAACTGCTACATTTATTAATGTAAGAATGAATGTCAGATTTTTCACCAATCACGAAATTATTTATTTTAAATGCGTGATTCTTAATTGCCCTTAAGCATAATGTTATGAAGCTTGCTTCTTCTGGTATTTCAAAATCAAATATCTGATTGCAATTCTTAACTATTGAACCTATTTTTTCTTTTGACGAATTTAAGAATACAACTCCTCCACAGATATTCGCTTCACCATCGCAATCAAAAAAGAATGAATGTTCATTTTTTTCTGGATTGCATAATACTTGAATATCAATTGGTTTGCTATAAACATATTTGAAGTCATGTTCATCTGAATTGCCGATAGTAGAAATGCTTAGAGAACCATCCTGTTTATCATAAGAAATATATTTGTATGTTTCTTCAAAAAGATAAGTTAAATTCAATTCAATATCCTTTTCATTTATTTGTAGCTATTCTAATGACGGGTTATGTGATTGAGTTAAGATTTGCTGATATTGCAAATGTCTAGTTCCTTTCTTACAGTCATTTTTAATTCAGATTTCCCTCTTACACATTTGGTTGCGGTATTACTCATATTTAAAAATAGGGACGGGTCATTATATAAACTGATAACACCACTAACCATATTTTTTATAGATTCAGCCCCGTCAAAAATTGCACATTCCTTATTGATGAACTCAGGTACTGCAGCAACATAGCTAGTTATAGGGACTAAACCAGATGACATCGCCTCATCTCGGGACACCCCTTGTGTATCCATCCGAGTTGGGCACATAAAGAGCCCATATTGCTGGTGCAGCGCCTTAATCTCATGTCGATTGACAAAGCGTCGTTCAATAATAACGTTGTCCAACCCCACAATGGGAGCGAGGATCTCGTCAAAGAGTGGGCCGTCACCGATGATTCTGAACTCCAGCTCCTTAAAGAACTCGTATTGTTGCAGTTCCAGAATTGCTTTGACCATCAGATCGTTGGCATACACACGGGAGGCGTAGGGACGGATAGACAGAATTTTCTTTCTCTGCTCCGCAGGCTTGGGCTTGTATTCAAAGAAGTCGGTGTCAATCGGGTTATGGATGATTGCATATTGCTGCGGTGGGATGCGTATTCCCAGATCCTCCATGGATGTTTCCGCCAAATACCGTGAAACAAATACGACCTTCAGATTCATATGCATGGGGCTGAGCATCTCTCGCCATAAAGAGAGGCGTGCATCGCTCAATGCTTGCGCTTTGGCGTGTTGTTCGGGTGTGTCATAGAGGAATGCACGACGTTCATAGGACTGAATATCAGCACCATGTGTCCAGACGGTAATTTTCACTCTGTCCAGATGGTGTTTGATAACGTCCCACATACTGCGGTCAATAAAGTGAATAACGATGTGCTTGTAATGGCCGTGTCGCAGTTGTACCTCGAGTGCCTCGGCCCCCCCAGTGGTGACATCGATATCCTCGAACTCATGATAGGACAGTGCGGTATCAGCCTTAAAGCGGAAGACATCGCAGGTAACACCTGCTTCCTTGTAAGCCTTGACGCGGCTGTGAACAAAGGCATTTTTGTAGAGATCGTTATAGCTGGGGTAGTTGTTGGTTATAACCAGGTACGGATTACGCGCCAGTTGCTGGCAGGGGGCTTGCGGTTTGAAGTCGAGAATGAGCGATGACAGCGAGGCAGAGCCAGCCGCATAGATACGTAGGCCAAGTTTGACCGACATAGTTCCTTGCGGAATATCTATTTCCACATTGCGATTGGCCGGCTTTATCACATGGGAGATGCGCTCTTTATTAATATCCATAAAGAGGAGAACAAATTGCAGGTTCAGTCCCGGTGTGGTCTCCATATGCAGGCGTAGCTTGCCATCTTGCACATTGAGCTCGGACAGATGGTGCTCGCGTTTGGCATACCAGTACTCATGCTTGCCGTCGGACAATGAAGAGCTGAACGCCAGCAGGCCGTTTTCCATCAAGGCTGAAACCTGGGTGTTCTTAGCAGGCACCAGCAACTCGCTCAAAGTAGTTGCGTGTAATGCGGGCAGCTCATCGACGCCGCCTTCGAACGGTTGGCAGTTTTCGGCAATCTGATTGAGTTCGGCCAGACTATAGCCGGCTGCCAGCGTGGGGGTATGGAACTCGTCGAATCGATCCGCCTCATCGGCACCATTTATGCAGTAGTTGAACTCATCCACCGAGAAGGCGCGAGCATTTTCATAGTGATAGGTGTAGAGGTTGGTGACCCACTCGCGAAGGTTGCTCTCGGGGATTACTGAGCCGAACGCAAGGCTGCTACGTGCTGGCAGAACGGCCAGCTCCTGATAGATGCGCTTACCATGATTCAGTTGCAGCTCACCATTCTTAACCTTGTATAGCGCTCCCTTTCCAATGACCTGAGCGTCGGTGTAGCGCGTCGCAATGATGATGTCCGTCAGATAATGAGGGCCGTAGTAGTCTTCCGCCACCATTGCCGACAGCCATGCGCCTCCGCAGGCTTCACGCAGCCTGCGCTGCTCGGCGTCCGATGCACTCAGCAGAGTGACATTGCCCCCGGGAGCCAGGCCGGAGGTGTCCAGTCCGTTCGGTGTAACGATTACGAGGCGCTTGTTCTCATATTCCTGGAGAGTGAAGTGTTGTATCAGTGCGACGCACTCTTCGATGCTTCTGGCATAGGCGGTGACGCAGACTGCAGGGAGCATGCTTTCCTGCGAGGTGCTGCTGACCTTGGAATAGATGTAGGCGAGTCGATCCTGATAGGTATGTTCCAGCATGACCTTGCGCAGGGCCATTAGCCGTAGCTGCTTCACTTTCAGCGGATTCCCGGCGACGCTCTTCAGCCGTCTGACCAGCTCGCTTCCCGAATCCCCCGTAAAGACCAGGTCGCCAAACATGGCCCTGACTCCACGAGAAAAGTTACTGACGGTGATCGTATTGGAGGCCAGCAACTCGAAGACGCGACGTGCAAACATCGACTGCGACTGCTTGATCGAGTTCAGATTGATCGAGTAGTAATAGCCCTTGTAGGCCTTGTCGATTTCACTATAGGGGAGCGTACCGACAATAAAGGGTTGATACTCTGCCGGGAACTGGTAATTAGGATCATTCTTGCCATAGTTTCTGTCATATATTTCTACCGGCTTGAAACTGGGCAGGCTCAGCAAGAAGTCACCGAGATCACGGGTACGCTCAGGATATTTGGTATAGTAGGCACCGGCAAAACAGAAAGCATCCTTGCGCTGATACATCTCAATCGGATTGTTAACCTTTGGCTGGGCAGCGAATGGCAGAAAATAAACACGGTCATGGCCAAGTGCTGTCTTATATCGGCTGATACAGTCGATATCTGTGGTAAAGACATAGTCAAAGAGCTTGGCGGTATTCAGGAATGTCTCGAAGTGAACAGGATCCTCTTTATTCCAGAAGATGGTAGGGACACCGTTGCTGCGGCACCATTCCACGACACTGACGACTTCCTGGCTCATATGGCCGACTTTGCTGCCCCAAAGGTCATTTTTACCGCGCCAGGCCGACTCAATCATGAGCAATTCTGGGTGGAATGATTCGAGCTCGGTCAACCAGTTCTGCGGGGTCAATTGCAGCAGATTGCATTCAGGCTCGTAGGAGAGATAGGTAAATTCATCCATAATGCTGGCGACTTTGAGTCGTCGTAAAGCCTTGGTGATACCATCACCGGTATCCAGTACCAGCTTTTCGAAGGCGCGTTCAAGATGAATAACATCGGCTCGGGTGTTGACACTGATCGTGTCAGGCAGTGGCTTGGACAGCATACTCGGAGGAATGGTAATCCCACGTCGCTCCTTGGCAGTTTTCTTCAGTGCCAACAGTTTTAGAGGCAAAGAGAAAAAGCCTTTCCAACTCTTGGTGGAAAAGATGAGCGTATGACCGAGTTGATAGGAAAGTGTGTTTTTTAGCTTGGCGGCTTTCACTCGTTGCTCTTCTAGCTCGCCATGAACGCGGGCCAATTCTTGTCTCATCTCATGAAGCGCGAGTCTTGAGCGCAAGAACTCCATCTTCATATGTTCTTGTTCAGACTGAATCGATTGTGTCACCGCCGTATTGACTGACAAGGCACTGTCTTTTGTCAAAAGGTGATCATTGAGTTGTTCAACTTGATGATTTAGCTGAGCAAGTTGTTGCTGAAGAGTATCCCGTTGTTCTCGCGCCTCATCATATTCTTCTTCTAGGCTGGTGACTTTTTCCTTATAGTCAGAAACTTGCTGGGTCACATTTCGGTATTTGATCCGAGCTTCACGTAGCTGGTGAAGGGACGTTTGTATTTCATCCTCAAGTGTGTCGATTTTCTCTGCAGACGCGCTTGCCGTCAGATCCAGTTTTTTTACCAGATCCGCCTTGGATATCGCGGCCACGTTTTTCTTAGCTATTCGGTTGTTTCTTTGTTTTTTCATGTTCTTATATATATTAACGGGGCCATGCTGACATGGCCCCGTGGTTAATTATTGGATGGCGTTAACGAAGTCGAGTATCTCGCAGGACCTGGTATCGTTCTGGGTCATACCAAGGAATTGCTTGTGCTTGACCAGAATCACGATCACATCGGCTTGCAGCAGAGCGTCGGAGAGGAGTGATAGTGTGACGTTATTACGATTTTCCAGTGCCGGTGGCAGGGCCTCGATATTGGGTTCTACTGCCAGGATCTGATAGGCCGGGTTGTTGGCCAGGGTCTTGGTGATATCCAGCGCCGGGCTTTCGCGCAGGTCGTCGATATCCGGTTTGAAGGCCAATCCCAGGCAGGCAATTTTCGGGTTGGTCAGACCGGCAACGGCCTGCTCCACCTGCTCCACCACATAGTGCGGCTTGTAGTCGTTGATAAGGCGCGCCTGCTGGATCATGCGGGCCGTGTCCGGGTTCTGGTTGACGATAAACCAGGGGTCGACCGCGATGCAGTGACCTCCTACGCCACAACCCGGTTGCAGGATATTGACGCGGGGGTGGCGGTTGGCCAGGGAGATCAGCTCCCACACGTTGATGCCCTGCTTGTCACAGATCAATGACAGCTCATTGGCAAAGGCGATGTTTACGTCACGGAAGGCGTTTTCGGTCAGCTTGCTCATCTCGGCGGTGCGCGCTTCGGTCGCGATGCACTCACCCTTCTTGACGAACATCTTGTAGACCTGGGTGGCTGCTGCGGTACTGGCCTTGTCCATGCCACCGATGATGCGATCGTTTTCGACCAGCTCGCGGATCACCTGGCCTGGCAGGACCCGCTCCGGGCAATGTGCAACAAAGATATCAGGGGTCTGGCCTTCAGCCACGGTATGGGGGAAGGTCAGATCGCTGCGCTCCTCGGCCAGCCACTTGGCCATCTGCTCGGTCGCACCCACTGGAGAGGTGGACTCCAGCACCACCAGATTGCCTTTCTCCAGCATGGGGGCCAGGGCACGAGAGGCACTCTCGATATATTTCAGATCCGGCTGGTGATCCTCCCCCTTGAACGGGGTCGGCACGGCGATCAGGAAGGCATCAGCCTTCTGTGGGCTGGTGTGGGCACTCAGATGGCCATCCTGCACGGCTTGCTTGACCAGATCTTCCAGACCCGGCTCGACGATGTGGATCTTGCCCTGATTGATGGTATCGACCGCATGCTGGTTGACGTCCACGCCCACGACGCGAATGCCGTTGCTGGCGATGACTGCTGCTGTTGGCAAACCGATATAACCCAGACCAACAACGGAGATGGTTTCGAATTTCATTATTTTGTGCTCTCGATAGTAAAAAGGGGCATAACCCTTGCCCCAAGGACAGATTATGTAATCTGTAAATCAGGCGACCTGCAGGCCGCTGTCAATCTGCTGACCTAGGGCACCGCTCAGGCCAAGCACGGCTTCGACGATACGCTGACTGGTTTTGCCATCCCCATAGGGATTGTTGGCATGACTCATCACCTGATAGGCCAGCTCATCGTCTAGCAGGCGAACTGTTTCGGCCACTATGGTCTCGTCACAGGTGCCGACCAGGCGCACGGTACCGGCCTTGACGGCGGCGGGGCGCTCGGTGGTGTCGCGCATGCACAACACGGGTTTGCCCAGGGTCGGCGCCTCTTCCTGAATGCCGCCGGAGTCGGTCAGGATCAGGTAACTCTGCTTCATCAGATAGACGAAGGGCAGGTAATCCTGCGGCTCGATCAGATGCACATTGTCGAGTCCCTTGAGGTTACGGTTGACCGGCTCCTGCACGTTGGGGTTGAGGTGCACCGGGTAGACGATCTGTACGTCATCTCGCTGGGCCAGCACTGCCAGCGCCTTGCAGATGCGCTCGAAGCCATCGCCATGGTTTTCCCGGCGATGGCCGGTGACCAGGATTAGCTTCTTGCTCTTGTCCAGGAACGGGAAGCAGCTGGCCAGCTCGGTTTTCATGCCAACATTATTATCAATGCGGTGAGAAACCTCGATCAGGGCATCGATCACCGAGTTACCGGTCACGAAGATGGTCTCGGGCGCGATATTTTCCATGATGAGGTTTTTCAGCGAGCTGATCGTCGGGGTGTAGTGCTGATCGGCAATACCGCCGGTCAGACGTCGCATCCCCTCTTCTGGCCAGGGAGAGTAGATATTGCCGGTGCGAAGGCCAGCCTCGACGTGACCGACCGCGATACGGTGATAGTAGGCCGCCAAGGTAGCGGCAAAAGAGGTAGCAGTGTCACCGTGCACCAGGATCCGATCCGGCTTGAACTCGGCAAACACCGGCCTCAGTCCTTGCAAAATGGCGGTGGTGACATCGGTCAGGTCCTGCCCCGGCTTCATGATGTTGAGATCATATTCCGGCTCGATCTCGAACAGATTGAGCACCTGATCCAGCATCTCCCGGTGTTGTCCTGTGACACAGACTCTGATATCAACCTTGCGATTGGCCTGGAAGGCCTTGACGATGGGGGCCATTTTTATTGCTTCCGGTCTGGTCCCGAATACCATTAAAACCCGTTGCACTTTTGTTGGCATAATAAAATTCCCGTGTGAGTTATTAGGTTTTACGTATTTTCCAAAAATGACTCAATATAGGCTGAGTTCACGATTAAGTTGTGTCAGCCGGTGCTGCCAGGTGTGTTGGGCCAGCACTATATCCCTCGCTTGTTCGCCCAATTCGTTTCTCTGTCGAATGTCTTTTTGTAATTGCACACACCACTCTCGTGCCGCTGTACCATCCTGTACCGCAACAATACTCTCACCAAAAATGTTATCCATCGCTATCGACGGCGTGCTGATAATAGGACAGCCAGCCGCCGCCAACTCGAACACACGGCGGGATAACATGGTTGAAGATTGACTGATCGTATTGAAATTCAAGTAAAGCTGATATTGCCGATAAGCCTTGGCGACCAATGCCGGTGAGATGGCCGGCTTGCAATATGGTTGTAGTTTATCCGGATAGCTACAATCATTATTCTTTTGCCAAAACCGATCAAAAATGACTAACCCCTGATCACGCAATGCATACAGTACGTCTTCTTGTGTCCTGCTGCGTTCTGCCAATTCATTGCCATAATAGCCGCCCAGAAAAGCGATCCCTGGCCCCCGCTCACCGCTTATCGCCGGCTGATACCAGCGTGGCTGGGCGGCAAACATCAATACACCCACATGCTGGAATGCCTGATGGGGGAGGGCGTGGTAGCGATCGATCGATCCTGCATCCGTGGTGTATACAACATCAAACAGTGCGGCAGCATCGGCAAAACGTTCAAAATGGAACGGGTCTTCTTTATTCCAGAATATGGTGGTTATTTTTCGCTTACGACAAAAGCTCACCAGCTTGTTCAATTCCGGTTTATTGGGTGAACTATGTGCATAACTGGCAATTTTCCCTTGCCAACTGCTCTTATAGCCACGCCAGGCAGACTCAACAAACAGAAAGTCTGGCTTGAATAGCCTTAGTTTCCATTGCCAGTCTAGTGGGGTGAGATGAATAAGGTCCGCATCAGGTGTCAAGCTGAATGTCGTGAACTGATCTGCCACTAAAGCAATACGTGGACGTTTATATTTATACAAAATATTGACTCATGGCTGAAATGGAGTGGCAATAATTGCCATTCCATTATTTATATTATAAGAGCGCCAGCGACCTGACTGACGGCGCCATAATGGTAAAATAAAAACGCGAGAGTGGCTGACATTCAGGGTAAACCGCCAGCAGATTGATGCAGTCCATCATGATGTACGTTATCTATCAATATAGTGCTCGGGCACATGAGATCTTTATTTACCCGAGCATGCCGCTATGGCTTTAAATTCAATACTATATTCTCGTCAGTCCTGATGTTCCCGCAGGGTAGCGAGACCCATTACAACCAGTCCATAGAAGAGGAAAAGCAGTACGCCTACGGTGGCCAGGTTGTAGAGACGGCGAGGGTATTCGGCATCTTCGGCCCGGGTCGGCTGACTGATGACCAGCAGATGTTTCAGTTTGCGGTAAGCCTCGATCCTGGCCTGCTCCAGGCTGATAAGGCCGGTCTTGTAGAGATCCGCTGCCAGGGTAGCCTGGGTTTGCACATCCAGATAGCCGGCGGTGATTTCGTTCATCGCATCCTTATCCAGACCGGTGAGCTTGGCTCGCTCCTGCTCCAGCTGCCTGGTCAAGGCATCGACCCGGCTCTGCACCGAGATGACGCCAGGGGCGGTTTCCTTCATGTAACTGCGTAGTTGCTTGAGCTCTGCCTGCTGGTTCACCAGCTCGGCCTCGATCTGGCTGACAACCCCCAGGCGGGCACTACTGGTGGATTCCGGGCTGATCAGCTGATGGCTGTTTTGAAAGGCCAGCACCTTGGCTTTCTCATCCTGCAGCCGTCGATAAGCCCGATCGACCTCTTTCTCTACAAACGCCAGCTGATCCAGCGCGACCTGATGTCCCAGCTTGTTGATAAAGCGCTCGGACTCCTTGAGCATCAGGCCCACCACCTGCTGGCCATATTCGGGATCAAACGCCTGCAATTCGATGGTGAGTACACCCGACAGTTCATCAAGGCGCAGCGTCAGATGCTTGCGATAATACTCGATAAAATCTTCCTGGCTGACATCGCCCGGCAGGCGTGAAAAATAGTCCGCCTTATCGCTCTGGTAATGGGACTTGAGGTTGAGCTCTTTATCCAGCTTGGCTAGCAGATCCCAGGAGTTCAGATAATCCTGGATCAAGAGTACATCCTGATGATTGCTGCCACCGATACCCAGCATCGACAGGGCATCGGGCAGCATCTTGATTTGATCAGCTTGCTTGATAATTATCTCTGCCCGGCTCACGTAACGGTCGGAGGCGATGAACCCCAAATAGAGTACGGCGATGGAAAAGCAGGCCACCACCCAGAGAAAACTGCCGAGCTTGAGGCTCTGTTGCCAAGAACGGTGGGCAATCTGAAAACCACTGGAGTCGATAAAGAAACGCTTTGGCTCATTGCTAAGCTTACGTAGTTTACGCGCAAGGCGAGATGGTCTTTCGGAACGGATAGGTTGAGTCATATTGGGTGCAGCTTGTTAAAGATCCTGATAGATGCGGATGGCGTCATCGATATTGTCGAATATCTCCAGTTTGCTGTTGCGCAGCAATATCCCCATGTCGCACTGCTGACGCAGGTTTTTCATGTCGTGTGACACCATGATAAGGCTGGCGGTCTGGCGTTTTTGATTAAAGACATCGATGCATTTCTGTTTGAAGCGGGCATCCCCCACCGAGGTGATCTCATCGGTCAGATAGATATCAAAGTCAAAGGCCATGCTGACGGCAAAGGAAAACTTGGATCTCATGCCACTGGAGTAGGTCTTGATTGGTAGCTCGAAATGTTGACCGATTTCGGAAAACTCCTTGACCCACTCCTCCAGCGCCTGAGTGTCACGCACCCCGTGGATGCGGCAGACGAAGCGGGTATTTTCCCGTCCTGTCATGCTGCCTTGAAAGCCGCCACCGAGTGCCAGCGGCCAGGAGACGCGGCATTGGCGCGTTACCTTGCCCTTGCTGGGGGTATCCATGCCCCCCAGCAGACGTAGCAGGGTGGATTTACCCGCGCCGTTGACGCCCAGAATACCGATATTGCGATCCCGCGGCAGCTCGATGCTCACATCACGCAGCACATAGTTACGGCCAAACTTGGTCGGGTAATATTTGGATACATTGTCAAGAATAATCATATGATTCTGTTCTAACTGGCGATCAGTCGACGATGGCTCAGGCGATAGCAGCTCATGGCAAAGGTCAGCAGCAGCAAGGTCACGCCAGATAAATAAGCCCAGCTGACATTGGGGCTGCTGTAACCGGCGATCCAGCCACTTCGGATCAGCTCTAGGGCATGTACCAGCGGGTTCCATAAAAACCAGTGTTGATACTGAACTGGGATGCTGATCAAGGGATACATGATGCAAGAGATAAACATCAACGGCATCATCAGCAGACCGAGGAACTTGTCTGCCTCCTGAAATAGCGTGCAGATCACGCAGAAGACGATACCGAGGGAAAACGAGAACACCATCAACAGCAAATAGATGAGGATGACCTGCAAAGGATCCGCCGGAATGGCATCAAAACCAAACCAGAGCAGCCCCAACACCAGAATAATGCCCACCATCATGCCAATCAGGGTCTCGAGCATAAAGCGGGCAACAAAGGTGGAAAAAGGCGTAACTTGCCGATAGCAAAATAGCCCCATATTGGCACTGACCGCGGATTGCAGTTTGCCCACAACATTTTTAAAAAAGATAAAAGGCAAATAGCCGGCGGTAATAAATAGCGGTGCCGGCGCTCCTCCGAATCCACTGTGGCCTCGCATACCAAAAATGAGGCTAAATGCGCCAATGATCAGCAGAGGATCGAGCAAGGCCCAGGCATAGCCAAGCCGGTAACTGCCAAAACGGGTCTTCAGTTCACGGATCAGCAGGCCAAACGTCACATCGCTCAGCACCTGCAAGGAACTTCGAGGTGTTTGATTGAGAATGGGTTTATGCATTGTGTCATTTTGCCCTATGACAGACTCGCCACCGGGCGAGTCTGTCCTTGGAGGAGGGTTAGTTAAGAACTACGTCCGCCGCCACGGCGATCTGATAGATGATTTGGGTGATGTCTTTGACTGACTGCATAGTCTTGCTATCAACCTTCGGCAAGACCAGGATCTGATCTCCTGCCTGGACACTACCCTGACCTTTAAACTCCACCAGCCCATTGGCATGTACCACAGCGATGCGTTTGTCATTCGCACGTTCGGTAAATCCACCCGCCCAGGCGACATAATCGTCGAGGTCGGCATTGGCGTTGTAAACCACGGCTTGCGGCATCAGTACTTCGCCGCCCACCTGGATCAGGTCGGTCTTGTTCGGGATAACGATTTGGTCGCCCTGTTCCAGCTGAATGTTGGCAATGATGCCTTTATCTGCCACCACGACTTTGCCAAGGGGCTGGATCTTGCGAGCCTTGTCTACGAACTGCATGACCAGCTCGGCTTCTTTGGCGCGGATGGAGGCTTCCCCATCCGAACTGGCTGGTGCGGTGAATACGCTACGTTCCAGCCGGTTGAGTGATTCATCCAGCATCTCTTTTTGCCTGGCCGCGACGCTCTTTCGCATCAGGTAGATGGATTGGTAATCGGCCAGTTGGGGATCGATAGGAATGTGATTGAGCAGATCGTGCAGCTTGGTCTCTTTACGAACGGTGAAATAAGAGGGACCCATATAGCTGCCGGTGACCTGCACATCGTAGACCTGCGCATGCATGTCATCGTTAAACAGGACCTTGTCCCCATCCTTGAGCTGGACTCGGGCAAAATCTTTGTACGGAAGATAGATAGAGAAGGGGCCGTTGGGACGATCACCTATGACCCCGACGTGGCTCACCTTGGCAAGAGGAAGAGCATAGTCGATGAGCTCAGAGCCTTGTGTATTGCGCTTCTTCAATTCAAAGCGGAACGGATTTCGCACCTTGCCCGCCACATTGATCATCGGTCCCTGCGGCTCCACCAGGATCACATCCTGATCCTTCAACGAAAGCTTGGGCATCCGGCCTTGCTGCATGAACTCGTACAGGTCGATCTGCTGGATGACCTGGTTCTGGCGCAAGATCTTGATCTGACGGTAGCTACCACGCTCCGAGTCGATGCCGCCCGCCCGCTTGAGGAAATAGAGCACGCTATCTGAAGATTGACCTGCGTATTGGCCAGGGCGGATCACAGGACCAGTCACAAACACGCTGACTGGGGTCGTCGTAAGCAGATTGACGTAAATATTGACGTTGTTGGTAAACACGTCACCAATTTTGCTGGTGACCAGATTGTTGATTTGGCTGGCGGGCACATTTTTGACATTGATCGGCCCGACATCAGGAATAAAAATGTTGCCCTGATTATCGACGGTCACGACATTGGAAAAATTGACGGCTCCCCAGATCCAGATATTCAGCTTATCCCCTGGTGCGATCAGGTAATTGTCATTCAGGCCATCGCTGCGTTCAGTCTCATATCCCCCGGCAAACAGGTTGGCGCCATAGGGCGGCGGTAGCCCCGCCTCCGATTGCGGCAGTAACTTCCGTACATCTGACTCACCCGGCAGCAACATTCCCTGCCGATTCTGTTGAGTAAAGCTGCCGGTCGTGGAATTCGTGTTGGCTTGAGCGTTCAACGCTGACTGACCGCCAAGCTGAGGCCTGCTGCTGTCACCGGCATTACCCGAAAGGCTATAGCCAAATGACTGTCCGTTTGATTGTGCCAGGTCTGATGCGACGGCAGCCATGGATGTACAGGAGGCACTGACGAGAAACAGGAGGGTACCCAGCTGACGAATGTTCATTTTCTTCAAAACACATACCTTCACGTTTATTGCTCAGCAAGCAGGTTGCCGATAGATGCTTGTTCCAATTGGGGTATCAGATACCACTGTTCTTCGATCTTGCATGCTGCGCTTCTTTGTGAATGGCCTTGGATGTTGTTGAACAACAGTTCAACACATTCACGCCCCAGGGCTGATACATAGCGTTGGCCCAATGTGAAGGTGACGCTGTTGGTACTGAGCGCGGCCCCTTGGGGCAGGGTATCGAGAGACTGTTGCAGGTTTGCGGGCATGACCTGTAGTCCGGAAGAGGCTATCGGATTGACGAGGGGCCGGGATGCTTCGACCTGTTTTGGCTCATATGCGCAGCCACCAATCTGTAGAGCTAGCGAGATCGCCAGGAATCGGCTTGCGTAGTTCATGTGTCAATATTTCCCATGGAGTCGAAACTCAATATGTAAAATTTATGTTGCCATTATTGCTGGAAGCTTTTCTGCCTGGAGGTTCACTGATAATCATATCGAGGCAGGTGGCTGCACGAAAATGTCGCGGCCATGAAGAGAGCCATGATCATCCAAGCAAATCTGATGCGATAGCTGCTGAAGTTTGCCTTTAATACTCCCCTAGCCCGCATAGAGGTTACATCCGTGAATACCATTAGAGAAACGCGATGTTGAGCAGACAGAATAAAGATGTGCGATTTTTAATCATAAAATGCGTAGGCGGAAACTAGCCTGACTCTATCACGAGTGGCAGGCCTGTGCTCACCCTATGGATGAATAGGAGAGGCTGCTTAGGATAAAGCGTGGTGGTTGCAACGACATGGAACACCAATTGTTGCCAATATGTTTAAATTTAATTTTGCGAAGGACATAGCTACCGCACGGAAATTACATTGCCCCGGACGAGAAACGTAGAAAAATGTAGGAACTTCATAAATCAGAGGCTGAAGAAAATGATGACCCGGAGAATTGGCTTACCAAGGTAAGTTATTATCCGCGCTTCACGTACGCCAACTTGTGACGTATATCACGGCTGATTAATTGGATGCGAATAGTACCCATGAGGTGCGATTGAGTCAATAGACCATGTTGAGTCACAAAACATTGATATAACATCATAATGCATTGTTAAAGAAGGTTTTTTAGTGGTTTTGTTCAGATCTTGTTCAGTTTTGAACTACATTTAATTCTACTCGTATAGGTACCAGAAAATTCTCTTCTAAATATGCAACCGGTATCACCATATTCAAATTAAGCTCCACACTCACCTTGCATTAATATCAATTTTATGATTTATAAAAAATTCGTCATATGTATAAATAACGACCAGTCATGATGAGTTAATCTGATTCTCTGACCTATAGCTGGATATATGTAGACCATTACCCTAAAAGATTAGATTTTTTTAGTTTTTTACATCTGATTGACAAAACTCTTTTCTACAGACTATTCCTGATGTGTGCCCATTTGACACTTTGATGGCACCATAACAAGGATGATGTAGGAGGGGACATGGACGCTAACACTCTCTTGCTCTCAGGATTGCTGGCTTTGTTGGTTACCAGCACAGGGGCAATGGCCAAGGACGATATCGTCGCCGTGCAGCTGGGAACACCGGCCGAAAATGAAAAGCAGGACATATTTACCGCAGATATCAAGTATCACCATATGTTTTGGCAATGGGGTGAGTCAGGTTGCCAGTTTGGTCTGGGGGCTCGTGGCGGCATCTTGGATGTCGGGGGGGAGGTAGGCGCTAGGTTGGGTGCGGGGGCTCGGGCCGAGTGCCAGATGAGCAGTTGGGTGGTTTGGATGCCGTTTGAGTTGCTTTGGTTGAGTCCGTATGAGTACGGGCACCGGGGGAATGGCTTCAAGGATTACGGTGGCCCATTCCAGCTGTCGACAGGTCTGGGGTTGGGCTATCTCTTCGATGCCCACTGGATGATTGGTTATCAGTACGAACACATGTCCAATGGGAAAATGTACGATCACAATCCCTCGCTGGACAGCCACACCCTGCATATCGAATATAGATTTTAGATAGTCGTGGGATTTGCAATCGGGCCCCTGAATAGCAGGGGCTTTTGCTATCCCCATCGCGAGACCGCAGGTGCCGGCGTGGCATGGTTCACGCCAGACGTTGTGTCGATGCACGCCAGATCTGGCGTTATCTTCCCAGATATTCCCGATCGAAGAAGGTGTTGACCCAGTGGGGGCGGTAGACCGCGAGCAGGGTCATGGCCATGCCGTTGAGCAGGGCCTCGGGGAAGAGCAGCAGCGGCCAGATGGAGAGATAGTCGGCGCCTACCACCTGCCAGCTGTAGCGCGCATCCAGCCCCATCCACAGGGCGCTGGCGATCATCTTGACCGTGATGCTGAGGGCGCCGCCGAGGAAGGCGGCCACGAACAGGTAGACGAACAGGTGGCGGGGCAGCCAGGCCCAGCTCGCCAGAAACAGCAACCAGCTGGTAGCGACCGGCAGGCCGATGCCAATCAGCGCCTGCCAGCCCAGATCGGCCAGATCGGTGATGCCAAAGTAGCCGAGGATCAGCAGGGTGAGGCAGGGGGCGAGCAGGGCGAGGCGCCAACCCAGCAACAGGGTCAGGCTGGTGAGGCCGAGAAAATGGATCTCCAGCCCCTCATGCAGGCCGGCTCGAAGGTACCAGATCGGTACCAGGGCGATGGCACCGCCCAGACAGAGGTGTTGATAGAGGGGGTTGTCATGCAGGGTGCGCAGCAGGGTGCCCCGCAGGCTGAAGATGAGCAGCACCAGCCAGAGCAGGAGGGCGGCGACTTGTCCTTCAGTCATGACATCTTCCTTGGCATCTAATCCTCAGCGGATGAACGAAAGACGAGCGTATCGACAGGATGGCCCGGGTGAAGAAAAGGGCTGCCCCTTTCGAGTCAGCCCTTTGTCATCAGTATTTGACGTTGGGGTGGTACTTGCCGAGGATGCCCTGGACTCTGTCCATGGTCTCCTTGCTGGGGGGCCTGATCCCGGTCAGATCATAGTGATCACCCAGCACGTCCCACTTGTGTTTGCCGAGTTCATGGTAGGGCAGCAGCTCTACCTTCTCGACGCAGTCCCCCAGTTTGGCGATGAACTGGCCGAGGCCTTCGGCGCTCTCGTCATCGTCGGACCAGCTGGGTACCACCACGTAGCGGATCCACATGTTCTGGCCCCTTGCCGCCAGATAGCGGGCAAACTCCAGGGTGTATTTGTTGCTGACGTGGGTGAGCGGGATGTGCTTGTCGTCGTTGATCTGCTTGATGTCGAGCAGCACCAGATCGGTGTTGTCGAGTACCCGATCGAGCAGCTCGTCGTAATGGCGCACGAAGCCGTTGGTATCGAGGCAGGTGTGGATCCCCTGCGCCTTGCAGGCGGCAAACAGCTCGGCGATGAACTCTTGCTGCAGCATGGCTTCCCCACCGGAGGCCGTGACGCCGCCGCCGGAGGCATTCATGAAGTGGCGATAGCTGGTGAGATCGCTCATCAACTCGGGCACAGTGACCTCGCGGCCGCCCTGGGTGTCCCAGGTATCCCGGTTATGGCAATACTTGCAGCGCATCAGGCAGCCCTGCATGAACACGATAAATCGGATGCCGGGGCCGTCGACCGTGCCGCAGGTCTCAACGGAATGGATCCGGCCAATAACATCGGTACTGCTGGCATCGCTGGCGGCAGGGCTCCGGTGCGTGCTTCCGCAACTCTCGGCAGAGCCGCTGGTTTCAACGGCAGGGATCCGGTTTATGACAGACATAGACGACTCCAATGATTCGAGCAGGCCGTTATTTTATTACATAAAGCCCTATAAATCCTACATGTTTAGCCCGGGGATGGGGCCCCCAGCAACCGTTCGAGCGCCTTGACCGTCAGCGGGCGACTGGTCAGGAAGCCTTGGTAGTGCTGGCAGCCCAGCTGCTTGAGCACCTTGAGCTGCTCCTCATCTTCCACCCCTTCGGCGGTCACCGTAAAGCGAAATACCTGGGCGAGATCCAGGATCGCCTTGACGATGGCCCTGTCCTGTTCGCTGTGGACCAGCGTCTGGATGAAGCTTCTATCCAGTTTGACCTCGTCGGCCGGCAAATCGCGCAAATAAGCGAGGGATGAATAGCCGGTACCGAAGTCATCGATGGAGATCAGGAGGCCGAGAGCCTTGAGCTGGCGGATCTTGGCGATGCTCTCCAGCCGGTTTTCCAGCACCACGGACTCGGTCACCTCCAGCAGCAGGCGGGAGGGGGGCACCCCGGTATCACGCAGAATGTACTCCACCTGCTGCACGAAACCGGCGGTGTGGAACTGGCGGGCGCTGACGTTGACCGACAGATGGGGGATGACCAGACCTTGGTTGAGCCAGAAACTGTACTGGGCACAGGCGGTCTTCATCACCCAGTAGCCTATCTCCTGGATGAGGCTGGTCTCCTCGGCGATGGGGATGAACTCACCGGGGGGCACCATGGTGCCGTCGCTCTTCTGCCAGCGCAGCAGGGCCTCTGCGCCGGAGAGGGTGCCGTTGTCGACCCGGTACTGGGGCTGATAGTGCAACTCCAGCTCGTTGTTGCGCAGGGCGTCGCGCAACTGGTTGTTCAGGGAGAGCTTGTTCTTCTCTTTCTCGGCCATGGCCTCGCTGAAGAAGACATAGCTGCCCTGGCCCGAGCGCTTGGCCATGTGGGAGGCGGTATCGGCCTGCTGCATCAGGACCATATGATCCTTGTCTTCGTCACAGAAGAGGCTGATCCCCACCGAGGCGCTGCAGTGCAGCTTGTGATCGTCGATATCGAACGGGTTGCGGAACATCCCCATCAACTCGCGGGCGAAGTGCTCCGCCAGGATCTTGGCGGTGACATAGCCCTGGCCCAGGGCCGTGAACAGCAGCGCGAACTCGTCGCCCGAGGTGCGGGCCAGCACCAGATTGTCCTGCGGCAGGGACTTGAGCCGCTCCACCACGGCCCGCAGCAGCAGATCGCCGCAGGCATGGCCGAGGGAGTCGTTGATCGACTTGAAGTTGTCGAGATCCAGCAGCAGCAGGGCACCCCACTGCCCGCTCGGGGCGAGCAGGGTGCGCTGCAGGATGTCGTTCAGGCTGCGCCTGTTGTAGAGGCCGGACAGATCATCGTAATAGGCGAGCTGCTCGATGTGGCGGGCCGCCTCTTTTTCCTCGGTGATGTCGTAGAAGCTGCAGACGAAATGGGAGATGCCGCCGGCCCCATCCTTGACCACGCTCACCATGAGCCGCACCGGGAAGAGGTGGCCGCTCTTGTGCAGGCACTGCTCCTCGCCCAGCCAGAACTCCTGCCTGAGCACAGCCGAGATGACCTCATCCCTCAGGCTGTCGCCATAGTAGGTGGGTCGTAGCGACTCGAAGTGAAGGCCGATCATCTCATCGTCCCGAAAGCCGGTGATGCGGGTGAAGGAGGCATTGACCTTGAGGATGATGCCGTTGTCATCCATCACCAGCAAGCCATCGTGGGTATTGAAGGCCACCTCCGCCAGGCGCAGGGCATCGTCACTGGCGAGGCGCTGCAGCTCGATGGCCGCGCGTTCACGCTGGCTGTTTAGGGCATCGAGCAGGGGCATGGGGTCGGCTAGTGGGGCATCGAGCAACAGGGTGAGTTGGCCAAGCGGAGAGGCCGAGCCTATGGCCAGGGGGATGCCGACGTAGGCCTTGGCCTCGGTCTTCAGCAGGCGGGTCGCCTGCGGGTAGCGCAGGGGCAGGTCCTCCACATAGAGCGCCTGGCCATGGAGGAACAGATCCTGACCCGGCCCCAGATTGATATTGACCGGCCTGCGGGAGACGAAGGCGCCATCCTTGTGCACGCAGTGCGGGATCAGCCAAAGCTCCTGCCCCCTCGGCTGGTATTCACCGAGCCAGCCGATGCGGGCCCCGCTGCTGGCCATGGCCCAGCCGATCAGGGCGCGGCAGTAGTCGTGGCCGGTTTTGCTGGCCAGCTCGGCGGGCAGCGACAGGGAAGGCTCAGGCTCGGCCTGTGCCGGTTGCCAGTGGCCCAGCAGCTGGGCACAGTGGCGCACCAGTTGCAGTGCCTCCTCACCGAGCTGGGTCGTCTCGGCATATTCGAGGCTGAGCACCCCGATGAGCTTTTCCTGCTCCAGCAGGGCGCCATCCAGGCGGGAGCTGACCTGGGTATCGGCCAGATAATAGTGCTGGCTCAGCATGGGCTGGTGGGCCGCCTCCGAGAAACTCAAGGCGCCGCGGGTGCGCAGGGCCCGGATATAGCGGCTATCCCCGCGGATGGCACCGAGAGAATCAACCCCCAGGCTGAACACCGGGCTCAGTTGCTCGCTGCCGAGCGGGCCGTTGGCCTGGTAGTGCCAGAGGATCAGTCGATCGGCGCCAAGGCATTCTTTGAGGCTTTCCAGCATGGCCGCATATTGTTGCTGGCTGGCCATCTGGCTCAGCCGTGGCAACTGCAACGCCAGATTGGCGGCACTCTCATGGCGCTGGGTCTGCAGGCAGATGAGCCAGAATGCGTCCTGTTCGTGAGAGAGCGAAATGTGCCACTGCTGATCGGCGAAGCGCACCAGCAACTTGCCACCCTGGCCGCTGGCGAGCCGTTGCTCGATGGGCTGGCGCAGGGTATCCGGCAACTGGCCTGGCCAGGCACTCCTGGGCTCATCCAGCCAGTGGAGCGGGGTCTGCATCACATCGGTCAGGGCGACCAGCCGTTGGCTGCGGGTGTCCAGGCGGAAAAACAGCGGTGCCTGGCTGGCAGAGGGGAGGGGACTGAGCGCGGTAGACGACATGAACTGGCACTATCCTGTTGAACAACTGTCGGATGGCAAGAATACTGCAAAACCGGCCCAAACGAAATTTCACGCCATCAGAAACCCGCCCCCTCGTGTTCGGCTAATCTGATGACAGATTAAAGGTTTCCAATGGAACCTCATTTCCGGCATTAGCCCCTTAGTGCCCTCTCCACCCTGCTGGTGCGGGAGATCAAGCGTAAGGGCTCCGCCACCGCGACCGAACAGGTCGCCGTGAGCTGAGGTTAGGGGCACGGGGCGAGCGGTTGGCCCCAAGCCACCTGAAATGAGAGAGGGGAGCCATTGGCTCCCCTCTTTTTTATGTTTTCGAACGCCCGGCGAGAGGCCCTATTCGTGACACTACTGGCCGAGTTGTTTGCGAATGTGATGCTGCAGGACCGCCAGCATGCTGGCGCCGGACAGGCCGATCATCAGGGCGCCGTTGACCGCCTCCAGCGGGCCAAGCAGTTTCCACTGTGCGCTCATGACGATGTCGCCATAGCCCAGGGTGGCAAAGTTGACCCCTGAGTGATAGATGGCCTCCTGCAGGGTGGCAAATTCCCCCAGCCACAGGAACAGGGCGCCCCAGAGCGTGATCTGCAGCAGGTTGCCCGTCAGCACTATGATGATGATGCCAAACAGGGCCAACACCCCGGCCAGCACCCCTTCCCGTTCATGGAAGTGATTGATGTAGAAGCGAATACCGCCTACGGACACCGCGGATTGCAGCAGCATATTGGCCAGGATCACGGGGATGCCGACCAGTAAAATGGATAACATATCACTCTCCTATCTGTGTTTCTGCCGCCGGTCGGCCAACAGGCCACCAGCGCTCCAGGGTCACGATGCACAACCAGCCATAACCGGCCACCAGCAGATACAGGCCGCACCGCATCGCGGCCGCCAGCCAGACGTCTTTGCCGGTCGCACTGTCTTCGATGGCCGGACCAAACAGGATCAGCGCCGTGATCCAGGCATTGCTCCAGAACGAGGGCGGGAAGCGACCCGGCACCAGCCGCACCAGGCGCCTGGCCAGCCAGAGGGTCATCAGGCCCAGAATCAGCACCAGCATCAGCAGGGAGGGCCAGATGCTGAGCCCCATCCAGAGCACGAAGGCCAGCAGGGCACCCATCAGGGTCGACAGCACCAGCTCCTTGCCCGCGTGTTTGGCATTGATTGAGGTGCTCTGCTGCGCCAGCGCCACCGTCTTCATCACGGCGGGAATGTAGAAGGCCGGGTTGCCGAGTGCCAGCAGCCAGACCGGCAGCACTATCACCACGGCTCGCATCGCCAGCCGGGTCGGCTGATCGGGGCGAGAGGGGGCCTTACCCGCGGCGGCGGCCGTGGGCTGGGGAGGGAACAGCGCATGGCTCAGCAGATTGACCAGGGTGCCGATCAGGATCCCCACCCCCATCATCTGAGCGATGGAGATGGCCAGCGTCTGCTCGATGAGGCCCGCCACCGGGATCACGGTGATGGCCATGATAAGCAGCATGGCGGATGCCCCCTTGCCGGCCATCGACTGTTGCATCAGCAGATAGAGCAGCAGGGTAATGAGCAGCACGGCCGCCAGGGCATAGTGGGTCAGCAGGGGCACCAGCAAGACGCCGCCGACCATGATGGCCAGCAGCATGAGGCCCCCGACCAGCCCCTTGCGCAGGGCGAGCGGCTCCCCCGGGCGGCACAGCACCACCCAGGCCATGATGCAGCCAAGGTGTGGCATGGGCAGGGCCAGCCCATAGCAGATCAGGGTAGCGAGCGCGATGCCAACACCAATCCTGAGTACCGCACGATCTCCGTTATGCATAGGGCTCATCAGTACAGGAAGGAGCAGAGGCTCATCAGGCGAATGTAGAGGGCGCCCAACAGGTTCATCAGCCCGCCCTCATCCGCATAGACCAGCACGTCGGCCTGACCGCCGACCCGCAGCGCGGCAACCGGCGGCAGATCGTCTTCGGTGAAGGCGACCTTGACCGGGAAGCGCTGGGCCTGGCGCAGCCAGTCACGGTTGTTGTCCACCGTCGGCAGCGACCCCGCCGGCTGACTCTGACCATCACCCACCCCGTAGCCGATGCTGCGCACCTTGCCCTTGAAGATACGGCCAGGCAGGCTGTCGAGCAGGATGGCGACCTCATCGTCAGGCTGAATGTTGGCCAGGTTGTTCTCGGTCAGATCGGCGGAGATCCAGACGTCGTGGATGGCGATCAGGGTCATGGCCGGTGCGCCGGCGCCGATGAACTGGCCGACGTCGGTACTCAGGTCAGTGATGAGGCCGCTGCCGGGCGCCACCACCAGGGTATTCTTCCGATCCAGCTCCGCCTTGTGCACCGCCGAGCGGGCGCTGAGCAACTGGGAGTTGTTCTCGCCGTTCACCCCTGCGGCCTCGATGGCGCGGCGCACATCGGCCTCGGCCGCGGCCACCTGGCTCTTGGCCGTCTCGCGGGTGGCCTGGGCGACCTCGAGTCGGCGGACCGAGATGGCACCCGGATCTTCCCGATAGAGGCGCTCCTGGCGATCGGCATCCTTGGCCGCATTGTCATAGGCGGCGCGCATGGCCTGCAGGCTTGCCTCTGCGGCCTTGATGCCTTCACCGCTCGCCTTGACGCTGCTGAGTACGGTCTGGTAGTCGGAGCGCGCCTTGGCGAGGGCGATGTCGTAGGGTTCGGGATCGATCTCGAACAGGGAGGCCCCTGCCGACACGTCCTGATTGTCCTTCACATAGACCTGGCGGATCTGGCCCGATACCTCGGCGGCGACGGGGACCACGAAGGCCTGCACCCTGGCCTGGGAGCTGTAGGGCGTCAACCGATCGGCCAGCAGATACCAGATCAGCAGGAGGACGATCAGCCCAAGCAGCCCCAGGGTGGAGCGGCGGCTGGCCTGGCCGGGGGAAGCGGAACTGTCAGTCATTCTATTTTACCTTCTGAGCCGTGGGCTGGGGCTGAGTTGCATCGAGCAGGGGCGCCCAATCTGAGTTGGTCCTGAACTGGGCATCGACTTCTGGCGTCACCAGGGGACGCTGTCGCCCCTGTTCCCATCCGCCACCCAGTGCCTTGTAGAGAGTGATGAGATCGCGCATCCGGGCGCCGCGGCTGTTGACCAACCGTTCCTGCTGGTTGAACAGGGCGCGCTGGGAGTCGAGTACCCGCTGGAAGTCGGCCATCCCTTCGCGGTACTGGGTGTTGGCGATATCCAGAGAACGGCGAGCCGCCGCGCCGGTTTGGCCCAACAGCTCGATCTCATCCTGGCCGTTGGCATAGGCCACGGCGGAGTCGTCCACCTCGCGGGCCGCCCGGAACACGGTGTCGCGGTAGCGTTCGTGCAGTTGCTGGAAGCGGGCATCTTGCACCAGCACCTGATTGCTGAGGCGGCCGCGATCCAGCAGATCCCAGCTGATGGCGGGGCCAGCAGCCCAGGAGAAGGTCTCGCTGCCACCGCCGGTGGCGCTCACCCCCAGGGTGCCGAGCAGGGTGATGGAGGGATAGAGCTCGGTCTCGGCCACCCCGATCAGCGCCGACTGGGCGGCCAGCTGCCGCTCCGCCACCCGCACGTCGGGACGGCGGCGCAGCAGATCGGCAGGCATCTCGGCGACCAGCGCGAGCTCGCCCTGCGGGATCACGCCGGTGCCGGGGAGCATCTCGGGGAGCGGACCTGGCACCCTGGCGAGCAGGGTGCTCAGGGCATTCTGGCTCTGGCGCAGGCTGGTTTCGAGTTGCGGAATGCTGGAGAGGGTCCCCAGGTATTGGGTCTTGGCCTGCTGCACGTCCAGCTCGGCGTTGTTGCCGCTCTTGAACAGCCGCTCGGTGATCTCCAGGCTGCGTTGCTGGATACGGGCGTTCTCGTGGGCGATCTCAAGGCGGGCCTCCACTGTCCGTATGCTCACATAGAGCTGGGCCACCTGGGCGATCATCAGGACCTGGATGTCATCGTACTGCGCCAGGGTGGCGAAGTAGTTGGCATCCGCCGCTTCCACCCCACGCTGGAACTTGCCCCAGAAATCGAGCTCCCAACCCAGGTTGAAGGCGGCGCCATAGCTGCTTCCTGAAGTGCTGTGGCCGTTGCGGGTCTGGCCGGCTTGCAGCCATTCCCCGCTGGCGACCGTGGCTTGAGGACCGAGCAGGCTCTCGGCGATGCCGAGCTGGGCCTGGGCCTCGAGGATGCGCAAACCGGCGATCCGCACATCCGGATTCTTGACCAGGGCCTCCTCGACCAGGGCGCTCAGCACGGGATCATTTAACTGGGTCCACCACCGGTGATAGTCAGCGGCGCGGGGGGAATCCTTGAACTGGCTCTCGCTGGCGCTTTGCCAGCCCGCCATCTCCTTGACCTGGGGGGGCTGATAGTCCGGGCCGAGCACGGTACAGGCGCTCAGCAACAGACATGCCCCCCCTGTGAGCAGGGGGCGCATAAGGTAACGATCGGGGATCATGCGTTTATTTATCCGCAGCCACTTTATCCGCCGCAGCCGGACCTTCGTTGACCCAGGCCATGAAGATGCGATAACCGATGGAGAGCAGGGTGGCACCGATAAACATCCCGAGGATGCCACTGGTTGCCATGCCGCCAAGGGCACCCAGCAACACTACCGGCATGGGGGCATCGACCCCACGACCAAGCAGCAGCGGCTTGAGCACGTTGTCCGCCATGCCTGCGATGACCAGCAGAACGGAGTAGATGATGTTGGCCACGGTACCGTTATCCCCGGTCGCCCACATGTAGGCGATGGCCGGACCCGTTATCAGAATGACAGGCACCTGGGCGATGCCCAGGATGAGGGCGAGGATGAAGAAGATGCCGACGCCCGGGATCCCTGCCAGTGACATGACGATGCCCGCCAGCAGCGCCTGGATGAAGGCCACCCCGATGACACCCTGAGCCACGGCTCTGATGGTGCTGGTGCAGAGCTTGGTCAGCGCCAGCCCCTTGCGCTCATCGGTGATGCGCATGGCGATGCGATCGGCACTGACTGCGCCAGGTGCACCCCAGGCCATCATGATACCGGCCACGATGAAGGAGGCGACAAAGCCCAGCAAGCCACCCCCCATGCTGGCCAGCATGCCCACCACCTGCTTGGCGAGATCGCCCAACTGCGGGCGGTAGCTGTTGATCAGGCTGGGCAGATCCATCGAGGCTTTCAGCCACATGGCGTGCACTTTTCCACCCACCAGCGGGATCTCGGCGATGCTGGCGGAAGGCGCCGGGATCACCAGGGTGTTGTTGTTCACCTTGTCGACCAGGGTGCTGACGCTGTCACCCAGGGAGCTGAGCATGGCGACGGTCGGAGCGACGATCAGCAATACTCCCAGCAGGACCAGCAGGGTCGCTGCCTTGCCCTGTTTCCCACCCAGCCGCGTGGCAAAACGCTGGTGGAGCGGATAGAGGGTGACCGCCAGAATGAGGGCCCACAACATCATGTTCATGAAGGGGGAGAATACGGTAAAGCAGAAAGAGCCCAATGCCAGGATAAGACCAAACTTGATGAACATATCCAGGAATCTGGCAACCAACCTTTTTTCGACTACGGACAGATCGTTATTTTCCATTGTGGTGTTATCCCAATCAGTAATGAGTGCACAACCATCCGTGACCAGCACTAAGTCCAGGCCTGCGGATAACTGCAGTCGCAATAAAATAAGCTAGAAAGTATTTCAATATGGAGATGAGTGTTTTGTAGAGTCTCGTCACCTGTTTTCATCCATGGAACAGATAAGTCTCACTGCAGGGTGGGGTCAAGATAACATCATAATTATTAAGTGTTTACCCCACCTCGCGCTGTGCATCTCTTCTCTTCTCTGGGCTCGACCCGTAGTCGAGCGCAGAGAATAAAGAGTAGCCAAAATCGGCACAAGCGATCTATAGCTCCCAGTTTAGCTTGGGTTCAGAAAACTGGTGGACATCATTAACTATAAAATAGTTATCTAACAAGGAGATTCGTATGGATTATGTGTAAATCTCGCTTGTTTAAAAACAACATGGGGTGATGCTTACTGTTATCGGTGCGGATCACCCCGAAATGGGTTTTGTGTTACCCGGTCCGGATCCCTTATTCTATTGGCCATTATGCCGTGAATGCGGCAACCCAATCCGGGACCAAACCTATGTACCTCTCCGATTCCAACCTCGTTTCCCGCCTCTTGCATCTGTCGCGCCCCTGGCCTGCGCTCTTGCTGGCGGTATTGGTCCTGGCAGGCTGTGGCCCTGACAAGCCCGAGCCCACCGCTCAGGCGCCCGCAGCGCGGCAGGAGGAGGGCACCCCAACCGAGATCAGCCAGGCCAATGCCCGCCAGTACCGGGATGCACCGGCGCTGGCGCTGGTCTTCTCCGGTCCGCTGGCGCCGAGATCGAGCTGGCAAGCCTGGCTCGGGGTGACGGAGGGGGGCAAGCAGGTGCAGGGGGACTGGATCCTGGCCGAGGATGGCCGCACCCTCTACTTCCCGCAGGTTCAGCCCAACAAGCGTTATGAGGTGACCCTCAAGGCAGGCCTGGGCCCTGCACCCCAGAGCTGGACCCTCAAGACCCGGCCGCTGGAGGCCGGTGCCTCCTTCGCCGCCAGCGGCATGGTGCTGCCACTGCGCCAGGAGCTGCGCCTGCCCATCAACGGGGTCAACGTGGATGAGGTCAACATCGACTTCTTCCGGGTCGATGCCGACTATCTGCCGCGCTTTCTCGCCGAATACAGGCCCGGTGCCGGTATGGGCAACTGGGAGCTGGAGCAGATCACGGCCCGTGCCAAGCGGGTGTTCAGCGGCCGCTACGCCCTGGAGCTGGATCCCAACCGCCGCGAGACTCGCCTCATCAACGTGAAGGAGCCGCAACTGGCCGAGGCCGGGGTCTATTTTGCGGTGATGTCGCCCCTCGGTGACTACCGCTGGCGCAAGGAGACCACCTATTTCGCGGTGAGCGACATGGGGCTCAGCGCACGCCGTTACCCGGATCAGCTGGAAGTCTTCGTGAGCTCCCTCGCCAGCGCCGCCCCGCTCAAGGATGTGCAGCTCTCCCTGCTCGATGAGAAGGGCAACCGGCTGCAGGTGCAAAGCTCGGACACCCAGGGCCATCGCCGCTTCGAACAGGTGCAGGGCGCGCGTCTGCTGCTGGCGGAGCAGGGCAGCCATCTGGCGGTGCTGCGTCTCGACGGCGCCGCCCTCGATCTCTCCTCCTTCGATCTGGGCACCCAGCCCTGGCAGGCCCAGCAACTCTATCTGTTCAGCGGCCGGGATCTCTATCGTCCCGGCGAGCGGCTCGACAGCGAGATCCTGCTCAAGGGGCAGGATGGCCAGTTGCTGCCGGGCATGGCGGTGGAGCTGGAGGTGAAACAGCCGGACGGTCAGCTGCTCGAGCAGAAACGGCTGCTGCCGGATCATCTCGGCGCCGCCCATTACGGTCTGCGGTTGCCGGAGGATGCGCCGCTCGGGCGCTGGAACATCACCCTGAAGACCGCCGCCGGCAGCCGCTTCGAGTGGCCCTTCCTGGTGGAGGAGTTCCTGCCTGAGCGGCTCAAGCTGCAGCTCGGCCGCGGACCGGACGGGGAACTACTGACCCAAGAAGCGGCGCTGACGCTGCCATTGCAGGGGGATTACCTCTACGGCGCCCCCGCCAGCGGCACCAAGGCCAAGGCGGAGGTGAAGATAGGTCGCGCCACCATGCCGTTCACCCAGTGGCAGGGCTTCACCCTGGGGGATGTGCTGCTGAGCGAACAGGCCAGGGAGCTGGAGCCCGTCAGCCTGACTCTCGACGAGAAGGGGCAGGGGCAGGTCGCCCTGGGGGATCAGCTGGAGAGCGTAGCCGCGCTGGGGCCGCTCGAGGTCGCGTATCGGGTGTCCCTGTCCGAGCCGGGTGGCCGTGCGGTCAATCGTGGCCGCACCCAGTATGGTTGGCCCGAGGGGAGCCAGTGGCCGGCCCTCAAGGCGGACTTCGTGGCAGACAGGGTGGAGGGGGGCGCGCCGCTGCCCTTCCAGATCCTCAACCTCGATGAGCAGGGCCAGCCGGTGGCCGGTGAGGTGAAGGTGCGCCTCATCAACGAGTATCGGGACTACTACTGGCACTACGCGGGTGGGGAGGGGTGGAAGTATGAATTCAACAGCCAGCCCTATCTGGAGCAGGAGCAGAGCCTGCAACTGGATGGCAAGGAGCCGACCAGGCTCAGCCTGCCACTGGCCGCTGGCTGGTATCGGCTCGAGGTGGAAAACAGCCAGGGCCATCAATCCAGCCTGAGGGTAGAGATCGGCAGCTACGCCTGGGGCGGCGGTGGCGAGCAGGCTCGACCGGACAAGATTGCCATTAGCCTCGACAAGCGGGCCTATCAGGCCGGCGACAAGGCAAGGGTAACGCTTGTGGCGCCCCGTCCCGGCAAGGGGCTGCTGCTGGTGGAGGATGGCGACGGCCTGCGCTGGTGGCAGCGCATCGAGTTGAAGGAGGGGCGCGGCGAGTTCGAGATCCCCGTCAGCCCCGAGTGGCAACGTCATGACCTGCATATCTCGGCGCAGATCGCCGCCCCCGACAGCGAGTCGGTGCCAATAAGCCAGCAAAGCGTGCAGAGTCTGCGTTCTGTCGGTCTGGTGCCCCTGGTGCTGGACAGAGAGTCCCGTCGCCTGCCGCTCACCCTGAGTGCAGCGGACAAGGCGGTGCCGCTCACCCGGTTCGAGGTGGCGGTGACCTCGACGCCGAACAGTCAGGGCCGGGTGGTGCTGGCGGCGGTGGATCGAGGGGTGCTCAACATCAGCGATTACAAGCCCCTCGATCCGTTCGAGATCTTCTTCGGGCGCAAGCGCTTCGCCCAGGATCTGTTCGATAACTACGGTCAGGTGATCCCGCCTCAGGACGGCAAGCTGGCTCGCCTCAGCTACGGTGGCGATGCGCCGGCCCTCAAGAAAGGCGGGGCGCTGGAGAGCCGGGTCGAGATCGCCGCGCTCTGGAGTGGCGAGGTGAGCTTCGATGGGGCTGGCAAGGCGAGCATTCCGCTCGAGCTGCCGAACTTCAACGGTGAGCTGGCGCTGATGGCGCTGGCCTGGAACGAGCAGCAGGTCGGCCAGGCGGAGCGCGCCGTCAAGGTGGTGGCGCCCCTGGTGGCCGAGATAGGCTGGCCGCGCTTCGGCGCCAGGGGGGATGAGACCCGGGCCCTGGTGCAGCTGCGCAACATGAGCGGTGCGGATCAGAGCCTGTCGCTGGCCTGGACCCTGAGTGGGGGCTTGCAGGCGGGGGGCGAATTGCCCGAGACCCTCAACCTCAAGAATGGCGAGGAGCGCTGGCTGACGCTGCCGCTCACCGTGACCGGGGCGAGCGGGGTGGCCCGCCTGCAGCTGGCTGCCAGCGGCAAGGACTTTGCCGTGAGCCGCGACTGGTCGCTGCCGCTGCGCTCCCCCTGGCCGGCGCAGACGCGTCAGCGCTACCAGATGCTGGTGCCGGCGCAGCAGATGAGTTTTGCCCTGGCTGAGCTGGCGGGGCTGGATCCCGCCAATCTGCAAGGCTTGTTGAGTCTCTCCGGTACCCCGCCCTGGGATCCGGCGGCCCAGTGGCAGGCGTTGGCGCAATACCCCTATGCCTGCCTGGAGCAGACCCTGTCGCGCGCCTGGCCCTATCAGCTCAGCACCGCCGCCGAGCGGGAGGCCTGGTCACAGAATCTGCCCAAGACAGAGAAACCGCTGAGCGAAGCCGAGGTGCAGCGGGCCCTGTTGCAGCGTCTGCAACGGCTGCAGCTGCCAAGTGGCGGCTTCGGCCTGTGGGATGGCCGCTCCGACGAGGAGCAGTGGCTCACCGCCTATGCCGCCGACTACCTGTTGACCCGCAAGGAGGCCGGCGAGGCCGTGCCGGAGGCCATGCTCAATCAGGCGCTGGGTCGCCTGCAGAGCTACCTCACCGACAGCCAGTATGGGGAGCGCTGGAGCAGCGCCCCCGAGCACAGCCGCCTGGCCTATCAGGCCTACAGCGCCTTCGTGCTGGCGCGGGTGGGCAAGGCACCGCTCTCCGCCCTGCGCCTCATCTGGGAGCAGCAGGCGGATCACGCCCGCTCCGGCCTGCCGCTGCTGCACCTCTCCCTGGCCCTGTCGGCCATGGGGGATGAGCAGAGCGCCGCCAAGGCGTTGACCCAGGCGCTCGGCGTCGAGCGCGGGGATGACTATCTGGGGGATTACGGCTCGCCGCTGCGGGACGGGGCCCTCGAACTCGCCCTGCTGCGCCAGCACCGGCTGGCCTCCGAGCGCTGGCCCGAGCTGAGCGCCAGGCTGGCCGAGCTGCTGGCCCATCGCCAGTGGCTCAGCACCCAGGAGCGGCTCGCCCTGCTGCGGCTGGCGCAGGCCGATCCCGCCACCGACTGGCAGGCCAAATTGGGCTCGGCCACCGGTGGGCAACCCCTGGCCGGCCGGGCCAGCGCACAGCTAGGGGCGCCCGAGGCGCTGGGGGTGACCAGCGTCACCAACGAGGGCAAGGGCTCCCTCTATGTGCAGCGCACCCTGATCGGCTACCCGGAGCAGGCGCCCGAGCGTATCAGCCAGGGGATGAGCGTGACCCGCAGCTGGTTCAATGCCGAGGGTCAGCGCTTCGATCCCGCCAAGGTCAGGGTCGGTGATCTGGTGGTGGTGCGACTCAACGTGGCGAGCGAGCAGGCGGTGCCCGACGCCCTGCTGGTGGAGATGCTGCCGGCGGGGTTCGAGCTGGAAAATCCGGCCCTTGGCAACAGCATCAAGCTGGAGGAGCTTAGCATCGAAGGCAAACCGGCCTGGCAGAGCGAGTGGAACGACTACCTCAAGCATCAGGAGTACAGAGACGATCGCTACACGGCGGCGCTGGATCTGAGCGAGGGAAGCAACCAGCAGCTGGTCTACCTGATGCGGGCGGTGACGCCGGGCCGTTATCGGGTGCCGCCGACCCAGGTGGAGGACATGTACCGCCCCGAACTGCGCGCGGTGGGACAGGATATCCACGAGGTGATCATCTCTGAATAAGGCGCCATCGCCGGACGCGAGCCGTCCGGCCAACCAGCGGGGTCTGGCGCTCGTCCGCAAGGGGTGGCGTGCCTGGTCACGCTGGCCCCGTTGGCTGCGGATCACCGGCGGCGGCCTGTGCGGTCTGCTGCTGTTGTTGCTGACGCTGGATCGCCTCTTCCCGCCGCCACCGCTGGATCCCGCCTATGCGCGGGTGGTGCTCGACATGCAGGGGCGACCGCTGCGAGCCTTCGCCGACACCAGCGGGGTGTGGCGCTACCCGGTGACCCTGGCGCAGGTCTCCCCCCGCTACATCGAGGCGCTGCTCGGCTACGAGGATCGCCACTTCTGGCAACATCCCGGGGTCAATCCGGTGGCCATGGTGCGCGGGGTCTGGCAGTGGCTGCGCTATGGGCGGGCGGTCTCCGGCGGCTCGACCCTCACCATGCAGGTGGCCCGGCTGATCGAGCCCTATCACCGCAGTGTGCCGGGCAAGCTGCGCCAGATGGCGCGGGCGCTGCAGCTGGAGTGGCACTATGACAAGCGCACCCTGCTCACCGTCTACCTCAACCGGGCCCCCTTCGGCGGCAACCTGGAGGGGGTGCAGGCGGCCAGCTTTGCCTATCTGGGCAAGAGTGCGGCCAAACTCAGCCATGCCGAGGCCGCCCTGCTGGCGGTGTTGCCCCAGGCGCCGAGCCGTTACCGCCCGGATCGCCACCCCGAGCGGGCGCGCGCCGCCCGCGACAAGGTGATGCTGCGGCTGGTCAAGCAGGGGGCCTGGCCCGAGAGCGTCTGGACTCAGGGACGCATCGAGCCGGTGCTGGCGCGGGGCCATTTCACCCCCATGGAGGCGCCGTTGTTTGCGCGCCTCGCCGCCAGCAGTCAGCCGGGCGCCCTGGTGCACACCACCATAGACGGGGATCTGCAACGCTGGCTGGAGGCTCGGGTGGAGAGTTATATCCGCCGCTTCCCGGAGCAGACCTCGGCGGCGCTCTTGCTGGTGGACAACAGGACCATGGCGGTGCGCGCCTACGTGGGCAGCGCCGAGTACGGCAACCTGCGGCGCCACGGCTACCTCGACATGGTGCAGGCGATCCGCTCCCCCGGCTCCACCCTCAAGCCGTTCATCTATGGGCTGGCGCTGGATGCCGGGCTGGTGCACGGGGGCTCACTGCTCTCCGATGCGCCGCGCCTCGGCTCTGACTACAGACCCGCCAACTTCAGCGGCGCCTTCCAGGGGCCGGTCACCCTGACCCAGGCGTTGCAGCAATCCCTCAACGTGCCGGCGGTGCAGGTGCTGGAGGCGCTGGGCCCCGACACCCTGGTCAACCGGTTGGACAACGCCGGCGTGCGGCTGGCGCTCTCCGACAAACCCAATCCCGCCATCGCGCTGGGGGCGGCGGGCATCCGGCTGGAGCAGCTGGTGGCGCTCTACAGTGCCCTCAGCCGGCAGGGGCAGGTGGCGATGCCGGTCTGGCAGGCGGGCCAGCAGGCCATCTCGCGCCCCCTGCTGAGCCCGGGTGCCGCCTGGATCATCTGGCAGATCCTGAGCGCCCAGGGGCGGGCGGATCAGCCCTTCGCCAGCGAGGCGACCGGGCGGGTCAACCGACTGGCCTGGAAGACCGGCACCAGCTACGGCTATCGCGACAGCTGGGCGCTGGGGGTGTCCGGTCGCTGGACCCTAGGCGTCTGGCTGGGGCGTCCCGATGGCACCCCCTTGCCCGGCTTTTACGGCCAGAGTGCGGCCATACCGCTGCTGCTCTCGGTCTATTCACGGCTGGGGGATAACAGCCCCTTGCCGGTGCAACCCAATACCGTCAGCGAGGCCAACATCTGCTGGCCGCTGGGGCGCAGTGAGCGCGCCACCCTGCCGGAGGCCTGCCTGCAGCATCAGCGCGCCTGGCTGCTGGAGGAGCGGGATCCCCCCACCTTGCCCGATCCCATGGATTGGCCGTCGCCGCTGCGCAAGGTCGCGCTGACGGCGGAGGGCAAACCGACCCTGGCCCGCTGCGGCAATGCCAGTGACTCGGCCTGGCGGGCGCTCTGGCCCCTGTCGCTGGAGCCCTGGCGGGATCCTGCCGAGCGGCGCAGGGCACTGCTCGCCGGTGGCTGCGCCGGGGAGGCGCGGGAGGCGGACCTGCAGGCGCCCATTCGCATAGTGGCGCTGGGGGAGGGCAACCTCATCCGCAGTCAGCGCTATCGTCTGCAGCCCAGGGTGCTGGGGGGGATCGGCAAGCCGCACTGGTTCCTCAACGGCCAACGGCTGCGCTGGGACGGTGATCAGGTGTTGAGCGAGGCGGGTCGTTACCAGCTGGTGGTGGTGGACGAGGCGGGCAATAGCGATCGTATCGAGTTTCGACTGGAGAATCCCTCCTGAGCAGGAGGGACTTTCGCTGGACTTGGCCCGACCCGGTCGAGTGAGGGTATATGGGCTGCTGCGTGGGTCAGGGCTTGACCTGACCGAGCCGGGTGAAGAAGTGCTGGCTCTTGCGCTGGTGGAAGTGGCTCTTCTTGATGGGGTGGAAGACGAGCCCGGTGTCCGAATGGCTTTCCTTGAGCCGATGGATCATCGCCATGGCCGGCAAGCCGGTGCTGATCAGCGTGGTGAGCGGCAGGCTGCGGGTCTCGCCCCCCAGCAGCAGATTGAGCCCTCGCTGGGCCTGCTCGAAGCGGGTCAGCACGGCGGGCTCGGCATAACCGCTGCCGAGCATGGCGAGCAGGGCATCGAGCGCCTGGTGAAACTCGGCCAGCTGCTGGCGAAAGCCGCTGCGGGCGCGCAGGGCGATCAACTCGTCAAAGGCTATCTCGCCAAGGTGAGTGGGTACTTGCAACGGGATCTCGAGATGGAAGCAATCCTGGCCGCCTCTGTGGTGGTAGCGGGATTCCAGCAGGTGCAACAGGCGATCCAGGTAGTCGTGATCGGTGATGAGCGCCCCCTCATTGGCGAGTGCCCACTCACGGGCGAGACGCATGGAGAGCAGATTCGCGAAGCGCCGCGCCATCCTGATCCCGCCCTCGTCCTGGCTGGCGAAGCCCGCCGCGAGGCAGAAGCCGTGCAGCCGCTCCAGCCCGGCCTGGGCCGGGCAGAAGCAGTCGTGATTGGGGCTCGCACGCCAGCGGTCGATGAGGTCTCTGTTGCCAAACACCTTGTGGCGGGCGAAATCGGGGGCGAGGAGGCCGCCGAGCTGGCTCTCCAGCTGCGGGGTGATGGCCGCAAAGAAGCTGGCATCCGGCCGCTCGGCCAGCAGATCGGTCTGCTGGCGCAGGCGCTCCAGCAGGGCGGTAAGGCCGCTCTTCTCACTCACGGTAAAGACGAAGGCGAGCCGCTCCAGGTAGATCAGGGCAAACTTGAGCCAGAGCTCGTCCCGTACTTCCATGCCGGGGTAGTAGATATAGGTCTTCATCGAATCGATCTGTTGTCGAGCATGTTGCCAAGGCGCAGGCTCGGGAATATACGCAAGAACGCCGCCGCGTCGCAAACATTGCGTGGGGAAATGTGAGCCGGTGCTCAGCCAGTAGGCGCTGACCCTAAACTTCTGATATAATTCGCGCCCTTAAATCGAGGCCACCCGAGTCATCATCATGAAGTTCATTATCAAGCTGTTCCCGGAAATCACCATCAAGAGCAAGTCAGTGCGTCAGCGCTTCACCAAGATGCTGCAGGGCAACATCCGTAACGTGTTGCGCCGCTTCGACGACGATGCCCGCGTACGGATGGACTGGGACAAGCTGGTCGTGAGCTCCCGCAATGATCAGTTCCACGCCCAGTACCTGGAGACCCTAGCCTGCATCCCCGGCATCCAGTACTTCCTCGAAGTGAAACTGAGCAACTTCACCGACTTGCACGACATCTTCGAACAGACCCGTGCGGTCTGGGGCGATCGCCTCAAGGGCAAGACCTTCTGCGTACGGGCCCGTCGGGTCGGCAAGCACGACTTCAGCTCGCTGGAGCTTGAGCGCTACGTGGGCGGTGGTCTCAACCAGCACTGCGAAACCGCCGGTGTGCGCCTCAAGAAGCCCGATGTCCAGGTCAATCTGGAGGTGGAAAATGACGAGCTCTACATTATCAGCGCCGTCCACCACGGCATGGGCGGCTTCCCCATGGCGACTCAGGAAGATGTGCTGAGCCTGATCTCTGGCGGCTTCGACTCCGGTGTGGCCTCCTACCAGTTCATCAAGCGCGGCTGCCGGGTGCACTACTGCTTCTTCAATCTGGGCGGTGCCGCCCACGAGATCGGCGTGAAGCAGGTGGCCTACTACCTGTGGAGCAAGTTTGGCGCCTCCCACAAGGTGCGTTTCACCGCCATCGACTTCGAACCAGTGGTGGCCGAGATCCTCGAGAAGATCGACAACGGTCAGATGGGGGTGGTGCTCAAGCGCATGATGATGCGCGCCGCCGGCCAGGTCGCGGAAACCTTCCAGATCCCGGCGCTGGTAACCGGTGAGTGCGTGGGTCAGGTATCCAGCCAGACGCTGACCAACCTCAATGTGATCGACCGGGTGACCGACAAGGTGATCCTGCGTCCGCTCATCACCTGGGACAAGCCGGACATCATCAGCGAGGCGCGCCGCATCGGTACCCTGGAGTTCGCCGAGACCATGCCGGAATATTGCGGCGTCATCTCCAAGAAGCCGACCATCAAGGCCGTACTGTCCAACATCGAGGCGGAAGAGGGCAACTTCGACTTCGCGATCCTGGACAAGGTGGTGAGTGAGGCGCGCTATCTCGACATCCGCCGCATCGGCGAAGAGACCACCGCTCAGGTGCAAGAGGTGGAGACCACCCAGGAGCTGGCCGCAGGCGAAGTCATTCTGGACATCCGCTCCAGCGATGAGCGTGATGAGAAGCCGCTGGTGGTGGAAGGACGCGAGGTGATACATCTGCCCTTCTTCAAGCTGGCGACCACCTTTGGTGATCTGCCCAAGGAGCAGACCTATCTGCTCTACTGCGATCGCGGCGTGATGAGCAAGCTGCAGGCGCTCTATCTGAAGGAGCAGGGCTTTGACAATGTGAAGGTCTATCGCCCTTAACGGTGGGATTGCCGCCAAATAAAAAAATCCGGCCAAGTGCCGGATTTTTTTATTTCACAGAGGTAGCCGCTCAGGGGCAGGGCACAGGGGTAAAGGTCTCCTGGCCCTGGCAACGCCAGCCCATCTCGGCCTGACGCATCTGCCACAGATTGTTGCTGCGAAACAGGGTCAGGATATAGATCATGTCACTCTTGTTGCCATCGAGGGCCACCGAAAGCACCAGATCATTATCCAGTTGCTGGGCGTGGATGCGACTGGGAACGTCGCTATGGCCGACGAAACGTCGCGCCACTTCACGATAGTCGTTGACCCAACCCTGCTGGCTGCTATTCGCCTGACGGATCTGCTGGTTGAACTGCTGCACCGGCGTCGACGCCAGGCGGCCGAACAGGACCTGTGCGCTGGCATGAGCCGCCGCCACCGTCATCAGAACTAGCGTGGTAATGAGCCCAAGTTTTTGCATGAGGTATTCCGGCTTAAAACGACCACTGTATGACAACAGAAAAGCCGGCTTGGTTCAATGCTACCTGTCCGGGAGTGCGATATCGCTCATTCGGGGCAGATTCAGTGGCGTTGCAGCGAGAAGGTGGGCAGCGACAGGTGCCAGTAGATGGCCGCCACCCGCAAACCGAACACCCCGAGCATGCTGATCAGCATGGCGGCGACCCTGTCTACGTCACACTCCAGTGCCACCGTGTAGAGGATGCCCCCCAGGATGCAGGCGGTGGCATAGATCTCCTTCTGCAGCACCATGGGGACCTCCCGCGCCAGCACATCCCGGATCATGCCGCCCGCCACCCCTGTCATGGTGCCCATGAGCACCGCAATCAGGCCCGGGGTGCCGAAGTTCAGCGCCTTCTGTGCCCCGATCACGGTGAACAGGGCCAGGCCGAAGGCATCCGCCACCGGCAGCACGTACCAGGGCATGCGCCTTGGCAGCTTGACCATCCACATGCCAATCAGCGCCGTGGCGATGACCACCCAGATATAGAGAGGGTCGCGCACCCAGAACACCGGGGTGGCTCCCAGGATCATGTCACGTATGGTGCCCCCGCCGATGGCGGTCACCGCCGCCAATACCATGACACCGAAGCCATCCATGCGCAGCCTGCCGGCCACCAGTACCCCGGAGAACGCGAAGACCGCAGTACCAAACATGTCGCTGATGTAAACAATCTGCTCAACCAGTGTCTGCATGGAGAACAACTCACGTCCGATAGATGATGGGGCGGCGATTTTAGGGGCAAGTCAGGCGAGTGAGCAATCCTGGAGTGTAAAAATGGGAGCCAGGCCCAGTTTCCAGGGGCTGGCGGTCAGGAGGTGCTGGCGAAATGACCGTTCCCCACCCATCGGAGGGGGAGATGGCTCTTGGCCGAGGAGGGCGGCTTCGGAGTCGCCACAAAAAATCCTGAACTTTTTTCTCAAGGCTGAGAAATACAGGCCGATATATAGGTTAGGCGGCAATTACGGCCATGAAGGCTGTAAAAAACAAATTAAAGTCTCACCAAAGAGCGCCGTTAACTAAACATATCAGGCACGAACAAAATAAAGCCTGAGTGAATTAAAGATAAAATTTAATAGCTTAGGAGAATAGTCATGAGTATGTATATCAATACCAACGTTTCATCGCTTAACGCTCAGCGTAACATGATGAACAGCACCAAATCCCTGGATACCTCTTACACTCGGCTGGCCTCAGGTCTGCGCATCAACAGCGCAAAAGACGATGCGGCCGGTCTGCAGATCTCCAACCGTCTGACCTCCCAGGTCAACGGCCTGGATCAGGGCAACCGCAACGCCAACGATGGCATCTCTTTGGCGCAGACCGCAGAAGGCGCCATGGACGAAGTGACCGGCATGCTGCAGCGCATGCGTACCCTGGCCCAGCAATCCGCCAACGGTTCCAACTCAGACAAGGATCGTGAGGCCTTGCAAAAAGAGGTGGATCAGTTGGGGGCCGAGATCAACCGTATCTCTGGCGCGACTACCTTTGCGGGTACCAAGCTGCTGGATGGCAATTTTGGTGGTGCTTTCCAGGTCGGGGCCGATGCCAACCAGACCATCAGCTTCAGTCTGTCACAGGCTGGTGGTTTTAGCATATCTGGGATTGCGGCCGCTGCGTCCGCGATAGTTACTGGCGCAACCGGCACTACCATTGCTGTAGACACCGTATTTAGGAGTGGCTCTGCCGGTGCAATTAGCATCAGTAGTCAGAATAATGCTCAAAATGTTTTGGCATCTGTTGATGCCATGTTGGAAGTGGTCGATGGCAAACGTGCCGAGCTGGGTGCGGTACAAAACCGGTTGGATTCGACCATCCGCAACCAGTCCAATATCTCGGAAAACGTCAGTGCCGCGCGTTCCCGTATTCGTGATGCAGATTTTGCGACTGAGACCGCCAATATGACCAAACAGAACATTTTGCAACAGGCGGCTTCCAGCATTCTGGCGCAAGCCAACCAGCGTCCACAGTCCGCACTCTCCCTGCTGCAGAATTAAGCGGTAATTAAAGAATAAAGAAAAGGGCGGTTGTTCAGGCCGCCCTGGTAAAGAAGATGGAACAATGGGGTGTTCGGATTTACGCCTTGTTCTATCGAAAGAGAAGTTCTCTTAATGGTATAGCCCTCGAGTGTCATGCAGATCGTTCACTCTGCCACCCTCGAGGTTGTTCTCCTGAGCGTAAGCTCTTTTTTGGCCGACACTGTCGGCCTTTTTTATGGATGCCAGAAAACTGACGTCCCATAAAACAAAGCACAAACCATGCCATTCTCGATCTAGCCCTGATCTGCAATCCCTGTGTGCATTCTCCACATCAGGGAGGTCTTACGGCGCAACTCTCCGTCAACCGCATCATGCCGAGCGGCGAGTATCTGCCTCTCGGTTGATGAGGGCGGCAATAAATCTCCTAAAGCTTTTGTTGAAAATGCCGCTACAGAATGTGAA
The DNA here is from genome assembly GCF_019218665.1 of Aeromonas sp. sif2416. NCBI lineage: Bacteria > Pseudomonadati > Pseudomonadota > Gammaproteobacteria > Aeromonadales > Aeromonadaceae > Aeromonas > Aeromonas sp. sif2416. The sequence goes on from NZ_JAHUXC010000001.1 coordinate 594,275, forward strand.
GCAAAATGAGGGGTGTTCGGAAGTCCAACATTTGCGCAACTGCGGGTTTGATGTCCGTTCAAACAGAGGACCCGCCAGATGGTACAGACCCGTTCAAGCTGTCCATCTGAACGGTGGGATCCTGACTGTGTTGACACAAGCAGAGCCCGCAGTTTCTTGTTCATCAGGAGAAATCTTTTATGGCCATGTTTATCAATACCAACACTTCATCATTGAACGCCCAGCGTAACTTGATGAACACCACCAAGTCGTTGGATACCTCGTACACCCGCCTGGCATCCGGCCTGCGCATCAACAGCGCCAAGGACGATGCGGCGGGTCTGCAGATCTCCAACCGTCTGACCTCTCAGGTCAACGGTCTGGATCAGGGTAACCGCAACGCCAACGACGGCATCTCCCTGGCGCAGACCGCGGAAGGGGCCATGGATGAAGTGACCGGCATGCTACAGCGCATGCGCACCCTGGCTCAGCAATCCGCCAACGGCTCCAACTCCGACAAGGATCGTGAGGCCCTGCAAAAGGAAGTGGATCAGCTGGGATCGGAGATCAACCGTATCTCCAAAGACACCACCTTCGCCGGCACCAAGTTGCTGGATGGCAACTACAGCGGCAACTTCCAGGTGGGGGCCGATGCCAACCAGACCATTGGCTTCAGCCTGAGCCAGGCTGGCGGTTTCAGCATTTCAGGCATTGCGACTGCGGTGACTGCAGCAGGTGGCGCGCCGGTTGGCAGTGTGTTTACCAGCGGTTCCAACATCGGTGGTATCAGCATCAGCAGTCAGAGCAATGCTCAAAATGTCCTGGCGGCAGTCGACTCCATGTTGGAAGTGGTCGATGGCAAGCGTGCCGAGCTGGGTGCGGTGCAGAACCGGTTGGATTCGACCATTCGCAACCAATCCAATATCTCGGAAAACGTCAGTGCCGCGCGCTCCCGTATCCGCGATGCGGACTTTGCCACCGAAACCGCCAACATGACCAAGCAGAACATTCTGCAACAGGCGGCCTCCAGCATCCTGGCGCAGGCCAACCAGCGCCCGCAGTCGGCCTTGTCGCTGCTGGGCTAACTCGATAAGTCCCAAGAAAAAGAAAAGGGCGGTTGTTCAGGCCGCCCTGGTAGAAAGATGGAACAACGGGGTGTTCGGATTGACGCCTTGTTCTATCGAAAAAGAGACCCTCTTATATATCGCCTCGAGGTTGGCAGCCGTTCACACTGTCACCTCGAGGCTGTCCTCCTGATCGCAAGCTCTTCTTTGGCCGACATCGTCGGCTTTCTTATCGGTACCGGTAAAACGATGAACCATAAATCAGAGCGTATTAACCCTCCCCGTTGATACCTGATATCAGCCTTCGACGGCAGATTAAGTGCAGGGTGTCAGGGAGTGATAAAGAGCCCTCTTTGCCATCACATCATTATGGAGAGTGACAACCTCTTTATTGATAGGGTCACCCTAAAGCTTCTGATGGGACTGCCGTTACAGAACGTGAAGCAAAATGAGGGTGTTCGGAAATCCAGCATTTGCGCAACTGTGGGCCCGATGTTCGTTCAAACGGAGGGCCCGCCAGGTGGAACAGACCCGTTCAAGCTGTCCATCTGAACGGTGGGATCCTGACTGTGTTGACACAAGCAGAGCCCACAGTTTCTTGTTCATCAGGAGAAATCTTTTATGGCCATGTTTATCAATACCAACACTTCATCATTGAACGCCCAGCGTAACTTGATGAACACCACCAAGTCGTTGGATACCTCGTACACCCGCCTGGCGTCCGGTCTGCGCATCAACAGTGCCAAGGACGATGCGGCGGGTCTGCAGATTTCCAACCGTCTGACCTCCCAGGTCAATGGCCTGGATCAGGGCAACCGCAACGCCAACGACGGCATCTCCCTGGCGCAGACCGCAGAAGGTGCCATGGATGAAGTGACCGGCATGCTGCAGCGCATGCGCACCCTGGCTCAGCAATCCGCCAACGGCTCCAACTCCGCCAAGGATCGCGAGGCTCTGCAGAAGGAAGTGGATCAGCTGGGATCGGAGATCAACCGCATCTCTACAGACACCACCTTCGCCGGTACCAAGTTGCTGGATGGCAACTACAGCGGCTCCTTCCAGGTGGGCGCCGATGCCAACCAGACTATAGGTTTCAGTCTGAGTCAGGTCGGTGGTTTCAGTATTTCTGGGATTGCGACGGCGGCGTCCAATTTTACCAGTGGTCCTGCTGGCTCCATCGTTACCGCGGTTTCAACCATTTTCACCAGCGGTTCCAATCCCGGCGGTATCAGCATCAGCAGTCAGAGCAATGCTCAGAACGTGCTGGCCGCTGTCGATTCCATGCTGGGCGTGGTGGATGGCAAGCGTGCCGAGCTGGGTGCGGTGCAGAACCGGCTGGATTCGACCATTCGCAACCAGTCCAACATCTCGGAAAACGTCAGTGCCGCGCGCTCCCGTATCCGTGATGCAGACTTTGCGACCGAGACCGCCAATATGACCAAGCAGAATATTCTGCAACAGGCGGCCTCCAGCATCCTGGCGCAGGCCAACCAGCGCCCGCAATCGGCCCTGTCGCTGCTGGGCTAACTCGATAAGTTCCAAGAAAAAGAAAAGGGCGGTTGTTCAGGCCGCCCTGGTAAGAAAGATGGAACAACGGGGTGTTCGGATTTACGCCTTGTTCTATCGAAAGCATGATTCTCTTATTGGTATACCCCTCGAGTGTTGCGCAGATCGTTCACTCTGTCACCCTCGAGGTTGTTCTCCTGAGCGTAAGCTCTTCTTTGGCCGACACTGTCGGCCTTTCTTATGGGTGCCGAGAAATCGGCTCCCTATAAAGAAAGCACAAATCATGCCATTCCCTATCTAGTCCTGATCCGCAATCGCGCTGCCTATTCTCCGTATCAGAGCGGTCTTACGGTGTGATGTTTCGTCAACCAGATCACGCCGGGCGGCGAGTATTTACCTCTGGGTTGATGAGGGCGGCAATAAATCTCCTAAAGCTTTTGTTGAAAATGCCGCTACAGAATGTGAAGCAAAATGAGGGGTGTTCGGAAGTCCAACATTTGCGCAACTGCGGGTTTGATGTCCGTTCAAACAGAGGACCCGCCAGATGGTACAGACCCGTTCAAGCTGTCCATCTGAACGGTGGGATCCTGACTGTGTTGACACAAGCAGAGTCCGCAGTTTCTTGTTCATCAGGAGAAATCTTTTATGGCCATGTTTATCAATACCAACACTTCATCATTGAACGCGCAGCGTAACTTGATGAACACCACCAAGTCGTTGGATACCTCGTACACCCGCCTGGCGTCCGGTCTGCGCATTAACAGCGCCAAGGACGATGCGGCGGGTCTGCAGATCTCCAACCGTCTGACCTCCCAGGTCAATGGCCTGGATCAGGGCAACCGCAACGCCAACGACGGCATCTCCCTGGCGCAGACCGCGGAAGGCGCCATGGATGAAGTGACCGGCATGCTGCAGCGCATGCGCACCCTGGCTCAGCAATCCGCCAACGGCTCCAACTCCGCCAAGGATCGCGAGGCTCTGCAAAAGGAAGTGGATCAGCTGGGATCGGAGATCAACCGCATCTCTACAGACACCACCTTCGCCGGCACCAAGTTGCTGGATGGCAACTACAGCGGCTCCTTCCAGGTGGGCGCCGATGCCAACCAGACCATCGGCTTTAGCCTGAATCAGTCTGCAGGCTTCAGTATCTCGGGCATTGCCGCTGCTGCGGGCACGTCAATCACGACCGCCACTGGCGGTACCGTGCTGGTGTCAGCTATTTTCGTTGGCGGCAGTGCAGGTGGCATTAACATTGCCACCCAGAGCGCGGCTCAAAACGTATTGGCTGCCGTCGATTCCATGCTGGGTGTGGTGGATGGCAAGCGTGCCGAGCTGGGTGCGGTGCAGAACCGGCTGGATTCGACCATTCGCAACCAGTCCAACATCTCGGAAAACGTCAGTGCCGCGCGCTCCCGTATCCGTGATGCAGACTTTGCGACCGAGACCGCCAATATGACCAAGCAGAATATTCTGCAACAGGCGGCCTCCAGCATCCTGGCCCAGGCCAACCAGCGTCCGCAGTCGGCCCTGTCGCTGCTGGGCTAAGCCGGTACCATCTTCAGCCACTGATATAAGGAGCAGCAGATGGCCAATGAATCGATAACCTTGCCTTCTGTTACTTCGACGCTCACTCAACATGGCGGCCCTCAGGCCGCCATGACTGTTTCTCCCGCATCAGGTGGGGATAACTCGGTCGAACAGGCAAGTGTCGAGCCGACAGCCAAGGTATCGCAGGATCCGCCGGCGCATACCAAACCAGCAGAGTCGCGTATAGATAAGGCCTATATAGAAAAACAGGCCCAAGAATTGCAAGAAAGATTGGATAGTTTGAGCAAGTTGAAGGGATGGACAATCAATTTCACTCTGGTCCCCGAACTCGAACAACCGGTGATCAAGGTGATAGACGCGGATACCAAGCAGGTTATTCGCCAGATCCCGAGTGAGGAAATGCTCTTGATGAACAAGAGGTTACAGGCTATGGAGCAGGCGAGTGGCAATCTGGCCAGTCTCCCGGGGCTGCTGTTCGATGGTCAGGTTTGACCCTATTTTTTAAGTTGATAGACAGGAGGATGTATGGCGATTACCTCTGCAGGGGCGGGTTCTGGACTCGATCTTGAAAGCGTGATTTCGGCGAGTGTGGCGGCGAAGAAAGCCCAGTTGCAGCAACCGATCATCACCAAACAAAACAGTACCAAGATCACCTTGTCTGGCATAGGCCAGCTCAAATCCTCTCTCTCCGCCTTCACCGACATCCTCGACAAACTGAGTGCCCCCGGCGCTTTCAACAAGCGCGCCATCAACATCACCCAAAGCAAGGACGATCCCGTGCTGAAGGTGGAGAGCAAGTCAGGCGCTTCCAACGGTCAATACAACATCACCGTCAACAAGTTGGCGCAGACGAGTCGTCAGGAAGGGACCTTCGACAGCTCAACCACCCCGTTGGTCACTCAGGATGGTCAACTGACGTTCAAGGCCGGCGACAAGACCTTCAAGGTGGATGTGAAAGCCGGCGATACCTTGCAAGACATCCGCAAGAACATCAACAGCAATGGTGACAACTTTGGGCTCAGTGTCAACATCGTCAATACCGCCGATGGCAAGGCCAAGCTGATGATTGACTCCGGTGTATCAGGAGATGGCAAGGATCTGACCATCACCGGGAGTACCGCCGAGCTCGGTATCTTCGAGGCGGGGGGAGGTGTCATGAGCCAGACACGGCCGGCCAGCAGTGCCGAAATTGTCGTGGATGGCAACACCCTCAAGAGCGATACCAATACCTTTGACGACTCCGTCCAGGATCTCAAGATAACGGTGTTGCGCGTCTCGGACCTGGACAAAGACAGCACCACGTCGGGAGCACTGAAGTCAAACAAGGTCGATATCACGACCGACAAGACCTCTATTCAGGAACTTGTCCAGCAGTTCGTAGACGGTTACAACACCCTGCAAGACAGCATGGGCACCCTGGGCAAGCGTGGCACCTTCGTGGGGGGGGTGAAACAGGATGATGGTGGCGCCCTGGCCGGTGATTCGACCACCCGAGCCATCGAATCTTTCATGAGTAATCTACTGGTCAGCCCTTCCCAGAACAGCGGTACCTATTCCACCATCTTCGAGATCGGCGTCAAGATGGATAACAAGGGCAAGCTGTCTCTCGACAAGACGAAGTTTGGCGAGGCCGTCGACAAGAACTTCGACCAGGTTGTAGCGCTGTTTGGTGGGGACAAGGGCCTGGCAGCCACCCTGAACACAGGGTTGAAAGAGTACACCAAGAGTGGCGGCATGCTGGCACAACGAGAAGATGTGTTGAATTCAGATTTGCGCAGCCTCACTCAAAAAACGGCGACGGCCAGCGCGCAGCTGGCAAAATATGAAGCCTCTTTGCGAGCCCAATACGGCAGCCTGGATGCCCTGCTTGTTAAAATGAATAACTCGGCATCCGCCCTGACGTCGTTACAAATAAACAATAAGAATTGATTGAGCGTGATATTACGAGGACTCATGTTATGTACAACCGTAATCTGAAGGCATATAAGGCAACCAGCATCACGGCTGATTTGGCGGTTGCCGATCCTCACCGTGTCATTCAGCTCATGATGCAAGGCTTTCTCGAGCGACTGGCTCAGGCCAAGGGTGCCATTGAGCGGCATGATATGGAGGCAAAATCCATTGCAGTCTCCAAGGCGCAAGGGCTGTTGCATGGATTGCAGGATGCACTCGACATGAGCCAGGGCACCATGGCCGAAGATCTATATGGACTCTACTCCTATATGGATGAGCGTATCTGGGATGCCAGTCTGGCACGCGATAGCGCCCCCCTCGATGAGGTCATGGGGCTGATGGTGACAATCAAATCCGGTTGGGATCAACTGCCGGAGACAGAAAAGCAGCAAGGCTACCAAATGAGACAACAGCTGGGTGAGCTGTGAACGTCACGTCAGCCTCCCTCGATGAGGCATTGACGGAAAATGCCAGTTTAATGGAGGCGCTGTTGCAACAGCAGCGATACGACGAGGCGTTATTGTGCATGGATGAGCGTCTGGCCTTGATCGCTCGTCTGGCTCAATTGGCAAAAGATGATCCTCTGCAACAACAGGACATCGCCGCCTTGGCCACAAGCCTCTCCATTCAAGAAAAGCAGATGAAAGCCCTGGCCATCAGCCATCATCAAGCCGTTTTTAAACAGCTGACCCAGGTCGGGCGGGCCAACAAGGCCGGGCAAGCCTATCGAGTGAACAGCAAGGAGTTCTGATGTCCGTCAATATTGATACTGCCTTGGCAAAAGCCGAACAGGAGGCGCTGCGACTGCAACAACAGGCAGAGCAGGAAGTGGCCATGGCGGCGGCGTTACCGCTTCGCTTTGCGCAGAATATGGCGGCCTTTCGCCAATATATTCCCCATATTGCGGACATGTATGAAGCCTATCAACCCGCTCGTCCATTCAGATTTTTCTGTAGTGAAAATGGCCAGCCCAATCTGGCCTGGCTCGATGATGACGTCGCCGTGTATGGCGCCGAGCCTTATCTCATCTGCGAGACCCTGGTTAAGGAGTTCATGGAGAAGGGGGGGCTATCCAAGTTCTCCTTCAGTCAAGAGGCCAATCCACTCGGCTTCATGCATGTGGAATACCTCAACAAACTGAATGCTTATCTGGACGACATATCTACCAGGGAAGACATGTTGAGCCGGGTTCCCCTCGAGGTACCCAGCGCCCTTATCTTCGGGGTGGGTCTGGGTTACCACCTCGGCTATCTCTATGAGCGGTGCAAGATCGGTACTCTGTTCCTGTTTGAACCTGATCTGGATCTCTTCTACGGGTCGCTATTCTGTTTTGATTGGGCACCGCTGCTGGCTTATTTGCATCAGGAAAATCTGGGGCTGCACATCCTGTTGGGGCAGGATGAAGAGACCATAGTGAAGGACTTCTCGTCGGCCATTCATAGTCGTGGCTCTTTCCTTATCGCCAATGCCTTCATCATGTGGGGATATCAGAACGACAAGATAAGGAAACTGATAGAGAAGGTGCAGCAAGAATATTATCTGTTGGTGATGGGATGGGGCTTCTTCGATGACAACCTGATTGCCTTGTCTCACACCATCAACAATATCGAACGTGCGGTCCCTTTTTTGAAACAAGACCAGAGGGTCGCGCCAGAATATCACCGGACCCCCGTCTTCATCATTGCCAATGGCCCCTCGCTGGATGAATCAATCGCGGTCATCAGGGAGAATAAAGACAAGGCTATTTTGATCTCGTGTGGCAGTGCCATTTCGGCATTGCACAAGGTGGGCATCAAGCCAGATATTCACGTGGAAACCGAACGCACCAAGATAGTCTATGACTTCCTGGTCAACCTGAATGACCCTGAATATCTGCGGGATGTTTTATTCTTGAGTACGGATGTGATCCATCCTGATTGCGCGACACTCTTCAATCAATCGGCACTTGTCTTCAAGCTCAGTGAGCCAGGGGTGGTGCTCTATCGGAACTACTTCCCAGGCTGGCAAGCCTGTGCCGCCCTTGGCGGTGTCAACCCTCTGGTGGGCAATATCGGTGTCAGCGCGCCCACTCACCTCGGTTTCAAGAACCTTTATCTGTTCGGCCTGGATAATGGCTACAAGCACAAGGGGCACCATCATTCGAAGCTCAGCTCCTATTACAACAATGAGGAAAATGCCGGGGCCCTTGGCGACCTGATGTATGGCGACAGCCAGTGGCGGCGTGCAGGGAACTTTGATGGCACCGTCATCAGCAACGCCATGTTTGACACCTCCCGCCGCGTGATAGAGCAGGTATTGGCTGCGAATGAAGATGTTCGATGCTTCAACTGCAGCGATGGTGCCAAGATTGAGCACGCCAGAGCCTTGCCGAGTGCAGAAATAAGCCTGCTCCATCGGGTCGACAAGCCTGCGCTGCTCGAGGAGATCGCCGGGCTCTGCACCCCCATTCCCTTGTCAAAGCAGGATTTTGAACCCTTGCTGGACATCGAGTTCTTCAATATCCTCATCGACAAGATGATGGCCGAATGGCAACAGGACTTCAGGTCTCGTAATGAGTTGAATCAGCTGATGCTGCGTAACTTTGGCTATCTCTCCCAGATCGCCGCCACCCGGCAGCAACATATTTCCCAGACCATGGTCGGGTCGATGAATTATGTGTTCACCCTGCTGAGCTCCATTCTCTATTCATTCGAGGGCGAAGAGGAGACGCTGGTGCTGATGAAACCCGCCATCGATCTCTGGCTGGAGTTTTTAGCCAAGGCGAGGGAGATGTATCCAAGGGCGCTCGACAGCGTCGACATGATTGATAACGAAGTGATGGCACTGTTCCGGAAATAAGAGCCGAAGCATTCAGAAAGTAAGAGCAGAAAATGAAAATACCGACCCTAGGGTCGGTATTTTTATCTCTTGGGGTAGGGGTTCTGCGCTGCGAGTAGCCTCGCATCCTTTCGTAATATCTGAACCGAGATCAGCGCATCCGGCTCCAGTTCGGCGTCGCCATCGTGATGCTGCACGTGTTCGAACAGACGATGGTAGCCAGGGTGCCAGCCAAACAGCTCCCCGTAGTTCATCTTGTAGCTGAAGAGATTGGCGTGATGCTGGTAGTCGTTGCGATAGTGGCCCGCTGGAGGATTGAAATCCATGATGGTCATCAGACCCCGATCGGCCAGCAGGGCATCGCTGCCAGCGGCAATCTTGAACAGATCCTGTGGGTCGCACAGGTAGAGGCAGAAGCCGAAGATGATGAGATCGACGGCTTCTATCTCGGGCAGACAATCGGCGGTCCCTACGGAGAGATGCAACCCTGGATAGCGAGAGAGCCCATCCTGGATGGCACTTGCCGACGGATCCACCCCATAGCAGCGGGCACCATAATGCTCGGCCAGCTGCGCCAGTCGCCAGCCATTGGCGCAGCCTATCTCCAGGATCCGGGCGGGTTTGACCGCCAGATAGTGCAGCGCCTTGAAGATGGGATCGCTGGCCAGCGACTTGCCGAGAATGGCGGTCTTGTTTCGCTCGTACCACTCATTCCCTTCTTGTGCCATGAAGACGTTCTTCTGTTGCATCTAGCGCTCCTCGGCAGCTTGGGAAACCAATGACCAGGCCAGCGGCGTGCCGGCCTGAATATCCTGGCTGGCCCAGCGGCCCAGCAGGGAGGGAAGGTGGACTGGGGGCAACCCGTGAGCGGGTCGGATGGATCGCAAATTACGGGGAGTGAACGCCTCTCCCGCCTTCATATCCTCACAGACGAACAACGAACGTGAAAACAGACGGTTCTGCTCGGCCTTGGGGTTGAGGCTATAGCTGATCTCACCCAGTGCGGCCTCCACTTGCCTTACGCCCGCCACCATCTGGCCAAATTCTGCTGGGGTCATGGAGAAGGAGGCATCCGGGCCACCCAATGCGCGATCCAGGATGAAGTGTTTCTCTATCACCTCGGCACCCAAGGCGGCGGCGGCCATGGCCACGGCCTGCCCCAGGGTATGGTCCGACAATCCCACCTTGACGCCAAATGTCTGCCGCATATTGGGGATGGTGAGCAGGTTGGCTTCTTCCACCGGGGCGGGATAGGAAGAGGTGCACTTGAGCAGGGTGATATCCTGATTGCCCATGCGGCGGCAGGCCTGCACGGCCGCATCGATATCGGCAAGGGTCGCGATGCCGGTCGAGATGATCATCGGCTTGCCCTTGCTGGCCGCGTATTCGATCAGCGGAATGTCGGTGATCTCGAACGAGGCGATCTTGTAGAGGGGGACATCGAGGGTTTCCAGGAAATCGACGGCGGTGAAGTCAAAGGGGGTCGAGAAGAAGACAAGCCCTGCTTCCTTTGCTTCGGCCTGGATGGCGGCATGCCATTCCCAGGGGGTATAGGCCTCTTGGTAGAGCTTGTATAGCGTGGTGCCATCCCAGATAGTGCCCTGATTAATCTGGAAATATTCATTGTCGCAATCCAGGGTGATGGTATCGGCGGTGTAGGTCTGGATCTTGATGGCATCGGCCCCGCACTCCTTGGCGGCGCGCACCGTCGCCAGGGCCTTGTCCAGCGAGTGGCCATGGTTGGCCGAGAGTTCGGCAATGATGAAGCATCGCTTCGGATTGATGGCTTGAGCCCTGCTTGGGTTCATGGATGTCTCCACTCCTGTTCGGTGATCCCCATGAGCAAGAGATCGACATAATGTGTGGTATGGGGTCGGTAGACCGCTTCCCGCCAGGCGCCTTCCTGACAAAAACCGGCCCTCAAATAGGCCTGAATGGCTCTTTCATTGTCCGCCGCGACCTCCAGCTTGAGGGTGTGCAAGCGCGCGACCTCGAATGCCAGCTGGTTGATGGCGGCCAGCAGACGCATCCCCAGCCCCTTGTCGGTGCGCCTGGGATTGCGATAGATCCCAAGCCAGGCCAGTCGATTTTGCCAGTCCAGCCGGTGCAGGGCGACCACCCCGAGGATCCCTTGCGCGTCCTGGCAGAGGTAGTTGAGATTGCGGCTTTCATCTTGCTGGCGCGCCATGAAGACGCGATGGGCCTCGAGGCTGATATTGCCCCCCGTGTTCATCCAGCGCGCGATTTCCGGATGGTTTCGCATCTGCCAGACCGCCACTATCTGCGGTTCGTCCAGCATGGCGAAGGGGATGAGCTCCAGCCCGGCGAGGCTGAAGTGCCGTTGCAGGTCTATGTCTGCTTGAGCCATGAGAGTGCCTCCAGGGTTCCGTTTCCTGCCATTAGCGTCTGCAGCCTGAGGGTCCGTCTGGCGCGCTCATCTGCTGGCGCCAGCCTGGACAGGCCCTGTTCCAGTCGGGAGAATAATGCTGGTTCGTGCCACCAACCCGCCGAGAGAAAAGCGTCACTGCTGCACCAGCCGGCCAGCTGGCTTGCCTGGTTGTCGGCGACCCCGATCAGGATGCCCGGCAGGCCGCAGCGCGCCAGCTCATAGGTGACTTGTCCTGCACTGCTGATGGCCATGTCGCAGCGAGACATGAGGCCGGCCATCTGCTCGGCGTCGAGGCGGTGATGTTGCCTGCACCCCTCAAGGCGCGGGTCGGGCTCCCGGGTGACGACTTCCAGTTCAGTCTCGGGTCTATGCCGGCGCAACCAGGCCACCAAGCCTGGGGTCAGGTCACGCACATCTGTGCCTCCCATGATGATCAGGATGCGCTCTATGCGGGCGGCGACCCGGGTACGGGCAGGCAGGGACCAGAAGGGGGGGCGCAGGGGTTGCCAGCGAGGCCCCCATTGCCAGCTGGCGGCGCCCGACTGGTGGCTGGGCGTGCCGGGGCTGGCATGGATCACCAACCCCCTGGGGTAGTTCAGGCGCTCGGTGTCATCGAGATAGATGACCCGCTGGAAGCCAGCCGAGATACTCTCGAGGGTGGCCAGACTTGCCGAGTAGGAGTCGACGATGGCGACTGCGTTCTGCGGGGGGACGTTTTTATCCTGCCACGCCTCCCAGCTGACACTTTCACCCTCAAGCAGGGAATCGGCGAACTCATCCCCGTCCACTACCCAATGGACGGCGCCCCCCTGGGTTTGCCAGGCGGCAGCGTAGGCACTGCAGCGGCTGAGGTGGCCGAGACCCCGCTCTTTATCCCCTTCGCTGAAAATCCACAGCGGCAGCACTCAGCGCACCTTGAACACCGGCTGGATCGGCTCGCCATCCAGGGCCTGATGGATGGCGTTGTCGGCATCCAGACGGATCAGCTCCGGCAGAACCTCGGCATAGACATCCAGCAGCGTCCTCATGTCCTGTTCGCTGTGTGCCAGGTTGATGTTGTGGCTACCCAGGCTGAGGATGCCGCGTTTGCACAGCTCCTGAATGAAGTAGCTCTTGAGCAGCCAGCTGGAATGGTTGGCCGAATCGCCGATCAGCAGGAAGCTCCAGCTCGGGTGACCGGCGGTCTTGAGCCATTGGGGGGCATCCAGCGTCTGCAACAGGCTATCCAGTCCGTCCAGCAGGGGCTGACCCCGTTCGGCCAGTCGGGCAGGCACATCGAGGCTGCGCATCTTCTTGATCACGGCGTTGGCCGCCGCCAGGGCGATGGCATCGCCGCCAAAGGTGCCGGAGAAGAAGATATCCTCCATGCGCTGCATGTGATCGCGACGGCCCACCACGGCGGAGATGGGGAAGCCGTTGGCCATGCCCTTGCCGAAGGCGGCCAGATCCGGCGTGACGCCGAACAGGGTCTGGGCGCCGCCCAGATGGAAGCGAAAACCCGTGATGGTCTCGTCGAAGATGAGCAGGGCGCCATGCTGGTCACACAGCTGGCGCAGGCCGGGCAGAAACTCGGGGGTGGGCCAGGCGACGTTCATCGGCTCCAGGATCACGGCGGCAAACTCCCCGGGATGGGCCTCGAGTTGCGCTCGCAGTGACGCCAGATCGTTGTAATCGAAGCGATGGGTCAGCTCCCGCACGCACTCGGGCACCCCCAGGTGGCGAGTGGTGGAGCCTATGTACCAGTCCTGCCAGCCATGGTAGCCACAGACGGCGACCCGCTCCCGACCAGTGACGGCGCGGGAGAGGCGAATGCAGGCGGAGGTCGCATCGGTGCCATTCTTGCCGAACCGGACCATCTCGGCGCAGGGGATCAGCTCGATGAGTTGCTCCGCCACCTCGGTCTCCAGCCGGTGGGGGAGCGAGAAGATGGAGCCCAGGTTGAGCTGCTCCAGCACGGCCTGGTTCACATCCGGGTCGCAATAGCCGAGGCTGATGGCGAGCAGACCGCTGGCAAAGTCCAGATACGAATTGCCATCCACATCCCACACCCTGGCGCCCTGGCCGCGCTCGATAAACAGCGGGGCGGCGCCATAGGGGAAGCAGAGACGGCTCTTGGAGAAGGTCTGGGAGCCAAGGGGAATGCTCTGTTCGGCCCGGGCAGAGAGTGCCATTGAATGTTGATAACGTGAGGTCATGAGTGCTTCTCCTTGGCCAGAGATGTTTCCAGCCCTTCATTGCGCCGGTGTTGGGTGTTCAGGGTCGCGAGCTGTGGTTCCCGGGCCAGCAGGCTGAGGATATCCCCGGTGCTGAACGCAGGGTTGAGCGGATAGAGGTGTTGGTAAATCTGCTCGACCAGCTCGAAATCGGCGGGCTCGTCCACGGTCCAGCGCAGCTGGGCCAGGCTAGGTGTGCGGCTCAATCTGCCTATCTTGAACAGCTCGGCATGTTGGCGGATGTAATAGGTGACATGCTCGCGCTCGGCCGGGCTCTGGGCCTGCGCGGCCAGCAGACGCAGGGTGGCGGCACTCAGGATCTCGGCGTCCAGGCCATCCGGGTAGCTGGGATCCCAGCAGTTGCTGCTGTAGTCATAGCCACCCTGCAGGTGGAGCTCGATGAGTTCATCGATGAGCTCGGGATCCGCCAGCGGGCAGTCGCCGGTGAGCCTGACGATCTGGCTGGGGTTAAAGCGTTGTGCGGCCAGATGGAAGCGTTGCAACACGTCGTCAAGGGGGCCACGAAAACAGGGCACGTCCAGCTGCGCGCACAGTCGGGCGATGGCCTCATCGTCGGCCTGGTCGCTGGTGGCGACCATCAGCTGATCCAGCCTGGCCGATCGTTTCAGTCGTTCAATCTGGCGGGCGAGCATGGGGACGCCCAGCAAGGGTTTGAGCACCTTGCCTGGCAGCCGGCTGGAGCCCGCCCTGGCCTGTAGGATTCCGAGGATCATGATGACTTCCACTGTGCCGGGTTGATGAGGCCGGGTTCGTCGCAGGCGAGGCCGGCCAGCTCGGTGTCGCTCAATGTCTGCCGCCGGGCATAGGCCGCGGCGATGGCGGCCAGCTCATGGGCATGACAGACCCCCACCACGAACCGGCTGACCTGGGGCAGGGCCGCTATCAGTGACAGCGCCTTGTCGAGAAGCGGAAGATGGGGCTGCCAGTGGTCCAGCCGGGTCAGTGGCTGGGCGAAGCGCTGAAAATAGTCGGGGCGCAGAGCTGGCTGCATCAGTAACAGCCCCTGCAGGAAGAGGGAGCGCACATGGATCTCGCACCCCAGCGCCTGCAACCTGTCCAGCCAGCCCGTGCGCAGGAAGCGCTGGTCGAGCAGGTTGGCGGGCAGTTGCACCAGTTGCAATGGGTAGCCATGGCTCAACCACAGATCCAGCTCATCCGGGGAGTAGACCGACACCCCCAGCTTGCCCACCTTGCCTTGTCGCTGCAGCTCCATCAGCTGTTCGAACAGGGCGGGGCTGGCGTCCTGGCCGCGATGGAGCAGCAGTCCATCCAGTTTTGGGCGCGCCAGTTGGCGCAGGCTGTTGTCGACGGAAGCAGCGACCTCGCTGGCCAAGATACCGGGGGCCAGCTTGTCCACCAGCAAAAAGTCGGCGCTGTGGCGGCTGCCGAGCCGCGACTCGGCATTGCCATAGGCTTGCGCCGTGTCCAGGGTATCGATGCCCAACTGGCGAGCCAGCGTCAGGATATCGTCGAGGGCATCATCACCGACCTGTCCTGCCTGGTTGCTGATGCCGTAAGCGAGCCCGAACTGTACCGTGCCCAGGGCTAGGCGCATAACACCCGCTCCAGGGTCTGGATGACTCTGTCCTGCTCGGCCAACGAGAGGGTGGGGAACAGAGGCAGGCTGATGGCTTGTCGGTAGTAGGCCTGGGCGCCGGGGTAAGCGGCGGGATCCTGCCCCAGATTGCGATAATAGGGCTGTGCCGGTATGGGCATGTAGTGGACATTCACGCCTATGCCAGCCTCGCGCAGCCGGGCAAACACCTGATCCCGGTCGGCGACCTGGATTACGTAGAGGTGGTAGCCGGAGCTACGGTCATTGTCTTGACGCAGCGGTTGCAGCGGCAGCTCGGTCAGCAATTCATCGTAGCGGGCAGCCAGTTGTTGGCGCCGGTCGATGAAGTGGGACAAGCGGCCGAGCTGGCTCAGGCCCAGCGCGGCCTGAATGTCGGTCAGCCGATAGTTGAAGCCGAGCACCTGTTGCTCATAGTACCAGCCACCCGGACTGGGGGAGTCCAGCTGCTCGGCATCGCGGGTGATGCCGTGGCTGCGATAGAGCCTCAGCTTGGCGGCCAGCGCGGCATCGCGGGTGGTGACGGCGCCCCCTTCCCCCGTGGTGATGGGTTTCACCGGGTGGAAGCTGAAGACGGTCATGTCGCTGTGGGCACAGCTGCCGATGGGGGCATTCTGATAGCTGGCCCCCAGGGCATGGCAGGCATCCTCGATGAGGTGAATGCCATATTGCCGGCACAGGGCGCCGATCTCGCTCAGATCACCGGGTTGGCCCGCCAGATGCACGGCGACCAGCACCCTGGGCAGGCGGGAGGTTCCCTGGACGGCGTGCAGCTTCTCCCGCAGGGCCGCCACGCTGAGGTTGCCGGTCTCGGGATCCACATCGACAAAATCCACCTGAGCACCGCAGTAGCGGGCACAGTTGGCGGAGGCGACGAAGCTGATGGCCGAGACCCAGGCCCAATCGTTCGCCCCCAGCTCCAGCGCGGCACAGGCCAGATGGAGCGCCGTGGTGCCATTGTTGCAGGCGATCACATGGGGGACCTGGCAATAGTCGGCCAGCCCTTGTTCGAAGGCGGGCACCGCCTCACCCTGGGTGAGATAGTCCGACTTCAGGACGGCAACGACGGCATCGATATCTTCATCTGTGATGGATTGGCGTCCATAGGGGATCATTCGGCTAGCACCTGCTGGTTCATCATCTTCAATTCGTCTATCGACAGGAAGTGCCGATTGTTTAGGGAATTGTATTCGAAGCCGGGCTCGACCAGGGTGGCCGTCTCCCCCAGGGCATTGACCGCGAAGTCATTGTTGCGACTGGTGAAACTGATGCTGGGGGAGATCACGTAATAGTCGTTGAACTCGAAGGTGTGATAGGAGTCATCGGCCGGGCACATCACCTCGTGCAGCTTCTCGCCTGGGCGAATACCGACGATCTCTTGCGGCAGCTCCGGCGCCATGGCGCTGGCCAGATCGGTGATGCGCACTGACGGGATCTTGGGGATAAACAGCTCCCCTCCCTTCATCCGCTGGAAGTTGGTCAACACGAAATCGACCCCCTGCTGCAGGGTGAGCCAGAAGCGGGTCATCTCGGCATGGGTGATCGGCAGATGGCTGGCACCCTCTCTGATCAGCCTGTCGAAGAAGGGGACCACCGAGCCGCGAGAGCCCACCACGTTGCCATAACGGACCACGGAGAAGATGGTCGGGTTCTTGCCCGCCATATTATTGGCGGCGACGAACAGCTTGTCGGAGCAGAGCTTGGTGGCGCCATAGAGGTTGACCGGGTTGGCGGCCTTGTCGGTGGAGAGGGCGATCACCTTCTCGACCCCGTTGTTGAGCGCCGCCTTGATGACGTTCTCCGCGCCACCCACGTTGGTCTTGATGCACTCCATGGGGTTGTATTCGGCGGCCGGCACCTGCTTGAGGGCCGCGGCATGCACCACGAAGTCCACGCCGTGCATGGCCATGTTGAGCCGCTCGGCATCCCTCACATCGCCGATGAAGTAACGCATGCAGGGATGGTTGAAGCGCGGCTGCATCTCGAATTGTTTGAGTTCATCACGGGAATAGACGATCAACCGGCTCGGGGTGTAGAGGGAGAGGACCGTCTCGATAAATTTCTTGCCAAAGGAGCCGGTGCCGCCGGTGATCAGGATCGTTTTTCCGTTGAACATGTCATTGTCCCGTTATGAAGTGAGTATCTGGCAGATTGGAAGCATATTTTATGCCACATATAATGGCGGGTCATCGGACGGATGACCCGCGGAGGGAGGCAGGGGTCAGGCGGGGGAGGCCGGGTTGCTCCGGGCGATCTCCTTGCACAGTTGCTCCACCGCGTTGAGGGCTCTGGGGGTGAAGCGGTGCAGCTCATCGGGGTTGATGAGGGCGAGCCGCCGGTGCTTGACGGCATCCAGCATGGACCACTGCTGCCAGTGGGCCAGCACGGCGGGATCCCGGCTGCCAGCCAGGATAAGCCGCGGGTTGGCCTTGATCACCTGCTCCAGCCCGATCTGGGGGTAGGGGGTCTTGGCCGCGGCGGTCACGTTGGTGCCGCCGCACAGTGCGATGGCCTGGCCCGGCCAGGTCGAATCGTTGACGCTGGTGAGCGGCGGGGTCCAGAGCTGGTAGAACACCGAGACCGGCTTGGGCTGGCCGTAGCGGCTCTTCAACGCATCGAGCCGCGCCAGATAGGCATCGGCCTCACGATTAGCCTGCTGCTCGACCCCGAGCAGGGTGCCGAGGCGGCGCATCTCGCCGGCCAGCGAGGCGAAGTCGGTGGGCTCCGAATAGAAGATGGGGATGCCGAGCTGCTCGACGGGGGCCAGCATGCGGGACTGGGCCGAGCGCCAGGCCACCACCAGATCCGGTTTCTGGGCCAGCAGGGCCTCGAGGTTGATGCTGCGGTAGTTGGCGACCCGCGGCTTAGCCTGCGCCTCGGGGGGAAAGTCGGAGGCATCGTCGGTCGCGACTATGCGATCCCCGGCGCCGATATCGAACAGCAGCTCGGTCAGATGAGGGGTGAGGCTGATGATGCGTTGCGGCGTCTGCGCCAGCCCGGCCAGCGGCCAGCAGAGCAGGCAAACCAGTGCGCCCAGGGTGCGCGGGCTGAAGATACTAGCCATGGAATTGCTCCAGCAGGGTCAATAGCAGCGCCAGCGCCAGCCAGCCCCAGCCCGTCAGCAGCAGGCGCCGGAGCAGGCGTTGCGGCGAGTCGGCGACGGGTTCGGCGTGGGCGTCAAACACCGGGAAGCGCACGAGCTGTCCCTGATAGTAGCGGGGGCCACCGAGTCGGCTGCCGCAGGCGTGAGCCAGCAGGCCAAGCAGACAGCCCATGGTCGGATAGGGCCAGTGCAGGGCTGCGCGCAGCCGGCTGCCGAGCTGACGCAACTGGGTTAGTAATAGCGGCAGCCCCAGCAGCAGGATGGCGGGCGCGCAGAGTGCCTGATAGAGCGCGGCGGCGGGGCGGCCGAAATAGGCAAACTGCGGCTGTTTCGGGCTCCAGCCCTGATTCATCAGCTGGGCGAGGCGCCAGAGCAGGGCGCCTTGCACGCCCGCCAGGGCGAAGCCCAGCAAGGGGCCGGCCCATTGGCCGACCAGGCGCAGCACGCAGCTCTCGCTGACCGCCTTGTTCAGCCCCATCACCGACATCGCCCCCGTCTCGCGCTTGAGCCAGGGCGCCGCCTGCAGGCGGGCCAGGACCTGCGTCTCCTGAGTCGCCAGCACCCGGGTCGCCTTGGCGAGTTCCCGCAGCGGCCGTGATTCCAGCATCAGCAGCAGAAACAGGAGATCGAACAGGGGCTCGGAGAGGGAGAGGTTGCGCACCGCCCAGAGCCCGGCGGCGCAGGGCAGCCAGACCACCAGCAGGGCCAGCAGCCCCGCCTGGGTTTGTTGCCTGGGCGAGCCGTCGGGGCGATAGACCCGCCGACCGAGGCGCGTCAGCAGCGGCACCGTGGCCCCGAGGCGGAAGCGGGCAGGCCAGGGCAGGATGGCCTCCAGCAGGGCGGCGCCCACTAACATGGCCGCCGTAGTCGAGACCAGCGAGGCGGCCATGGGTGCCAGGGCGGCGGCGTCGATCACAGCTTGCCGAGCAGCTTGATGATCATCTCGGCCGAGTGCTGGCCTGCCACCTCGATGAAGGCATCGAAGGATTCCACCTGCTCCTTGCCGGCGATGTCAGACATGGCGCGCACCACCAGATAGGGCACCTTGAACATGTGGCACACCTGGCCGATAGCGGCACCTTCCATCTCGACCGCCAGCATCTGCGGGAAGTCGGCACGGGCCTTGGCGATGGCGTCCGGCTTGCACATAAACTGATCACCGGTGCAGATGAGGCCGATCTTGGTCTGATGCTTGCCCTGCTCGGCGATGCAGCTCTGGGCAAGCGCGATCAGCTTCTCGTCACAGGGGAAGGCGGCGGGCTGCTGCGCCATCTGGCCCATCTCGTAGCCGAAGGCGGTCACGTCCACGTCGTGGAAGCGCATCTCGCTGGCGATCACCACGTCACCTATGTGCAGGTCCTGGGCGAAACCGCCGGCGGAGCCGGTGTTGATGACGCAATCCGGGGCAAATTTCTCCAGCAGCAGGCTGGTGGCGACGCTGGCGGCGACCTTGCCGATGCCGGAGCGGGTCAGGATCACCTCTTTACCGGCCAACCGGCCCTGATAGAACTCGCAGCCGCCCAGTTGCAGGGTGGTCAGGTCGCTCAGCTGGCTGCGCAGCAGGGCCACTTCCTGCTCCATGGCGCCGATAATACCTACTTTCATCCTCTACCTCGTCTCTATGGCCCTTGGGCCGAATAAGTTGGCGCGGATCATAGCAAAAGATAAGGGCGGCGCCGAGTGCCGGTGGTCGAATGCGGGCGGGGGAGGCCGGTGTGGCGTCTAAATAAACCGGCTCGCTCCCCCGACCATCAATCCGCGCCTCAACCCAGCGCCGTGTCGAGCGTCATCATCAGGGCGAAGCCCGCCATCAGGCCCAGGGTGGCATGGGTCTGGTGACCGTTGCGGTGGGTCTCGGGGATCACCTCGTGGGAGACCACGAACAGCATGGCCCCGGCGGCCAGCCCCAGGCCAATGGGGTAGGCGAGGGCCATGCCGCTGGCGAGACCGACCCCGAGCAGGGCACCGAGCGGTTCCAGCAGGCCGCTGCCGATGGCGACCAGCACGGCGACCGAGGGGCGAAAACCGGCGGCGCACATGGCCAGCGCGACTGCGAGCCCTTCCGGTATGTCCTGCAGGGCGATGGCGCTGGTCAGCGGCAGGCCCACCGCCATGTCCCCCTGGGAGAAGCTGACCCCGATGGCCATGCCCTCCGGCAGGTTGTGGAGCGCGATGGCAAACACGAACAGCCAGACCCGGGAGCAGCTCTCATGGCCGGGGCCGCAGGGACCTGTCTTGTCATGCTCGTGTGGGGTGAACTGATCCAGCCCCAGCATCAGCAGCACCCCGAGCGTCATGCCCGCGACCACCACGGCGGCGGCGAGAAAACCGTCCCCGGTGATCCCCTCCGCGGCCTCCAGCCCAGGCAGCAGCAGGGAGAAGGCGCTGGCCGCCAGCATCATGCCGGCGGCAAAACCCAGCATGCCGTCCTCCACCCGCTGGGGCACAGAGCGCAGAAACAGCGCCGGCAGGGCGCCGAGGGCGGTGGCCGCGAAACCGGCGACACCGCCGATGAGGCCGTAACGAACCCCCGGGCTGATGTCACCGGTCGCCAGCATGACGAGGCTCTGCAGCAGGAGCAGCAGCACGGCGACCAGCGCGATCAGCAACCCGAAGGCGGTGAGCGGGCGGGCCTGCATCTGCTCGCGCAGTTGAACGGACCAGGAAGAGGGGAGGGTCGACGCGTTATCCATGAACAAGACCTTGAGGCGAAGGGGAGACGAGGGCTCCATTACATCGCCGGCGCTCCCCTTTGTCCACGCTGGCGGGCCGATTGTGGCAATCGGCCAGGGGATCCAGATCGCCAGCGCCTGCGGTGAGCAGGATGCGGTCTCCGATGAGCTTGGCCGCAACGTGGAGCGGATCAATGAATCCTCCAACGAGGTGGCGATCGGCGCCGATCACACCGCCCGCGCCTGCCTGGAGCTGAGTCAGCTGGCGGCGGGCCTGCGCCAGACCATAGGCCGCTTCCGGCTGGCCTGATGGCCGGCTGCCACGGCAGAAATCTCGAGCATAAAAAACGGGGCCCAGGGCCCCGTTTTTTATTCACCTCCATGCAAGGGAGGGTACTGGTGTGACTCAGACGCTCTGGCCCAGGCCCGCGCCCGCATCTTTCTTGGCGATGAGTTCAATCTTGTAACCGTCGGGATCTTCCACGAAGGCGATGACGGTGGTGCCGCCTTTGACCGGGCCCGGCTCGCGGGTGATCTTGGCGCCGGCGGCGCGCAGGGCGTCGCAGGTGCCGTAGATGTCGTCCGCTTCCAGCGCGATATGGCCGTAGGCCGAGCCCAGCTCATACTCGCTCACGCCCCAGTTGTAGGTGAGCTCGATGACGGCTTCGTCCCTCTCATCGCCATAACCGACGAAGGCCAGGGTGTACTTGTATTCGCTGTTCTCGCTCTTGCGCAAGAGCTTCATCCCCAGCACGCGGGTGTAGAAATCGATGGAGCGTTGCAGATCGCCGACGCGTAACATCGTATGCAGGATTCTCATTGCTCAATTCTCCGGGTAGTGGTTCTTTTGTATTCACACAAATCGTTGATAACAGAGGCAGAGTCACGAGGCTGGCACAACTGCATGTTGTGCAGGCGCCTCATCGATCAGCTCTCCGGGTAGACCTTTTCTTTGTACTCACACAAGTCTTCGATGATACAGGAGCCGCAGCGCGGTTTGCGCGCCAGGCAGGTGTAACGACCGTGCAGGATCAGCCAGTGGTGCACATCCAGCTTGAACTCGGCGGGTACCACCTTGAGCAGCTTCTCCTCCACCTGATCCACGTTCTTGCCCACCGCGAATCCGGTGCGGTTGGAGACGCGGAAGATGTGGGTGTCGACGGCTATGGTGGGCCAGCCGAAGGCGGTGTTGAGCACCACGTTGGCGGTCTTGCGACCGACCCCGGGCAGGGCCTCCAGCGCCTCGCGATCCTCCGGCACCTCGCCGCCGTGGCGCTCCAGCAGGATGGCGCAGGTCTTGATGACGTTCTCGGCCTTGGTGTTGAACAGGCCTATGGTCTTGATGTACTGCTTCACCCCGTCCACCCCGAGCGCCAGCATGGCGGCCGGGGTGTTGGCCACCGGATAGAGCTTGTCGGTGGCCTTGTTGACGCTCACGTCGGTGGCCTGGGCCGACAGCAACACGGCGATCAGCAGCTCGAACGGCGAGTTGAAGTTGAGTTCTGTGGTCGGGTGGGGGTTGTTGTCCCGCAGCCGCTCCAGAATCTGTCTGCGTTTTTGATTGTTCATCGATTCTCGGGTCTGTCCTGGCGCAAGAGCATTAGAGCTGGGTGGCGCGGGCACCGGCCGCCGGCACGCTGCAGTGCGCCTTGTCGGCACTCTGCTTGCGGCCCATCCAGTCGTTGATGGCATTCTTGCCGGCGATGAGCAGCCCCAGCCCGATGAAGCCACCGGGCGGCAGGATCGCCAGCAGCAGGCTGGCATCGGCATGGAACAGCTCGATGCGCAGTGACTTGGCCCAGTCCCCCAGCAGCAGATCGGCGCCGTCAAACAGGGTGCCCATGCCGATGATCTCCCGCAGTCCCCCCAGCACCAGCAGCACCAGGGTGAAGCCCAGCCCCATCATCAAGCCGTCGATGGCCGCCAGCAGGGGCGGGTTCTTGGAGGCATAGGCCTCGGCCCGACCGATGATGACGCAGTTGGTGACGATCAGCGCGATGAAGATGCCGAGCGCCTGATAGAGGCCATAGGTGTAGGCGTTCATCAGCAGCTGCACGCTGGTCACCAGGGCGGCGATGATCATCACGTAGACCGGGATGCGGATGTCCTTGGGCACCCAGTTGCGCACCAGGGAGATGGCCAGGTTGGAGCTGATCAGCACCACCATGGTCGCCAGCCCCAGCCCAAGGGCGTTGGTGAAGGTGGAGGAGACCGCCAGGGTGGGGCACAAGCCCAGCACCTGCACCAGGGAGGGGTTGTTCTTCCACAGCCCCTGCAGCATCAGCTCCTTGAGCTCTTCGCGACGGCCATTGCTCTCGCTGGCGAGACCCTGATCGTCAATCACATCAATCTGTTCCATCTGTTGGCTCCGCTGTGTTCGAGTAGCCGGCTTCGGCCGTCAATCTGTGCCATCTCGGTTCATTATCGACCGGGATCATGGGGCTGTGTCGCAGGGGGGGGCGTCACGCAGCAGCTCCGGGTGCTGTTGCTGCAACAGCAGCAGGTTCTTCACCGCCTTGACCACGGCGCGAGGGGTGATGGTGGCGCCGGTGAAGGCGTCGAATTCGCCGCCATCCTTCTTCACCGCCCAGCTCGCGTCGTTGTCCGCATTGAGCACCCGGCCGACGAAGCTGTCGATCCAGTTGGATTTCTTCAGCTCGATCTTGTCGCCCAGACCCGGGGTCTCCCTGTGGGCCAGCACCCGCACCGCGCTGACGGCGCCCTTGGCATCGGTACCTACGACCATGCGAATGGCCCCACTGTAGCCGTCGGGGGCCACGGTTTCCAGCGCATAGCCGGTGTGCTCGCCGTTGAGCGTCGCGGTATAGAGCGGCATGGGCTGATCGCTGCCCAGATATTCCCGGCTCCTGACCAGCTTGCAGCTGGCCACCAGATCGTTGTCATAGCTCCCCTCCGGCAACAGGGCTTCGAGGGTGCGCAGCTTCTCCAGCTGTTGCTGGTGGGCGATGCGGTCCTTGGTCAGCTCGTTGGTCAGCACCACCATGGCGGTGCAGCCAAGGGCGAACAGGGCCAGGGTCACGCCGTTCTTGCGCATGCTCTTTAACATGTTGTGGCTCCGGTTCCGCTGGGATGAGAAGTCAAAGATGAGGTCATTTGCGGCGCGCTCCATAGACCTTGGGACGGGTCAGGCTGTCGATCAGCGGCACGCACAGGTTGGCCAGCAGCACCGCGAAGGCGAAGGCGTCCGGGTAACCGCCGTAGCGGCGAATGAGGTAGACCAGCACGCCGATCAGCACGCCGTACACCAGCCGGCCCCGCGGGGTAGTGCTGGCACTCACCGGATCGGTGGCGATGAAGAAGGCTCCCAACATGGTGGCGCCGCTGAACAGGTGCAGCATGGGGGTGGCGGTGGCATCCGGCGTGGCCAGATAGCCCAGGGCGGCAGAGAGCAGCAAGGCCCCCAGCACGGCGACCGGAATGCGCCAGTGGATCACCTTCTGCTGCAGCAGGAACAGCCCCCCCAGCAAATAGCCGAGGTTGACCCAGCTCCAGCCAATCCCGCCCCAGCCCTCGAATACTTTGTGGGTCATCACCTCGCTGGCGGTGAGGCCCTGGGTCAGGCCGGTCTTCAGGGTGTCGAGCGGGGTGGCCATGGTCAGGCCATCCACCCCCTGCTTGAGCTGTAGCATGCTGTAGCCGTCCAGGCTGAAGCCGGTGAAGATCACCGAGACGGCGTCACCGAAGCCAAGGTCATAGGCCGCTATGCTCGACGGCGGCAACCAGCTGGTCATCTGGACCGGGAAGGAGACCAGCAGCAGTACATAGGCCACCATGGCCGGGTTGAACAGGTTCTGGCCCAGCCCTCCGTAGAGGTGCTTGGCGATGATGATGGCAAAGGCGGTGCCCAGCACCAGCATCCACCAGGGCAGCAGGGGGGGCAGGGAGAGCCCGATCAGCACGGCGGTCAGCGCCGCGCTGCCGTCCAGCAGGGCCGGTTTGACGGGGCGGCCCCGCAGTTTGAGCACCAGCGCCTCGCTGCCCAGTGCCGTCGCCAGCGCCAGCAGGATCTGGATCAGGGTTCCCCAGCCGAAGAACCAGATCTGGGCCAGCAGGCCCGGCAGACAGGCCAGGATCACCAGCAACATCAGGGTCTGGGTCTGTTTGCGGTTATGGGCAAACGGCGCACTCGCGATATTGAACATGGATCAGTGACTCTTGTCGGAAAGTGGGTCTGACTCTGTCTCGCCCTGAGCGGCAGCCTCGGCGGCCAGTTTCTTCGCCTTGGCGCGGGCGATGGCGGCGGCGATGGCCGCCTTCCTGGGATCGACTTCGGCGACGGGGGCCGGTTCGATCGCCGGGGCCTCGGCAGTCTTGGCCTCAGTCTCGGTGACCGCTTCCCCCGCAGCCTGAGCAGCCTTCTTGGCCTTGGCACGGGCGATGGCGGCGGCGATGGCCGCCTTCTTGGGGTCGACCTCGGCAGCGGGGGCTGGTTCGACCGCCGGGGCCTCGGCTGTGTTGGCCTCAGTCTCGGCGGCCGCTTCCCCCGCAGCCTGAGCGGCCTTCTTGGCCTTGGCACGGGCGATGGCGGCGGCGATGGCCGCCTTCTTGGGATCGACCTCGGCGACGGGAGCCGGTTCGGTCACAGTGGCCTCGGCTGTGTTGGCCTCGGGCTCGGCGATCACTTCCCCCGCAGCCTGGGCGGCCTTCTTCGCCTTGGCACGGGCGATGGCGGCGGCAATGGCCGCCTTCTTGGGATCGACCACGGCGACGGGAGCCGGTTCGGTCACAGTGGCCTCGGCTGTGTTGGCCTCGGGCTCGGCGATCGCTTCTCCCGCAGCCTGGGCGGCCTTCTTCGCCTTGGCACGGGCCAGGGCGGCGGCGATGGCGGCCTTCTTGGGATCTGCCTCGGGCGTCACCGCCGTGATGGTGGCGACCGTTTCGTCGCCATCGCTGGCCTTGGCGGCGCGACGTGCCAGCGCCTCCTGCTTGCGTGCCTCGCGGGCCGCCATCATGGCGGCGTTGTCCGGTTGCACCTCTGCGCCGGCGGCGGTGGCCGCCTGCTTGGCCTTGAGACGGGCCAGGGCGGCGGCGACCGGGTCTTCCCCACCCGCCGTCGTCATGGCCTGGCGGCGCTGGGCCGCTGCCTCGGCATGGCGGGCCTCGCGCGCGGCCTTTTCCCGCTCGAAGCGGGCCTGCTTGGCCTCGAATCGCTGCTTGGCGCGCTCGGCCTTCTCTGCCTCGGCGTGGACCTCGCGGATGTCATCCTTGGCAATCTTGTAGTACTGCACCAGCGGGATCTCGCTCGGGCAGACCCAGGCACAGGCGCCACACTCGATGCAGTCGAACAGGTTGAGCCCCTCGGCCTTGTCGTACTCCTTGGCCCGGCTGTACCAGTACAGCTCCTGCGGCAGCAGGTTGGCGGGGCAGACGTCGGAACAGGCGCTGCAGCGGATGCAGGACTGCTCGGGGCCGGGGGGCGGCAGCTCGGCCCGGGTGGGGGAGAGCAGACAGTTGGTGGCCTTGACCACGGGCACCATGGCGTGGGGCAGGGTGAAGCCCATCATGGGGCCACCCATGATGACGCGCTGATCCGCCTCCGGCTGCAGCTCGAAGCGTTGCAACAGCCAGCGCACCGGTGTGCCGAGGCGCACCCAGGCGTTGCCCGGCTTCTTGAAGGCATCCCCGGTGAGGGTGACGATGCGCTCGATCAGCGGCTCACCGTCGATGATGGCGCGCTTGATGGCAAACACGGTGGCGACGTTGAGCACCATGATACCCATGTCGACCGCCCGGCCGCCCTTGGGAACCTGGCGTCCGGTGAGCAGCTCTATGGTCTGCTTGGCCCCGCCGGAGGGGTACTTGGTCGGCACCGCCTTGACCAGCACATCCGGGTCTGTGGCATGGCGGTTGAGGGCGTCGATGGCCGCCGGCTTGTTGTCTTCCACCCCGATCAGGGTCAGCTTGGGCTTGAGCAGGTGCTTGAGCACCCGGATGCCGTCCATGATCTCGTCGGCATACTGCTGCATCAGCCGATCATCTGTGGTGATGTAGGGTTCGCACTCCAGGCCGTTGACGATCAGGATCTCGGTGAGCTGACCACGGCCATCGAGCTTGCTGTGGGTCGGGAACACGGCGCCGCCGAGGCCGGCGATACCGGCCTGCTGGATGCGTTCGAGCAGTTCGCCCCGCTCCAGATTCCAGTAATCTGGGCGAGCGTCGCGCACTCCCCAGGCATCTTCCCCATCCGGGGTGAGGGTGATGCAGAGATCGTCGAGACCGGACGGATGGGCCACCGTATGGAGGTCGATGGCGGTGACGGTGCCCGAGGTGGAGGCATGCACCGGCACTATGCGGCCCTTGTCATAGCGGGTCAGCGGCTGACCCTTCTTGACCTTGTCACCGACCCGTACCAGCAGATCGCCGGCCGGGCCCGCGTGCTGGCGCACCGGGATGATGAGCTGGGGAGGAATCCCCGCGTCCATCACCGGTGTCAGGCTGGACTGGTGCTTGTTTTCGGGAGGATGAATGCCGCCGTGAAAATCCCAGAGGGTGCCGGCTTTGATACGTTCGAGCAAGGACTGCATGGTTACTCCACTATCTTGACCGGAATGGTGACCTTGGCCAGATCCCATTTCCAGTTATCGACCGTGGTCGGAACCGGGATCATCTCGATACAGTCGGTCGGGCAGGGGTCGACACAGAGATCGCACCCTGTGCACTCGCTGACGATGACGGTGTGCATCGCCTTGGTGGCACCGAGGATGGCATCGACCGGGCAGGCCTGGATGCACTTGGTGCAACCTATGCACCTGTCTTCGTGAATGAAGGCCACCTTCTTGATGGGCACCGCCGCCTCGTCACCGCCGCCGAGCGGCTGGGGCTCGACCCCCATCAGGTCGGCTATCTTGCGCATGGTGGCATCGCCACCGGGCACGCACTTGTTGATCTGATCGCCGTTGGCGAGCGCCTCGGCGTAGGGCTTGCAGCCGGGATAGCCGCACTGGCCGCACTGGGTCTGGGGCAGCAGGGCGTCGAGCTGATCGACGATGGGATCCGCCTCGACATGAAACTTGACGGCGGCGAAGCCCAGAATGAGGCCGAAGGCCAGGGCCAGCAGGGCCAGCACCAGGATGGCAAAGAGTATATGGGTCATAGCGCTATATCTTGATGAGGCCGGTAAAGCCCATGAAGGCCAACGACATCAGCCCGGCGGTGACCATGGCGATGGAGACGCCGCGAAAGGGGGTGGGCACATCGGCGGCCACCAGACGCTCGCGCATGGCGGCAAACAGGATCAGCACCAGCGAGAAGCCGCACGCCGCGCCGAAGCCGTAGATGATGCTCTGCATGAAGTTGTGGCGTTCGTTGATGCTCAGCAGCGCCACGCCGAGCACGGCGCAGTTGGTGGTGATGAGTGGCAGGAAGATGCCGAGCAGGCGATAGAGGGTCGGGCTGCTCTTGCGAATGACCATCTCGGTGAACTGCACCACCACCGCGATCACCAGGATAAAGCCGAGGGTGCGCAGGTAGGCGATGTTCAGCGGGATCAGAATATAGTGCTCCATCAGATAGGAGCAGGCGCTGGCCAGCGTCATCACGAAGGTGGTGGCCAGTCCCATGCCGATGGCGGTTTCCAGCTTGCCAGAGACGCCCATGAAGGGGCAAAGGCCGAGAAACTTCACCAGCACGAAGTTGTTGATCAGGACAGTGCCGACCAGTAAAAGCAGGTACTCAGTCATGGGAGATGGGTTATCCGGTATGAAGGCGACCGTATTATCTGATTTTAGGTGCCTTTAGACAACCGGAAGGCCGCATGGTTATTATTCGGATGGCCAATTTAGGGGGGCGTCGTGCCCCTTTCCCTCCTTTTTCCCTGATCTTGTCCCGGTAAGGTGACCGTGCCCAGGCCGGTGTCGTGGCTTAGGCCTGCGGCAGAGGCATCGTCATAGGCCCGGGCTTTGTCCCCTGTTCATCGCGCAGACTGAGCTGGTCAGCGGCCCTTTGTTGGCTACCTTGGCTACATTTTGAGTAGCAGTGTGGCCGCATGGCGCAAGCGTGCAGAGAGTGAGGAGCCGAGCGATGAACAGCATGATGTTACTGGCGAGGGCGCAGACGCTGCTGACCCACCATCCCTTTACCCTGGCCGATGCGAGGGCGCTGGAGGCGCTGGAGGAGGAGGCAGTGGGCGAGGAGGGGCTGCGCATCGCCGAGTTGTGGGAGGCGGCCCTGGCATCGGCCGACGAGGATGCCAGGCGCTACCTGCAGGGGGAGGATTGAGTCGCGAACTGAATAACGGCTAGCCCAGTCAGCAAACAAAAACACGGGGACAGGCCCCGTGTTTTGTTGTGACCAGCGCTTAGATGGACAGGCTCTTGACGGTGTCTGAGACCGAGTTGGCATCCTCGATGATCTCCTTGATGACGCTGGAGACGATGTTGGCCTGCTCCTGTCCCGCCACCGCCTTGTCGGAGACGATGGAGACGGTCTGGGTGATCTTCGAGGTGATGTCGGAGTTGTGCTTGATGACCGAGACGATCTCGTTGGTGGAGCTAGAGGTGCGCGCGGCCAGTTGCCGCACCTCGTCCGCGACCACCGCAAAGCCCCGGCCCTGCTCCCCGGCCCTGGCCGCCTCGATGGCGGCGTTGAGTGCCAGCAGGTTGGTCTGATCCGCGATGCCGCTGATGGTCGAGATGATGGACTCGATGCTCTTGGATTGCTGATTGAGCAGATCTATCTGCTTGCTGACCTCGTTGACCGAGGTGTTGATGTGGCGGGAGGTCTCCAGCACCTTGTCGATCACCTCGCGCCCCTTGGCGGCGCTCGAGACGGTCTCGCTGGCGATGGCGCAGGCCTTCTGGGCCGCCTCACGGGTAGAGATGGATTTCTCGACCCGCTCGGTGATGTCGCTCGCCAGCTTGATGATTTTTACCACCTTGCCCTCGTGGTTGAAGATGGGGTTGTAGGTCGCCTCCAGCCAGATCTTCTCGCCATGGCGTCCCAACCGCATGAAGAGCCCTGACTTGATGTTGCCCGAGCCCAGATCCCGCCAGAAGTTGGGGTTCTTATGATAAAACTCGGGATCGCAGAATTGGCGGTGGTGCTTGCCGACCACTTCCTCCAGCCGGTAGCCGAAGCAGTGGAGGAAATTCTGGTTGGCGGTGATGACGGTGCCATCCGGTTGAAAGTCGATCACCGCCAGTGACTTGTCGAGCGCTGCCAGCAGGGCCTGGGTGCGCTCCAGTGAGCTTTGTTGCGGGCTCACATCGGAGGCGACCTTGGCGACCCTGGCCACCCGGCCGTCGATCATGATGGGGAAGTAGGTGGCCTCCAGCCAGACGGCATTGCCGGACTTCGACTGGCGGATGAAGCGGCCATTGCGGGCTGTGCCGCCGCGCAGATCCTGCCACAGGCTCTCGTATTCACGGGTTTTGATGTCTTCCGGGAAACAGAGCGCGCTGTGGTGCTTGCCGATCAGCTCCTCCCGTTGAAAGCCCACTATCTTCAGGAACAGATCGTTGACGAAGGTGACTATGCCCGCCGGGGTAAACTGGATGTAGGGAACCTGGGACTGGATGGCTTGTTCGAAGGCCCCCAGCTCCATCACTCTTGCCGCCTGTTCACTCGCTTCCTTGCTGGTTGTGCGTTTCCAGAACATAACAGAGCTCCTCCATGAGACCCTTGAATGACAGACTGACCGTAATCTGAGTAAATTAACAATAGCATCGCTATCCCATGAACCCTACTCGAATCACGGTGAACTTTTTGTATTTTTAATTATCAGTGCCGATTAATTTATTGGGCGAGGAGACTTGAATATCGGCTAGCCCCTGCGTGGTCGGATAATCACAGGGTGATCTCCCGGTCATGCAGGATGCAGCCATAAATACGCATCAATTGGCACCCCACAATTGTGGTGCCATTCGGAATATGATTGCAGGCCTGGGGGCGAGATTATCGGCGTCACACCCATTTACATGAGATCTATTTATATGAGGCCCATCAGATCCGCTGACCGAGCCGGCGCCGATAGTGCAGGGGAGAAGAACCCATATGGGTCGAGAAAAACCGCGAGAATACCGAGAGGGAAGAGAAACGCAGCCGTTCGCTGATATCCTGAATACTCAGGTTGGTTTCGGCCAGCCAGCGACAGGACTTATTTATTCGTACCTTTTTTAATAGCAGGCTGAGATTGGTTTCCTCCTGACCGAGGCGAATATTGATGGTCCAGCGACTCATGCCCATGACGGCACAAATATGATCCATGAAACTGGTCTCATCCTGGATATGGTCATTCTCGATGACCTCATCGAGCAGGGAATAGATCAGGGATGAAAAACCCTGTTCATGTTCCAGCGCCGCCACCTTGCGGGTGATCAGCTGGTGCTGATTCTTGTTGAGCAGGGGCAGATAGGTCTCGGCCGGGCTGGCCAGATCGGCCCCCTTGAAATAGATGATGTTGGCCTCCTGCCCAAACTGGCAGTGGCAGCCGAAGGCATCATCGAGCCGCTTGCGCCCGCGCTCATCGCTCCCGCGCAGGGAAACGACGCTCTCGGTGGTAGGGGCATAGAGACGGACGAGGGCCCTGAGCAGCATGAAGTTGCCGATGGCGGAGTAGTTGCGCTGCGGCATGCCTGACTCCTCGACATAGCCGATGGCGAGATGCTCCCCCTCTTTGCGCAGGACGAAGTTGTCGCAGTTGCCGATGATGACCCGGTTGCGGATATAGCCGAGCACTGCCTCCTCGGCATTTTTCTGATTGAGGCAATAACCCACCAGCTCCGGGAATAATGCGTAGGCCCCGCTGATGATCTGGTCATCTGCATCGGTTTGGCGCATGCGCTCTTGCCACAGGAAATCATATGGCTCCGTCTCTCTAATAAAGCGCAGATGCTGTTTGTCCGAGATGCGGCCATCATTCTTATCCAGCTCATATTGGCTGAGTTGACACTGCGCACGGATGGCATCGGTATTAACGCCATTTTCGCGCAGGAAATGCAGCGTCGATCTGGCGATAATATTGGAAACGCTCTTCCCCATATAAGTCCCTTCATGCCTGATAAGTATTATTGTGCTGGCCAGGCAGCATCCTGCTGCGCTGCGCGATTAAGGCATCTTCCCGGTGAGATAACTGCGCGTCAGATCAAATGCAGTGAAACTTAACGTCTGTTGTTGTAACCAAATGTAACGCTGTGATGGCGGTGGTGATATTGAATATCACCACCGCCATGCACAATTCCCGCTCCCGGATGCAAAGCGGGCGCCCTTGTCTTCGCGCTACGCTGCACAGGCTATTCTGGCTTGTTTGTTCACCTGAACATGGAATGAAAGGGAATCATATGAAACATAATAATAACCTCAACAGATGGAGTGGGGTTGCCATTGCCATCGCAGTGGCCCTGGTGGCGCAAGGATGCAATGACAACAGCTCCAGCGCCAAGACGGAGGTCAACAAGGATAACGCCTATTACCGCGCCCTCGCCGAGGGGATGGTGCAGAAGATGACGCCCGAGGAGCGGCTGGGGATGCTGGTGGGGCCTGGCTATGTGTTTGCCAATGGCGCCTTCGTGGCCAACAAGGATGCCCTGAATAACCTCAAGAGCGATGTGCCCGGCAGCGTGGGCTACATCAACGGGGTATACAACGCCGAGTCGGGTCTGGACATCGCGGCCAGCAAGCTGGCGGATGGGCCTGCCGGGGTGCGCATCACGCCGACCCGGGACGGGGAAGCGGGCACCTTTTATGGCACGGCCTTCCCGGTGGGCACTTTGCTGGCCTCGACCTGGGATGCGGCCCTGGTCAAGCAGGTGGGGGCCGCCATCGGCAACGAGATCAAGGAGTACGGGCTGGATGTCTGGCTCGCTCCCGGCATGAATATCCAGCGCGACCCGCTCAACGGCCGCAACTTCGAATACTTCTCCGAGGATCCGCTGGTGTCCGGGGTGATGGGGGCCGCCGAGGTGGCGGGGGCGCAGGTCCAGGGGGTGGGGACCACCATCAAGCACTTCATCGCCAACAATGCCGAGACCTCGCGCTCCATCGTGGACAACATCATCTCCCCAAGAGCCATCCGGGAGATCTATCTGCGGGGCTTCCAATACGCGGAGGAGCACGCCAACCCCTGGGCGGTGATGACCGCCATGAACAAGGTCAACGGCACCTACACCGGGCAGTGGGCCGATCTCAACACCGCTGTGCTGCGGGGCGAATGGGGCTTCGAGGGCTTCGTCATGAGCGACTGGTGGTCGGGGGACGGCAGCTATGCCGCGATGATCAAGTCGGGCAACGACCTGATTGAACCGGGTGGACCGGCCTTGCCATACGGTTACGGGGATGCCCTGACCGGCCTGCAGGAGGCCTATGCCGCCGGGGATCTGAGCGCCGATACCATAGCGCAGGGGGCGGTGCGGATCCTGACCCAGGTGCTGAAGATGCCATCGAACCAGGGCTATGTGGCCGGCAATGCGCCGGATCTCGACGGCCATGCTCGCCTCTCCCGGCAGGCGGCCAGCGACGGCATGGTGCTGCTGAAAAACAGCCAGGCCAGTCTGCCATTGACCAAGGGCAGCAAGGTCGCCTCCTTCGGGATCACCCAGATCAACACGCTGAAAGGTGGGGCCGGCAGTGGTGATGTGAACGCGGCCCATACCGTCAATATGGTGGACGGGCTGGCGCAGCAGTTCGCCGTTGATGCCGGGCTGAAGGAGTTCTATCGCAGCTTCTTCGAGGCGAACAAGACATCGAGCGACTTCGGTGGCATCTCCACCGTGGTGAGCTGCCCGGAGCCGGCGCTGAGCCCGAGCGACATCGGCGCCTACGCCGCCAGCAATGACGTCGCCGTCATCACCCTGGGCCGCAACTCCATGCAAGGGGTGGATCGCCAGAACCTGAAGGGCGACTACCAGCTGTCGGATGTGGAGCAGAGCCTGATCGACGACGTCGCGGCCGCCTTCCACGGCCAGGGCAAGAAGGTGGTGGTGGTGCTCAACATCAGTGGCGTCATGGACACCAGCGCCTGGCAGGATAAGGTAGACGGCATACTGCTGGCCTACATGCCGGGGCAGGAGGCGGGCAATGCGGTGGCCGACTTGCTGTCGGGGGCCGTCAACCCCAGCGGCAAGCTGACCCAGACCTTCCCCCTCAGCTACACAGATGTGCCCTCGTCCAAGGGCTTCCCAGGTACCGACACCGACGGTGATGGCACCATAGATACCCACTACTACAACGAAGGCATCTATGTCGGCTATCGCTACTATGCGACCTTCGGCAAGGGGGTGAGCTATCCCTTTGGCTATGGACTCTCCTACACCAGCTTCGACTACAAGAACATGGCGATCACGGCCAACAGCCTCACCGAGCAAGGGGGCAAGCTGAGCCTGACGACGACGGTGTACAACAGTGGCGATGTACCGGGCAAGGAGGCCGCCCAGGTCTATGTGGCCGCGCCGGCGGGCACCCTCGGCAAGCCGGCCATCGAGCTCAAGGCATTCGCCAAGACCGGCCTGCTGGCGGCGGGGGCAAGCGAGACGCTGAGCTTCGAGATCCCGGCCACTTGGCTGGCCAGCTTCGACAACCTCAACAGCGAGTGGGTCATCGAGCCTGGGACCTACAAGCTGTATGTGGCCCCGTCCAGCGAGGTGTCGGCCATAGAGCCGCTGACCTTCACCCTGGCCAGCAGGCTGGTGGTCAGCAAGACCACGCCCGGCGCCCTGGCGCTGCCGGCCGGGGTCACCGAGGCCGCTTTCGAAACCCAGTATTGAGGGGAGTAGCAAGGGGGGAGCCTTGGCTCCCCCTTTTCATTCCAGTTTGCAGGTTCAGGCGCCGACGTTGGCACCTGAGCCTACCTATTTCTGCTGCTGAAGGGTCGTGATCTGCTTGTTCAGGGCCTCCATGTCGCTCTGATGGCGGCGGGTCAGGGACTGTATCTCGGCGGCGGAGCGTGGCTCGCCGGTCTGGGATGTCGTGGCCCCGTTGAACCTGGCGATCTCACCTTTCATCTTCTGCTGTTTGGCCTCCATCTCGGCGCGCAGGGTCGCAATCTGGCGCTGCTTCTGGCTGTCGGCCAGATTTTTTTCTATCTCCTGGGTCTGCTTGCTGGCCTCTGCCACCGCCTCGACCGGTGGGGTGTAGACGCGCAAGTCCATGGGTTTGGCGTCACCGCTGCAGGGGATGTCGCTGAAGCTGACGCGGCCGTTGACGGTGCATTGATAGACGGCGGCCTGGGTAACCAGCGGGGCAGTGAGAATCAGGCTGGTGAGGCAGATGGCCAGAATGCGTGACATGGACTCCTCCTTGAATGCGGTGCCTGCACAACCAAGCCTGGGCAGGTGACTTGCTGATTGCATCGGGTATCTGAAACAGTAGTCGCTGCGGCGAGCCGCTTCATGACAGATTGCCACAGTTTATGAAGGTGTTCTGGCGTTGCCAGCCGGTTTGCCTGTGCGGTGGCTCTCATACAGCCCATCACTTCAAGGTGCTCCAGAGTAGTGACGGGGCTATGTGGGAAAAACAGTACAAAATACAATCGAAATGTCAGTCCATCCACTATCACATTCGGGCTATCGGCCCGGTCGCGCGGCCCTGCGTCATATTGTACCTATTGCTTGCCCCAGCCCGTGAGCCGGTGCTGGCAGAGGTGCACTGTATGGGGGGCGCGTTGATTACATTCCCAGCGGGGCGCATCCCAAGATGGCGTTGCGAGATAGGGCTATCCGGGATGAGTTCAACAGTCGCAATATAGCGAAATGGGGTCGCCAACATGGGCTGCCCTAAACCCATGCGGTAGTGGTGGAGCAGTGGCAATTGATCGGGCCCCGGTATCAGCCTGGATTGTTTGGATATTCAGAGTGGTGATGCTCACATCGAGTAAAACCCCGCCATGGCGGGGTTTTACTTTAAATAACCAGAGAATCTTTATATCAGGCGTTGGCAGGGATGGTGCATGTAGCAAGGAATTGGCCAGAGGGCTGCTTTTGGTAAACAATGCGCCCACCTCGGCTATATATTTCCTCAACTATCTTAGTCCACTCGTCGCCATATTTATGTATCACCGTCTTCTCCAGCGGGTCATGAATGACGAGAGACGGAGGGATTTCGAAGCCACTGCAGAGAATTGGCTTGATGCTATCAAGCTCTTCGAAATCACTAACAGAGATATCGCGAGCATCAACGGTAAATGTCAGTGAGCCGCCGTTATTAATAAAGCGTTGGAACTCTTGAGTTGTTGAGTCTATGATTGCCATCTCATCTCCTTAAAACATCAAGTCACAGTCATTTAAAGTGCTGCATAACAATATGCAGGAGCAAAAAAATACCCAGGCGAGGGTCCTGTGTCAACCCTTTAATTGATGCCTAGATGCTGCGAAGTTATATTAATGTTTTTGAAAATGAAACTTTAAATTTGTAATTAATATGTGTGAAGAACATGTAATTAATGGCGTGGCACCTACTTCGTACCCAAGCCCGCCACTGTCACCATCAAGACCAGCGAGATCCCGCTGGTCCCACCTTTATGGGGCTGGAGAGTCCCATCAACCAGGGGGTGGGGACGCTGACCGAGATGGCGCTGACTCTGCCGGCGCACCTCAAGTGGGTGAGCCTGGGCAAGACCAACCTCTCGGCCACCGGCTTGGTGGTGAAGGAGGGCGCCACTGCTCTGGTGCTGGGTACTGACTTCGAGATCAACTATGCCCTGGGGCTGCTGCACGCCACCAAGGCGGGGGCGGTGGCAGACGGTGGTCCGGTGACGGTGAGCGGCAGTTACAACGCCGTCACCGGCACACGTATCGCCGGCAATGTGCAGCCGGAGGTGAAGGCCAAGCTGACCCTGGACGGGTGCAGTGTGATCGGTGGGGAGTCCATCATCCTGACGGTGCCCCGTGCCAGCCTGGCCCCCAAGAAGGCGGTGGACTTCCTCATTGACAAGCCCATCGAGATCGAGCTGGAGCTGCTGGCCCTGGATGGCGAAGACGCACCTTTCTATGTGGACCGACCGGAGACGGCATGACGATGGGGAAGTAGAAACGGCGGGGAAACCCGCCGTTTTAATTCTATCAATGGTTTTCTTTTTTTGAAGTTAGCTGTGAGATCGTAATATCTAATCTAGACAGCAATTCATCATAGCTAATGATGTCAACTATGGATTTATATTTTCTTTTTATAATTGCAAGGTCGCTTTTTTGTTCTGGTGTCATAGTGTTTTCCCGCCCCATGATAATCATCCCCTGTGGATTGGCCACTTTTATGCTTAAAGTGTTAGGGATTTGATTTTGGTATTTTTTAGTTAGCTCTTGCTCAATGGCTAGGCCTGATTTGCTGAGTAGATATATGTATTTCTCGACCTGCATTATTGTACCGACGAGACCGTGAGCAGGTATATAGTTATCTCTGTATGTTGCTTGCCTTAGTAAACAATCATCAAATGGTTTTTTTATTTCTATAATATCAACAAAGCCTGATGTATCGACAAGCATTATATCAATTCTTTTTTTCTTGTCAGTGTAAATGTTTTTTACACTGACTTCCTTGAATGCGGAAATATACTTTGGATACAATAATATTATTATTTCTAGTATTTTATCCTGCCATTGGTGCTCGCTATAAGTTAGCGAGTCATCAAGCATTTCCTTGAGGGTGCTTCTAATTAAATTATATTTATCAATTTCATATTGATTTAAGCTCGGGAAGTTATTGATAGCGGCGGTGTTTATTTTTTTGTCTAAAAAACGATTGTAACGTTCTTCTAAGTCTACTTTTGATTCTATATGATCTTTGAATGTGCTATTTATTCTGGCGTCGATGTAATGATTGATTTCAGTACGATTTGGAATTCTGTTTGTGAGAGTTCTGTATTCTTTGAATGGGATGGCGTCTTTGTTCTCCCCTCCGATATAAACATCGGTGCGCGCTATGTTTGATAATTTCTTAAATAATGAAAATCTCCCTAAAAGAATAAAATGCTTTTCAGTAATGTCGCAGTCACGATGTATGAACACTCGGTTGGTTAGATTAAATATATTGCCATCTAATTGGTAGTAATTTTCTTTATTGAGAGTGCCTGCTTTTATTAGTAGAGAGTCTTCATGGATTGGATAGAATGAATCTTCAGGTGGTTTGTAAACGTTGTCTATCGTGACATGAAGAGAACGCTTTATAATTACTGGCTCCTTATTACCAAGGCGTTCATTAATCCATTCAATGCCCATCTCTGGTTGATACGAAAAAACTAAGTAATTGTTTTCTTTTATAATCGAAATGTTAGTCATGTTGATTTCTACTAATCGGCCATAAACCCTTCCATTTTGCCATCCCTTTACCATGGGGCATATCTGAATCTCTCAGGAATGTCTCATGTCCACTGCTACCACCCTCAAACTCGCGCTAGAACTGGCGGCCAAGGTCACCGGCCGTGAGGATCTGGCCGCGTTGGCGGGTGAGGTGCAGCAGCTGGGCCCCATCTCCGATGAGACCGCCGCCGAAACCGCCCGCCTGGCACAAACGCTGGATGGCTTAAGCCAGCAGTAGGAACTTATCGCGCAGTTCAATCAATCCGCCGATGCCCTGACCCAGCTCGAACTGGCCAGCGTGCTCTCCCGTGACAAGCTGGCGCAACTGCGCGCTGAACAGCAAGCCGGTACCGGGCAGGTCCGTGTGCTGACCGACCAGGAACGCTTGCTGGCCTCCGAGGTCAAGCAGCTGGAACGCCAGCTGGTGGCCCTGGCCAAGACTATGCCGAGGCGTACCCAGACCATCGCGCTGCCACTATTGGCAGACACAGCTTCATCCTGCCGGGGGAGCTGCTCGCGGTGGTGTGGTAGTGGTGCGAGGGGTGGCCATTGGCCAAAAGGTATTTTATCAGGCCGGTGCTATCACTGGGCCTGCTGTTGATTCACCGGCCTTTTACCCCTCTTTAAACGGCTTTCGCACTGGGTAGTGTCCAGGTCGCTGAGGTTGATACACCCGATTGGGTTGAGGGTGTTGTCTTGCACCAACGGATTTTTCATTTTTCGCGGCGGGCGACGGCACTTTGCCGGTTTTCCAGGCAGTTCAACACATCAGAGCACCATAACGGGCCACAATGAGGTATCTTATGCCCCGATTTCATTCATTTAACGGTGTCGAGACCCCCTATGATCATCAAACCCAAGGTTCGCGGCTTTATCTGTACCACCACTCACCCGGTCGGTTGTGAAGCCAATGTTCGTCGCCAGATTGCTTACACCCAGGCCAAGGGCACCATCGAGAATGGTCCCAAGAAGGTACTGGTGATCGGCGCCTCCACCGGTTACGGCCTGGCCTCGCGCATTGCCACTGCCTTCGGCTCCGGCGCCGCCACCATTGGCGTCTTCTTCGAAAAGCCGAGCTCCGAGACCAAGACGGGCTCCGCCGGCTGGTACAACTCCGCCGCCTTCGACAAGGCGGCCAAAGAGGCCGGCCTGTACGCCAAGAGCATCAACGGCGATGCCTTCTCCAACGAGTGCCGCGCCAAGGTGATCGAGCTCATCAAGGCCGATCTCGGCCAGATCGATCTGGTGGTCTACTCCCTGGCCTCGCCGGTACGCAAGATGCCGGATACCGGTGAAGTGGTGCGCTCCGCGTTGAAACCCATCGGCGAGACCTACACCACCACCGCCATCGATACCAACAAGGATCAGATCATCACCGCCACCGTCGAGCCGGCGAACGAGGAAGAGATCCAGAACACCATCACCGTCATGGGCGGTCAGGACTGGGAGCTGTGGATGGCGGCCCTGCGTGACGCGGGCGTGCTGGCCGACGGCGCCAAGTCCGTTGCCTACTCCTACATAGGTACCGATCTGACCTGGCCCATCTACTGGCATGGCACCCTGGGCCGCGCCAAGGAAGATCTGGACCGCGCCGCCACCGCCATCCGTGGCGATCTCAAGGCCAAGGGCGGCACCGCTCACGTGGCCGTGCTCAAATCCGTGGTGACCCAGGCCTCCAGCGCCATTCCGGTGATGCCGCTCTACATCTCCATGGCCTTCAAGATCATGAAGGAGAAGGGCATCCACGAAGGCTGCATGGAGCAGGTCGACCGCATGCTGCGCACCCGCCTCTATGGCGAGGAGCTGGTGCTGGACGAGCAGGCCCGCATCCGCATGGATGACTGGGAGCTGCGTGACGACGTGCAGCAGACCTGCCGCGATCTCTGGCCCTCCATCACCACCGAGAACCTGTCCACGCTTACCGACTACACCGGTTACAAGCAGGAGTTCCTGCGCCTGTTTGGCTTCGGCCTGGACGAGGTGGATTACGATGCGGATGTGAATCCGGACGTGCGCTTCGACGTGGTCGAGCTGTAAGCCGACCCTGGGCCGGGGCGGTTCCCGCTCCCGGCCTGCAAAAAGCCCCGTCTGTCACAGACGGGGCTTTTTTGTTGGTGTGGCCCAGGGATGGGCGCAATAGAAAAGGCTCCCTCGGGAGCCTTTGTTGTGAAGCACGGGGGCTTACTGCTTGTAGCCTCTGAGGAAGCGTGCGAGGCGGCCGATGGCCTCTTCCAGCTCCTCTTCACGGGGCAGGAACACCAGCCGGAAGTGATCCGGCGCCGGCCAGTTGAAGCCGGTGCCTTGCACCAGCAGCAGCTTCTCTTGCTGCAGCAGGTCGAACACCATCTTCTGATCGTCGCGAATGTCGTACACCTTGGGATCCAGGCGCGGGAACATGTAGAGCGCCCCCTTGGGCTTGACGCAGGAGACCCCCGGGATCTCGTTGAGCAGCTCCCAGGCCTTGTCCCGCTGGCGACGCAGCCGGCCGCCCGGCAGGATCAGCTCGTTGATACTCTGGTAGCCACCGAGCGCGGTCTGGATCGCGTGCTGCATGGGCACGTTGGCACAGAGCCGCATGGAGGCCAGCATCTCCAGCCCCTCGATATAGCCCTTGGCACGGCCTTTGGGGCCGGTGATGACCATCCAGCCCTGGCGGAAGCCACAGGCACGGTAGGCCTTGGAGAGGCCGTTGAAGGTCACCACCATCACATCGTCACACTGGGTACAGACGCTGGTGTGGGAGATGTCGTCATAGAGGATCTTGTCGTAGATCTCGTCGGCGAAGATGATGAGGTTGTGCTGGCGGGCGATCTCGATCAGCTCCAGCTGGAATTCGCTACCGTAGACGGCGCCAGTCGGGTTGTTCGGGTTGATCAGCACCAGACCGCGGGTGCGCGGGGTGATGCGGGCCCGGATGTCGTCCAGATCCGGATGCCAGTCGGCCCCTTCATCGCAGCGGTAGTGCACCGCATGACCGCCGGAGAGGGTGACGGCCGCGGTCCACAGCGGATAGTCGGGGGAGGGCACCAGCATCTCGTCGCCGTTGTTGAGCAGCGCCTGCATGGCCATCACGATCAGCTCGCTGGCGCCGTTGCCGATGTAGATGTCATCGATGTCGACCTTGCGCATCCCTTTCTGCTGGTAATACTGCATCACCGCCTTGCGGGCGGAGAACAGCCCCTTGGAGTCGCAATAGCCCTGGCTCTGGGGCATGTTGAGGATCACATCCTTGATGATCTCCTCCGGTGCATCGAAACCGAACGGGGCCGGGTTGCCGATATTGAGCTTGAGGATGCGGTGGCCTTCGTCTTCGAGACGGCGAGCCTCTTTATGCACCGGGCCGCGGATGTCATAGCAGACATCGTCGAGCTTGTGCGACTTGTCGATAGTGAACATGGTGAGCGTGATTCCTTCCCCTGGGGGCGCGTTGGCAGAAAGCGAGTTTTAGTATCTAATTTCTTTGCCCCTATTCTTCACAGAATTGAATGCTAGAACAATCTTATTTCTGGAATAAATCCCTGATTTTTCACTATCAAACAGGGTGACCAATTTGTTGATTTCAGCAGGATCGTTTGTCTGTCTGGCGAGAAACCAGTGAAAGATGAGGAATGCTTTCACCAGGCCGCCCTAGTGTATTGAAATATTCATCCCATCTGGCACGATTGGCTGGATCAGGAAACCGGCGTCAGCCCCTGGTCCTGGCCGTCTCGGGACTTCGTCCGACGGGCTTTTTCATCATCTCATCGAGGCATTGCCATGCGCGCACCCGCACCCGGTCGCTACCGTCACTTCAAGGGAGGCCATTATCGGGTTCTCACCCTGGCCACTCATACCGAAACCCAGGAGTCGCTGGTCATCTATCAGTCCGAGCAGGATGGGGCCGTCTATGCCCGCCCCGTCGGCATGTTCATGGAGTGGATCGAGCATCAGGGGGCGGTGGTGAGCCGCTTCACCCCGCTGGACTGAGCCAGTGCGGCGGTGGCCATGATGCAAAAAGGCGCCAGAGGGCGCCTTTTTTATATGCAGATGATGCTGGGATCAGAGGCCCAGATTGGCCTTGGCATAGGCCTCGAAATCGGTGCAGCCACCGATGTGCTGCTCATCCAGGAAGATCTGCGGCACAGTAGTGACGGGCTTGCCCGCCTTGGCGGCCAGATCGTCCTTGGTCAGACCCTCGGCGTTGATGTCCACATAGCGGAACTCGAAATCGTCACGCTCTTCGACCAGCTGCTCGGCGATCTGCTTTGCACGGACACAATAGGGGCAACCGGGACGACCAAAAATTTCTACAAACATCTTTTTTCTCCGTGATATGAGGCAGGGCACAGCATAGCCCCGCCTCAGGGTCAGTCAAAGTGGAAATTGCCGATACCCATGTTCGGCATCTTCGATAGCCAGCCGAATGTTGCTCGGCAATCTGGATGGGTTGCTGCTGGCAAGGCTCAGCCCGATTTATTGCTCGGCAATCTGGATGGGTTGCTGCTGGTAGATGCTCTCCAGCACTCCTTTCTCAAATCCGGTCCAGGGCCAGGGTGCCTTGCTGGCACGGTAGCGTTCATGGGTGGCCGGATCCTGGGACAGACCGCGCTGGAACATGACGAAGGCCTTGCGCTGACCGCTCGCCGTGTCGATGAAACCGGCCAGGTTGGAGGTGCCGGTGATGGTGCCGGTCTTGGCATGCACCTTGTTCTTCATCATGGGGGCGGTGACGCTGCGGCGCCAGGCCAGGGTGCCGTCGACCTGTGCGCTGGGCAGCAACTTGATGAAGTCGAGCTCGGCATCATTCTTCTGGATGAAGTTCAGCACCGACAGCATCTGGCGCGCGCTGATGAGGTTGTGGGCGGAGAGGCCCGAGCCGTCGGCCAGGGTGGCGTTGCCGAGATCGATGCCGTTCTTGGTCAGGATGGCGCGCACCGCCATGGTGCCGCTGCGGTAGCTGCCCGGCTTGTTGTAATAGTGGCGACCCACCGTCTTCAGGAAGGTGTCGGCGTAGAGGTTGTCCGATCTCTTCAGCATCTTGCTCAGCATGACGGGCAGGGAGACGGAGTAGTGGGTGGCCAGGGTCTCGGCACCGACCGGTGCCTTGTGGGTGACGCGCAGCAGGCCGTCGTGGCTGATCCCGGCGCGGTTCATGGCCCAGCGGATGTTGTCCCAGCCCCAGGCTTCCACGTCGTGGATGGCAAAGCGCAGGCCCTGCGGCTCCTTGCTCGGGCTGATGCAGCCCTTGAGCTCATAGAAGTTGCCCTTGGCCATGTCCACTTCCAGGGCGCAGAACTGGCGCGCCATGTCGCCATAGCTCATCACCTCCACGTTGTCGGCCCCTATGCCGATGGGCACGCCGGTGGCCACGTTGCCGATGGCCGGCTTGCCAATCTGGGTGGCGGTGATGGTGCCATAGGCGCAGTTCTTGTCGATGATGACGGAGGAGACAGGCGCCGCGAAGCAGAGGGTCTGATCCCCCCAGGACCAGCCGTTGCCGCGCTCGTAGCCGTTGTAGGCGCCGGTGTTGACGTAGACATTGCCCTGGATGCGGGTGACTCCGAGCTGTTTGAACAGGGCCACCAGATCCATCCGTGACAGGGTGGGATCGCCGACGAAGTTGATCCAGATATCGCCATTGATGACGTCACCCTGCTTGGCGCCGGGCTGGGCCTGCACGTCGGTGGCGAAGCGGAAGTCGGCGCCGAGTTCGAGGCGGGCGGCCAGGGCGGTGAGCACCTTCATGGTGGAGGCGGGCGCTATCATGTCGTCGGCGTGACGGGCGAATTCAACCCCGCCGTTGCCTTGCACTATGATGGCGTACTGGCCCCCCTTGGGCGGGGTCAGCGGGGTGGCGTGGGCCACCATGGAAAACAGAGCACAAAAACCAATCAACAGCCGCTGCATAAGATCCTCTAACTTGACGAAGGGGTCGGCAGTGCGATGCCAACCCTGATAACCAACCATTTACTCCCTCACCCGCTCGCCTGGAGCAGGCACTCACTAAGGTGTCCGCGGTACGACATCGGCCCTGGTAGTCAATGACTCGCTCTCTCAGCTGCCAGCAAGAAGCGGGCACTAACTCAGGGTGTCCGCGGTACGGTATCGACCCTGATAATCAAAAATTTTCTCTTTCACCTGCCAGAAGCGCCCGGACTTGCGCGCGATGACAAAATCCGGATGACGAAACTGGGTGTCGGCCGCCAGCACGCTGTCCAGGGTGGTGAATTCGGGCTCCAGGCCCGGGGCGGGCCAATGATGACGCACAAAGTGCTGTTGAAACAAGCGCCGTGCGGCCGGGGAGTGAAAGCCGAAGTATTCGGTCAGGGTCAGGCCGTCCTCATCGTGGTAGGTGACCTCCAGCCGCTCCCCCTGTTTGCCCCGGCCAGCCGCGAGCGCGAGGCCGGCGCAGCGGATCACCATGCAATCCTTGAGATTGAGCGCCTCCTTGAGCTTGTCGTCCGGATCCACCAGCAACTGATCGCAGCTCTGGCAACGGCGGGCGGCGATGTCGTTCTCCGCGCCGCAGGCGGGACAAATCTTGGCGCGAAAGCGGTAGTCACACTCCTCCCGGTTGCCCTCGTCATCCTCGAACAGCCCCTGACAGCGGCGGCCGTAGTGTTCGATGACCTTGCCATCCTCGTCGGTCTTGCCCCAGAAGGTGTTGGCAAAGCCGCAGGCGGGGCAGGGTACCTGCACCGGCTCGGTGCCGGCATGGGGCCTGGGCTCCCCCACTTCGGGGGCGAACAGGTTGAAGTTGTTGCCGGCGTAGTCGAGCACCAGGCAATCGGCCTTGCCCGGCGACAGGCGCAGGCCGCGGCCGACGATCTGCTGATAGAGCGACACCGATTCGGTGGGGCGCAGCATCACGATGAGATCGACATGGGGGGCATCGAAGCCGGTGGTGAGCACCGCCACG
This sequence comes from Aeromonas sp. sif2416, assembly GCF_019218665.1. Lineage (NCBI taxonomy): Bacteria > Pseudomonadati > Pseudomonadota > Gammaproteobacteria > Aeromonadales > Aeromonadaceae > Aeromonas > Aeromonas sp. sif2416. The sequence continues at coordinate 639,254 of NZ_JAHUXC010000001.1, forward strand.
TTGACCAGAAACTTGATCTCCCGCGCCTTGAAGGCGTGGATGAGGGCATCCCGCTCCGGGCCCGGGGTCTCGCCGGTGATGAGGGCCGCAGATTGTTCTTTTGCCATCAGCAGGCCCTGGATTTCGCGGGCGTGCTCGACGGTGGCGGCGAAGATCATCACCCCCTGCCGATCGGCGGCGTATTCCAGCACCTGGCTCAGGATATGGGGGGTGACCCGCTGCTGGCGTTTGAGCTCGCCATTGAGATCCGCCTCGCTGAACAGGCCGTTCTCCCGTGGCACCAGCTTGCTGAAGTCGTAGTGGACTATGGGGGCATCGATCAGCCGTGGCGGGGTCAGGTAGCCATTCTTCACCATGTAGCGCAGTGGCAGCTCGAACACGCAGTCGCCAAACAGCCGCTCGCCGTGGCTCTTCACCATGCCGTGATAGTGGCGCCGGTAGATCCAGCCCAGCCCCAACCGGTAGGGGGTGGCGGTGAGGCCGAGGATCTTGAGGGCCGGGTTGGTGGCTCTGAGATGGCCGATCACCTGATGGTACTGGCTGTCATCATCGAGCGAGACCCGGTGGCACTCGTCGATGATGAGCAACGAAAAGGCGCCATCGAAGGCAGCCAGGTTGCGGGCCACCGACTGCACCGAGCCGAACACCACCTGGGCGCTGGCCTGCTTGCGATCCAGCCCGGCGGCGAAGATGTCGGCGCGCAGATCCCAGGCCTCGTATTTGGCGTGGTTCTGCTCCACCAGCTCCTTGACGTGGGCCAGCACCAGCACCCGGCCACGGGCCTTGCGGGCCAGCTCGGCGATCACCAGGCTCTTGCCGGCGCCGGTTGGCAATACCACCACGGCGGGATCCGGACGTTGACGAAAGTGCTGGATGACGGCGTTGACTGCGTCTGTCTGATAGGGTCTGAGAACGAACATGAGGAGGCTGGTCGGTACGGGATGGCGCCATTATAGGGATCTTGCCGCCAAAATGCAGCGGGTAGGCGTGAGAGGGCAGAAGTGATATGGGCAGGTGGTGACGGGCGTCTCGCCGCCAAAGGAAGCGGGCCAGAATGATTCTGGCCCGCCGAGAGAGTGCAATCTTGCTTAGTGGAAGGGGAACAGGTAGTTGAGCCAGCTACCCATGCGCAGCAGAATCTTGCGCATGATGGCCACATGGTGGAAATAATCGGTGTAGATGGCAGCCTGACCACTCGAGCCCGCGATCACCTGATACTTGGACCACTCGGGGTCGGTGATCTTGATGAGGACAGGCAGACGGCCCGGCACCTGGGCTGAGGTCTGATCCAGCAAACCTATGTTGGCCTGCACGTTACCCGAGGCGATGGCGGGGATCACGGCTTGTACCTCACCCTTGAAGATCTTGCCTGGGATACCGTCGATCACCACCTCGGCTTCATCGCCGACCGCCAGTCGCTGCATGCTGTTCTGCCAGAACCAGCCGACATAAGAGGTATCGTCCTCGTGGATGAAGGTCATCACAGGGCGATACATGTAGGGGGTCGCTATCATGCCGGGGCGCAGCGCCAGCTGGACGACGTGACCATCGCTCGGGGCGTAGACCACGGTCTGCTCCAGCGCGTACTTGGCCTCGTTGAGCTGTGCCTGCAGATCATTGATGGTCGCTTTTTGCTGATCCAGCTGGGCGACGATGTCGTCCACGTTGGCCTGGGTGACGTCGAGGTCACGCTGCTTGCCGATGCCGCGGCGTACCAGTTCCAGGGCACGATCGCGATCCAGGCTGGCTGAACGGAGTCTGGCACCGAGTGCCTTGAGGAAATCCTGATTGGAGTCGAGCCGCGCCGTCAGGCTGGCGACCTTCTGCTCGAAGGGTTCTGACTCGATGCGAAACAGCACATCTCCCTTTTTGACTTTCTGGTTGGGCTTGACATCAACTTCGCTGACGCGGCCTTTCACCAGAGGCACTATGGGGGTGGAGACGTAGTAGTTGCGCGACATTTCAGAATAGGGATGGTTGTAGTTCATCAGTACGATGAGCGCCCCTATGATGAAGACGCCACCGAGCACGGCCGTCGGCACTGTCCACTTGTTGAGCGGGATCTTGAAGATCTTGAAAATCCCTACACAGATGGCTGTATAGGTAAGAATGAGTAGCAAGTCCATGAAATATTACCTACTTTTCGGTCTGTTCGAGCGTTGCCATACGGGCTTGCAATGCGGCAAGTTCTTGCTTGAGCGTGGAGATCTCATTCTCGTCTTTTTCCAGACGCTGATTGAAACCCCAACCCCGATCGGGGCGATAAATCGTGGCCCAGATCCAGAGGAAGGGCCAGAGCACATGCAGGGTAAACAGGCTAACCCAGCCCGCCACATGAATCGCATCCTGATGGGGATGATTGCGGTGTTTGGCAATTTCATACGGGATATCGTGAATAACGATTACACCGTAGAACATGACCAGAACGACAAACACCAATATCCCGAGGGCAACGTAGGTAAGTATGTAATCAGGTATCATTAATGTCTCCAATCGAGGCTGCAAGGTCACACACTGACTTGCACCCATAGTTTCTGGTGCATGATGACAGCATATTACGTCAGCGCAAGACTGCAATCAGAGTGTTGACATTCCGGTACAGCCTCGGTTCATTGGCTGGTCATAAACCGCGCACGATGAATTTCTTTCTGTAAAATCAAAGGGGAAAAGGGATTCGGATGTCACAGCTCAAGGAGATGAGTTAGCGATGAAAAGACCATGCTGGATGAGTCTGTTATGGGGAGGGCTGCTGCTGGTCAGCCTGTTGTCGGCAAGGATCGGCTGGGCGGCAGAGCCCAGGATGGCGCCCACCGAACAGGAGAGGTCACAGACCCTGATCCTGCTCCATGAGCCCATCGTCATGTTGCAGACCAAGTATGGCAGCCTGGATGGGGCGGCCAGGGTGCGGCTGGTCCATGAACGGCTCCAGGCCATGGCGCCCGGCGACTTGAACTCGCCCGTCACCCTGGCCAAGGGGACTCGGGTCGGCCAGGATAGCCGGGAGTTCATGGTGAACGGCAAGCGCATTCTGGTGCTGCTGGCCGGCGATCTGGACGAGTTCGATGAGTTGACGCTGGATCAGGCGGCCGAGCGGGTCCGGCTGCGCCTGGATGAGGTCCGCATCAAGTATCTGGAGCTGCATTCAGCCCCCTATCTGCTCAAGGCCGTCGGCAAGACCCTGCTGGCCAGTGCCCTCTTCTTTGGCCTGGTCTGGCTGCTGCAAAAGGGGCTGCGGCTGGTCAAGAAGTGGCTCGCCAACCGCCTGCTGTTGCAGAGGGGGTTGATCCCCCATCAGTGGCGCCAGGTGGCGGGCAATGTCGAGGCTCGCCTGCTGAGTCTGCTGACGCTGCTGCTGATCTTCGCGCTCACCTATGGCTGGCTCACCTATGTGCTGGGGCTCTTTCCGCAAACGCGGGCCTGGAGCGAGCGGCTGGGAGACTCCCTGTTCACCCTGTGCGGCGACATGCTGGAGGGAATGATCTCGGCCATGCCGGGGCTGGTAACTGTGCTGCTGATCATCGTCATTACCCGCTTCTTCATCCGGATGCTGGCCATAGTGTTCGATCGCATCGAGCGCGGTCAGTTCCGGGTGCAGGGCCTGCACGCCGAGACCATAGGTGCCACCCGGCGGTTGCTCTCGGTGGTGATCTGGCTGTTCGCCCTGACGGTGGCCTATCCCTACCTGCCCGGCGCCAACTCCGACGCCTTCAAGGGGATCAGCGTCTTCTTCGGGTTGATGGTGACCCTGGGCTCGGCCGGGATCATGAACCATGCCATGAGCGGTCTGGTGCTCATCTACTCCCGCGCCCTGCGGCCCGGCGATCTGGTTCAGATCGGCGAGGTGGAGGGGATGGTGACCGAGCTCAATGCGCTCTCGACCAAGCTGGTGACGCGCCAAGATCACGAGGTGACCCTGCCCAATGCCGTGGTGGTCGGCGGCAGGGTGACCAATCTCACGCGGCTGGCGGGGGACAAGGGGGTCGCCCTGCTGACCAAGGTGACCATCGGCTACGACACCCCCTGGCGTCAGGTGCACGCCATGCTGGAGCTGGCGGCGCGGCGCTGCCAGCAGCTCAATCAGGCCGAGCCACCGCTGGTGCGTCAGCTCAACCTGCAGGACTGGTATGTGGAGTACGAGCTGCAGGTGCGCATGAAGGACGGCTTGTTGCCCGCGGTGGCCAAGACGGAACTGCATGGCCATATCCAGGATGTGTTCAACGAGTTCGGGGTGCAGATCATGTCCCCCAATTTCATCGCCCAGCCGGAGCAGGCGGTGCTGGTGGCCAGAGAGCACTGGTATCAGGCCCCGGCCGAGGCGCCCGCGGAGGCGCGTCCGGCGGCCAGACAGGGGTGAATGCAGAGGGAAAACGAGAAGGCCCGGCAGCGATGCCGGGCCTTCTTATTTGGGTGCGATACGCGGGTTAGTTCTCCTTCACCGCGCTCAGCCGGGATGGCCTGAACCTGATCAGGAAGGCCAGGGTGATGACGGCGGTACACACCAGGCCGATGATGGTGGAGATGTCCATCGCCAGACCAAAGCCGATGGGCGCGTTGGCCAGGTAGGTAAACACCACGGCTGTCATGAACATGGCGGGGATGGTGCAGACCCAGTGCAGCTTGCCTTCCTTGATGAGGTAGGCGGCGGCGGCCCACAGCATGATGACGGCGGTGGTCTGGTTGGCCCAGCCGAAGTAGCGCCAGATCACCCCAAACTCTGCCTTGGAGATGATGAAGCCGAGGATGAACATGGGGACGGCGATCAGCAGTCGCTTGGCCATGGGTTTCTGGGTCAGCTTCAGGAAGTCCGCCACTATGAGACGGGCACTACGGAACGCGGTGTCACCGGAGGTGATGGGCAGGATCACCACGCCGAGGATGGCCAGGATGCCGCCGACCGTGCCGAGCAGGCTGGTGGAGACTTCGTGCACCACGGCCGCCGGGCCGCCGCTCGCCAGGGTGGCGTTGAGCGCTTCGGTGCTGTCGTAGAAGGAGAGACCCAGGGTGCACCAGATGAGGGCAATGATCCCTTCACCTATCATGGCGCCGTAGAAGATGAAGCGGCCGGACTTCTCGTTCTGCATGCAGCGCGCCATCAGCGGGGACTGGGTGGCATGGAAGCCGGAGACGGCGCCACAGGCGATGGTGATGAACAGCAGCGGCCACAGCGGCAGCTCGGTCGGGTGCAGGTTGGAGAAGTCCATCCCGGTGTTGTAGAAGCCTTTGCCGGAGACGATAAGGCCGATGATGAGACCGACCGACATGAACACCAGCAGGGCGCCGAAGATGGGGTAGAAGCGACCGATGATCTTGTCGATGGGAACTATGGTGGCGAGGATGTAGTAGGCAAAGATCGCCACTATCCAGTAGACCAGATCGGTGGAGGTAAGGTTCGCCAGCAGGCCCGCCGGGCTCAGCACGAACACCACGCCCACCAGCATCAGCAGCACCACGGCAAACAGGTTCATGAAGTGCTTGGCGGTGGTGCCCAGGTGCTCACCGACCACGGTTGGTACCGAGGCGCCCTTGGCGCGCACCGACAGCATGCCGGAGAAGTAGTCGTGGACCGCGCCGGCGAAGATGCAGCCAAACACTATCCAGAGCATGGCGACCGGGCCGTACAGGGCACCCAGGATGGGGCCGAAGATGGGGCCGACCCCGGCGATGTTGAGCAGTTGAACCAGGTAGACCTTCTTGTCCGACATGGGCACATAGTCCACGCCGTCGGCCATGGTGATGGCGGGGGTGGCGAGCTCGGGTTGCGGGCCAAATATCCGCTCGATGAACTTGCCATAGAAGAAATAGCCAGCCACTAGCAGGCCGACGCAGAGGAAGAACCAGATCATTGTTACGCTCCAGCATTGTTATTTTATGGTGTGCGCGGTCAGTCTAAGTGGGCTCTTCTGTTAACGGCAGGTAAAGGTGGTGAGCGGCGGCATGGCGACCCGAGCGGTTGCCGACTGTGAGCCGGCGCACACTCAGGCCAGGTCACTCCAGGCCTAACTCATCCTTCAGCTCCTTGAGGTAGCGACGGCTGACCGGCACCCTGGCCCCGCTTTGGGTGACGATCTGGGCCAGCTGATTCTCCAGTAACTGGATCTCGAAGATGGCGCCCGGAGCCACCAGGTATTGGCGATGGCAGCGCAGCAGCGGGGTCTTCTCCTCCAGCGACTTGAGCGTGAGTTGGGTGTGAAACAGCTCACCCTGGCAGGCGACGTGCACCCCGCCGAGATCCGAGAAGGCATACTCCACCTGCTCTATGGGCAGCAGCCGCACCCGGTTGTGCAGGTAGCCGGGAATGTGGCGGATGGCGGGCGCCAGAGAGGTGATGGACTGCGGGGTGAGATCCTGCTTGAGGCGCGCCAGCGTCTTGGCCAGCCGGACGGGCTCGACCGGCTTGAGCAGGTAGTCGAAGGCGTTCTCCTCGAAGGCCTGGATGGCGTAGTCATCAAACGCCGTGACGAACACGATGCGGGGCAGGGGATCGAGCATGGCCACCAGCTCCATGCCGCTGAGCTTGGGCATCTGGATATCGAGAAACACCACGTCCGGCTTGAGTCGCTGGATGAGCGGCAGCGCCTCAAGGGCGTTGGCGGCCGCGCCGAGGATCTCGATATCGGGGTCACTGCCGAGCAGCTCGGCCAGCTCTTCGCGGGCATAGGGCTCGTCATCGACGATCAGGATGCGGATCATGTTATCTCCTTGGAAGGGGGCCGGGGCGCCTTGGGGATGCTGAAGGAGACCCGGGTCCATTGCTCCGGCTCGCACTGGACGCTGAGGCCGAAGCGATCGCCGAAGGCACTCTTGAGTCGGCGGTCCACTATGTTCATGCCGAGCCCGTCCCCCGTCAGATCCCCCTGCCATGCGCCGGCGTTGTCCTCGACGCAGAGCCTGACCAGCTCGGGGATCTCCTCCGCGTAGAGGCGGATGCGGCCATGTTCCAGCAGGGTGGAGATGCCGTGCTTGATGGCATTCTCGATGAGGGGCTGCAGGGTGAAGCTCGGCAACTGCAGCTGGCCCAGCCGCGGCGGGATCTCGTTTTGCACTGTCAATCGCTCACCAAAGCGGGCCAGCTCGATCTCCAGGTAGGATTGGCAGTGCTCCTGCTCCTCCTGCAGGGTGGCCATGTCGCTCTGGCGTTTGAGGTTCTTGCGAAAGAAGCGGGACAGATGCAGCAGCAGCTGGCGGGCCCGCTCGGGGTCGCGCCGGGTGATGGCGCTGATGGTGTTGAGGGTGTTGAACAGGAAGTGGGGGTTGATCTGGGCCTGGATGAGTTTGAGCTCGGACTGCACCAGCAACCGCTGTTGCTGCTCCAGCCGGCCGCTCAGCAGCTGCTGGGACAGCAGGTTGGCGATCCCTTCCCCCAGGGTGTGGTTGATCTTGAGGAACAATCGCTTCTTGGGTTCATAGAGCTTGATGGTGCCTATCACCCCCTTGTCCCCTTGCAGCGGGATCACCAGCACCGAGCCGAGCTGGCACTGGGGGGAGATGCTGCAGCGATAGGGCTGGCGGTTGCCGTCGGCGAACAGCACCTTGTTCCGGGCGATGGCCTGCAGGGTGATGGCCGAGGTGATGGGGGTACCCGGCTTGTGGTGATCCTCGCCGGTGCCGATGAAGGCCAGGATCTTGTCGGTGTCCGTGATGGCGACGGCGCCGACCCCGGTCTCTTCCTGCACGATGCGGGCAATTTTGTTGCTCGCCTCGACGGTGAAGCCCTGGGTCATGATGCCGACGGTGCGGTTGGCGATGGTGAGCGCCTTGGCGGAGAAGACCCGGGAGAACTTCTCGTACATCCGTTGCTGGTCGCGGATCATGCTGATGAAGAGCGCCGCCCCGCAGGAGTTGGCCAGGATCATGGGGGTGGCGATGGTGCGCACCAACTGCAGGGCCTGCTCAAAGGGCGTGGCGACCAGCAGTATGATGACCATCTGCAAGATCTCGGCGTAGAGGGTGGTGAAGAAGGCGATCCGGGGTTTGAACAGGGCATCCACCCGGTTGGTCCGCATCAGCCGCCAGTGCACCAGGCCACCCAGCAAGCCCTCGCAGGTGGTGGAGATGGCGCAGGCGAGATCGGTAAATCCGCCGAGGGTATAGCGGTGCAGGCCGCCGGTCAGTCCCACCAGAAAGCCCACCAGCGGACCCCCCAGCAGCCCGCCCAGCACGGCGCCGACGGCGCGGGTGTTGGCGATGGCGTCATCTATGTCCAGCCCGACATAGGTGCCGAGGATGCAGAAGCAGGAAAAAATAACGTATATCAAGACTTTGTGGGGGAGCCTGACCGAGTAGTTGGCCAGGGGGCGCAGCAGCGGACTCTTGGAAAAGAGGTAGGCGATGACCAGGCTGACGCTCATCTGCTGCAGCAGGGAGAGGACTAACTGCATAAAAAACGTTCCTTTAAAACCATGCCGCGCAGTGGCCCCGGCGCGGCGTTTTGTGATCCGGATCCTGTTCCGTCTCGGGCAATGGGCGTATCGCGGCGAGCAGTTTGCCAGAATGCTGGAGTAAAACCATATAAAATCAGCATGTTAAATTGATATTTGTGTAATCGATTCAGGCTTGGTATTGCTGAAGAGAGCATGAATGTATCCGCTGGATACGCTACACGGAGGTAGCATGCTCCGCCCGGCCTTCTGGCTGGGCGTTTTTTATTCAGGTTCAATAGCGGACCATTTTGAGGGGGATTGGGCAATTATTCAGGTTTGTCCAATGAGTTATCCCCAGCTTCTGGGGATAACTCAGAAGGCGAAATAGTAACAGAAGCGCTTGGTCAGGTTGAAAAACAGCCGCTGCCCCTCGTCCAGCTCCTCCTGCCTGATGCAGGCGGTGATGGCTCTCCCGTCTTCCCGCAGATCGATCATCGGTACCCCTTCCGGGCGCTGCGCCTTGCAGTAGGGCAGCACCTTGGGTCTGAGCGGCATGCTGGGCTCGGTGGAGAGCACCAGTGCCACCAAGCCGTCGTCGAGGCGAACCAAGGAGCCGGGCGGATAGACCCCCAGCACCTTGATCAGCAATTTGACCAGATCCTGATCGAACTTCTTCTGGGACTGCTTGTAGAGCTGGGCTATGGCCTGACTCGGCGCCGCCGGGGTGGCGCTGCTGCGCGGGTGCAGCAGCTCGTCGTAGTAATCCACCAGGCCGATGAGGCGGGCGAGGGGAGGGATCTCTCCCCCCTTGCTGCCGAGCGGGAAGCCGCTGCCGTCGAGTCGCTCGTGATGCAGATGGGCGACCTGGCGGATCCTGGGCTCAAATGCCTGCAGGTGGTTGAGCATCTCCAGCCCGTACTGGGGGTGCATGTTGAGAAAATTCAATTCGGCACGGCTGAGCTCCCCCCGCTTCTGGGTGATCTGGCTCGGGATCCTGAGCTCGCCAATGTCGTGGACTAGCCCGGCCAGCCCCACCTCTTCCATCTCGACGGGGCTCATGCCCAGCTCGCGGGCCATCAGCATGGCGATGAAGGCCACGCTCAGGCTGTGCTGCAGCAGGATATCCGTGTGCTGGCTGCGGATCAGGTGCAAGCCAAGCGGCCCCTCGTGGGCGGCCATGCGGGCGGCGGCATCGCGCACTATCTGCGCCGTGTGGGCCAGCCCCTCGTCCGGCTTGAGGTTGAGGGCGCCAAGCGCATCGCGCAGCTCGGACAGGGATTGGCCGAATGCTTTGTCGGCGGCGCGCAGGGAGCGGCGAAAGGCCTTCTCGTCGAACATGACTGGCTCGGGGAGGAGGGGCTCGTCGAGGGGAACGGATAGGGTGACCGCGGGAGTGGTGTCGCCGTGCAAGAGGGGTTCGACCGGGAGATCACTTCGCGTGGGATCCACCATCAGCAGGGTGAGTTCGAGGTGGCGGATGATGTCGAGCTGCTGCTGATCGCGGATCTTGAAGGCATTGAACATGAAAGGGTGACTGGTCCATCCCGTGGGGAGATGGATGTAGTGGCCGATTCTTAACTGCTCGATGGAGGCTTGGATCAGCGCCATTGGCTAGCTCTTGTTTCGTGTTTGCCTACCAACAAGCTAGCAAAATTAAACAGATAGACAAATAAAAAAGCCCGCGCAGGTGCGCGGGCTTTTTATCACAAGGCCAGTTATCAGGCCTTGGATTTTTTCTTGCTTTCAACCTTGGTCTCTACCTTGGCTTCCACCTTGGTCGCTACCTGAGCTTCCTCGGTGAAGGGACGGCCGTAGTAGGTGTCCATCAGGATGGCTTTCAGTTCGGTGATCAGCGGGTAGCGCGGGTTGGCACCGGTGCACTGGTCATCGAAGGCTTCCAGCGCCAGCTGGTCAACCTTGGCCAGGAAGTCGGCTTCGTTCACACCGGCTTCACGGATGGAGGCCGGGATGCCCAGGGTCGCTTTCAGCTCGTCCAGCCAGGCCAGCAGCTTCTCGATCTTGGCAGCGGTACGGTCACTGGCCGCAGTCAGACCCAGGTGGTCGGCGATTTCGGCGTAACGACGACGAGCCTGCGGACGATCGTACTGGGAGAACGCGGTCTGCTTGGTCGGGTTGTCGTTCGCGTTGTAGCGGATGACGTTGCTGATCAGCAGGGCGTTAGCCAAGCCGTGCGGAATGTGGAATTCAGCACCCAGCTTGTGCGCCATGGAGTGACAGACACCCAGGAAGGCGTTGGCGAATGCGATACCGGCGATGGTCGCAGCATTGTGCACCTTCTCGCGAGCAACCGGATCGTTGGCACCGTTCTGGTAGCTGGACGGCAGATACTCTTTCAGCAGCTTCAGCGCTTGCAGTGCCTGGCCATCGGAGTATTCGTTAGCCAGTACGGAAACGTAGGCTTCCATGGCGTGAGTGACCGCGTCCACACCACCGAAGGCGCACAGGGACTTGGGCATGTTCATGACCAGGTTGGCATCGACGATGGCCATGTTCGGGGTCAGCTCGTAGTCGGCGAGCGGGTACTTCATGCCGGTGGCGTCGTCGGTGACTACCGCAAACGGGGTGACTTCAGAGCCGGTACCGGAAGTGGTGGTGATACAGACCAGTTCGGCCTTCACGCCCATTTTCGGGAACTTGTAGATACGCTTGCGGATGTCCATGAAGCGCATGGCCAGATCTTCGAACGCAGTGTCCGGGTGCTCGTACATGACCCACATGATCTTGGCCGCATCCATCGGTGAACCACCACCCAGCGCCAGGATAACGTCCGGCTTGAAGGAGTTGGCCATCTCGGCGCCCTTGCGGACGATGGACAGGGTCGGGTCGGCTTCTACTTCGTAGAATACTTCCACTTCCATGTTCAGCTTCTTGAGCAGACGAACCACGTCGTCGGCATAGCCGTTGTTGAACAGGAAACGGTCGGTGACCACCATTGCACGCTTCTTGCCTTCCAGATCACCGAGGGCGATCGGCAGGGAGCCACGACGGAAATAGATGGATTTCGGAAGTTTGTGCCACAGCATATTTTCTGCCCGTTTTGCGACTGTCTTCTTGTTGATCAGGTGCTTGGGACCGACGTTCTCGGAGATGGAGTTACCACTCCAGGAGCCGCAACCCAGGGTCAGGGAAGGAGCAAGAGCGAAGTTGTACAGGTCACCGATACCGCCCTGGGTGGAGGGGGTGTTGATCAGGATACGGGCGGTCTTCATCTTGTCGCCGAAGTATCTGATGCGGTCGGCGTTGCGATCCTGGTCGGTGTACAGGCCGGAGGTGTGGCCAATACCACCGATGTTGACCATGTCACAGGCCATATCAACGGCGTCTTCGAAGTTTTTGGCACGGAACATACCCAGCGTCGGGGAGAGCTTCTCGTGAGCGAACTCATCTTCAGCGCAGAGTTCCAGACCTTCACCGATCAGGATCTTGGTGGTGGCAGGCACAGTCACGCCAGCCATTGCAGCGATCTTGGTGGCCGGCTGGCCCACGATATCGGCGTTCAGCGCGCCGTTGATCAGCAGCACCTTACGTACCTTGTCCGCTTCATCTTTGGACAGGATGTAGCCGTCGTGGCTGGAGAAACGCTCTTTCACCTGGTTGTAGATGGAGTCAACCACGATGACAGCTTGCTCGGACGCACAGACCACACCGTTGTCGAAGGTCTTGGACATCAGGATGGAGGCGACGGCGCGCTTCACATCGGCGGTTTCGTCGATGACGATCGGCACGTTACCCGCACCCACGCCGATAGCCGGCTTGCCTGAGGAGTAAGCGGCTTTCACCATGCCCGGGCCACCGGTGGCCAGGATCAGGTTGATGTCGTTGTGCTTCATCAGCGCGTTGGAAAGCTCAACAGAGGGTTGGTCGATCCAGCCGATGATGTCTTTCGGTGCACCGGCGGAGATGGCTGCATCCAGTACCAGCTTGGCAGCGGTATTGGTGGAGTTCTTGGCGCGGGGGTGCGGGGAGAAGATGATGGCGTTACGAGTCTTCAGGGAGATAAGGGCTTTGAAGATCGCGGTAGCGGTTGGGTTGGTGGTCGGAACGATACCGCAGATGATACCTACCGGCTCGGCGATGATCATGGTGCCCATCTCGTCATCCTGGCTCAGGATGCCGCAGGTCTTCTCGTCTTTGTAAGCGTTATAGATGTATTCGGAGGCGAAGTGGTTCTTGATAACCTTGTCTTCGATGATACCCATACCGGACTCTGCCACGGCCATTTGGGCCAAGGGGATACGGGCGTTGCTGGCGGCCAGGGCGGCGGCACGGAAAACCTTGTCTACCTGCTCTTGCGAGAAGCTGGCGAATTCACGCTGTGCTTCTTTGACGCGGGCAACCAGTGCATCCAGTTCAGCCAAATTGGTTACTGCCATGTTTATCTCCTGATGATTTGAAAACTGTTTAGTAAGACCTTGGCAATGCCCGGCAATTATAGCCTTCCTGTCAAGGATAGAATCACCACAACGGGGTATTTACATGCCTTACTAAATTGCTTTCTGAGTCGATTATAGAGCGGGGTCGCTGCAGAAAAACTTGATCTGGATCATATGTAACAAAAGAACAAAAGAAATTTTGTTTCATATATGTAGATCGGTTGAGGCGATCGGCAAGCAGGGCGTGGTCTGGCGGCGATAATCCCTGCATTAATTAAGGGATATGTTTAATTTTTCAAATGGTTAGTGAAGATGCGCCAAGGGATCTCGAGCGCCTTCGGCCCGCGTGGGTCAGGGGCGCGCTGGATTCGCAGGCGAACATCTCGCGGTAGCCCCTTACCTTGTTACCGTTGTTTGCGGCAAAAAAGCGTGTTTTTTTCATCCATCTGTACACCCAAAGGGCCGCTTGCTGGCCCTCGGCGGTCACAGCAGAAGATGCCGGCACGGGTTGACATGCGATAGTGTGATTTCCGTTCGACCCTGATCATGACTCTGGGCCAAAATGTTAGGACAGAGATCGTCGATAATCAGTTGGCAACGCGAGTCGGAGAGCCGCCGCGCCAAGGGGCTGCGCATCCGGTTTCATTGCAACTTGGCTCCATATCAATCAATGAGAAAGTCTCTTTTCGCGATGCAAAATATCGCGACAAGACAAGGTGGTCAGATAAAGCGCTAATGAATTTTGCCAAAATGTTAATTTAACCAAGCTGGCATTAACAACTCGATATGTTGAATTATGTCGATTCATTAGAGGAACTAACTGAAAACCCACGGAAAGGGTGAGATTATTTGATTGGTGAAGGTCATGAGCATGGTGTAAATTTACGCACAGTTTTTGTTGGGATGGCCCATGTGGCCCCGTTTGATTCTGGATGGCGCCTATGGCAGCAATTGACGTCTCTTTGTATCTGAAATTTTTCATCGGTCTGTTTGCGATCATCAACCCGCTTGGGTTGTTGCCGGTCTTTGTCAGCCTGACGGGCCATATGCAGCCGGAAGAGCGGATGAAGACCAATACCACTGCCCATATTGCGGTGGTGGTGATCCTGATGGTCTCCATGTGCATGGGGCAGCTGATCCTGGATGGCTTCGGCATCTCATTGGCGTCATTTCGCATCGCCGGTGGTTCGCTGATCACTCTAATCGCCTGGTCCATGCTGCAAGGCAAGCTGGGCGAGGTGAAGCATAACAAGCAGGAGAAGGGCGAACTGGCCGCGCGGGAATCCATCGCCGTGGTGCCGCTGGCGCTGCCGCTGATGGCGGGGCCCGGGGCTATCTCCTCTTCTATTGTCTATGCCAGCCAGAAAACCTGGCCCCAGTTGCTGGGCATGTTCGTGGTGGCCATGGCATTTGCGTACTGCTCCTGGCTCATCTTCCGTGCCGCCCCCTTGTTGTTCAAACTGATGGGGAACACCGGCATCAACGTGGTGACCCGGATCATGGGGCTCATCATGATGTCCCTTGGCATCGAGATCATGGTGGCTGGCGTCAAGGGCGTCTTCCCCGGATTGATGTGATTCAGGTCTGTTTTGTCGGAGCCGGTCCCAGTGACCGGCTTTTTATTGTTTCTTTTTTGTTAGCCATTTCCTAGAATCGGGCGGGGCTGTATATAAAAGCACCAAACCAGCCTGTTTAAATGCTAGGGAATGGCTTAAAAGCTGTTTATTTGACCAAGGCTTAGCACCAGCTCTGATGATATATGTTGCATTATCAGAAATGACAGGGAATTATGCTGATTGCGACCTCAGGCTCGCACTTATGGCAAATGCATGGAATGTTCTTGTTGGAGTAAATGGAAATGACTCATAAAAAAACAATGATAAATACCCTTTTATTGGCTGCGCTATTCGGTGGGGCCAGCCTGGCTCAGGCCGCAGATGTCCCCGCTGGCACCAAGCTCGCCCCCGAGCAGTCTCTGGTGAAAGGTAACGGTTCAGAACCCGCTACCCTGGATCCGCACAAGACCGAAGGAACGGTCGAATCCAATATTCTGCGTGACCTGTTCGAGGGTCTCGTCACCTCAGGCCCCAAGGGTGAGACCCTGCCCGGCGTGGCCGAATCCTGGGAAACCAAGGACAACAAGCACTTCGTGTTCCACCTGCGCAAAGATGCCAAGTGGTCCAACGGGGATCCCGTCACCGCCCACGATTTCGAGTTCGCCTTCAAGCGGGCAGTGGATCCCAAGACCGCCTCTCCCTATTCCTGGTACATGGAAATCCCGACCATCGTCAATGCGACCGACATCATCGGCGGCAAGAAGCCGTCCGATACCCTGGGCGTGAAGGCGGTGGACGATTACACCTTCGAGGTCCAGCTGGAAAAAGCGGTCCCCTATTTCGTCAGCATGCTGTCCCACACCACCACTTATCCGGTACCGAAGAAGGTGATCGAGAAGTTTGGTGACAAGTGGACCCAGCCGGCCAACATGGTCTCCAACGGTGCCTACAAGCTGAAGGATTGGGTAGTCAACGAGCGCGTCGATGTCGAGCGCAACCCCAACTACTGGAACAACGCCAAGACGGTGGTCGACAAGGTCACTTACCTGCCGATCCAGTCCACCAACGCCGAGCTGAACCGTTATCTGGCCGGTGAACTCGATCTCACCTACAACATGCCGATCGAGCGCTTCAAGCAGATGAAGAAGGAGTACCCGAAAGAGGTGCAGGTCAGTGGCTACGTGGGGACTTACTACTACCAGTACAACTTCAAGCATAAGCCGTTTGATGATGTACGAGTGCGTACCGCGCTCTCCTATGCCATCGATCGCAACGTGATCGCCGACAAGGTGATGGGTAAGGGTGAGACCCCGGGCTACACGCTCGTTCCTGATTTTGTCGACGGCTTCAAACCGGTGGCACCTGCCTGGTCCAAGCTGAGCCAGGCCGAGCGTGATGCCCAGGCCAAAGCGCTGCTGACCGAGGCCGGTTACGGCCCGGGCAAGCCGCTCAAGTTTGAACTGCTCTACAACACCGACGACAACCACAAGAAGGTGGCCGTCGCCGTCGCCTCCATGTGGAAGAAGCTGGGTGTGCAGGTGAGCCTGGTGAATCAGGAGTGGAAGACCTACCTGGAAACCAAGAAGCAGGGTGATTTTGACGTGGGTCGTGCAGGCTGGATCGCCGACTACAACGAAGCCTCTTCCATGCTGGATCTGATGCAGACCACCCATGGCAACAACGACGGCAAGTACTCCAATGCTGCCTTCGACAAGATGATGGCCGAGTCGCGCAACCAGGTAGATGCAGAGTCACGCAACAAGCTCTATGTCCAGGCCGAAGATATCCTGGCCAAGGACATGCCGATTGCGCCCATTTACCAGTACGTGACCTCCCGCATGGTCAAGCCTTATGTGGGCGGCTACCCGGCCAACCCGCTGGATAACCTCTACAGCAAAGACATGTACATCATTGCTCACTGAGTAAAGCAACAAGTCGCATAACAAGCAGGCCCGCCAGACGGCGGGCCTTTATTACAACCGCGACCCTTTGGAAGCAGTACAGGACAGGAAATGTCTATGTTGAAATTCATTTTTAAACGTCTACTGGAAGCGATCCCGACCCTGCTGGTCCTGATCACCGTCTCCTTCTTCATGATGCGCTTCGCTCCTGGCAACCCCTTTACCAGCGAACGCGCCCTGCCGCCGGAAGTCTTGGCCAACATCGAGGCCAAATACGGCCTGGACAAGCCCATAGGCGTGCAATACCTCACCTATCTGGGCAACCTGCTGCAAGGCGATCTGGGTCCCTCCTTCAAGTACAAGGACTTCAGCGTCAACGATCTGGTCAGCCAGGCGCTGCCGGTCTCGGCCAAGATTGGCTCGGCGGCCTTCGTGCTGGCGGTGATGCTGGGGGCCATCTTCGGCACCATAGCGGCGCTCAAACAAAACACCATCATCGACTATCTGCTGATGTCGTCGGCCATGGCCGGGGTGGTGATCCCGGGCTTCGTGCTGGCGCCCTTGCTGGTGCTCTTCTTCAGCATCTACCTTGGCTGGTTCCCCGCCGGGGGCTGGCAGGGGGGAGGGGTGCAGTTCATGGTGCTGCCGGTGTTTGGCATGATGATGTATTACATCTCCGCCATCTCGCGCATCATGCGCGGCAGCATGATAGAGACCATGAACTCCAACTTCATCCGCACCGCCCGCGCCAAGGGCCTGCCGCTGCGTCACATCATACTGCGCCATGCGCTGCGGCCGGCCATGCTGCCGGTGGTCTCCTACCTGGGCCCGGCCTTCGTCGGCATCATCACCGGCTCCGTGGTGATCGAGACCATCTTCGGCCTGCCGGGCATTGGTCAGCTGTTCGTCAACGGTGCCCTCAACCGTGATTACTCCATGGTGCTCGGTCTGACCATTCTGGTCGGCGCCCTCACCATTACCTTTAACGCCGTGGTCGATATCCTCTATGCCGTCATCGATCCCAAGATCCGTTACTAAGTCGGGAGTTCATCATGGTTGTCACAACTGAGAAGCGCGAAGCCATCGAGGCGTTCGCCCAGAAAGTGGAAGTGGTGGAAGGGCGTTCCCTGTGGAAGGATGCCCGTCGCCGTTTCCTGCGTAACAAGGCGGCTCTCACCAGTCTCATCATCCTGACCATCATCGGTCTGGCGGTGATAGTCGGGCCCCATCTGTCCCAATATACCTTCGACGATCCGGACTGGGGTGCCATGCAATCGGCCCCTGACATGGAGGCGGGTCACTACTTCGGCACCGACAGCCTGGGCCGCGATCTGTTCGTGCGCACCCTGCTCGGCGGCCGCATCTCGCTGATGGTCGGCATCATGGGCGCCATGGTGGCCGTGGTCATCGGCACCCTGTACGGCGCGGCCTCCGGCTTCATCGGCGGACGGGTCGACAGCCTGATGATGCGGGTACTGGAGATCCTCAACGCCTTCCCCTTCATGTTCTTCGTGATCATGCTGGTGACCTTCTTCGGTCGCAACCTGGCCCTCATCTTCCTCGCCATCGGCGCGGTGAGCTGGCTGGACATGGCGCGGATCGTGCGAGGCCAGACCCTGAGCCTCAAGAGCAAGGAATTTATCGAGGCGGCCCACGTTTGTGGCGTCTCCAAGTGGAAGATCATCACCCGTCACATAGTGCCGAACGTGCTCGGCATCGTGGCCGTCTACGCCACCTTGCTGGTGCCGGGCATGATCATGTTCGAATCCTTCCTGAGCTTCCTTGGGCTCGGCGTGCAGGAACCCATGACCAGCTGGGGTGCCCTGCTGGATGAAGGCTCCAAGTCGATGGAAGTGGCCATCTGGCAACTCTTGTTCCCCGCCGGTTTCATGGTGGTGACCCTGTTTTGCTTCAACTTCCTCGGGGATGGTCTGCGTGACGCCCTCGATCCCAAGGACCGCTAATAGCGTCTGAAGGATCGGCAGGAAAGCGTCACGAAAGATCGATAAGGAGTGTTTATATGAAATTACTGGATGTAAAAGATCTGCGGGTCGAGTTCAAGACCCCGGACGGCAATGTGGTGGCGGTCAACGACCTCAACTTCTCCCTGGCGGCTGGCGAGACCCTGGGGATCGTCGGCGAGTCCGGCTCTGGCAAGTCCCAGACGGCCTTCGCCATCATGGGGCTGCTGGCCAAGAACGGCATCATCACCGGGTCGGCCAAGTTCCAGGGCGAGGAGATCCTCAACCTGCCGGAATCCAAGCTCAACAAGATCCGCTCCGAGAAGATCGCCATGATCTTCCAGGACCCCATGACCTCCCTCAACCCCTACATGAAGGTGAAGGATCAGCTGATGGAAGTGCTGATGCTGCACAAGGGGGCGAGCAAGGCGGCGGCGTTCGAGGAGTCGGTACGCATGCTCGATGCGGTGAAGATCCCCGAGTCGCGCAAGCGGATGAACATGTACCCCCACGAGTTCTCCGGTGGCATGCGCCAGCGGGTGATGATCGCCATGGCACTGCTCTGCCGTCCGCAACTGCTCATCGCCGATGAGCCGACCACGGCGCTGGACGTGACGGTGCAGGCCCAGATCATGACCCTGATGAACGAGCTCAAGCGCGAGTTCAACACCTCCATCGTCATGATCACCCACGACTTGGGCGTCGTCGCCGGCATCTGTGACAAGGTGCTGGTGATGTATGCCGGCCGCACCATGGAGTACGGCCGGGTCAACGACATCTTCTATCGCCCGAGTCATCCCTACACCGAGGGCTTGCTGCGCGCCATTCCCCGCCTCGACACCGAGGGGGAAGTGCTGCCCACCATCCCGGGCAATCCGCCCAACCTGCTGCGTCTGCCCGTCGGCTGCCCCTTCCAGGAGCGTTGCCACCGGGCTCACGAGATCTGTGGCCAGCAATCCCCGATCCTGACCCCCTTCGGCGACGGACGGACACGGGCCTGCCATTGGGTATCGGATGCCATGATCAAGGGGGCAAACTAAATGGGTACTGACAAGAAACTGCTGCTGGAAGTGTCCGACCTCAAGGTCCACTTCAGCATCAAGAGTGACAAGGCCTGGCCCTGGGCCAAACCCTCCGCCTTGAAGGCGGTGGACGGGGTGACCCTGCGCCTGTACGAGGGGGAGACCCTGGGGGTGGTCGGCGAGTCCGGCTGTGGCAAGTCCACCTTCGCGCGGGCGCTGATCGGCCTGGTGCCGGCCACCGACGGCAAGGTGGTGTGGCTGGGCCAGGATCTGACCCAGCTCGATCAGGGGGCGCTGCGGGAGAAGCGCAAGGAGATCCAGATGATCTTCCAGGACCCGCTGGCCTCCCTCAACCCGCGCATGACCATAGGCGACATCATCGCCGAGCCGCTCATCACCTTCTATCCCAAGCTGTCTCGGGATGAGGTGAAGGGGAAGGTGCGCACCATGATGACCAAGGTGGGGCTGCTGCCCAACCTGGTGAACCGCTATCCTCACGAGTTTTCCGGCGGTCAGTGCCAGCGCATCGGCATCGCCCGGGCGCTGATCCTGGAGCCCAAGATGATCATCTGTGACGAGCCGGTGTCGGCGCTGGATGTCTCCATCCAGGCCCAGGTGGTCAACCTGCTCAAGTCCCTGCAAAAGGAGATGGGGCTGTCGCTCATCTTCATCGCCCACGATCTGTCGGTGGTGAAGCACATCTCGGATCGGGTGCTGGTGATGTATCTGGGCAACGCGGTGGAGCTTGGCACTCGCCAGGAGATCTTCGCCAACCCCTTGCACCCTTACACCAAGGCGCTGATGTCGGCGGTGCCCATTCCGGATCCGGACCTGGAGCGCAGCAAGGTCATCCAGATCCTGGAGGGGGATCTGCCGTCTCCCATGAACCCGCCGTCCGGCTGCGTGTTCCGCACCCGCTGCCCGGTGGCCGGCCCCGAGTGTGCCAAGACCAGGCCCATGCTGGAAGGGAACTTTGACCACGCGGTCTCCTGTCTCAAGGTGGATCCACTCTGAGCCTGAGATGAGTATGCGGGGCGCCCAGGTGGCGCCCCGATTTTTTGCCGTGGCGGATAAGATGCCTCTTGGCGTTATCTTTCGAGGCTGATACTATCCGCCGCACAAGGGGAGTAACTTCTCGCCGGTTTGTCGTCATTACGGTGCACCCATTTCCTGCAGTGCACCCGGCAGCCGGGCAGCAATATTTTTGCTGTAAGTGAGACCTTGCCGAGAGGCAAGGTGTATCTGCTCCAAACGCAAACCCACGCCTCTCGGTCGTGGGTTTTGTCGTTTCTGGGAGAAGTGAAAATGGGTGAATGGTGGATGTGGGCCGGTTTCTTCAGCATAGTGCTGGCCCTGTTATGGATTGACATCCGCTTTGTCGGCGGTGGCAAGGCGCACAAGGTGTCGCTCAAGGAGGCGGGTATCTGGTCCCTGGTCTGGATCAGCGTGGCGTTGCTGTTCAACCTGGCCATCTGGTTCTGGCTGGATCACAGCGCAGGCCGTGAAATAGCCAACCAGAAGGGGCTGGAGTTCCTCACCGGCTACCTCATCGAGAAGGCGCTGGCGGTGGACAACGTCTTCGTCTGGCTGATGCTGTTCGGTTACTTTGCCATTCCGGCCGAGCTGCAGCGCCGGGTGCTGCTGTACGGGGTGCTGGGCGCCATCGTCATGCGCGCCGGCATGGTGTTCGCCGGCAGCTGGCTCATCGAGCAGTTCCACTGGATCCTCTACCTGTTCGGCGCCTTCCTGCTGCTGACCGGGGTCAAGATGCTGTGGGCCGCCGACAAGGAGCCGGATCTTGGCAACAACCCGCTGCTGGGCTGGATGCGCCGCCGCTTCAAGGTGACCGAAAGCCTGGAAGGGGAGAACTTCTTCGTCTGGCGTGACGGGGTACGCTACGCCACGCCGTTGCTGCTGATCCTGGTGCTGGTGGAGGTGAGCGATCTCATCTTCGCGGTGGACAGCATCCCGGCCATCTTCGCGGTGACCACGGATCCCTTCATCGTGCTGACCTCCAACATCTTCGCCATCATGGGTCTGCGTGCCATGTACTTCCTGCTGGCAGGGGTGGCCGATCGCTTCGCCCTGCTCAAGTACGGGCTGGCGCTGATCCTGATGTTCATCGGGGTCAAGATGTTGTTGCTGGAGGTGTTCAAGATCCCCACCGGCATAGCGCTGGGCGTCGTGGCCCTGATCCTGCTGACTTCTATGGGATTGAGCCTCTGGGTGACCCGTAAAAAGACCGCCTAAATGTAGTAGCAATAAAAGGGGCTCCCATGGGAGCCCTTTTTTCATATCAGATGGCCGATCAGCGTTTGATCTTCTTGGGGTTGGTGTAGCCCCAGATGGTGTACATGTCGGCCAGCAGGGCACCGTTGTACTCCTCCAGATCCGCCTGCTTCACCTCGGCATCCCCCTGACGGCCGAACAGCACCACCTCGTCACCGGGTTTCACCCCTTTGAGATCGGTCACGTCCACCATGATGGTGTTCATGGAGGTCTTGCCCACTACTGGTACCTTCTGGCCCTGGATCAGCACATAGGCCTTGTTGCTCAGCGCCCGGCGATAGCCGTCGGAGTAACCGAGCGGCAGGTTGGCGAGCAGGGAGTCGCGCTTGAGGGTGAAGGTGCGGTCATAACCGACGGTGTTGCCGGCCGGGTAGTGGTTGACCGAGGCAACCTGGGTCTTGAACGCCATCACCCGCTTGTATTCGGTGTAGGAGGGGATGGAGTCGCCGTAGAGCAGGCCGCCCGGGCGCACCATGTCAAAGTAGGCGTCCGGCACTTCCAGGGTGGCGAAGGAGTTGGCGGCGTGGATGGTGATCTTGCTGCGATCCAGCTTGCCCGCCTCGAGCAGCCACTGGCTGTCCAGCTTGAACTGGGCCAGCCCCAGCTTGACGTCCTCTTTCTCCTCCACCGGGAAGTGGGTCATGATGCCGACCGGGGTGATGCCCTTGAGCTTGAGCATGGCCAGGGCCTCGTCCTTGGCACCGGACTGGCGCAGATCGATGCCGTTGCGGCTCATGCCGGCGGAGTTCAGGCCGACATGGACCGGGATCTGGGTGTTGTGGCGCAGGGCGATGTCGGAGATGCCCTTGGCACTCTCCAGGCTGCCGATGAGCTCTTCCAGCTTGTAGGGCAGCGCCTGCTCCACCTCGGCCGGGGTGGCGGCGCGCACCCGCATCAGTCGGCCTTCGAAGCCCTTCTCACGGGCCACGCGGGCTTCTTCATTGCTGGCGATGCCGATGCAGGGGATATTGGCCTTGACCACCGAGGGCACCAGCAGATCGATGCCGTGACCGTAGGCGTCGGCCTTCATGATGGCGCAGATCTGTGGCCCCTTGTCACCGAGGCGATCCTTGAGGGTCTGGATATTGTGTTCGAATGCACCCAAGTCCACTTCCAGCCAGGCGTTGGTCGCGGTCTGCTCCTGGCCGTTGCGCAGATCGGTGGCGAGTGGCAGGTAGGGGGCGGCGACGGCCTGGCCGGCGAGCAGGCCGAAGATCAGGGTCGCGAGCAGGGTTTGCTTGTGCATGAGGTGATTCCTTCTTATTGTTCGTGTTGAGGATGATCGCGGTTGATGCGAGACGCGGTGTCGCTGGGGCTGCATGTTGCTATGCTGATGATCTTTGTCACTTTTTGCCCAGCTACCGGCGCTGCGAGTGTATCGCAATGGCGCCATTTGTGGCACATGTTGCAGGAAGAAAATATGCGTTTCGAGCTGCGTATCCCACCCTTGTTATTGTTTGTCGTGATCGCGCTTGCCATGTGGCTGGGGCGGGGGGATGAGAGGGGGGGCGGGGTGGCGCTCATCCTGGCTGGCGGCCTGCTGATCGCGGGCGCCCTGCTGGGGGGCGGGGCGCTGCTGAACTTTCATCGGCAGCGCACGACGGTCAACCCGATCCGCCTGCAACAGTGCCGGGTGCTGGTGACCCAGGGGGTCTATCACCTCAGCCGCAACCCCATGTATCTGGGGCTGCTCTGCTGGTTGATGGCACTGGCCTGCTATCTCGGCGGCCTCTGGGGTTGGCTGGGTCCGCTGCTGTTGCTGGGCTGGCTCACCCGCTTTCAGATCCTGCCGGAGGAGCGCGCCCTGCGTGCCCGCTTCGGCATCGCCTATGTGCAGTACTGCCGGCGGGTGCGGCGCTGGTGCTGATCACAGCGCAGAAAAAAGGCCCGCATCTGCGGGCCTTTTGCTGGGTGGCGTTGGCTCAAGCCTTGGCGAGTTCGCCCTCGGGCTGGGTCTCTCCCAGGCTGTCTTCGGTCTTGGCCACTACGCTGGCGGCGATGGCGTTGCCCAGCACGTTGGTGGCGGAGCGGCCCATGTCGAGGAAGTGGTCGATGCCGAGCAGCAGCAGGATGCCGGCCTCCGGGATCTGGAACTGGTTCAGGGTGGCGGCGATCACCACCAGGGAGGCGCGCGGCACCCCGGCCATCCCCTTGGAGGTGACCATCAGCAGCAGCAGCATGGTGATCTGCTGGGCCATGCTGAGCTCGATGCCATAGGCCTGGGCGATGAACATGACCGCGAAGGTGCAGTACATCATGGAGCCGTCCAGGTTGAAGGAGTAACCCATGGGCAGCACGAAGCTGGCGATGCGCTTGTCACAGCCGAACTTCTCCAGCCGATCCAGGGTCTTGGGGTAGGCGGCCTCGGAGCTGGCGGTGGAGAAGGCCAGCAGTATGGGCTCGCGGATCATGGACAGCAGGGTCAGGATGCGGCGGCGGATGAACAGGCTACCCATGGCGATGAGCAGCAGCCAGAGGCAGGCCAGGGCCAGATAGAACTGGGCCATGAAGGTGCCGTAGGTGGCGAGGATGCCGAGCCCTTCCTTGGCGACCATGGCGGCGATGGCGCCGAACACCGCGAAGGGGGCGAAGTTCATCACGTAGCCGGTCACCTTCAGCATGATCTCGGCGCTGCTTGCCATCAGCTTGACCACGGGTTTGGCGGCATCGCCCAGGGCGGCGGCGGCCAGCCCGAAGAAGAGGGAGAACACCACTATCTGCAGGATCTCGTTGGTGGCCATGGCCTCGATCACGCTCTTGGGAATGGCGTGAGTGACGAAGTCCTTGAGGGAGAGGGCACTGGCGACCACGCCGGAGCTGGCGGTGTCATCGGGCAGGGAGAGGGAGAGCCCCACGCCCGGCTGCATCAGGTGCACCATGATCAGGCCCAGGGTCAGGGACATCAGCGAGGCCAGCATGAACCAGCCGAGGGTCTTGACTCCGATGCGGCCCACGGTGCGGGTGTCGCCCATCTTGGCGATGCCCACCACCAGGGTGGTGAAGACCAGGGGGGCGATGATCATCTTGATCAGGCGCAGGAAGATGTCGGTCAAGATGGTGATGTCACTGGCGAAATCAGCCGCCTGAGCGGGCGCCAGCAGGCGGTAACCTTGACCGGTAAAAATGCCAAGCAACATCGCGATGAGGATGGCAACCGTCAACTTATTCATTTTCATGGGGGAGTCCCAGTGTCTCTGTGTGCAGTGCGTGTACAGGTGGCGGGGGGCCACCTCAGTCCGTTTTTGTGATCCGGGCCATGGAATCCTGACAGCCGGTGTGCTGGCAGAATGCCTAATCACGAAAGGGAAATCCAGCGGCTTATGGCAGAACTTTATGTTGTTATTAGTTGTATGTGATATAGATCTTGCAATTAATCTATATTAATCACTGTTTATTTTTACATTTGCAATATAAATAGCTTCGAGACTCTGCTCATTTACTGCGCGCTGGGCGAGGGAGAAGATCAGCAGGGCCGAGGTGCGGTGCTCTACCTGCATCTCGTCCATGAAGGTGTCGGGCTCATACTCGTCGAAGCCGAACCGGGGGCGGGCGGGGGTCACCCTGACCGCATCTCGTGAAACGCTCAGCTCATGCACCTGCACCCAGGCGTACCCCAGTGCCAGCGCCATCTCCCCCGCTCGTTTGAGCACGTACTTGCGCGCCGTCTCCCTGTCCACCAGCTCGTTGCCGACAAACTCCAGCTGCCAGCGATCCGTGCCGAGCTGGGTCTGGGAGAAGCCGGTGCGGCCGTTCCAGAAGGATTTTTCGCTGTCATAGGGGGTGGCACAGCCGCTCAGCAGGCCGATCAGCAGCAGGCCGCACAGGCGGGAACCGAGGGAGAGGGGGGCAATACGCGACATCTAGTTTGCAAGCCGGTTGGCGAAACACGGCATCACTACAGCACAAAGCACCGGGCGAGACAATCGCGGCGCGGCCACGCAGGGGAACACAAAAAGAGGCAGGGGAGCACAAAAAGAAAAGGCCTTGTCGTTAGACAAGGCCTTTCTCGGGGAATTTGGTCGGTGTGAGAGGATTCGAACCTCCGACCCTCTACACCCCATGCAGATGCGCTACCTGGCTGCGCTACACACCGACGGAGTCAGCTCGGCTGACGGGGAGGGAGTTTATGGAGATGCCCCGATCCTGTCAACAGGGGAAATCCACTCCTGAGTGCGTTCGTCTGCTTTACGAGCAACCTCGGATCAAAGTGTGACCAGCCGCTCATTTTGTCGGCGCCAATTCGCCGTCCGGCATGAAAACGGCCGCCCGATGGGCGGCCGTTTGGCACGAGTGACAGGCATCGCTCGCGAGCAAAGGTCAGCGGTTGAAGGTCAACCGCTTGCCCAGCACCTGATCGGTGACCTGACCGTTCTGCCAGGCGATCTGGCCGTTGACCAGAGTCATCTCGACGGTGCTCTGGAAACGGTAGCCGTTGAACGGCGACCAGCCGCACAGGTAGAGCAGGTTGCTGTCGTTGACCACATAGGGCTTGCCGAGATCCAGCAGCACCAGGTCGGCGAAGTAGCCCTCGCGGATGTAGCCGCGATCCTGCACCTGGAAGCGCTCGGCCACTGCGTGGGAGGTCTTCTTGACGATGGTCTCCAGCGAGAAGACGCCGTTGTGGTAGAGCTCCAGCAGCGCCTGCAGGGAGTGCTGCACCAGGGGCACGCCGGACGGCGCCTTGAAGTAGCTGTTCTGCTTCTCTTCCCAGGTGTGGGGGGCGTGATCGGTGGCGATGATGTCGAGCACATCGTTGCGCACCGCATCCAGCAGCGCATGCTGGTCGGCGGCGCTCTTCACCGCCGGGTTGCACTTGATCTGGCTGCCCAGGGTGTCGTAGTCCGACTCGTTGAAGAACAGGTGGTGGACGCACACCTCGGCGGTGATGTTCTTGTCCTTGAGATCCTTCAGATCCGGGGTGGCGGTGAAGAGCGACAACTCCTTGGCCGTGGTCAGGTGCAGCACGTGCAGCTTGGCGCCGTATTTTTTCGCCAGCCCCACCGCCATGCTGGAGGATTTGTAGCAGGCGTCGGCGCTGCGGATGCGGCCGTGCTCGCGCATCGGCACATCCTCGCCCCACTTGGCGCGGGCCTCGTCTTCCAGCACCTTGATGGAGGGGGTGTCCTCGCAGTGGGTGACTATCATCACCGGACTCTCGCGGAAGATGGCCGCCAGGGTCTCCTGGTTGTCCACCAGCATGTTGCCGGTGGAGGCCCCCATGAAGATCTTGATGCCGCAGGACTGCTTGGGATCGAGCTTCTTGATCTCCTCCAGGTTGTCGTTGGTGGCACCGAGGTAGAAGCTGTAGTTGGCGGCGGCGGAGTTGGCGGCTATCTGGTATTTGGCTTCGAGGGCGTCGAGGGTGGTGGTCTGGGGATTGACGTTGGGCATTTCCATGAAGCTGGTGGTGCCACCGGCCACGGCGGCCCGGGATTCACTGGCGATGGTGCCCTTGTGGGTCAGGCCTGGCTCCCGGAAGTGGACCTGATCATCGATCATCCCGGGGATCAGATGACGGCCGGCGGCATCGATCACCACCGCATCGGGGGCGCTGATGTCCGGGGCGATGCGGGCTATCCTTTCCCCCTCGATCAACACGTCGGAAGCATAGATGCGGCCTTCGTTGACCAGGGTGGCATTCTTGATAAGCAATTTGTTCATGGGGGGTTCCAGTTCCTTTGCCGATAATCCGGGGTCATAATATCGCAAACTGCACTTTCTCTGTAGCAAGGCCTGAGTGATGAAGTTATTTGTTAGAGATTTGACCGTGATCGATTCCAGCTACCTGTGCGAGCGTCGCGGCATGGTGGGGGAGAGCTGGCTGGTGGACATCGAGATGAGCGGCGAGCTCAACGAGATGAGCATGCTGCTGGACTTTGGTCGGGTGAAGAAGCTGATCAAGTCGATCATCGATGAAGAGGTGGATCACAAGCTGCTGGTGCCGACCGACTGCGGCCTGGTCCACATCCAGCCCCTGGACGACGGCGAGTGCACCGTGGATCTGCTGCGCCCCCAGCGCTCCATCCACCTGCGCTGCCCGTCCCAGGCGTTCGCCTTCATCTCCGCGCCCCAGGTGGACAAGGAGTCGGTGACCCGCTATCTGCTGGCGGTGCTGGCCAAGCGGCTGCCGGACAACATCAAGGATCTGGCGCTGACCCTGCGCCAGGAGCGGCTCGACGGCGCCTTCTATCACTACAGCCACGGGCTCAAGAAGCACGACGGCAACTGCCAGCGCATCGCCCACGGCCATCGCTCTCCCATCGAGATCCTGGTGGATGGGGAGCGGGATGGGGAGCTCGAGCTGAACTGGGCCGAGCGCTGGGCCGACATCTACCTCGGCACCGAGGAAGACAAGGTGCCCTTGAACGAGCTGGCACTCAGCGAGTTGGCGCAGGCCGAGTTGGGTGAGCATCACCTTGGCTTCAAGTACGTGGCGCCACAGGGGCTGTTCCAGCTCGCCATGCCGGCGGCTGAGGTGGAGATGATCGACACCGACACCACCATAGAGCTGCTGGCCCACCATATCGCCCGCGAGGTGAAGCAACAGGTGGGCGACAAGTTCGTGAAGATAGTGGCCTACGAGGGGGTCGGCAAGGGCGCCATCGCCTACGCCTGAACTCTGAGGTGGCTCATTGGCCGCATCGAAGGTCCAATCAAAGAAGGCTCCCACGGGAGCCTTCTTGTTGTCTGGGTCCGGGCGGGGTTTGCTAGCTGCGGCCCTGGGCCAGCAGACGGACGGCGAGCAGCCCCAGCACCGTGGCCATCACGTAACGCTGCACCGCGAGCCAAAGGCGGTGGCGGGCGAACCAGAGCGCGAGGCGGGCGGCGGACAGGGCCACCATCAGGTTGACGACGGCGCTGATGAGCACCTGTACTGTGCCGAGTTGCAGGCTCTGGCTGAGCACGGATCCCACATCCGGCGCGATGAACTGGGGCAGCACCGACAGGTAGAAGATGGCCACCTTGGGGTTGAGCACGCTGGTGAGCAGCCCCATCAGGAACAGCCGGCCGGGGGACTGGGCCGCCAGCGCGGTCGGCTCGAACGGGGAGCTGGCTCCCGGCCGTATGCCCTGCCAGGCGAGCCACAGCAGGTAGAGGGCGCCGGCCACCTTGAGCAGCTCATAGCCCAGCGGGATCGTCATGAACAGGGCGGTCAGGCCGATGGCGGCGCACAGCATATGCACGCTGAAGCCCAGCACCACACCGCACCAGGACATGATGCCCGCCATCCGCCCCTGGCAGAGGGAGCGGGAGAGCAGATAGAGCATGTTGGGACCGGGGGTCAGGGCCATCAAGAGGGCGGCGCCGGCAAACAGCAGCAACTGGCTGAGGGAGATCATGGCGAGATCCTGGGCTCGGCCTGGCCGAGGGGGTCAAAAGAGGTCGATGGCCCATGCTGGCGCAGCGGTGCGCCCCTGTCCGTGATCGGGATCCGACTTTCGCGCCAGGCGCTTTGCGGCGTCACGAGAGAGGGGCCCGCAGGCCCCTCTCTTTGGTTACAGAACGCCCGGTAAAGCTCAGGCGCTGAGCCGGAAGCGCTGCACCAGCCCCTCCTGCTGTTCGGCCAGGCTGTCGAGTTGCTGGCTGGTCTCGGCCACCTTCTCTATGCCCCGATAGTTGAGATCCGAGATGTCCGAGATGCGGTTGAGGTTGGTGGCGATGTCGGCGCTGGTGGCCTGCTGCTGCTCGGCGGCGGAGGCGATCTGGCTCGACATGTCGCTGATCAGCACCACTATGCCCTGCACCTCCTCCATGGCGTTGTTGGCCTGGGAGCTCTGATCCACGCAGCTGTCCATCTCGCGGGAGCACTCCTGCATCACGTCGACCGCCCGGGCGACCCCCTGCTGCAGGTTCTCGATCATGGTCTGGATCTCGCTGGTGGACTGGGCGGTGCGGCCGGCCAGGTTGCGCACCTCGTCCGCCACCACCGCGAAGCCGCGGCCCTGCTCACCGGCGCGGGCGGCCTCGATGGCGGCGTTGAGGGCCAGCAGGTTGGTCTGCTCGGCGATGCCGCGGATGACATCGAGGATGTTGCCGATCTGGCCGCTCATGGCGCTCACATCGGCGATGACCGCACCGGTCTGCTGCAGCTTGCCCGCCAGCTGATGGGTGGTGGTGATGTTGCCGGCCATCACCTTGCGGCCCACCTCCGAGGCCTTCTCCACATCCTGCACCCGCTCCAGGGTCTGGTTGGCGGCCTGGGCCACCTCCCGCACCGAGGCTTCCATCTGGGTCATGGCGGCGGCGACCGAGGCGGTCTCCTGGCGCTGCTTCTCCAGATCGGCCCGCACCGATTCGGTGGTGTGGCGGTTGTCGTGGGCGGCGCTGTTGAGCTGGTTCGACGCCTGGGAGAGCTGACGGAGCACGTCCCCCATCTGCTGGATCAGCAGGTTGATCTGGCTGCCGAGCTGGCCGAACTCGTTCTGGCTCTTGAAGCCGACCCGCTGGGTCATGTCGCCCTGGGTCACCTCGGTCAGCACCCGCAGCAGCTCCTTGAGCGGGCGGCGAATGGCCTTGCCCAGGGTATAGGCCACCAGGATGGCGACGAAGATGGCGATGACTATGCTGATCCCCTGGGTCAGGGTGCTTCGGGTCTGCACCCGATCGGAGGCCTTGATGCTGGCGTTCATTAGCTGCTGGCTCTGGGCGGTGATCCCCTCCAGCTTGTTCTGGATGCTGACGATGAGCTGGCTCGCCTGCTTGCTCTGCTCACGCATGCTCTGTTGCTGCTTCATCAGCGCCAGGTACTGGGCGAGCACCCCTTCAGTGGCGGTGGTGTCGCGCACGAAGCCATGGACGTAGTGGCCCATGTTGTTGTCAAAATCCTTGAGCTCCCCCTGCAGATCCTTGATGGTGCTGTTGAAGCCCTCGATCTGCATCTTGTTGCGCTTGAGCGCCGCTTCGATGGGGGCGGGGATGCTCTGGTTGAGGGCATCCATGGTGGAGAGCTCGATGGCGGAGAGCTTGGTGGTCAGGGTCTCGGAGAGCATCTTGATGAAACTGTCGTCGACGGTGACCATCATGTCGCCGAGGTTCTTCTTGAACTGGGGCAGGCTGACCTGGAACTGGCCCTTGGCCTGGTTGACCTTGTGCAGCCGGGTGAGCAGCGCCTCGTGCTCGGTGGGCAGGGTCTGGGTCAGCCGCAGATAGTCATCGACCAGCTGGCCGAGGGCGGCCATCTCCCCCTGCAGCTCGGGGTGGCTGGCGACCTGCTGCTTGAGGGTCGCCAGCATCTTGTCGACCTGCTGCTTGGCCTGCTGCAGTTCGGCCACTTCCCCCTGCAGCAACTTGGTGTCCTGCTCGGTCAGCACGTCGGTGAGCCACTTGTTGGCGCTGAGCAGGCTGATCTGGGTCTGGCTGCTGGCGATCACCAGCGGCATGGATTGCTGCGTCACCTGATCCAGCGCCTGATTGAGCTCGCTCTGGCTACGAAACGTCAGCACCGAGGTGGCCACCATCACGGCGACCAGGATGGCAAAGCCTAAATAGACTCTCTGTAAGATCGAGAGGTCTGACATGGTTTGTTTCATTATTGTCCCGCTGTCTATGCAAAAGTCCCTTGCCTGAGTACCCCGTCCTTTTGGTACCCTGCACTCCACCCTGTGCGGGCGAGGCGTCGATGATACGGAGGACGTCCCCCTGACTATCGGTATTTTTAACAATAACTGAAGGGATTGGGACAACGGCTGTGCCAAATATCGGCTTGTGTCACACTTGGCGGACCACGGCGGCATTTTTGGGAGTCGCTTGAGGTTTGTGTTAAATTTTCTTTTTCATATAAAGGAGTTACCCATGGCGCAAGAAACCATTTTCAGCAAAATCATCCGCAAAGAGATCCCCGCCGACATCCTTTATCAAGACGATCTGGTGACCGCGTTTCGCGACATCCAGCCCAAGGCCAAGACCCATATCCTGATAGTGCCGAATGTGCTGATCCCCACCGTCAACGACGTGGAGCCGGATCATGAGCTGGCCCTCGGTCGCATGTTCACCGTCGCCCGCAAGCTGGCAGCCGATGCCGGCATCGCCGAAAACGGCTATCGCCTGATCATGAACTGCAACCGCCACGGCGGGCAGGAGGTCTACCACATCCACATGCACCTGGTCGGTGGTCAGCCGCTGGGCCCTCTGCTCAGCCTGTGATCCGTCCCGCCCCACTGACCGGCCTGCTGTTGGCCGGTCTGCTGCTGGGGGGCTGCGCCTCCCACTGGCAGGATCTCTTCGTCTCCTATTCAGATCAGATGGTGCCGCTGCGCAATCAGTTGCTGCTGGGTCATGCCGCCGAGGCCTTGCCCGAGGTTCGCGACTCCAGCCTGGGGGACGACAGCTATGTGCTGGATCGGTTGGAGCAGGGGCGTATCGCCTGGCTCGCCGGCCAGGATGCCGGCAGCAAGCAGGCCTTCGCCGCCGCCGATGGCCGCCTCGGCTGGGAGGACAACCAGGCCGAGTACCGGCTGAGCCGCGGCCTGGCCCAGGCGGGCAGCCTGCTCACCAACGATCAGACCATGACCTATCGGGTGCCCGACTACGAGCGCACCATGCTGCACCACTATCTGGCGCTGAACTACCTGCAACGGGGGGATGCCGACGGCGCCCTGGTGGAGGTGCGCCGCGCCAATCAGGTGCAGGAGCGGGCGCTCAAGGCGCGGGCCGCCGAGGTGCGGCAGGTCGAACGGCAGGGGCGGGAGGCGAGCACCGAGCAACAGATGCGCCAGCTGATGTCGCGCGGGGCCCCCGAGCTCGATCGTCTGATAGGCCAGGTGAAGAACGGCTTCCAGAACGCCTACACCTTCTACTTCTCCGGCGTCCTCTATGAGGCGGCCGGGGATCTCAACGATGCCTGGGTCGACTACCAGCGCGGCTACCAGATAGCGCCGGACAACCGGAGCCTGCAGGATGCCCTGCTGCGGCTGGCACGGCTGCGCGGCTCCACCGATGAGCTCAAGGAGACCGAGAAGAGCGTCGGTCGCAAGGCGCCGCCACTGCTCAAGGATCAGGGCCAGCTGGTGGTGCTGTTTGAAGATGGCCTGATCCCGGCGCGGCGGGAGCTGTTCCTGCCGCTGCCCATCGCCACCTCGGGCGGCGATTTTCGGACCTTTACCGTGGCGGTGCCCTATTACGATAATCGGGCCAGCGACGGCGGGCCGCTGCTGGTCTCGGTGGGCGGCCGCCAGGAGCAGACCAGCCCCCTGGTCCAGCTAGGGGCGCTGGCCGCCAAGGATCTGCAGGAGCGGTTGCCGGGCATGTTGACCCGGCAGGCGCTGCGGCTGCTGACCAAGGAGCAGCTGCGGCGCAGCGCCGCCAAGGAGGGGGGAGACGTGGGCAACATCATGGTCGGCATCTTCAACACCCTGTCGGAGCGGGCCGATACCCGCAGCTGGTTGACGCTGCCGGCCCAGGCCTCCAGCTGGCAGGGGATGCTGCCGGCCGGCGAGGTGCGGCTCCAGCTGGGGGCGGGCAGTGCCCGCCGCGAGTTGCCGCTCACCGTCCATGGCGGCCGCACCACCCTGGTGTGGGTGCAGCGGCTCGGTGCCGGCCTGACGACCCGGGTGCTGCCGCTCTAGCGGCCACACCCGATGTGATTTATGCCCCTTGCGGGGCAGCCACCGATGGCCACCTTTGGCGGTCGATAAGGAGAATACGATGAAAGCCCATGGTGCGGCCCTTGGCCTGATGCTGCTGTTGTCAGCCTGTACCACCAACACCGCCGGCGTGGCGCTCTATGCCCCGGCGGGGGGCGCGGCCCAGCTGGAGACCCACAACAGCGGGCTGGACGTTGCCCTGACCGAGCAGAGCCGCCGCGAGCAGAATGGCCTGCTGCAGGTCAACGTGATCCTGGCCAATAGCCGCTCGGGGGACAGCCATCTGCAATACCTGTTCTACTGGTATGATGGCAGCGGCCAGGAGCTGGCCAGCGATGGTCGCGGCTGGACCCCCATCAAGCTCCACGGTTACCAGAGCCGCACCCTGTCGGCCCTGGCGCCTAACCCGACCGCCCAGGGATACAGGGTCTATGTACGCGAAGTGATTGAGGAATCGAACTGATGAAAATGAACCATGCCCTGCTGATCCTGAGCGGTACCCTGCTGCTCGGCGGCTGCTCCAGCACCACCGTCAGCTATGGCGATCCGACCGAAACCGAGACGGTGACCGTGGATTACGGCTCGTCGGATCTGCAGGCCATCGCCGACAAGATGGCGGACTCCATGCTGAGCTCTCCCGCCACCGGCGAGATCACCGCGGCGGGCCGTCCCGTGCTGTTTATGGACAGCATCCGCAACAAGACCTCGGAGCACATCGACACCGAGGCCATCACCGACACCATGCGCACCAAGCTGCTGCGGGCCGGCAAGTTCCGCTTCGTCGACATGAGCAAGGTGGCCGCGGTCAAGCAGCAGCTCGAGTATCAGCAGAGCAGCGGCATGGTGGACTCCGCCTCCATGGTACGGCTCGGCAAGCAGACCGGCGCCCGCTACATGGTCTATGGCAACCTGGCCAGCATCGTCAAGGACAACGGCAAGGTGAAGGACGTCTACTACCAGATGACCATGAACCTGATGGATCTGCAGAACGGCGAGCTACTGTGGGCCGATCAGAAAGAGATCCGCAAGCAGGCGAAGACCTCCACTTTCGGTTGGTGATGTGAACAAGAAGCTTGGTGATGTGAACAAACAGCCCGGTAATCTGCACAAAGCTGTCGCTGCGGCGCGGGCCCAGTCCGGCGATCTGGCCGAGCTCGAACTGCTGAACCGCCTGCCGGCCCCCTGGCGCCAGGGGAAGCTCGAGCCCCTTGCCCTCGGCCTGACCAACTGCAACTACCGGCTGCGCCTCTCCTCGGGGCGCAGCTACTTTTTGCGGCTCGGTCACCCGGATCCGGTGCGGCTAGGTATCGATCGGGCCACCGAATGGCAGCTCTACCAGGGGGCGGTGGGGCAGGGGCTGGTCCTGGCGTGCCATCACAGCGATCCGGCTTCCGGCCTGATGCTGCTGGACTGGTGCGACGATCCGAATTGGGTCCAGGCGCCGCCCCCGCCGGCCGAACAGCCCCGCCTGCTGGCCGAGGTGCTGCGCCGCCTGCACCGGCTGCCGCTGCCCCGGGTGGTGATGGCGGTGCGGGCCCATAGCGCCGGTTATCGCGCCAGGCTGGCCCAGGTGCCAGCCTGGTTGCCGGCGCTGGAGCGGGGCCTGCTCGCCAGCCGCGAGCCGGACGATTGCTGGCTCCCTTGCCATCACGATCTCAATCCGGCTAACTTGTTGGGCAGCCGACCCTGGGTCATCGACTGGGAGTATGGCGCCGCCGGCCACCCGGGGTTCGAGCTCGCCAGCATAGTGCGCACCCACGGTTGGAGCGAAGAGCAGCAGAGTCAGTTGGAGAACTGCTATCTTGAAGACAGGGGAGGCACTCATAAGCTGCTCAATGGCAAGGGATTTCAGGCCGACGCCTTCCTGCCATGGGTTGACTACATCGCCCTGCTGTGGGGCCTGCTGATGGCGGAGCAACAAGCCGGCCCCGATTATCAGACCCTGATCGACAGCCACCGCCAACGTCTGGAGTGAGACTGACTCGAGTGCATCGAATGACGCTTATTTTTTCAACGAATTGGAGGCATGCATGGTGACCACATTCTCATGGCGTCAACCCCGTAGCTGGAGTCTGCTGCTGCTCTGTCTGCTGCTGACGGGCTGCGCGACCCGGGTGATCTACTACTGGCTCGACTCGGCCATCGTCTGGCAGCTGGACGACTATTTTTCCCTGGATCGCAGCCAGAAGAAGCTGCTCGACAGCGAGGTGAAGGGGCTGATGGCCTGGCATCGCCAACATGAGCTGCCCATCTACGCCAGGGATCTCGATGCCCTGGCCAAGGCGGTGGCGAGCCCCATGAGCCCGGTCCAGGTCGAGTATCATCTCGACAAGGTACAGGGCAGCCTGACCCGCACCCTGGAGAATGCCATCCCCCGCACAGTGCGCCTCGCTCGCACCCTGACCGACGCCCAGGTGGCCCACTTCATGACCGACAGGGTGAAGCGCCAGCAGGAGCGCCAGCATGACTTCGCCACCGAATCCAGGGAGGAGATGCTCAAGGGCTTCAGGGAGAAGATGAACGAGCGGCTGCGGTTCTGGATAGGCAGGGTCAAGCCGGCCCAGGAGCCGCTGATCGCCCAATGGGCCGAGTGGCAATACGAGATGATGGGGCCCTGGCTGGAGTTCCAGGGGGCCTGGAGCCTGGAGCTGGATCGGCTGATGAAGCAGCGCCAGAGCCCGGATTTTGGCAAGGAGCTGACTCGTCTGCTGCAACAGGGGGACGGCCTGATGGACGGGCGCTTCACCGGTTACACCGACCAGTCCCGCCAGCGCACCATCAAGTGGCTCAGCGATCTCAGCCAGTCGATGGATCTCTCCCAGCGTGCCCACCTCTACAGCCTGCTCAAGGACTATGCCGAGGACTTCGCGGCCATGACCAAAGGCGGTTGATGGCGCATCCCCTAGGCGACAAGGACGGCAGGCCGCGAGGCCTGCCGTCCTTGTTCTATCCGGGGGGCTGTGGTAGTTTACCCCCTCTATTTTTCAGGAATTAACCGTTTGAGCCTGCTGGACAAAGTGAAACTGGCGACGATGACCCTGCTCATCGCGCTCACTCTGTTGCTCTCTACCGTCTCGGTGGAGGGGCTCAAGGTATCCGCTCATCGGTCCGCCGCCCAGCAGACCCAGATGATGACTAAGGCCGGCGCAGGAGATCAGTCCGAGCTGGTACAGGCCAGCCACGGCGCCAGCGACAGCGACGACGGTGTCGTCAAGTTTGTCGGCTCCCACCAGAATCATCTGCTGCGCCTCGAGCACTCCCTGCGCGGCGACAACCAGCCAAAGAGCGTCGTCTACGAGCTCGTCATGAGCTGGTCACAGCAGGCCATCCTGCTGCTGCTGTGCGGCCTGCTGCTCTATGCCGCCCTGCTCTACCCCAAACACAGCTTCCGCGATCGCTTTGCCACCATTCACCGGCATCGCTTGCAACGCCAGCATCTGCAATACCGTTTCTCCCAGAGTTATCTCGCCTGATCCCGATGGGGTCTGGCCTTACCGCACTGCCTCATCGCCGCTCATAAAGCCTGTTCACCGCATGTGAACGGGCCCGCCATCTCATTTGAATTTTCTTGCGTGGTGCGAACCCTGGTTCCGTGCCCGCCGCCTTCGCCCGACAGAGGCCTTTGCCATGAGAAAAAAGAGTCGCATCACCCTGAACCGCATGAACCTGTGGCAGTACGCCCTGCTGCTGCTCATGCTGCTCACCTTCGCGTTTTACTCCCTGCCCACCTTCTTCGGTGAGCAGCCTTCCCTCGGCCTGCACGGCCAGACAAGCCTGACCGAGGCGCAGCGCAGCCTGCTGCGCGATCACCAGATAGAGCCGGTCAAACAGGTGCAGCAGAAAGAGCGGGTCGAGCTGGTGTTCAACAGCCAGGCCGATCAGCAAAGGGCCAAGCAGCTGCTGGAGCAACAGGGCCATGACAGCGCGGCCCTGACCCTGGAGTTCTACTCCAATGCGCCGACCTGGATCAGCCAGCTCGGCGCCGCCCCCATCAAGCTCGGGCTGGACCTGCGCGGCGGCTCCCAGCTGCTGATCGGGGTCGATCTCAGCTTCGTGGTGGACAACCAGACCAAGAACCTGGTGGACATGCTGCGTACCCAGTTCCGCGAGGCGCGCCTGCGCGGCGCCAACGTGGCCCGGGTGAGCGAGGGGGAGGTGCGCGTCACGCTGCCCGAGGTGGCGGATCAGGCCCCCTGGCTCAACATCATCAAGGATTCCGCCGGTACCCGTCAGGATCAGTGGCAACTCAATCGCAGCGGCAACGAGCTGCGGCTGGTGATGAGCGAGGCCGAGCGCACCCTGCTGGCCAACAACGCCGTGACCCAGAACCTCTCCATCCTCAAGAAGCGGATCAACGAGCTCGGCATCGTCGAGGCCTCGGTCCAGCGTCAGGGCCAGGACGGCATCCGCATCGAGCTGCCCGGGGTACACAATCCCAAGCAGGCCAAGGAAGTGATAGGCGCCACCGCGTCGCTGGCCTTTTACGAGGCCCAGGCCGACAGCCGCTTCTTCATGGCGGATCGCAGCGGTCAGGCGGTCGGTCTGGCGCGCAAACCGGTGCTGAGCGGTGAGCACATCGTCGATGCCCGCGCCAATATGGG
Source organism: Aeromonas sp. sif2416 (assembly GCF_019218665.1). Lineage (NCBI taxonomy): Bacteria > Pseudomonadati > Pseudomonadota > Gammaproteobacteria > Aeromonadales > Aeromonadaceae > Aeromonas > Aeromonas sp. sif2416. The sequence continues at coordinate 676,920 of NZ_JAHUXC010000001.1, forward strand.
CGAGATGGGCCAACCCCAGGTCAATATCGTGCTCGACAGCCTGGGTGGCAGCAAGATGAACCAGTTCAGTCGCCAGCACGTGGGCAAGCCGATGGCCACCGTCTTCACCGAATACAAGACCAACGCCCAGGGCAAGCTGCGGGCCCAGAGCGAGGTGATCAACGTCGCCACCATCCAGACGGCGCTCGGCAACCAGTTCCGCATCACAGGTATTGGCAGTCTGCCAGAGGCCCAGGAGCTGGCCATGCTGCTGCGGGCCGGCGCCCTCACCGCACCGCTCAAGATCCTGGAGGAGCGTTCCATCGGGCCGACCCTGGGGCTGCAGAACATAGAGGCGGGTTTCACCGCCCTGGCGTTCGGCATGGCGGGCATGATGCTGTTCATGATGGCCTGGTATCGCAAGTTCGGCTGGGTCGCCATCACCGCGCTCATCGCCAACCTGCTGATGCAGGTGGGCATGCTGGCGGTGCTGCCAGGGGCCGTGCTGACCCTGCCGGGGATCGCCGGCCTGGTGCTCACCGTCGGCATGGCGGTGGACACCCACGTGCTCATCTTCGAGCGGATCAAGGACCGGCTGCGAGAGGGGGGGAGCCTGGCCAACGCCATCGACTTTGGCTATCGCTCGGCGTTTCGCACCATCTTCGACGCCAACATCACCACATTGATCTGCGCCGTGGTGCTCTACTCCATCGGCTCAGGCCCGCTGCAGGGCTTCTCCATCACCCTGATCCTGGGGCTCATCTCCAGCATGGTGACCGGCATCTGGGGCACCCGCGCCATCATCAACCCCCTCTGGGGCAAGAGCAGCGCCAAGCTGCTGAGGGTATGACCATGATCAGAACGAGTTGCCTGTGTCATAGCGCCGTGGGTTCGAGCCTGCTCCGCGCCACCGGCTTCCCGCTGGGAAGCCAGAGCCATCTGCTGTCGAGGGAAGAACAATGCTGAGAATGATCGCTGCCATGGGCCTGACCCGCTGGCGTTACATCGGACTGTGGATCTCCGTGCTGCTGACCGTCGCGAGCGTCGCCGTGCTGGCCATCAACGGGCTGTCGCTCGGGCTCGACTTCACCGGCGGCATACTGCTGGAGTTTCGCATCCAGACCCTGAAGGAGGCCCACGAGCTCAACGCTCTGCTGAGCGCCCCGCTGGCGGGGGCGGTGGAGCTCGGCGGCGCCGGCATCCCGGGGGAGTGGCTCATCAAGCTGCCGCCCCACGAGCTGCCCTGGCCGGCCGAGGAGCTGGCGGTGATGCTGAGCCAGCAGCTCGGCCTGCCGGTGGAGCTGCTGCGCACTACCATAGTCGGCCCCCAGGTGGGCGCCGAGCTGTTCCAGCAGGGGATGCTGGCGGTGCTGGTGGCATCGCTCGCCATCTCCGCCTATCTGGCGGTGCGCTTCGAGTGGCGCCAGGCCATCGGCATCCTGGTCTCTGTGCTGCACGACGGTCTGGTGGCGCTGGGGCTGCTGGCGCTGTTCCACATCGAGTTCGATCTCAACGTGATCGCCGGCCTGATGGCGGTGATAGGCTACTCGCTGAACGACAGCATCGTCATCTCGGACCGGCTGCGGGACCTGCTCAGCTCGCGCACCCAGATGGGGATCCACGAATGCTCGGACGTGGCCATCAAGGCCACCTTCAGCCGCACCATGATCACCTCGGGCACCACCCTCTTCACCGTCGGGGCCCTGCTGTTGTTCGGCGGCGATGCGCTCTATGGCTTCTCCTTCACCCTGTTCGCCGGCATCCTGGTGGGCACCATCTCCTCCATCACTGTGGCATCGACCGTGCAGGAACTGCTGGGGCTCTCGCCCCAGGCGTACCAGAAGAAAGAGGAGGCGCTGGCGGAGGCGGCCTGATCCCCCGAGCCAAGCAATGCGAAACGGGCCCAGTGGGCCCGTTTTTTTATCTCTGCGGTTTGCGGTGGGGCCTAGAAGCCAGAGCCGGGTTGCAGCAAGAAGACCGCCTCCTCCGGCGTGTCGGTGCGGCTCAGGATGGCGTTGCGATGGGGGAAGCGGCCGAAGCGCTCGACGATCACCTGATGGCGGCGGGCGTAGTCGGCGAAGCCCGCGAAGGTGACCCCGGCGGGGCTGCCCTCCTGCTCGGCCGCCAGCCCCTCGAACAGTGCCACGCTGCGAGTCTGCTGCTCCCGGGACTCCGCGTGTTCCAGCGGCAGGTAGAAGAAGAGCCGCGCCAGCGGCGAGAGCGCCCTGTCCGCCCCGAGCGACAAGCCCTTCAGACAGAGCTCGCGGGCCAGCGGATCCTGGGCAAAGGCGCCAGGGGTGCCGCGATGGATGTTGCGCGGCAGCTGATCGAGCAGCAGGATCAGCGCCAGCCGGCCGACGGGCACCTCGGCCCAGGGGGCCAGCTCGCCGGCGGCGGCCGCCGCGGCCAGCGCGCCGAAGCGGCTGGCGATCAGCGCATCTGTCTCGCTGCTTTTGCCCCACCAGAGCGGGGCCTGCCGGTTGGCGCGGGCGGCGTCGTCGGCATCATCGCCAAACCAGAAATCGAGCAGAGGTTGCCAGGGTTGCATGGGAACTCCTTGGGCTAGGGGCTTGCGGGTAAAACAAGGTCAATTGACCCTGCTATGGGTGCTGCCGAAACGGCGGCTTCTCGTTACACTGTGCCATCTTTTGCCCGCAATGCGGAACCCCTGATGAGCAAGGTCGTCGCCAGGCCATCTGCCCGAGGGGCTCTCACCACTGATATGAGGAATGCTTGATATGGCCGGAACCAGTCTGTTGGCCCTGCTCGATGATATTGCCAGCGTGCTCGATGACGTGGCGCTGATGACCAAGACGGCGGCCAAGAAGACCGCCGGGGTGCTGGGGGACGATCTGGCCCTCAACGCCGAGCAGGTCTCCGGGGTGCGCGCCGAGCGGGAGCTGCCGGTGGTGTGGGCGGTGGCCAAGGGGTCTTTTCGCAACAAGCTGATCCTGGTGCCGGCCGCCATCGCCATCAGCGTGCTGGTGCCCTGGCTCATCACCCCCCTGCTGATGCTGGGGGGCGCCTACCTCTGCTTCGAGGGGGCGGAGAAGCTGGCCCACAAGTTCCTGCCCCATGGCGACGAGGGGTCGGGGCAGGGGGCGGAGCCCGTGCCGGACGATATGCTGGCCTATGAGCAGCAGAAGATAAAGGGGGCCATTCGCACCGACTTCATCCTCTCCGCCGAGATCATCGTCATCGCCCTCGGCACCGTACAGGGCACCAGTCTCTCCCTGCAGATCTCGGTGGTGGCGGGCATCGCCCTGCTGATGACGGTGGGGGTTTATGGCCTGGTGGGGCTCATCGTCAAGCTGGACGACATCGGCCTGCACCTGCTGAAGAAGCCGGACGCCGGCGCCCTGCGCCGCCTGCTGGGGCGCGGCCTGCTGGTGACGGCTCCCCGCCTGATGCACCTGCTGGCGCTGGTCGGTACCATCGCCATGTTCATGGTCGGCGGCGGCATCCTGGTGCACGGCTGGCCCTTCGCCCATCACCTGGTGGAGGGGGCCGCCGAGGCCGTGGCCACCCTGCCAACCGTGGGCACAGTGCTGGCCGCCCTGACGCCGACCCTGCTCAATGCGGTGGCCGGCGTGGTGGCGGGCCTGCTGCTGGTGCTGGCCATGACCCTGGTGAGCAAGTTGAAGCCCGCCAAATAACAGCTGTGGGTGAGGCGGCCGACAGGGGCCGTCGCACTCATCGTACGTCCCGTTTGCTGACGCGAATGGGGGCTAGGCAAGCGCCGGCCCCCTTCGTACTATCCTGGCTGGCATCCCTCCACAGAGACGGAGCCAGCTGCCATGGATGCAAACAATAAGGACAGTTATGACCATAACCGCTTGGCTGGATGATCACATCTATGCCGCCCCCGATTGCCCGGCCGTCGACGCCGATTTTCATCAGGCCCACCAGCACCTGTCTACCTTGATCCCCTTGCTGGCCGAGTTGCCAAAGACCCATGACATCAATGCCTTGCGCCATCTGATGCGGGCCATTCGGAGCCAATCGGATGAGGTGAGACGGCTGGCCTGGAACGCCCAGGTCTACGGTTACAACCGGCTCAGCCGCAATGGTCGCGACGAGCCGGCCAAGGTGCTGCTCTCTCGCGGCCAGCAGTTGCAGGCGAGCCTCGCCCAGCTCATCAAGCCGGTGGCCCTGTTCTGGCTGAACGCCCCCGAGGAGCAGGTGCGGGCCCTGCTGCAGGATCCCGAGCTGTTCGAGCTGGCCTATGCCATCCGCCACGATCGCCAGTTGCAGGATCAGCGGCTGTCGCTCGAGAGCGAGCAACTGATCGAGGGGCTGGGGGTGGATGGGCTGCACGCCTGGGGCCATCTCTACGACAGCCTGGTGGCCCGGCTCAGACCGCTGGTGGAGGGAGAACCCATGGGGCTGGCCCAGGCGGACAATCTGCTGTCCCACCCGGACAGGGCGCGGCGCGCCAGTGCCTGGCATGGCATTCAACAGGCCTGGGCCGGGGAGCAGGAGACGGTGGCCGCCATCCTCAATGCCATCAACGGCTGGCGCAACGAGCTCGCCAGCCGGCGCGGCCAGCGGCGGCGGCTCGATGCCCTGGCGCTCTCCTGCCATCAGGGCCATCTCGAGCGCAGCACGCTGGATACCCTGATGGCAGAGGCCGAGGCCCACAAGGAGCTGGGTCGGCGGGCCCTGCGCGCCATGGCGAGTGCCCAGGGGATCACCGACTTCGCCCCCTGGGATCTCTATGCGCCGCCCCCTGCGCTGACACCTATCAATATCGACTTCGAGCAGGCGCTGACGCTGGTGGCCGACGCCTTCGCCGGGTTTGACCCCGAGATGGGGGCCTTCGTCCACATGATGGCCGAGCGGGGCTGGATCGATGCGGCCCCGAGCGAACACAGGCGCAGCGGCGCCTATTGCACCGAGTATGCCGAGCCCGCCGAGCCTCGGGTGTTTCTCACCTTCGAGGGCACCATGGACAACCTCATCACCCTGGCCCACGAGCTTGGCCACGCCTGGCACAGCTGGCTGCTGCGGGACGCGCCGCTGGAGCAGCGCGACTACCCCAAGACGCTGGCCGAGACCGCCTCGCTGTTTGCCGAGACCCTGGTGCGCGAGGCTCTGCTCGAGCGGATGGAGACCCGGGAGCAGCGCAGGGACATCGCCTGGCTGGAGGGGGAGCGGGCCGCCAGCCTGCTGCTCGACGTTCCGTCCCGTTTCCACTTCGAGCGGGCGCTGGTGGCGGCGCGGGAGCAGGGCTATGTGGGGGCCGGCGAGCTGCGCGGCATGATGAAATCCATGAAGGAGCAGTGGTATGGTGACAGCCTCAGCCAATATGACGAGCTGTTCTGGGCCAGCAAGAGCCACTTCTCCATCGCCGAGCTCGGTTTTTACAACTACCCCTATCTGTTTGGCTACCTGTTCAGCCTGGGGCTCTATGCCCAGAAGGAGCGGGCCGGGAAGGAGTTTGTCCAGGCCTATCGGGAGCTGCTGCGCGACACCGGTCGCATGAGCGCCGAGGATCTGGTGGAGAAGCACCTGGGCGTCGACATTCGCGAGCCCGCCTTCTGGCAGGAGAGCCTGCGCCAGGTGGAGGAGGCGGTCAGCCGCCTCGAGCGGCTGATATAGCCCATCGCAACCCTTAATCGTGGCCCTCGCCGGGGGCCACCCCTATTTCATGACGGGCCAGCGCCCGTCTCCGAACACGAGCGTCTGATGCAACAACCAGTCTACCCACAGCAGTGGCACAACCAGCACATCTACCCCTCCCTCGACAGCGCCATGCTGGAGGCGGACATGAGCCTGGCCCGCGCCAGCCTCGAGGAGCTGACCGGCTTCATCAATGGGCTAGGGGCGGTGCGCGAGCAGGCCGATGCCCTGCAGGATTTCCTGCGCGAGGTACGCCTGCGCGCCCAGCGCATCCGCAACATCGGCTGGAACATCGCCGTGCTGGCAGCCTCGCAGGGCAGTCAGGATGCCCGGGATCCGCTGGCCAAGCAGCTGGCCTCCCGTGCCCGCGCCCTCAATGCGGACCTGTTCAAGGCCCTGGCGCCGGTGGAGGATCTGATGCTGGGGCTGCCTGAATCCGAGTTCGAGCGGCTGATGCAGGATCCGCTGCTGGGGGAGGAGGATTACCGCCTGCGCCACGAGCGCCGGCTGCAGGATCAGCGCCTGCCGGTGGAGGCCGAGCAGCTGGTGATCGGCCTCGGTACCGATGGCCTGCACGCCTGGGGCAACCTCTACAACGATCTGGTGGGCAAGATCCGCCTGCACATCGATGGGCGGGAGAGGGGGCTGGCCGAGGCGAGCAACCTGCTGTCCAGTCCGGAGAGAGCCCTGCGCCGGGAGGCCTTCGATGCCATCAGCGCCGGCTGGGAGGGGGAGCAGGAGACGGTGGCCGCCATCCTCAATGCCCTCAACGGTTGGCGCCTCGAGCTGGCCCGCCAGCGCGGCAAGGTGCGTCAGCTTGATGCGCTGGATCTCTCCTGTCACCAGAGCCACATAGAGCGCGCCACCCTGGACACCATGATGGCCGAGACCTATAGAGCCCGGGGGTTGGGCCAGCGCGCCCTGGCACTGATGGCCGGCAAGCTCGGTATCGACGAGTTGGGGCCGGAGGACCTGTTCGCGCCGCCCCCGGCCTCGGTCAGCCGGACCATAACGTTCGAGGAGGCCATCGACATCATAGCCGCGGCCTTCACCCGCTTCGATCCCGAGATGGGGGAGTTCGCCCGCATGATGGCCGAGCGCGGCTGGATAGACGCGGCGCCGACCCCGAACCGGCGCACCGGTGCCTACTGCACCAAGTTTGCCGAGCCGGTAGAGCCGCGGGTCTTCATCACCTATGCCGGCACCATGGACAACGTCATCACCCTCGCCCACGAGCTGGGCCACGCCTGGCACAACTGGCTGATCCGCGATCTGCCCATGAGCCAGCGCGGCTACCCCATGACCCTGGCGGAGACCGCCTCCATCTTCGCCGAGACCCTGGTGCGCAGCGCCCTGTTCGAGCAGGCCCAGAACCCGGAGCAGCGCCAGGCCATCGCCTGGGCCGAGGCGGACGGCGCCGCTACCTTCCTGGTCAACATCCCGGCCCGCTTCGAGTTCGAGCTGGCGCTGGTGGCCGAGCGCGAGCAGGGCTATGTCCCGGCGGCGCGGCTCAAGAGCCTGACCGATGAGGCCTGGGGCCGCTGGTACGAAGGGAGCCTGGCGCGCTATCACCCCATGTTCTGGGCCGCCAAGGCGCACTTTTCCATCGCCGGCTTCGGCTTCTACAACTACCCCTACCTGTTTGGCTACCTGTTCAGCCTCGGGGTCTACCACCAGCTGATGAGCCGCCAGGCGCAGGGGGAGGCGAACGTGGCCCAGGCGTACCGCGCCCTGTTGCGCGACACCGGCCGCATGAGCGCCGAGGATCTGGTGGCCAAGCACCTGGGGCAGGACATCCGTGAGGCGGCCTTCTGGCAGGGCAGCCTGGCGCTGGTGGCCGCGGCGGTGGATCGCTTCGAGCAGACCCAGGGCTGAGGCCTGGGCCCTCTCGCCAGCTGACAAGATCCCGCCGAGAGGCGGGGTTTTTCGCTCGTCAGGCCAGCCGGGCAGCGGCGCAATCGGGTCGATTTGTCCGCGAGTGACCACAACCCCCGAATGAAATGCGTTTTCAGGCGGCTGGGGGCGTGATCCAAAGCAAGAAAGTTGGATGTTTTGGTGGCGCCACGGCCGGTCGCTGGGGTAGTTTCGATAGAACCGACACAGTTCCTGAGGTCTTATCCATGATCATCTATCTGCATGGCTTCGATGCCACCAGCCCCGGCAATCATGAGAAAGTGCTGCAGTTGCAGTTTATCGATGATGATGTGCGCTTCGTTCACTACAGCACGGTGCACCCGCGCCACGACATGAGCCATCTGCTCAAGGAAGTGAAGAAGCAGCTCGACATGAGCACTGACCCCAAGCCGCTGATCTGCGGGGTGGGGCTGGGGGGCTACTGGAGCGAGCGGATCGGCTTCCTGTGCGGCATCAAACAGGTGATCTTCAACCCCAATCTGCACCCGGCAGAGAACATGCAGGGCAAGATCGACAGGCCGGAAGAGTACGATGACATCGGCACCAAGTGTGTAACCGAATTTCGTAAGAAAAATTCAGGAAACTGCCTGTGTATCCTTTCCGTTCAGGATGAAATCCGCGATAATCGTGACACTGAACGTGAATTGAAGAACTATTACGACATCGTATGGGATGAGCACGAGACTCACAAATTCAAGAACATCTCGTATCATCTGCAGCGGATGAAGGCCTTCAAGGAAGCTTGAACCATCACGTCAACCGATTTCGTTTTAGGGAGCCAATGGCTCCCTTTCGTTTTGAGGAACCAAGGAAAATCATCATGATGAATATTGTCGTTGTAGGTGGCGGCGCCGGCGGTCTGGAGCTGGCGACCAGCCTGGGTCGCAAGCTGGGCAAGAAGAACAAGGCCAAGGTGACCCTGGTCGATCGCAACCGCACCCACCTGTGGAAGCCCCTGCTGCACGAAGTGGCCACCGGCTCCATGGATGCGGGCATCGATGCCCTGAGCTACCAGTCCCATGCCAAGAACCACGGCTTCGACTTCCAGCTGGGCAGCCTGACCGACATCAAGCGCGACGAGAAACGCATCGTGCTGGCGCCGATCCACGACGATAACGGCGAGCTGGTGGTGCATGAGCGGGAAGTGGCCTACGACGTGCTGGTGATGGCCATCGGCTCCGTCTCCAACGACTTCAACACCAAGGGCATCAAGGATCACTGCATCTTCCTGGACAGCCCGTCCCAGGCGCACCGCTTCTACAACAGCATGATGAACCGCTTCCTGCAGTTCGCCACCGAATATCAGCCGGGCGACAAGGTGAAGATCGCCATCGTCGGCGGCGGCGCTACCGGGGTCGAGCTCTCCGCCGAGCTCTACAACGCGGTGGAGCAGCTCTATGCCTACGGCTTCAAGAACCTCACCACCGACAGCCTCAAGGTGACCTTGGTGGAAGCGGGCCCCCGCATCCTGCCGGCCCTGCCGGAGCGCATCAGCGGCGCCGCTCACCAGGAGCTGGTCAAGCTCGGGGTGGACGTGCGTACCGCCACCATGATCACCGAAGCCACCGGCGAGGGGCTGCACACCAAGGATGGGGAGCTTATCGAAGCGGACCTGATGGTGTGGGCCGCCGGCATCAAGGCGCCGGACTTCATGAAGGAGATTGCGGGGCTCGAGACCAACCGCATCAACCAGCTGGTGGTGAAAGAGACACTGCAGACCACCCGTGACGAGAACATCTTCGTCATCGGCGACTGCGCCGCCTGCCCGCAGCCGGATGGCAAGTTCGTGCCGCCGCGCGCCCAGTCCGCCCACCAGATGGCGAGCCAGGCGTTCAAGAACATCCTGGCCAAGATGAACGGTGGCGAGCTGAAGCCCTACCTCTATCACGATCACGGCTCCCTGGTCTCCCTGAGCCGCTTCTCCACCGTGGGCAGCCTGATGGGCAACCTGATGCGTGGCTCCATGATGGTGGAAGGCTACCTCGCGCGCATGGTCTACATCTCCCTCTACCGGATGCACCAGGTCGCCCTGCACGGCTACATCAAGACCGGCCTCATCATGCTGGTGGGCCGCATCAACCGGGTGCTGCGCCCGAGCATGAAGCTGCACTAAGCGGGCGTCTGATCGCCAGGTGACAGAAGGAGAGGCCTGGCCTCTCCTTTTTTATGGCCGCGATCTGGAGCCCGAGAGGCCTTATCGAGCGACTGGCTATTAGCGGTGGGGGTATGTTGCCGGCCGCGGCTTTGGGGTAGTCTGGAACCCATTATCTCAGCTGGAGTTTATGATGATCCTCTCAACTACCCCCACCCTGGAAGGCAAGGCCATTCGCGAGTACCGCGGCATAGTGGTGGGCGAAGCCATCCTCGGCGCCAACATCTTCAAGGATCTGTTCGCCGGCATCCGCGACATCATCGGTGGCCGCTCCGGTGCCTACGAGAAAGAGCTGGCCCGGGCCCGCGAGATCGCCTTCGATGAGCTCAAAGAGCGCGCGCAGGCACTGGGTGCCAACGCCGTGGTCGGCATCGACATCGACTACGAGGTGGTGGGGCAAAATGGCAGCATGCTGATGGTCAGCATCAGCGGCACCGCCGTGGTGCTCTGACGCTACCCGCGCCTCGATGACAAGCCGATGAGCCGCTCATCGGCTTTGTTGTTTCTGACGGAAAGTCTCCATTTGGCGCTTTTTTTGGTCTCCTTGTATGTCGTAATATGGATCCTTTATCCCATGCCGACGCCCTGAGGGCGGCGCAGGACCAAGGAGCGGACCTTATGACACCCATCAAACCCACGCGACTCAAGCGTGGCGACACCATCGGCTTTTTCTCCCCCTCCAGCGCGGCCACCGCCTGGGCACCGAACCGCTTCGCCCGCGCCAAGGCTTATCTGGCGGCGCAGGGCTTCGCACTCAAGGCGGGCAACCTGACCGGGGAGCGGGATCACTGGCGCTCCGGCTCCATCGCGGCGCGGGCCGAAGAGCTCAACGCGCTCATCCGGGATCCAGAAGTGCGCTGCATCATGTCGGTCATCGGCGGCAGCAACTCCAACTCCCTGCTGCCCTATCTCGACTACGAGGCGCTTAGAAGAGATCCCAAGATCCTCATCGGCTACTCGGATGTGACCGCCTTGCTGCTCGGCATCCATGCCCAGACCGGCCTGGTGACCTTCTACGGTCCGGCGCTGGTGGCCTCCTTTGGCGAGTTGCCACCGCTGGTGGATGAGACTCTGGCCGCTTTCACCGAGATCTGCCTCGCCGGGGAGCGAACCTTGCCCCATTGCTTGCCAACCCCGACGCAATGGACCGAGGCGCGGCTGGATTGGGAGCAGCAGACCCGCGCCAAGCAGTGCCAGCCAAACCGGCTGATCTCGGTGGGCAGCGGCCGGGTGAGGGGCAGGCTGATCGGCGGCAACCTCAACACCCTGGCGGGGATCTGGGGCTCGCCCTATATGCCGCCGATCGAAACGGGGGACATTCTGCTGCTGGAAGACAGCCTCATGTCGGCGGAGACGGTGGAGCGCTCCTTCGCCCACCTCAAGCTGTGCGGGGTGTTCGAGCGCATCGGTGCCCTGGTGCTCGGCAAGCACGAACTGTTCGACGGCCAGGGCAGCGGCAAGCGGCCGCTCGACATACTGCTGGAGCAGGTGGGGGAGCCCAGGTTTCCGATCCTGGCGGAGTTCGACTGCGCCCACACCCACCCCATGCTGACGGTGCCGCTCGGCATCGAGGCCGAGCTGGATCTGGATGCCCAGCGCCTGAGCCTGTGCGAGCCCTGGTGGCGCTGACGGGGCTTGCCACAGACAAAAAGAGGCCGCACCAGCGGCCTCTTTCACTTTCTCAGGTCAGGGATCAGGGCAGGGCGTCGGCCCGGAAGCTGGCGCGGATCTGCGGCACCAGCGGCGAGGGATCGAAGCCCTTCTCCTCCCCCAGCACTGGGTGGAGCAGGGCCAGTTCCGGGATGGGGGTGAGGTCGCCTGCCAGCAACTGGCGGGTGGCCTGGCCCATCTGATAGAGCTGGCGCACCGGGTCAAACTGGCGCGCCAGCGACAGGGAGCCATCGTCGCGGGTGAAGGCCATCATGGGGATCTGGTAGGGGGCGTCGCGGGGCGGCTTGTCCCCGTGGATGCCCTTGCCCGCCGACATCAGGAACGGCTGGTGATCGCCAAAGGCCACCACCAGGTAGCGTTTGCCGGATTGATCCAGCGTCTTGAGCAGCCGCTCCAGGGAGGCCATGGCATCCACCACCCCGGTGTAGTAGGTGTTGAGCAACTGCCGATCGGCCGGGCTCTGATCCGGGCAGGCCTTGTCGATCTGCTGGGCCTGATAGCGATTGCCATCGAAGGGGCCGTGGCCCTGCATGGTGACCGCGTAGGCGAACAGCGGCTGGCTGTCCTGCTCGCTGCGCTTGAGCAGGTGATCGATCAGCGCATCGTCGGAGATGTAGAGCCCCTTGTGCTCCAGGCTGGTGAAGCGGGTGTCGAACCAGCGCTCCTCATAACCGAGCGCCGGTATGGCCTTGGCGCGGCCCCAGAATTTCTCCACATAGGGGTGGGCGAACAGCGTCTTGTAGCCGTTTTTCTTCGCGCTCTGCGCCAGCCCCGGCACCTGCGCCGAGAGGTAGTAGTAGGGCACCACCCCCTGCTTGAGCAGGCCCACCGGCAGGCCGGTGTTCATCTCGAACTCCGCCAGCACCGTCATGCCGCCCGTGGTGGGGGAGTGGATGGTCTTGCGCCACTGCGCCACCCCGGCGGGCAGGCTCAGGGTGGGGGCGGGGGCGCAGATCCTGCCTTGCCAGTCGAGCCAGAGCGACTCGTATTGCAGCACTATCACCAGATCGAAGCGCGGGGAGGGGCCCAGGGCCGACTGGACGGGATCCCGGTGACCGAGCTCGGGGGTACGCTCGTTGATCTGCAAGGGGTAGCGGAAGACGTTGCCGCTTTGCAGCATCTCGTCCACCAGGTTGAACAGGTAGAGGCCGGGGCCGGAGCGGATGATGTCCCTGTGATAGTTGACTGCCCTGTCCACGTAGCGGACGTTGGCCCCCAGCAGCTTGTTGCCGGTCTGGGTGGCGAACACGCAGAGCGCGAAGAAGGCGGCGGTGGCGGCGACGGTGCGCAGCACCCAGCGCGACAGGGCAAAGCGCCAGCAGAGCCACAGCAGCAGGACGCCGCCCAGCACCGGCAGCACAGGATGTTGATCGAGCAGTATGTGCAGCAGCGCCATCAGGTTGCCGAGATCGTCGCCCCCGAGCGGCACCCCGTAGATGGCGATCTTCATGAAGTTGGCGAGCAGGCCTATGCCGGACAGGGCGGTGAACACCAGCCCCATGTAGAGATTGAAGCCCGCCAGGGCGCAGAGGCTCCAGCCCAGCACCATGCTGCCCCAGGCCAGGTAATAGTGTTCGGGCCGAAATCCTGACCAGAGCAGAAACTCTCCGAGCTTGAACACCACGAAGCCGTGCAGCAGCACGAAGGTGAGGTTGCCGAGCAGCAGGCTGCCAAACACCCGCGAGGCCATGCTGTGGCGCAGCTGTGGCAGCAAGGCCCTGAGCACCAGGGCGCTGGCCAGCAGCACCAGCAGCAGGCTGGTCATCAGGTAGCTGAGATTGAAGCCGCGCTCGGGCAGGGTCTGCAGGATCTGGCTGTACTCGCCGCTCTCGGGTCGATCCTTGAGCAGCAGGCCGATGCGCAGCTGGTAGCGGCTGTCCAGGGCATCATCCGGCGCCCGCAAGGCGCTGTTGAGATCCAGGGTGCAGCGATCCTTGCGGCATTTCTGCCGCTTGTTCACCGACTGACTCAGCTGATCGATGCGCTCGCCCCTGTCGTTGAGCAGCTCGACCCGCACCTTGTCCCCCTCCTGCAACGGCTTGAGCAGTTGCCATTGGCTGCGCACCACCAGATAGAGGCCACGGCTGTCACTCTTGTAGAGCAGGCTGTGGCGGCTGAGGGTGGCGAGCGGCTGATCGGCGGGCCCCAGGATCAGCGGCTGGGTACGGCCGAGCCAGCTGCCGGGGTTGAGCACCGGCAGGATGAGCGTCAGCAGCAGCAGCGCGACCAGCAGGCCAAACAGCAGCCTGGCCAGACGAGATGGCGGGGGAGAGCTGCGGCCGAAAACGGGGGCATTCATAGTGGGCTCATCCTTGGAGCGGGTGGGGTCGCTGCGGTGCGACTGCATCTATTTTGACCCGATGGTGATGGGCTTGTTCCTTGATGTCAATTTAATGACCGGAAGATGAATATTGTGTGACTGCCGCAACTTGCAAATTGTGATCCCGATCCAGGGGGCGAATTCATTCTGTGATGAAAGCGTCATCATGGCGCTTTGCCGCTGGTCTGCCTCCAGCTTGCTGCTTAGTCTCTCAATAATGGCTGGAGGTACATGTATGAATCCCAAGGTTGCGGCACGTCAGGCAAGATTGCTCCAGATGCTGGAGAGCAAAGAGGAGATCCGGATCGGCCGTGAGCGGGACTGTCCCCTGCCGCTTGCGCAGTTGCTCAGGTTGACCGAGGCTCACCCGGCCGTACTCAAGATCTATCGCCATGGCCTCACCGCCGAGGTGTTCCATCTCAAGGTGGAGGGGCATCACTGGTGCCTGAAACGGCGTCGGCACGACTCCCTGGTGGCCAATGCCGACGGCAAGACCGCCTTTCTCACCGAGCTGGAGCGGCGCCGCGAGATCGAGGCCCTGCGCGAGCTGCACCCCACCATCCTCTCCAAGGTGGTCTGCACCAGCTTCGGCTCCGCCCGGGCCGGGGTGCTGGTCTCCCCCTGGTTGCGCGGTGCCCCGGTCAGCCAGCTGGATAAACGCAACCTGGCGCAGATGCTGGCGGTCCAGGCGGAGCTGGCCCGCTGGGGCTGGTTTGACTGGGATCCGAGCCCGGGCAATCTGCTCGACGATGGCCAGCAGATAGCGGTGTTCGACTTTGGCTACATGTGGCCCTTCGATCCGCGCCACGAGTTCAACTCCAACGGCCTGGCCGATCCCCAGTTTCATGTGCCAGAGCGGCTGGAGACCCGCACCCTGTCCGGTCTCTGGCTGGATGAGGCCGATCCCTTGCCGCTGTTTCGCCATTGGCGCGAGCTCTGCCTCGCCTGGGCAAGGGAAGAGTTGCAGCATCTGACCCGGGAGGGGGCCAGTGCCCCCGTGCTGGCGCGGTTGCAGGGCTTGCAGGCGGAGTGGCGCTCGGCGCTGGCGAGCGAGGAGGGGCTGGCCGCCAGCTGGTGGCGCGACATGTACCGCAGCCATCATCTCGACATCCAGGACGATCTCAGCGGCAAGAGCTGCGGCCCGCTCACCCTGCGCCGCCTCGACTGGCTGGAGCGGGCGGTGAGCGAACACTTCCCCCTGCTGGTCGACAACCTGGGGCCCGATGAGGCCGGGCTCGATCAGGCTGCGCTGCTGGGCAAGCTGGCCGGGCTGCGCGAGCAGATCCAGGCCAACCTGCTGCCGTCCTCTGACCCCTCGGCATGATGCCGATGCCATAGACCGCGCAGAAATAACGAGAGGGGCCTTGGCCCCTCTCGTTATTTCATGTCAGTTATCCGGACTTGGCTCAGTCGAGCAGCTCCTGGTGGAGGCGGTTGACGATGTGGCCCGCCTCGCTCTCCTTGACCAGGAAGCAGAGGTTGTGGGCGCTGGCGCCGTAGCAGATCATGCGGATGTTGTGGTCACGGATGGCGTCGAACACCTGGCTGCCGACCCCGGCCGCCTCGCTCATGCGGTTACCGATCAGCGCCACCAGGGCGAAGTCGGTCTCCACCTTCACCTTGCACAGCTGCCCCAGCTCGGCCAGCACCTTGTCGCTCAAGATGGGTTCGCCGTTGCTCTGACTGCCGGTGTGATCCAGGGTCAGGGAGACGCTCACCTCCGAGGTGGTGATGAGGTCCACCGAGACGCGGTGCCTTGCCAGTATGCCGAATACCTCGGCCAGGAAGCCGTAGGCGTGGAACATGTTGAGGCTGTGCAGGGTGACCAGCACCTGCTGACGGCGCAGGGCCACGGCCCGGAACAGCGGGTTGGTCTGGGTGCTGGCGCGGATCCAGGTGCCGCCGGCGGCCGGATCCTTGGCGGAGCCGACAAACACCGGGATGTCCTGGCGCAGGGCGGGTTGCAGGGTGGCGGGGTGCAGCACCTTGGCGCCGAAGGTGGCCATCTCGGCCGCCTCCACGAAGCTGATTTCGGGGATGGGGCGGGCCCGGGTCACCAGCCGGGGATCCGTGGTGTAGATGCCGGGCACGTCGGTCCAGATCTCGATGCTGCCGGCATCCAGCGCCTCGGCCAGCAGCGCCGCGCTGTAGTCGGAGCCGCCGCGACCCAGGGTGGTGGTGCGGCCATCGGCATCGGAGCCGATGAAGCCCTGGGTGATGACGAGGTGCTCGCCGAGCAAGGGGCCCAGGTTGGCCTGGCAGAGTGCGCGGGTGGCGGCGAGATCCACGCTCGCCTTGCCGAAGCGGCTGTCGGTGCGCATCAGCTGGCGCACATCCTGCCAGCGGGCCTTGACGCCACGCTGGCACAATAGCTCGGTGAAGAGACGGGTGGACATCAGCTCGCCGCAGGCGATGAGCCTGTCCGCCAGCTCCGCATCTGTGTGCTGGCTGGCCTGGCGGGCCATGGTGCGGATCTCGCCGAGCTGGGCGTGGATCAGGGCGCTCACCTCGACCGGCTCCCCCAGTGCGCTCAGGATGGCGTGCTGGATCCCGGCCAGCTTGGCCAGCTGGGCATCCTGTCCCGCCTCGTCGAGTTCGCCCTGGGCCAGGCTCACCAGCAGGTTGGTGACACCGGCGCTGGCGCTCAGTACCACCACCCGCGTCGCCGGATTGGCCAGCACCACGTCGGCGCAATGGTTCATGGCCGCGGCATCGGCGACACTGGTTCCGCCAAACTTGGCGACGTTGATCGGGCTCATCATGTACTCCTGTCTTAATGTGAAAATCCGGTTTCATCAGGCAAAAGAGAGGAGGAGGCGAAAAATGGCAGGAATAGCGAAGGATCCCGGCCAGAAGCACTCCATCCGCGGTGCCCATCCCACACCAAACCCGCTGTGAATGCGGTGTGGGATGCACACGACCGATGACAACCCGGGGGATTCAGCCCCCGCAGCCGACGTGGCGATGTCCAGTCACTCGCCTCGTCTCGGCGCTACTCCCCCTGACCCAAGTTCGCAGGACGCTGGCGTCCTCCCTTGGGCTGCCTGGGCAGCGCTCCTCTTCTGGCTCCACCGCAGGCGGTGGAGTGCATTAAGAAATACCCTGCACTGGATTGCACTGTCAATCGAGTTTGTAAAAAACTTAAGAATTGGTAATAACCCGACACAAGATCAATCAGTTACGAGATGGTCTTGGACAAAACCTTGGAGCGGCGCTGCCAGTTGTAGAGGCGCTGGCGCTCCACCGGCAGATCCTCCACCTCCAGCGGCTCGAAGCCCCGCTCCCTGAACCAGTGGATGGAGCGGGTGGTGAGCACGAACAGGCGCGCGATGCCGAGCCGCTTGGCCCGCTCGGCCACCTTGGCGACCAGCTGATCGCCGCGGTTGGAGTTGCGGTACTCGGGGTGGATGGCGACGCAGGCCATCTCGGCCATCGCCTCCTCCATGAAGCAGTAGAGGGCGGCGCAGCCGATGATGAGGCCGTCGCGCTCTATGATGGTGAACTTGTCGATCTCCATCTCCAGCTGCTCGCGGGAGCGGCGCACCAGGATGCCTTCTTCCTCCAGCGGCCGGATCAGATCCAGGATGCCGCCGATGTCCTCGATGGTGGCGGCCCGCGCCCGCTCGGCGCTTTCGCGCACTATCTGGGTGCCGAGGCCGTCGCGGCTGAACAGCTCCTGCAGCATGGCGCCATCGTCCTGATAGCTCACCAGGTGGGAGCGGGGCACGCCGCCGCGGCAGGAAGCGATGGCGGCGCGCAGATAGCGGGCGGTGCCGGACATCTCCTCACCCGCCTGCTCCAGCTCCACCAACAGCTCTTCCGCCTGCTCGGGGAAGAGCTCGGAGATGGCCTCGCCCTGTCTGTCCATCACCCCCTGGGTGCTGCTGAAACAGATCAGCTTGTCGGCCTTGAGATCCACCGCCACCCGCCGGGCCACCTCTTCCGAGCTCAGGTTGAAGCTCTCGCCGGTGACCGAGCAGCCGATGGGGGAGATGAGCACCAGCCCCTGCTGATCCAGCTGGCGGCAGATCCCCTCCACGTCGATGCGGCGCACCCGGCCGCTGTGGCAGAAGTCGATGCCATCGTCCACCCCGAGCGGCTGGGCGGTGACGAAGTTGCCGCTCACCACGCTGATGCGGGCGCCCTGCATGGGGGTGTTGGCCAGCCCCATGGAGAGCTGGGCTGTGATGTCGTACTGCAAGCCGCCGCACACCTGCTTGATGATGTCGAAACTCTCATCGTCGGTGACCCGGATCCGTCTGTGGTATTGCGCCTCGATGCCGGCTTTGGCCAGCGCCTCGTCATTCTGCGGGCGCGAGCCAAACACCAATACCAGACGAATGCCGAGGGTCTGCAGCAGGGCGATGTCGCTGACGATGTTGGCAAAATTGGGGTGGCAGATGGCTTCGCCCCCCATCATCAGCACGAAGGTGGCACCCCGGTGCACATTGACATAGGGGGTGGATTGCCGAAAGGCATAGACCAGGCTGGGTTCGCGTTCACGCACTTGAGGCTTCTTCCATAAAAAAACAGCAATTCGCTCAATATATGAAAATAAATTCACAAATCAAGACTAAATATTGAATTGTCGGTTTTCTTTTGCCATTTTCTGCCGGCGAAGGGCCGACCCGGGGGCCGCGGTGCGCCCCGCTGGCGGCCGCAGCCCGGTTGATCCCGCCCCATAAACTGTTATCTTCGAGGTGACTCTTCGTCAGCCCTGTGGTCGCACGGGTTTTTATACAAGGACAGGTGGTATGGAGCAGATTATTTCACCGGCAGAGGCGCTGCCGGGACGACGCGAGGCACTGGTGATAGGCCAGCAGCATGCAGTGAATGGCCACCCGACCCAGGGTCCCTGGCCCGAGGGGATGGCGCTTGCCTGGTTTGGCATGGGCTGCTTCTGGGGTGTGGAGCGCCTGTTCTGGCAACAGCCCGGCGTCTATTCCACCGCCGCCGGTTATCAGGGCGGCCTGACCTCCAACCCCACCTACAAGGAGGTGTGCAGCGGCCTGACCGGTCATGCGGAGACGGTGCAGGTGGTGTTCGACCCCAAGGTCATCAGCTACGGCGACCTGCTCAAGCTGTTCTGGGAGCAGCATGATCCGGCCCAGGGCATGCGCCAGGGCGGCGATGTCGGCACCCAGTATCGCTCGGTGATCTTCTATGACGACGAGAGCCAGGAGGCCATCGCCCAGCAGAGCCTGGCCGCCTTCCAGCAGGCCATGGCGGCGAGCGGCGATGTCCGCGCCATCACCACCCGTATCCTGCCGCTGGCGCCCTTCTATTACGCCGAGGATTACCACCAGCAGTATCTGAAGAAGAACCCGGAAGGCTACTGCGGGCTGGGCGGGATCGGGGTCTGTCTGCCGCCGAGCCTGAATCGCTGAAGGCGGTAGAAAAGAGCGTTGAATGACGCTCTCTTCATCAGATTGAAAAGAATCTTTAAAAAATGTGTCATGGCCGGGAACTTAATTGGACTTCGACTAGACTAACAAGCTAGCTACCATGGATGGCAGCCAAGACCAGACACATTTCTTGCCTCGATATTCATTCAACTTAGAAAAGCGCGATGAATTGGAAATGATAGCAAGCAGGGCTGCCCGATGAGGCGGCCCTTTTCATTGGGGCGTTGAGGGGCGTGGGGAGGCTGGCGCCGGGGCGGCTCAGCCGATGACGCTGTCGAACAGGTTCTTGATGAGATCGATGAATTCGTCGAGGAAGGCTTGCTGGGCCGGGGTCGGCGCCCGCAGCCAGACGGCACTGAGCACCTCTTCCAGATCGGCGACCACGGCATCGGCCTCCTGCATGATCATGAAGCGCACCTTGGGATCGAGCTGGGGATTCTGCTCGCAGATGCGCATCAGGTTGTCGGCGATCCGGCCGCTCACCAGATCCTCGATGCTCTGGGCGCCCGTGCCCTGCTGCTGGCCCTCGAACAGCCCCAGACTCTCGACCAGATACTCTACAAGCGCGTTATAGCCTTCGCTCTCTACCACCATGATGGTTGCCTTCATTCATTGATATGCGGAATTGGGCCGTATTTTAGTGGCTGGACCTAGCTTGGCAAGCGGCAGTAGAGACGATGACGGACAAAACTGACTCCGCCGCGCTCCACGGTTTCCAATCCGGCCTGCTCGAAGCCATGACGCAGGAAGAGGCCGTGGCTGAAGGCGCTGGCCTCCGTGGTCAGCAGCCGCAGACCGAGTCGCCGCGCCCCCAGCAGGGCGGTCTCCAGCAACAGGCTGCCGAGCCCCTGGCGTTGATGGGCGGCGCCGACATAGAGCAGGCTGAGGTGACCGTCATCGCTCAGGGTGACAAAGCCGAGCAGGATGCCCTCCGGCTCGGCCGCCCGCTCTATGACCCAGCCGTGGTGCTCGCGCAGCTGGCTGGCGAGGCCGGGGTGATGGGCGCCGAGGGCCCATTGCTCGACCTGGGCCTGGCTGTAATGTTCTGGACCTGTCTCGCGAACCGTCTGCTCGAACAGCGCGATCAGTTGGGGGATGTGCTGCTCCCGCAGCGCTACTATCTGCAGGGGGACCGATTGCTCTGCTGGGTGACTCATTTCATGCGGGCTCATCGGGCCGGCGCCTGCGGTCGCTTGGCCTTGGGCAGGCCGGCCACCACCCGCTCATAGGAGTGCAGAACCCAGCCCTGCCAGAGCTCGGTGGCCAGCGCCTCGCTCAGGGTCACCGTGTTCCAGTGCTGCTTGTTCATGTGCCAGCCGGGTTTGACCTCGGGGTGGATCTCTCGCAGCAGCAGGGCGAGCTCCGGTTCGCATTTTAGGTTGATGGTCAGCGGATCGGCCTGCCAGTTCACCAGCGCGAACATCTTGCCGGCGATGCGATAGACCAGGAACTCAGGGCCGAACGGCGTATCTTCGGTGGCGCCGGGCAGGCTGAGCAGAAATTCACGCAAAAGAGTGAGCGTCATACAGGACTCCGTGCTGGTCCGATGATGAGTGACAGCATATTCAGCGGGGCGCCGCTTCTGTTAATATGCCCGCCGAGTATATCCCCCAACCCCCCGGGAGCCCATAAGATGTTGTACCACAAGACCTTTGAGCTTGGCCCCGAGCGGGATTGGGTGGTGTTCGTGCACGGCGCCGGTGGCAGCTCCTCCATCTGGTTCAAGCAGCTGCGCGCCTATCGCGAGCACTTCAACGTGCTGCTGCTGGACCTGCGCGGCCACGGCCAGTCCAACCAGCTGCAACAGGTGGTCAAGGGTCACTACAGCTTCAGGGCCGTGACCGAAGACATAGTGCGGCTGCTGGATCATCTGCGCATTCCCTGTGCCCATTTCGTCGGCATTTCCCTCGGCACCATCCTCATTCGCAGCCTGGCGGAGCTCTGCCCCGAGCGGGTCAAGAGCATGGTGCTCGGCGGCGCCATACTGCGGCTCGATATCCGCTCCCAGACGCTGGTGCAGCTCGGCCGGGTCGGCCAGCACATCCTGCCCTACATGTGGCTCTACCGGCTGTTTGCCTTCATCATCATGCCGCGCCAGCACCATCAGGAGTCCCGCAATCTGTTCGTGCGCGAGGCCCGCAAGCTGTGCCAAAAGGAGTTCAAACGCTGGTTCCGCCTCGCCACCGAGGTCAACCCGCTGATGCGCTACTTCCGCGAACGCGCCCTGCCGATCCCGACCCTCTACCTGATGGGGGAGGAGGATCATATGTTTATCGCCCCGGTGCGCGAACAGGTGGCGCGGGATGCCTACAGCCAGCTTGCGATCATCGAAAACTGCGGCCATGTCTGCAACGTGGAGCAGCCGGAGCACTTTAATCGGCAGTCGCTGGCGTTTATATCCAGCCAAACGATCGGGGCGTAAACCATTTAATGGGGACGGTTGGGCGTAGATTGGGTTGAGCTAAGCCCAATAAGGAATGTCTTGTTGCTACAAGGTTTGAACGGTCTATTAATTAGCGAGTGTCAGAATACGCTTCGCTATTCTAACCTACGGCAAAGTTTTATTTCCTTTTTGCCATCGAGATCACACCCATCATAGAATGAGAAAACTGTCTACTTTCAGCTTTTTCCTCAAGCTTGTCTGAAACATATTTTCCTGTAGCCGTAGCTGCCCCAAGGGGAAGTAATGCTCCTAAGAAAGGAGCTAAAACTGGAAACATTGTTACACCTAATGTGCCAACTGCAATTAAAGCTGTGTATTTATGTTTTGCTTGATATTTTTCATTAAATAATGAAACCTGCTTCTCATGTTTTGATATTGCCCTTTCAATATGAGAGCATACTTCTGCAGCAACGTACCCTAAGTCTTCGAGCTTAGTATTAGGTAGGCTGTTAACTAAGTCTCTTAACTCTCTTCTAAACTCAACATTTTCATCTGTCTTTCTCAATGCTACAAGTTGCGAGTCTTCAATATTCGACAAATAATCAAGCCTTTTAGACGTAAGAGACTGCAAAATTGCTGATGTCGATGGATCAAATGACGCAATTGTACTAGCGGATGTATTCTTCATACTTGCAATGAGTTGGTAATAATGTGCCTGAGCACTAATACAAAGAAATGGATGACTCCTAAGCTCATCGGCATTTTCTAGTAAATGATAGTGTGGCATTATTCGCTCAAAAATCGCATTAGTCACAACACTAGCATCACCTTTAGAAAACGACTCTCTACACCAATCTTTTGACCTCCATTGTCTCATTTCAGCTTTGTAATTATCCAACGCTACTTTTATCGGTTCCCCTGGTTCAGAGCCCGGCGAGACAAAAAGCCTTGCCTCTTCAATTTTTTTAAAGTATAGACTGGGGTTCTTTTTAGAAAACTCTATAATATCTTGAGGGTGTTCTATACCTGAATCTACATAATGTGAAAAAACATCGGTGATAAGTTGAGCACTATTTATTTGCGTTTGCTTATCACGTTCTTCAAGTGATTTTTCAAAGCTCGGGAATACAAAAAATGGTGGCAGATCAAATTCATTCCCTTTCAGGTCAGACAAGTGTAATGTGAAAAATACCATTTGAAGAAGAATAACATGATTGAATTTCTCCTCATCACGTGCTTTTTCTAACCATGGCATTACAGGATCTGGAATTAAGACTGTGTCAGAATATAGAAGTGACTTACGCGTAGCATTTAACTGTGTTTGTAAGAAACGACTGCTCCCTCCTAAATTCAATTTGCATGCATCGAGTTTCTTTGCAGCACTAAAAGCTTTACCACCCTCCTCTGAATATAGTTTTTTAAGTTTTTCTTCGAGAATTGAAAATGCCGCAATAGATTTCTCAGCTTTTATAGGGTCGTCTGTTAAAATAATTGCCATCCTTTGGACGTACTCTGAGAAGCTCTCCAGTGGAGAAAACTTACGTGGTAAACAGCCAGTCACACCGAGAAAGAATTCTGTTAATATCTCAAAGTATCTATCTTGATAAGTAATTAAATTATGCAGTTCTTGCTGACTCATTCATAGACTCCTTTTGAAGTATAACATTTTCATATAAAATAATTTCATATGGTAACGTGCTTTCGTTCCATATTTATCCAGTGGAAGTTATGAAATATTTAAAATGTAAATTGTGAAGTAGATTTCATTAATATGGAATATTGATTCCATCGCTCAGAAAACAAGATAGCTACCGCATGGGGTTACAGCTCCCTGTGTGCTGCTTTTAACCGGATTGAGGGACGGGAAACCATAGGCCTCCTTGGTTGCTTTTGGGGCGGTGAGGACCGGATGAGTATGATATCAAAGGCTGACCAGCCTTGCTGAGTGAAAGCGCAGCTAACTCATGGAATTTGAATGGAATCTTGATGGCGGTCAGATTTTGACGGGGAATGTCAGGATGGTTAGGAACTGGTGACTAAGAAAGTGGTTGGTGGGGGCGAACAGACATAAGCTGGGATCTCAATACCCCGTCATCTCCAGATAGCCGAGCCCTTTGGCATCCCCTTCCACGGTGACAGCCCCCTCCCAGTAGTCAAAGCGGCCTGTCATGGCCTGATTGGGCTGGCGGGCCTTAATAACGAGATTCAAATCGGCGGCCTCAAGTTGCCACTCGACGGGGTAGTCTTGCCCCTTGGGGCCGCGCCAGGTTTTACCCGGGGTGAGGACGATGGAGTCAGGCGACAGCACCCGGCTGCTGCCATCGCGCTCGATCAGTATGCCGTAGCGGTTTTCGGGCTGGTTTTCGGGATTGGCGCGGCCCGGTTTGGTGCGCAGGCGAAACAGCATCAGCTCGCGGCCATCGGCAAGTTGCAGCGAGAACCAGTCCCAGCCCGATTGCCACTCGGCCAATACCGAGCTGCTCCACTCGTGATCGAACCAGCCCTGACCGCTCACTGTGCGGGCCTCCCCATTGATGTTGAGGGTGCCCTCCAGCGCCAGGCGCGGGTAGGAGTAGTAGAAGGAGGCGTTGCCCGGGCTCTTCTCGCTGTAGCCCGCCTTGCCCTGCAGCACCAGGGGTTTGCGGGCACTCACCCGCAGCCTGAGCTGGCCAATTTCGCTGTCGATGTTGAGCTCTGCCGGGAAGAGCGCCGCCCCCTCGGACGTCAGTGCCCATTCCTTTAGCCAATAGTCGCCGCCACTGGCGCCCGCCAGCCCCGGCCCCTGGCGGCTGGTGCGCTCGTCTTGCAAGTGTTTGCCGGTGGCGAGATCCGTGATGGCGAACTGGGCGAGCCAGAGTTGGGGCGCAAGCCAGGGGTTGTCCGAGGCAATCTGCCGCTTCATGCCCTGACGAAAGAGAGTCCACTGCAGGCCATACTCGCGCCCCTGCTCGTCTTTGAGGTTGCCGGTGAGATACCACCACTCGGATCTGTAGTCCGGGTGGGCGCCGTGATCGGCAGGTAGCTGTATGGGTTGGTTGGGCAAGGCTTTTTTGAAGTGATCGCCGCCATCCCCCAGCAGGTTGCCGAGATCCTGGGCTTGAACACTGGCGCCTAGCACGGCAAACAGGGCGGCCAGCAGGTTGGCCCGCAGTAAACACTTCATATCACTCTCCTTGCCGCATACCAGGAGGCCAAGGCCCCACACACCGGTGCCAGCAGCAGGGCCGTGATGGCGTGAGCGGGGGCGGGCTCGAAGGTGAGGGTCCAGCCGAAGGCGCGGGGATTGACCACGGCGATCAGCACCCAGGCCAGGCCATAGCCCACCGGCAGGGCCAGCAGCGCCGTGAGTAGCCCCAGACCCGCCCCTTGCCACACCAGCAGCAGGCGGCAGCGGCGAGGGCTCAGGCCCAGACTCTGCAGGGTCTGCAATTCGGCGCGGCGGGCCAGCCCCAGCACCATGAAGGCGGAGCCGATCCCGACGAAGGCTATCCCTAAGATCAGCAGCTTGAGCAGCTCGGTGACCACGAAGGTCTGATCGAACACCTTGAGCGCCGCGGCGTGGATGGCGGGGGCGGGCAGCAGATTGAGCCGCTCGCCGAACTGGGCACGCAGCGCATCGGCCAGCCGCTCGGGCGTCTTGCTAAAGAGCGCGAGGGACTGCACCGGTCCCTGCTCGAAGGCATGCAGGAGCTGCCCCTTGTCGCTGCCGTAATCCTGATAGACGCCGGTGACCAGAACTTGTCGTGGGCCTGCCTCATCCGTTATCTCGAGCGTCTGGCCCACCCTGACCCCGAGCCGCACCGTCAGCGGCTCGCTCGCCAGCACCTCATTGTGTTTTTCCGGCCAGCGTCCGGTCAGCAGGGGATAGGCCGCCTGGAGCGGCGGGATAAAGTCCATCTGGGCCCACTCTATCGGCTCCCCCTGCCAGCGGGCGGGCCGGACCGCACGGCGCGAGGCCAGCTCCACCAACCGGTTGGCGAGGATGGCGTCCAGGGTCTCTTGGCTCAGGCTGCCCCTGCTGCCCGCCGCTCCCTTGGGGGCGCTGACATAGAGATCGGCGGCGAGGCGCTGGTTCAGCCAGATCTCCACGCTGCTGCGAAAGCTCGACACCATGACCCCGATGCCGATGGCCGCGGCTATGGCGAGTTGCAGCGCCATCACGGCGATGGCGGTGCGATCCAGATGATATTGGGTCTCGGCCACCGCCAGCCTGGCGGTCAGGCCGCTGCGGCCATGGCTGCGCAACTTGCCGAGCAGCCAGCGCAGGGCGTCCGGCAGCCAGAGCGCCATGGCCAGCAGCCAGCCGCCGGCGATAAGCAGGGCGCCCGGCAGGCCGGTCTGGGGCAGGGCGAGGCAGAGCGCGCACAGCAGCAGTATGGCCAGCGCCAGCAGGCGTCTGCGCCCCGGGTGGCTGGTGGGGCGGCTGTTGCCTTCGCGAAGGGCCAAGGGGGATTGGCGCAGCAGTTGCCACCAGCCGGGCAGGTTGGCGGCGAGCGTGCCGAGCAGGCCGATGGCGATGGCCTTGAACAGGCTGATGGGGGAGAGGCGCAGCAGATCGATGGGGTTGGGGCCGTAGAGATCCGCCAGCGCCTGGGTCAGCTGCCCCATCAGGGCCAGGGCCAGCAGGCTGCCGAGCAGCAGCCCGAGCAGGGTACCGAGGGAGGCCAGCAGCATCAGCTCCAGCCCCAGCCAGCGCAGCACACGGCGCGGTGGCAACCCCAGGATGATCAGCTGGGCGAGCTGGGGACGGCGCACGCTCTGCACGAAGCGCTGGGCGTTGAACACCAGAAACAGCCCCACCGCCATGGCGAGCAGGGAGAGGGCGCTGAGGTTCAGGGCCAGGGCATCGCCGAGCTGGCTGGCATCGAGCGCCGGGCTGATGGGTTCGAGCCACAGGGGCTTATTGGGGAGATAGGCTTGCAGGGCGGCCTGCAGGGCGCGGGCCTGGGGCTCCGTCAGCTTGAACAGGATGCGATCCAGCCGTCCGTCCTTGCCAAGCAGGGGCTGCGCCAGGCCGATGTCGGTGAGCAGCAACCGATCCATGGGCACTGGGCCCGGGGTGAAGGTGCCCGCCAGGCTGAGGGTGAGTCGACGCTCGCCCAGCAGGAAGCTGCGGGACTGGCCCTGGCGCCAGTCGAGGCGTTCGGCCTCGGGCGCCGCCAGCCAGATGCTGTCGGTCCGGCCGAAGGGGGCTTCTGTGGCCTGAGGCGCCAGGGTAAAGAGCGGGGCCAGGGGGCCGGGATTGAACAGATCCAGCCCCAGCAGCTGGAAGCTGCGACCCTGCTCGTCTTTGAGCCAGGCGTGCACCTGGGGCATGGCGTCCAGCTCGCGCTGGCTGCGCACCAGCTTGACGTAGAGCGACTCATCCAGCCCGCCGCTCGGGGCCAGCCGATAGTTGGCATCCCCCGCCAGCTGGGTGCGGGCGGCGACGAAGTTGGTCTTGGCGCTGTGGTTGAGCAGGTCGATGGCAACCACCAGCGAGACCCCCAGCATCAGCCCGGTCAGGCTCATCAGCAGCAGCCAGGGGTGCCAGCGATAGAGCCGCAGCAGCGCCTTTAGCGGCAGCATGTGATGCCCTCAGGAAGAGAGGATTCAATCATGGCGTGGCCCCTTGAGCTGCACCAACTGACCCCCTTCGAGGCGCAGTACCCTGTCCGCCAGCGCGGCATAGGCGGGGTTGTGGCTCACCAGCAGGAGGCCGGCGCGTGTCTCCCTGACCGCCTCCATCATCAGCGCCATCACCTGCTCGGCATTGTGCTCGTCCAGGCTGCCGGTGGGCTCATCGGCCAGCAGCCACTGGGGTTGGTGAATCAGGGCGCGGGCCAGGGCCACCCGCTGGCGCTGACCGCCGGAGAGCTGCTCCGGCCAGGCGTGGCGTTTATCCGTCAGCCCCAGCCGTTCGAGCAGCTTATCCAGCACGGCCGGCTCGCGGGGCAGGCCGTTGATCTCGAGCGGCAGGCTGAGGTTCTCTTGCACGTTGAGGGTCGGCAGCAGGTTGAAATCCTGATAGACGATGCCGAAGTGGCGACCGCGCAGCCGGGCCCGCTCATCCGGTGACTGCCGATCGAGCCGGGTCTCCCCCAGCCAGATCTCGCCGCCATCGGGCGGGATCAGGCCCGCGATCAGGTTGAGCAGGGTCGACTTGCCACAGCCGCTCTGCCCCAGCAGCAGGCAGGTCTCGCCGGCGGCGAGGCACAGATCCAGGCCGTGAAACAGGGGCAGGCGTTCGCTGCCGTTGTCAAAGCTCTTTGAGAGGTCACGCAGGATCAGCATGGGATAACCGGTTGATGGTCAATGGCTTTCACTATGCCAGTTAGTGATCGGGCCTGCAAAAGGGATGAGGATCCTTGCTGGATCCCGCTCGCCAGAGGTGGTTAGAATAGGGGTCTCCATGGGGCACAGGATGAGCAAGGATGTTACACAAGCAAGTCAGTTTTATCATCGATAGCAAGGGCACCAAGCAGGCGGCCGTCGTGCCCATCGATATTTATAACGAGCTGATGACCCTGCAGAAGGCGCTCTCCGACAACAAGCCGGGTGAGCGCGAGCTCTACCACTTCAACGGCAAGGGGGCGGAAGCCCACGGTTACCCGGTCGGCAAGCGGCAAAATCCCGGCTTCATGGTGCAGGCCGGCTCCACCGCCAACGGGGAGGATGCCGCCTCCCTGCGCGAGGCGGTGATCGAGCTGCGCCAGGAGCTGCTGGCCAAGGGGGTGCTCAGTGCCCGCAGCGAGGGCGGCCTGGTGTTCATCGCCGATCAGCTGTTCAACAGCCCCAGCCTGGCCGCCAGTCTGGTGGCGGGCAACAACAGAAGCGGCCTGGATGCCTGGCAGAACAGCGCCGGCTATACCCTCAAGCAATCCGGGTTCGGCAAGAAATAGCTCCGATATCGGGCCCTGTCCGGGGCCCGATTTGTCGCGCTTCCCCCCTCGTTGACACCGCTCCTCTCCCCGGGCAGTGATGCCGAAAAGCCTGATATAAATACGATTTATTTTGATATCCGCTGCTAGCATCAATGCCAGATGGTTCTCAAGAGAAGAGCATTCATGTCTGGATCCCTGCGCCTCATCGCCCTGCTCGGGCTCAGTCTGTTTTCCTGCGAAAGCCTCGCCGACGGCGGCGCCATCCCCCTGACCCACAGCGGGGCCGGCGGGTTCGCCCTCGCCCTCTTCGTGTTTGCCTATGGCCTGGTGATGGCCGAGGAGCCCCTGCAGCTGCACAAATCCAAGCCGGTGCTGATCGCCGCCGGCATCATCTGGATAGTGATTGGCATCGTCTATGCCGAGCAGGGGCTCGGCACCCTGGCTCACGACGGATTTCGTCACAACCTGCTGGAATATGCCGAGCTGCTGCTGTTCCTGCTGGTGGCCATGACCTATATCAACGCCATGGAGGAGCGGCGGCTGTTCGATGCCCTGCGCGCCGCCCTGGTGCGCTCGGGTTATAGCCTGCGCACCCTGTTCTGGCTCACAGGCATCTTGGCCTTCTTCATCTCGCCGGTGGCGGACAACATGACCACGGCGCTCCTGATGTGCAGCGTGGTGCTCAAGGTGGCGGGGGGGGATCGCCGCTTCGTCAACCTCGCCTGCATCAACATAGTGGTGGCGGCCAATGCCGGCGGCGCCTTCAGCCCCTTTGGCGACATCACCACCCTGATGGTGTGGCAGGCGGGCAAGGTGCAGTTCGGCCAGTTCTTCGCGCTCTTCATCCCCTCCCTGCTCAACTTCCTGGTGCCGGCCCTGCTGATGAGCCTCATGGTGCCGCGCCACGCCCCCCAGGTGCAGGATGAGGAGGTGGAGCTCAAGCGCGGCGCCGGTGTCATAGTGCTGCTGTTCATCCTCACCATAGTGACCGCGGTCGCCTGCCAGCACTTCCTGCACCTGCCCCCGGTGCTCGGCATGATGCTGGGGCTGGGCTACCTGCAATTTTTCGGCTTCTACCTGCGCAAGACCCTGGCTCGCTCCCTGGCCCGCAAGCGCGCCCGCTATGAGCGCAGCGGCGACAAGGTGCGGCTGCAGCGGCTCGATAGCGTCGTGCCGTTCGACGTGTTCAGCCAGATCGCCAGGGCCGAGTGGGACACCCTGCTGTTCTTCTACGGGGTGGTGATGTGCGTCGGCGGGCTCGGCTTCATGGGCTATCTCGAGCTGGCCTCCCAATTCCTCTACGCGGGGGGCGATCCGACCCGGGCCAACGTCGTCATCGGCCTGCTCTCCTCCGTCATCGACAACATCCCGGTGATGTTCGCCGTGCTGTCGATGAGTCCGGAGATGGTGACGGGGCAGTGGCTGCTGGTGACCCTGACCGCCGGAGTGGGGGGCAGCCTGCTCTCCATCGGCTCCGCCGCCGGGGTGGCGCTGATGGGGCAGGCCCGCGGCATGTACACCTTCTTCGGCCACCTCAAGTGGTTGCCCGCCATTCTGCTTGGTTATATGGTCAGCATAGGGGCACATCTGTGGCTCAATAGCGCCCTGCTCTGAGGCGCATGGAGAGGGGAAGGAAGATGGGACAGTTATTCGAGGCGCTCTCGCCACCTCATATCGCCTTTATCGAGGCACAGCAGATCTATTTCGTCGGCACGGCGGCGGAGCAGGGCACGGTCAACCTCTCCCCCAAGGGCGGCGACTCCCTGCGGATCATCGACCCCCACCGTCTGGCCTGGCTCAACCTGACCGGCAGCGGCAACGAGTCGGCGGCCCATGTGCTGCGCAACCCTCGCATGACGGTGATGTTCTGCGCCTTCGAGGGGGCGCCTATGATACTGCGGGCCTATGGCCAGGCACGGGTGTTGCACCGCGGCGACCCGGGCTGGGAGGCGGCCATGGCGCTCTTTCCGGCCAGCGTGGCGGCCCGGCAGATCTTCCTGCTCGACATCGAACGGGTGCAGACCTCCTGCGGCATGGCGGTGCCCCTGTACGACTATCAGGGGGACAGGGAGGCGCTGGCCAACTGGTCGACGCGCCAGGGCCAGGAGGGCATCGAGGCCTATTGGCGCAAGAAGAACCAGCTGAGCCTGGATGGATTCGAGAGCGAGATCCTGGCGCGCAGCGGCCTTGAGGCCGATCAATAGCGCGCTCATCGGCTGCTCTTCATGCAAAAAGCCCTGTCCGGTGGACAGGGCTTTTTCATGTCAGGAAGGCTGAACTCGGCCATCAGGCCGTCGCGGCGCGCTTGCTGGTCAGCAGCCAGTAGCTCAGCGCCGAGCCAAAGCCGCAGCTGGCGATGGCGATGGCCATGGGCAGCGGGGACTGGGGCGGATTGAGGTTGACCAGGATGCCGACCAGGGCGCCGACGCCAAAGCGCAGGGTGCCCGCCAGGGCTGCGGCGGTGCCCGCCGACTGGGGGAAGTGGCCCATCAGACCCGTCATGGCGTTGGCCCCCACCAGGCTGATGTGACCGACGAACAGCACCACCGGGATGACGATGCCCCAGAGGCCGCCGGTCTGGCTCCAGGCGTTGTAGATGAGCAGGGCACCGGCCAGCGGCAGCATGATCAGGCCGTATTGCAGCATGCGCTCGGCGCCCACCCCCTTCACCAACCGGCTGTTGACGAAGGTGACCACCATCATCAGCAGGATGTTGAGGCCAAACAGCCAACCGTAGTGTTCGGTCGGTACCTTGAAATACTCGATGTAGACGTAGGGCGAGGCGCTCAGGAAGGCGAACATGCCGGAGCTCGACAGGGCGCCACACAGCACATAGCCCATGGCGCCGCGGTGGGAGAGCACGCCCCAGTAGTTGCGCAGCACCTGGCCGAGCTTGAGCGGCTGCCGGTGTTCGGGTTTGAGCGTCTCCTGGATCTTCCACTGCATCACCACGCAGATGAGCAGGCTGATGCCCACCAGCAGCCAGAAGATCACCCGCCAGTTGCTGTGGGCGCTGATGTAGCCGCCCACCACCGGGGCCACCAGCGGCGCCAGTGTCATCACCAGGATGACGAAGGACATGGCGCGGGAGAACGCATCCTTCTCGAACATGTCCCGCAGCAGGGCGTTGACCACCACTGAGCCAGCCGCCCCGCCGGCGGCTTGCACCATGCGCCAGGCCAGCAGCTCCGGCAGCGACTCCGCCATGGCGCAGCCGACCGAGGCGATGGCAAACATGGAGAGACCCGCCAGGATCACCGGCTTGCGGCCGTAGCTGTCGGCCAGGGGACCGTAGAACAGCTGACCGATGGCGAAGCCGCCGAGGAAGGCGCTGATGGTGAGCTGGGCCCCGTCGATGCTGGTGGCCAGATCCCGGGCGATGGCCGGGATCGCGGGCAGGTACATGTCGACCGCCAGCGGTGTCAGACCCGCCAGGGCACCGAGCAGGATAAACAGGAAGCGAGGGGAGAGGGCTATGGACTGGGGCATAGGGTATCCGATCGTGAGCGAGTGAGGAGTGCGCAATAATCTTGAAGTTTATCAGCTTTGTGCCGGGCCGGCTGGACTATCACGCACCGTGCCGGGAGGTCTGATCTGCTGACAAATCAGCGTTCTAGCGGCGATCGTTGGCGACAGCATGCGAGCCCAAGCCAGAGCAGCCAGCCCAGCAGCGACAGCAGGTTGCCCAGCCGCTCCGGCCAGCGCGGCATCAGCCTCAGGCTGAGGGAGTGGCTGCCGGCGGGCACCCAGACCTGCAGCAGCCCTTGCTGGTTGGCGCTCACCGTCAGCGCCAGGGAGTCATCCAGCCAGGCCTGCCAGCCGGGGTAGTCATACTGGTGCAGCACCAGCTTGGTCGGCACCTTGGTCGTCACCTCCAGCGCCAGCGCGCGGGGCTGCCAGCGTTGTACCGCCCAGTGGGCACCGGGTTGATCGGCGCTGACGGGGGGCAGGAACTCCTCCTTCCAGGCGAGCAGGGTCGGGGCGAACAGGCCGCTCGGCACCTGCTTTGGCCTATATTCGCGGGCGCTGCGCTTGCTGTCGAACTCGTCGGCGAGGGCGGCCCTGTCCGGTGCCTGGGTGAGGGGGGAGCTGTGTACATAGGCGAGGGCGGAGATCAGCGTCAGCAGCAGCAACCCCCACCAGAGCCACTGCCAGGGGCGGTGCGCGGGGGTGGCCAGCGCCACCACGGCGACGGTGGCCAGGCAGAGGATCAGGTTCAGACGCCAGGGAAACTGCACCCGCTGCAGCGGGGGAAGCAAGGACCAGAGCGGCTGGCTGACGGGCAGCATCATCAGGAAGGCACTCACCCCCAGCGCCCCCCAGCACAGCAGCTCGGGATGGTGCGGCTCGCGGGCGGCGGCCCAGGCGGTCAGCAGCAGGGCCAGGGTCAGCAGGCTCTGCCAGGCGAGGTGGCTGCGAAAGCGCCAGTCCTCCCAGCCGGACGGCAAGCGGTCGAGGAAGTTGCGCCGAAAATCGAACATGCCGCCGCGCATCAGCTCCATGGAGATGGCCCCCTGATCGGCCAAAGCGGGCAGCAGCAGGGTGGCCGCCATGCTGAGCCCCAGCCCCTGGGCCCCCAGGATCAGCCAGCAGGGGCGCAGGGTACGGCCCTGCCAGGCCTGCAGCAGGGCGCGCAGGCTGATGAGCCCCATCATCAGCAGCAGGCTGGGCAGGTGGGAGAGCGCCAGCAGCGCCACGCTCAGGGCCAACAACAGCAGGCCGCCCCGCTGACGCCGGGTGGCGAGATCCTGCCCCAGCAGGATCAGTGGCGCCCAGACGAAGGCCCAGAACTCGGCGAGGGCGAAGCGGGCGTAGAGATCCATGGCCAGGTGGTAGGGCAGGGCGAGGTAGAGCAGGCTGACGGCCAGGGCGCGCCCGGGGGCGGTGAAGCCGCGCAGCCAGAGGTAGGCGGCGAGTCCGGAGAGCAGCAGTGCCAGGCTGGCGCTCCACAGCAGCGGGGTGATGGCGTGCTGGGCGAGGGCGCCGGGGCCGGCAAACAGGGCGCTGACATAGTAGGGCAGCGGGGGATAGAAGAAGAAGGTGGGGCTGCCAAAGCCGCCGTTCATGGCCATCAGCCAGCGCGGATAGGGCTCCCCCTGCCACAGCTGCTGGGCGAAATAGTGGCCGGAGAGCAGATGGTGGAACAGATCATGGCCCTGGCTGCCCCCCTGCAGCCAGAACGGCAACAGCAGCAGTCCGCTGGCCAGCGCCAGGCTCGGCACGACGAGATACCACTCCCTGAGACCCTTCATCGGCAGACACTCTCTTGGCGGATGCGCAGTGAGTGTAGCCGACCCCGGCGGGGAGGGGTGAGCCATCTGGCGCCACACAGGCTGACCGGGGTGTCAGTGCATCAGCGGGGTATGGCGAGCCAGAGGCCGGGCTCGGCGCGAAAGCGGGGGGCAAACCAGATAGCGCTATAGGGGCCCGGCAAATCGTGGGCCGCCAGGGGACGGCGGCTGAGGCGGCAGGCGCCTCGCCCCAGTGCCAGCGCCGCATCGCCCTTATACCAGCCATCGGTGACGGGCAGCGGGCTGGATTCGCGCAGCAGGCGCACGCCCCACTGGGTGACCAGGGCCGGACAGTGCCGCTCGGCCAACTGGCGGGCCTGCACCATGGCGGGTAAGGAGGCCGGCGAGGAGGGGGTTGTGAGGGTGGTGCAGAGCAGCGCCAGACCGCCCAGCATGGCCGCCACCGCGACAGGCTTTGCCGCAGGCAGGCCGCCGACCAGCAGGATCAGGCCAAGGTAGATGAGCGGCGCCAGGTGGCGGGGATTGTCCGGGTTCTGGCCAAACAGGGTCCAGAGCAGCAGGGCCAGCCAGCCCCAACGCCAGGAGGCTCCCCAGAGCGCAGTTGGGTCGGCGGCCAGGCGTCGTCCCCCCAGCCAGAGCGGCCACAGCAGGAGCGGCCAGAGCGGGCTGAGCTGGGCAGCCAGGGTCTGGCCCCAGCTCAGCAGACGGGTGCCGTGCGCCGCCGCCGTGTTGCCCCACAGGGTGAAGTGGCCGTCGGTGAAGCGCCGTCCCTCGCTGAAGTAGGCCCAGCCATCGGCCTGCCAGACGAACAGCAGGCAGGCTAGCCCCACCAGCGCTATGGGGGAGAGGAAGGCGAGTCGCTGTTCCCTGGCTTGCCAGCCCTGCCGCCATCCTTGAAATAATGGCAGCAGCGCCAGCACGAAGTAGGAGGGGCGCAGGGCCAGCAGCAGCCCCACCAACAGGCCCGCCAGGGCGAGGCGGCGATGTTGCAGCGCCAGCAGGGCACCGAGCCAGGCGGCCAGCGCCGGGCCGTCGGAGAGGCCGCTGAGCGCCAGGGTCGGGGTGAGCGGCAGCGCCATAGTGACGAGCCACACCGGGGCCAGCAGCGCCGGCCGTCGCCACAGCCGCACCGCCAGCCAGGCGGCCAGGGGTGGCAGCAGGCTGCTGCCCAAGAGGCTGGCCCACTGCACCGCGCTGGCGGGATCCGGGGCCACCAGATGGATCAGGCGAGCGAGCCAGATAAAGGCGGGATAGCCGGGGAAGTGGGGGGAGAACTCCAGCACGCTGAAACGCGTCACCCCGTGGGCAAAGTTCAGCGCATCGTCGGAATCCAGCGCCACCGGGAAGGCAAAGAGCCAGCCCATCCAGGCCCCTTGCAACAGCACCAGCAGCCAAAGCAGGCGGCCGGGACCTTGTGCCCGCATCCCGGCTCTCCCCGTATCCTGCCTGCGAGGTCCATCGCCCCCTTCTCCCCTTGCGGGAGAAGGGCTGGGGATGAGGGGAGAGGTTGTCATCGGTCGGCGGGTAGCAATCAGAGCGGGGCCAGCACGGCCATCAGCGCCTTCTCGGCCTCGGCGAAGGCGGCGGCATCGGCGGGCTTGGCGCCGACGCCGAACACGCCGGGGTTGCCGATGGCATCCAGCACCTTGGCCAGTGCCTGCTCGGCGGCCTTGCGATCCCCTTCATTGAGGGAGGGCAGGATCAGATCCAGGAAGCGCTTGCTCTTGACCACCAGCACCTTGGCGGTCTGATAGTCCCCCAGATTCTGGCTGGCCCCCTCGAGGCGGCGCTCGATCTCGGCCTTGTAGGCGCGATTGAGCAGAGCCGCGGTCGCTTCGACGTCCTTGCCCTTGATGGCCTCGGCCAGCGGCGCCTGGAGCTGCACCTTGTGATGCTGCTCCAGATAGTCGAGCTCCTCGGCGAGACTCGCCAGTATGGCGCTGCCATCCTGGCCCTCGCTCGCCGCCGTCAGCAACTGCTCGCGGGCATCGATCAGGGGCTCCTTGCCTGCCGCCGCATAGGAGTAGGCCTGGGCCTGCCCCACATTCGCAAGCAGCAAGAGGGCGATAAAACCGTGGCGGATGCTCATCCTTACTCTCCTTTATTGATTCATTCAGCCGGGCTCAGGCCACGCTCTGGGTTTCGATCACGGTGTTTTCGTTGCGATGATTGAAGATGGCGTGACGTCTGTCCACCCCGTCGATCACCATGTCGGCCGCCATCAGCCCCATCTCCATGGCGGTGTCGGTGAAGATGTAACGGAAGGTGCCCTGGCGCCCGCTCATGATGAGGTTGGCGATGGGCATCAGGCCCTGGATGGCGGCGTCGCGCCGCTGCTGATAGCCGAGATCCATCAGCGGATAGGCATGCTCGCTGCGCGCCTCGAAGGTCTCCTCGCCGAGCTTGTCGGTGTCGACCCCGAGACTCGCCAGATCCTGGCTGATGCGGCCGCGCAGCTCCGCCAGCGGTGCCTGCCAGGTGGCGTCCCCCGGATTGCAGGGGACCTCCAGCATCACAGATGTCTTGCCCGCAGGTGCCATGAAGGGGCTGCGCCGGCGCGGCTCCTGCAGCCGGGTGGCGAGGATCTGCGGGTCCGAGAGGTACTGCCAGGTGTTGTCCGACAGGTTCTCCTGATTGAGCGGCATGTTGATAAAGCGCAGGGCGCGATAGTGCAGGTCGCAGGGCAGCCCCAGATGCTGGCAGGTGAGCGGTAGCGGCAGGGTGGAGATCACCTGATCGAATGCCTCACTCTGCGCCACGCCCTCTTGCTGCCACTCGACCCGCTCGATGCGGCCATCGGCTTGAGTCAGCCGGCTGATGCTGGCCCCTGTCCTGAGCACGACTCCCTCCGCCACCAGCCGCTCTCCCAGGGTGGTGAAGATCTGGCCGAAGCCATGTTTCGGATAGCGGTACTTGCGGGCATAGGTGCGCACCGAGTGGTTGCCCTTGCGCCTTGGCAGCAGGCGGCGCGCCACGTCTTTCAAGTCGATGAGGCTGATGCGCTGACCGGCCCAGTCGGCGGAGAGCCGATCCGGGTTGATGCCCCACAGCTTGGCGGTGTAACCCTCGAAGAACTGGCGATAGAGGGTGCGACCGAAGTGGCTCTGGATCCAGTCGGCGAAGCTGGCCTTGGCGAAATCCGCCGGCTTCTTGGCGAAGGGCAACAGCAGCAGATCCTTGAGCGCCCCCGCCATCAGCGGCAGTGGCGCCGTCTTGAGCAGGTTGCCGAGGTTGAGCGGGTAGTCGTAGGTGCGACCATTGAAGCGGATGACGCTCTTGCGCTCGGCGTGCAGCAGATCTTCCCCCATCAGCTCGTCGATGAAGGCGAGCAGCTCGGGGTTCTTGGTGATGAAGCGGTGGCCGCCGTAGTCGAAGCGGTAGTCGCCATCCTTGCCCGTGAAGCGCTGGGTGGCGCACATGCCGCCCACCACGGGCTCCTGCTCGAACAGGGTGACCGCAAAGCCGGCCTGACGCAGGCGCCAGGCGGCCATCAGACCGGCGGGGCCGGCCCCCAACACTGCAATTTTCTGGTTGTTATCCGTCATGCCACTGGTATCCGAAAGCGAGAAAAGGGGGCCGCAGGCCCCGGATTGAACGAGCTGGCTTATGCCTTGCCGGCGGCTGGCTTGGGCTTGTAGTTGCGATACCAGATGGTGACGAAGACCGCCAGATAAGCCACCCAGGTCACCAGCTGCAGGCCGGCGGGGGAGGCATTGTAACCAAACAGGGCGCGCAGGAAGGTGCCGAACACCCCTCGATCGTCGAGGATATGGCTGATGTTGAACACCGGCGTGGTCCAGAGGGTGATGACCCCGGCCGCCTGCAACATGTTGACGGCGGAGGACAACAGGCCGGCGGCGATGATGATGATCAGCAGGCCGGTCCAGCGGAAGAAGGGGGCCAGCGCCACCTTGCGGGTGGAGCGCAGCAGCGCCCACACCAGGGCTACCGAGACCAGCAACCCGGCCAGGGCCCCCATCAGCCCTTCGTGAAGATCCACCCCCTGGCCCGAATAGACCAGCGCCGAGAAGAAGAGCACCGTCTCGAAGCCTTCTCGCATCACCGCCAGGAAGGCGAGCAGCACCAGCCCGAACAGGTTGCCCGCATCGACCGCCGCATCGATGCGGGCCGTCATGGCCCCCACCTGGGATTTGGCCTGCTTCTGCATCCAGACTGCCATGTAGGTGAGCACCAGGGTGGCGAAGATCAGGATCCCCGCCATCAGCAGGTGGTTGTAACGCTCGCTCTCGAACTGGCTGACCACCACTTGAAACAGGAAGGCCACCGCCAGAGAGGCGACAAGGCCCAGCACCACCCCCAGGTAGATGAACTTGTTGTAGCGACTCGCCCCCAGCTTGGCGAGGTAGGAGAGGCAGATGCCAACCAGCAGAAAGGCCTCCAGCCCCTCGCGCAGGGTAATAAGGAAACTTGCAAACATCAGCGTTCAGGCTCCATGTCGGGGGAGGATGGGGTCGGCTGCAGCTGGGTCAGCTGTAGCCGGTTGAGTAGCACTATGGGGGGCTCGGGCAGCTGCGGCTCGGTGGCGCGCACAATGTCGTTGACCCACTTGGGATAGGTACGGAAGTTGAGTCTGATGTCGGCGCTGAAGGGGCCTCTGGCATCCGCGGGCAGCGGCCAGGACTCGTCACGCCAGCCATCGGCCGGGATCCGGGTGTCTGCCAAGAGCTTGGCGTAGCGCCAGAACTTGAGCCCCACCGGCTTGCCGTCGGCATCGCCGAACACCTTCCTGAACAGCCGGGCATCCTCCGGCACGGCACCATTCACCGGCTGGCCGCTGCGCAGCACTATGTTGCCCGCGGCGTCGGTGAGGGTCAGCTCCAGCCAGAGCTCACGAAAATCCGCCACCCCGGTGGGCAGGGCGTGGCCGGCGCCGACGTTGGTGACGCGCACCACCAGTGCCTGCTTCTCGGCATCCTGCTCTATGCGGGCGCTGAGGGCGGCGCTGGAGCGCAGCAGCGCCAGGCTCTCCTGCTCCAGATCCGGATTGCGCAGCCCCACCAACTGGTGCTGGGCACCGGTGAAGTTGTGGCGATAGAGGCGGCTCTTCATGGTGCCGTTTTCGGTGGACTGGCCGGCGACCGCATCGCCACCCTTACCCGGCGTCGGGTTCATATGGCAGTCGATGCAGCTGCGGCGCCTGGCCGGATCATCGGCCCTGGCGAAACTCGAATTCTGCCACTCGTCCCAGGTGTTGACTATGTTGGCGCCTGTGCCCGGGGCAAACTCGTTGTGGCAGGACTTGCACAGCGCCGCGTCCTGATAGAAATCCTTCTGATAGGAGGCCTTGTGCATCGCCGGACGCGCGTTGATCTGCCGCTCGGCCAGCCAGTGACGGGCACTGCCGCCGGGGGCATCCTCGAACACATAGCTCTCCCTGTCTTTCAGGTTGACGGTGAAGGCGCTGTTGCCCCCCGCGTCTTCCAGTCGGGTGATGCGGTGGCACAACACGCAGCCGGTGCCCTCTTCCACCACGGGCTCGCCCGCTCGGTGCGCCTCGATGAGGGAGGCGCCGCCCTGCTCCAGCATGTGGGAACCCTTGGGCAAGTCGGTCTGGCCGCTCAACACCTGCTGGGGCATGTGGCAGCCCTGGCACCACTGGCCGAAGGCCTCGCCCTCGGTCTGGCGGGCCAGGGCCTGCACCGCCTTGTAGTAGGGGTGGGAGTTGCCCATCAGGCGGTGGTTGCTGTCGCTCCAGTCCGCGAAGGCTTGGGCATGGCAGTTCTGGCAGGAGGCGGAGTTCAGCCACTCCTTGGGATGAGTGGTCGGCGCCTTGGCCGGATCCTGACGCGGGGCATCGAGGCGCAGCCAGTTGGCGAGATAGGGCAGGTTGCCATCTGCCGTCACGAAGGCATGCAGATCCTCCATCATGGCCTTCACCTCGGGCTGAGGATGGGCGGGATCCACGGTGTCGGCGCCATCCCGGCCGTCATGCCCCATGCCGCCCTGGGTCTGCTGGACCATGCGCAGGTATTCGCCAATAAAGTCTCCCGCCACCATGTTGGTCAGGTTGGCGTGGCCGTTGATGGCGTTATCTTTGCTGGCTTGGCGGTGTGCCTGCATCAGGAAGCGGTTGGTGAAGTTGAAACCGTCGAGGTGGCAGGAGTTGCAGCTCATCCAGTTGTCTCCCGCCATGGGGAAACGGCCATTGGCGCTGGTGTTGCCGAGGGTATTGCCGAGATGGAACAGCCGCTCGCCGCGCACCAGGGCGGCGGGGCGGGGATCTTGCTCCACCAGCCTGGTGAAGTGGGGGACATCGACGGTGACCCGGGCGAAGGGGCCGCTGCCGCCGCTGGCGAGGCGGGTCAGATCCTGGCCCATGACGTTGTGCACCAGGATATGGTCGCCATCGATGAGCAGATCCCGCGGGTTCTGGCCCGGCAGGTGGCGCAGCAACTGGGTCGCCTTGGCACCCCCCTGGAACTTCTTGCGGCGGTGGCGGTTGCTGTTCTGCTTGCCGCTGCGGGACAGATCGAACACCAGCAGATCCTCCGAGCCCGCCAGGG
Organism: Aeromonas sp. sif2416; assembly: GCF_019218665.1. Lineage (NCBI taxonomy): Bacteria > Pseudomonadati > Pseudomonadota > Gammaproteobacteria > Aeromonadales > Aeromonadaceae > Aeromonas > Aeromonas sp. sif2416. The sequence goes on from NZ_JAHUXC010000001.1 coordinate 717,005, forward strand.
TCAGGTAGACCCGTTTGCCGTCGGCGGCGAAGCGGGCGGCGAAGGGGTTGGAGACGATCTGGCTGCGGTTGCCGACATTGGGCAGGTTGATCTGCAAGAACAGCTGCTTTCTTTCATCCACCCGCTCTTTCTCCTCATCGAGATCGATGATAGAGACCGCCGGGAAGACGGTGCTCTGGAACTGGAAGGGATGGTCGAAGCTCCACAGCACATGGGGCAACCAGGCCTCGCTGCCGTCGGGGGAGAGGGCGATGCCATCCAGCAGGCGCGGCAGCCCCTGGGAGTCGCTGGGGGTGGCGCTGTGGGTCTCGGCCAGGGTGATCAGGCGGGGCCTGGCCAGGGCAGTGGCATCGAGCGGGTCTTTGAGCTTGCCGAGATCGTAGATGGCCAGCTGGCCGGTCATGGCGTGAGTCAGCAGCAGGCGATCGTCATCGGTGAGCGCCAGCCCGCGCGGGGTTTCGGCGGTCGCCACATCCAGCCTGAGGGTGCCGTTCAGATCATAGGCTTGCAGCCGCGCGGCCTCGAACAAGCTGACCCAGAACCAGCCCCGCTTGGGGTCGAAGATGACGCCATAGGGTCTATGGCCGGTGGGGATGGCCTTTTCCAGCTTGAGGTTGGCACCCAGCAGCAGCAGGCGGTCGCCGCTGTAGTCGGTTACCAGCAGGGTGCCATCGGGGGCCCGCGCCAGCTGGCGCAGATCCCCCCCCAAATGCGCCTCTTCGATGCGCTCGCCGCTGTCCCGTGCCAGCAGGGTGACGGAGCCGGCGCCCTGATTGGCGGTGAGCAGGCGAGGGGAGCTGGCATCGTCGTAGGCAATCAGGGCACTGCCTATCTGCTGGGCGTGGGCCAGCGGCATCCCGAGCAACACAAGACCGGCGATCAGGCAAGACAACAGCGACTTCAACATGGGTCAGGGGCGCCACTTGAGCAGGGTCCAGCGCCAGGCATGACGCAAGACCAGGGGGGTTAACAGCAAGGCGCTGAGCCAGTGGGCCCAGCTGGCCAGTGTCCCGAGTCCGTCTCCCGGCGTGCCGTGCAGGATCAGCACCAGGCCGCTGCCGAGGCACAGCAGCAGCAGGCCCTCGATGATCCGGCCCGTGGTGCGCAGGAACGGCTTGCGACTGTGGCGCAGCAGGTGGCGGTGAGAGAGCCAGAAGGCGCCAAACAGCAGGGGGAACAGGGAGAGGGAGAGCATGACGTGGAGCAACAGGTTCCAGCGCGCCAGCGACCAGACGGGGGTCAGCGGCTCCCACAACAGCAGGCCGGAGAAGAACATCAGATAGAGGGAGCCTTCGGCCGCCTGATGGTGATAGGCCAGCCACCGCCAAAAGTGTCGTGGTGAGAGAGAAAGGCTTGTCATACATGCTCCAACGCCCGGACATTCCGTCCGGGGGAGCAAGTTTACAATGGGGTAACCGCAATGAAAAGAGTTATCAATTCCGCCCCTGATGAATAAACCCTGAATGAAAACAAAGGCCGAGCTACTTGTGATCCGCCAGGCGTTCGGTGATCGCATAGATCAGCGCCGCGGTGGAGAAGGCGAGGAACACGATCACCGACCACTTCATCTCCACTTCGTTGCCCACCCCATCCTCCAGAAAGGCCTTGAGCACCTCGATCCCGGCGATGGTGACCAGGGAGTTGATGACGATGAGCTTCAGGGAGGCGAAGTTGATCTTGCTGAGCCAGTTGTTGCCGAGGGCCTCGCGCTGCTCCTGGGTCTGGATGAACTGCACATAGCCGCAGATGGCCACCAGGATCAGCATCTGGGCCACCAGCACGAAGTCCACCAGGGTCAGCACGCCGGTGATGAGATCCATGTAGTGGATCTCGATGATGTCGCGGCACAGCACATAGAGCTGCATGGCAAATTTCACCATCAGCAGGGCGACGCAGACCAGGATGCAGACATAAAAGGGGAACATCATCAGCCGGCTGCCGTTGAGCATGAAGTTGAAGCGACGCATGGATACTCCTGAACTGGGTGAGAAGGTGCTGATGATAGGCCTGAATAGCCCGCCAAGGCAGTGTCATGGAACAAGCCTGAATTGAGAGGCGATATATTGCCGCTGTTTTCTTATCGGTGCTTTTTGGGCGCAAGGTAGCAAATATCCTGGCCATCGTAGAAATCATTTCCGTTATTTTTAAGCAGATGTGATCCCCTCCGTAATTTCACTTGGCGACACCGGGTGGCCGAAAATGGCGCCCTATACTGTGGCAGGTCAAATATTTGCTGTCCGGTTTGCAACTATGGCAATCATTTGCTTAGCTTTTTTCAGCACGCAAGCCGTGCAAAAAAGCCCTATATCCACTCACAGGATGTTGTCTGGATTGAGTTTGTTTCGTGCATCGTGCTCTCGTTTTACCGTTGGATTGGACGCGCCGTCCGGCGTTCTAGCTTACCTACCCAAGCTTCTTTGATAAGGAACATCATAATGTCGCTGAAATTCATCAGAAGCCCTATTTCGCTTGTGTTGGCCGGTTGTATGGTCACGGCGTTTTCCGCCCAGGCGGATATTGTGATCGGTGTCGCAGGCCCCTTCACCGGCCCAAACGCCACCTATGGCGATCAGTACTGGCACGGCGCGACTCAGGCCGCCAATGACATCAACGCCGCCGGCGGGATCAATGGCGAAAAGATCAAGCTGGTGCAGGGGGATGACGCCTGTGAACCCAAACAGGCGGTCTCCGTGGCTAACCGCTTGGTTGATCAGGATAAAGTCAATGCGGTGGTAGGGCACTTCTGCTCATCTTCCACTATGCCAGCCTCTGAGGTGTATAACGACGCGGGGATCATCGCCATCACCCCGGGCTCGACCAACCCGCTGGTCACCGAACGTGGCATGAGCGACATGTTCCGCATGTGCGGGCGTGATGACCAGCAAGGGCAGGTGGCCAGCGACTTCATCATCGACAAGCTCAAGGCCAAGCGAGTGGTGATCATTCACGATAAAGACACCTATGGGCAGGGGCTTGCCGATGCGACCAAGGCGGCGCTGGCCAAACGCGGCGTGAAGGATGTGATGTACGAGGGCTTGTCGCGCGGCGAGAAAGACTTCAATGCCCTGGTGACCAAGATAGGTGCGCAGAAACCGGACGTGGTGTTCTTCGGCGGCTGCCATCCGGAGGGGGGCCCACTGGTACGCCAGATGCGTGAACAGGGCGTGCAGGCCAAATTCTTCTCGGGGGACTGCATCGTCAACGCCGAGATGGTCACGGCCGCCGGCGGCCCGCAGTACACCAATGGCATCTACATGACCTTCGGTCAGGATCCCCGTCTGATCCCGGACGGCAAGGCGGTCATCGAGCAATTCCGCGCCAACAAATTTGAGCCTGAAGGCTACACCCTCTACGCCTATGCGTCTGTGCAGACCATTGCCGCGGCATTCAAGGCGGCCGGTGGCACGGACTCCGCAAAGGCCAGCGCCTGGCTGAAAGCGAACAGCGTAGATACCGTGATGGGTAAGAAGTCCTGGGACAGCAAAGGCGACCTGAAAGTCTCCGATTACGTGGTCTACGAATGGGATGACAAGGGTTCATATAAAGAAGTCAAGTAACGGCATAGTGGAAAACGCTCAGCGCCGACGCGAGTCGGCGCTCTATAACCACCGGGCCTCAGTGGCCTATAACGAGAGCGTACTATGATGGATGTCTTTTTCCTGCAGCAGTTGATCAATGGATTAACGCTGGGTTCCGTCTACGGTCTGATTGCCATTGGCTACACCATGGTCTACGGCATCATCGGCATGATCAATTTCGCCCACGGCGAAGTCTATATGATATCGGCCTATCTCAGCGCCATCGGGCTGGCGCTGTTGTCATTCTTCGGGCTGCACTCTTTTCCGCTGCTTATCCTCGGTACCCTGGTGTTCACCATAGTGGTGACGGGGGTATATGGCTGGACAATCGAGCGCATCGCTTATAAACCACTGCGCAACTCCACCCGTCTGGCGCCGCTTATTTCCGCCATTGGCATGTCGTTAATATTGCAAAACTACGCGCAGATCAGCCAGGGACCACGCCAGCAAGGGGTGCCTACCTTGCTGGACGGTGTATTTCGTCTTCATCTTGGCGACGGCTTTATCCAGATAACCTACACCAAGGTGTTTATCTTGATCGCCTCCTTTGCTGGCATGCTGTTGCTCACCTGGATCATCAGTAATACCAGGTTGGGACGCATGTGCCGAGCGGTGCAGCAGGATCGAAAAATGGCCTCGATCATTGGCATCAATACCGATCGCATCATCTCTCTAGTGTTTGTGATCGGTGCCGCCATGGCGGGGCTTGCCGGCGTCTTGATCACCTTCAACTACGGCACCTTCGATTTCTATGTCGGCTTCATCATCGGCATCAAGGCCTTCACCGCCGCCGTGCTGGGGGGCATTGGCTCCTTACCCGGCGCCATGCTGGGGGGCCTCATCCTCGGTATTGCCGAGGCGCAATTCTCGGGGATGGTGAACTCTGATTACAAGGATGTGTTCTCGTTCGGGCTGCTGGTGATGATCCTCATCTTTCGTCCCCAGGGGCTGCTCGGCCGCCCCATCATTGCCAAGGTGTGAGGGCGTAACAGATGACATCACAGACGAGATTGCAGGACGGATTCTCCCTCAAACGCTGCCTGCTGGATGCCATTTTCGCCGGGTTGGTGGCGCTGATCATCTTCGGCCCCATCGTCGGTGTGGTGCTGGATGGCTACAGCTTTAATTTCGCCGGGCAACGGCTGGCGTGGATCATCCTGGCCGTCATGGCCGGCCGCTTCCTGATGAGCGCCTTCTTGACCACGGCCGCAGGCGTTCGCCTGCTCGCCTGTTTTGAGACAGACAACTCGGGGGTCTATGTACGGGATCCAGATTACAAGAATCCCCTGCGCTGGATCATTCCGCTGGTGCTCGCGCTGGCCATCTGCTTCCCCTTCGTTGCCACCAAATATGTGCTCACCGTGGCGATCCTCGGCCTGATCTATGTGCTGCTGGGGTTGGGGTTGAATATCGTCGTTGGCCTGGCAGGCTTGCTGGATCTGGGATACGTCGCCTTCTATGCCATCGGGGCCTATGGCCTTGCGCTTGGCTACCAATATCTTGGGCTTGGGTTCTGGTCGATGTTGCCGCTGGTGGCGCTGATCTCTGCGGCGGCCGGAGCCTTGCTGGGTTTTCCGGTGTTGCGAATGCATGGGGATTACCTGGCGATTGTGACGCTCGGCTTCGGGGAGATCATTCGCCTGATCCTGAACAACTGGCTGGCGTTTACCGGTGGCCCCAACGGGATTTCTGCCCCGCCGCCAACGCTGTTTGGTCTGGAGTTCGGGCGGCGGGCGAAGGAGCAGGGCGGCGTGCCCTTCCACGAGTTCTTCAACCTGAGCTATAACCCCAACCTGAAATTCATCTTCATCTACACCATTCTGGTGCTGGTGGTGGTGTGGGTGCTCTATGTCAAACATCGCCTGACCCGTATGCCGATTGGCCGCGCCTGGGAAGCGCTGCGTGAAGATGAAGTCGCCTGCCGCTCCATGGGGCTGAATCATGTGCTGGTCAAACTCTCCGCCTTCACGCTGGGGGCCGCTACCGCTGGGATTGCCGGGGTGTTTTTTGCCACCTATCAGGGCTTCGTCAACCCGACCTCATTCACCTTCTTCGAGTCGGCCCTGATCCTCGCCATCGTGGTGCTGGGGGGGATGGGCTCGACGATTGGCGTCGTGCTGGCGGCCTTTGTGCTGACGGTCACGCCTGAACTGCTGCGCGGCTTCGCCGAATACCGGGTGCTGCTGTTTGGCATGTTGATGGTGGTGATGATGATCTGGCGCCCCCGCGGCCTCATTCGCATTAACCGCAGCGGCTTTGCGGTGCGAAAAGGAGTGGCGCCATGACAAAGAGGACCCTTGACGACATGATCCTGAGCGTTGAGCACCTGATGATCTCCTTCGGTGGCATCAAGGCGCTCAACGATGTGAGCCTCGAGGTGCGACGGGGCTCCATCACCGCACTCATAGGCCCTAACGGTGCAGGCAAGACCACGGTGTTCAACTGCCTGACCGGCTTCTACCGGGCGTCCGGCGGGCATATTTTCTTCAACGCACGCGACAAGACGACCAATGTGATCCAGATCCTCGGCCAGAAGCTCCAGCCGGGTGACTGGATCAACCCGGCCCAACTCGGGCAGCGCCTCTTCTACAAGATGTTTGGCGGCACCCATCTGGTGAACCGGGCGGGGTTGGCGCGCACCTTCCAGAATATCCGTCTGTTCCGGGAGATGTCGGTGGTGGAGAACCTGCTGGTCGCCCAACACATGCAGGTCAACCGCAACTTGCTGGCCGGTGTGCTCAACACCCCGGCATATCGGCGTGCAGAGAGCCGCGCCCTGGATCGCGCGTTTTACTGGCTCGAGGTGGTGGATCTGGTGGATTGCGCCAACCGGTTGGCGGGGGAGATGTCTTATGGGCAGCAACGCCGGCTGGAAATCGCCCGCGCCATGTGCACGGCCCCGGAAATGCTCTGCCTCGATGAACCCGCCGCCGGGCTCAACCCGGTGGAGACGCGCACCCTCAGCAAGATCATAAGGTTTCTGCGCGACCAACACGGCATCACGGTGCTGCTGATCGAACATGACATGGGCATGGTGATGGAGATTTCTGACCACATCATAGTGCTGGATCACGGCGATGTGATCGCAGAGGGCAAGCCTGAGCAGATCCAGCATGATGACAGGGTGATTGCCGCCTATCTGGGCACCGACGAAGATGAGGCCTGCGCATGAGTGAGGCGATGCTGGAGTTTCGTAACGTCGACGTTTTTTATGGCGCCATTCAGGCGCTGAAACAGGTCAACCTGCAGGTGCATCAGGGGGAAACCGTGGCGCTGATCGGTGCCAATGGTGCCGGCAAGTCCACGCTCTTGATGTCGATTTTTGGTCAGCCACGTATTCGCAGCGGGCAGATCCTGTTTCGCGGCGAGGACATCAGCCATCAATCGACACACTTCGTTGCCTCGGCGGGCATAGCGCAAGCGCCAGAAGGACGGCGGATCTTCCCCGACATGACGGTCGAAGAGAACCTGCTGATGGGCACCATACCGATAGGCGATCGCTATGCGGCTCAGGATCTGCAAACCATGTTCGAGCTGTTCCCGCGGTTGAAAGAGCGTCGTAAACAGCGGGCGATGACGATGTCCGGTGGGGAGCAGCAGATGCTGGCCATCGCCAGGGCACTGATGAGCCGCCCCAAGCTGCTGTTGTTGGATGAGCCGAGCCTGGGGCTGGCCCCCATAGTGGTGAAGCAGATCCTCCAGACGCTGCGCGAGCTGGCGCAAAGCGGCATGACGATCTTTCTGGTCGAGCAGAACGCCTACCATGCGCTGAAACTGTCCGATCGTGGCTACGTGATGGTGAACGGGCAGATCCGGTTAAGCGGCAGTGGTGAGGAGTTGCTGGGCAATCAGGATGTGCGCAAGGCCTACCTGGGTGGCGCAGAATAGCAAAAGCCCGCTTGGTTTCCTAAGCGTGCTCTCGAAGTGGGTTCCCTCGACAGAGTCTGAATGCCAGTAGAGGTGCTCAGATTCGTTGGGGGTTAATCCCCCGTTGTTCTGGTGGAGTCTTATATCGCTGTAATACCTATCAAATACTCGGCTATAGACTGTTGGGCATCCCCCATATTCTGGTATCCCGTCGCCGGCACCCACTCACTTTTCAGATTGCGAAACAACCGATCCATCGACGCATTGCCCCAAAAATTTCCCCACCGACTCATGCTCTGCTCTATCCGAGATCACCACACCTACCTCTAATCAGGTGGCACAAATTCACTGTGCCACTGCAGGGATAGTCCCTGGTTTGGTCAACAAGGGCTATGCATATGCATAAGAAAATCTTCGCATAAAAATGCAGGCTGAGACTCTTGAGTTGCTTCTGGTGTGGTTAAAAATGGAGCAGCCTTGCCATCCAATTCCTCATTTCATAGCGCTAAAAATATTTCGTGCTGCTTCAGGTCCTGTATACGATAACCAGTTCGGTTTGTTCTTATGATTGCGTGCGTTGGTGACTGGCTTGGGCTGTTCGTTCAACCACGACATCTTGCGGAGCACCATCTCCAAACCAACCGGCGATTTTTGAGATCAGTAAATTGCTGGGGAAATTAGGGCAAGCTCGCCTCGATGAGCCTATCTATGCCGTATCGGATCTTAATGTGAGGCATGGCTATGCCGCTTTATCGCACAACGTTACGCCATCGCTATGCCCGGCAGTGGGGAGCCTTGCTGGCTGGCATGTTGCCCATAGTGTTGGGATTACCCATCATTTCATGGCAAACCGCCTCCGAGATGAGAAAAGATGCCGAGGGGCGCTTGCTGCATGCCCAGCACATGTTTGATCGCACACTGGACCATGCCAGGCAGGCGACCTCTGCTGTCATCGGCACTGTGGGTAAGCCCTGTCTGGAGGCAGTGCAAGGGTTGAGGGAGCAGGTGGCGACAGTGCCGGATGTGCGCAGTGTCAGCCTGGCCAAGGGGGATACCATTTACTGTACCTCCCTCCATGGCCCCATTCAGGCACACACCAAACTCGACGACTATACGGATGGCCGGCTCGATCTTATGAAGGGGAACGAGGTGACGCCGAATCGACCACTCATCGTCTATCGGCAGGTCTCGGGAGGCTACAGCGCGATGGCGGGGGTCGATGGCTACTATCTACTTAACATCCTCGACATGTTGAGGCGCAACACTCCCTTGGGCCTGGTGGTTGGCCAGCAGATGTTGTTGCCGGATGGCCGGCTCACCGAGCAGCTCTTCTCCCCGGGTACAGAGGGCTATTTGGAGCAGGCATCAGAAAAGTACCCATACCGGGTCGTCACCATGCTTCCCATAGAAGTGTATGGCGCCCACCTCTGGGCTTACTCCAAGGTCAGCCTCATCCTCTTCCCCTTGCTGGGACTGCTGTTCGGATTTTGGGTATTCCGGCTGATGGGGCGATCTGCTTCGCCCACGCAAGAGCTGCGACGGGCCCTGGATCAGCGTGAGTTCATTCCCTACATACAGCCCGTGGTGACCGGCGACGACACTGGCAATCTCTACTGGAGTGGCTGCGAGGTGCTGATGCGCTGGCAACACCCCCTGCAGGGCTTGATCCCGCCGGATCGCTTTATCCCTCTGGCGGAAGACAGTGGTCTCATCATCCCCATGACTAGCGAGATGATGACACAGGTGCGAGATCACTTTGCTCCTCATGTTCACCGTCTGCCCAAGGGCTTTCACTTCGGTGTCAACATCAGTGCCAGCCAGTGCAAGGACTTGAGTCTGGTGGAGATTTGCCGCGATTTCATCGATGCCTTCCGGGACAATCCCATCCAGTTGGTGTTAGAGCTGACCGAGCGGGAACTGCTCGTGGCGAACGAGGTGACTGACCGGTTGTTTGCCGAGTTGCGCGTGCTGGGTGTTTTGATTGCCATCGACGATTTTGGCACCGGCCACTCTACCTTGACCTATCTGCAGAAGTTCCATGTCGATTTCCTCAAGATCGACAAGAGCTTCGTCGGGATGATCGGTTCGGATGCGCTCTCCAGCCACATCGTCGAGAACGTCATCGATCTGGCGAGCCGGCTCGGCCTGAAACTGGTGGCAGAAGGGATAGAGACCGAGCTTCAATCAGATTATCTGAGGGCGCGCCAAGTGACCTTCCTGCAAGGCTATTTCTATGGCCGACCCATGCCGATGTCAGAATTTACCAGGCAGATGTCCCTGTGATCTTTTCGCAAGATGACGGGCCCATGATACCTCCAATAGTTGCCTCATTTTAAGGTGTCCAGGGAACTGGGGGCGCTTCAGTTTGCGCTCTATATCTCAACCTGATTACCCATGATCAGCATTCACATCACAGTGATGCCAGTAGATATGTGGGTCAAACGTCATCAGGCTGAGTTCCGTCTCCGATGTAATCGTCGTTATGAGTTCAAGAAGATACCAAGTGGATTGGAGTAAGCAACCATGTGAACTCGACTATGGCATGCCGCCTTTTAACGTTGGCAGAGGGTCATGGGTAATCGGGTCTGCTATTGATTTTCTCCGCACTGGTAGTTAGAGGAAAATGCAGTTGTCAACAAAGAAAACAAGTAAATTCAAATTCATAAAAATGTATCTTGTGCTGTTGGCCTTGCCAATGGTGTGTGGGTTTGTGGGCTTGCTGATCGTTGCCAATCAAGCCCACCGCAACATGACGCTCGACAAAATACGAATTTTGAATCATAGCCTGGCATTGATGCATACCGATTACTTTCAGCAGCTTGAGCGCTTGGTGAACGTCACCGTATTGGGAGATAGTCGGTTCAGGTTGAGTTCCACCGAGGATAGTGTCAGTTATTACCGCAGTCTTTGGAATGACCAGGCTCATCTAAACCCGCTTTCTGAATCAGTTTTTTATGCTGATTCGCATGGGATGTGGTTTACCAACGACAAGGAGCGGGATAGGGCAGCACAGAATAAAATAGACGAAGGTCTGATACTGACAGACAGGGCATGGTATCAGGGAGCGTTGAGGCGTCCGGGTCAATTCTATTGGTCGCCCATCTACCTTGATATTGCGACTGATCAACCCTCTCTCACCGGGTCTTATCTTCTGCCAAATCGGGACGGCGATGGTAATAGGGATCGGGTCGTCGCGGTCGATGCCAACCTGGCTGTTTGGTCTCAGCGAATTGCCAATATGCTGACAGCTGATAATGGGCTACGCCATCTGCTGTTGGATAAACAGACAGGCCTGATCTGGATGCATTCCAACCTTGGCAGGGTGGGAACCGTCTTCTCGGGGGAATGGAAAGATAAATTGGTTGGGCAGTCAGGGACATTTTTTGATGCCACGGCCGGAGAGTTTGTGGCCTATGAGGCGCTTATTGATAAACCTGAACTGGTGGCCGTCACTGTTCAACCTTGGCGTCAAAGTTTCGTTGATCTGAATCTTGCCTTACTCATACTTGTGCCGCTATTGACCGTGAGTCTCTTTTATGTGATAGCAAAACTATTTCAATTGAAGCTCCTCTATATCATGGAGTACTTGGTTCGTCAGGTGCGTCAACTGCGTGATGATCCGGATGCCCAAATGCCCAAATGCATGATATGGGTGTCGGTATGGCGGAATTTAGCGAGTTGGAATCCGAATTGTCTCAGACAATAACCCACATCAATGACACCCATCAAAAGAGTGTGAGCGATGCGCTTACGGGATTATATAATCGTCATTATTTCAATGAATTGCTAATTAAATTTCAGACGAATAACACCCCCTTTGTGATGGCATTGATCGATCTCGATAACTTCAAGAACATCAACGATAGCTACGGGCACTGGGTTGGTGATGCGGTATTAAATCGTGTTGCCACCCTTGGCCAGGTCATGTTGGGGGAGACATCCACCCTCTGTCGCTATGGTGGTGAAGAGCTGGTCGCTATCTTCGAACAATGCTCGCTGGAAGATGCGGAGGCCTTGATGGAATCCTGGCGGATTGAGACGGCTGCCCTCAAGTGGCGGGAGCCCGGGTTAGCAGTGACCTTCAGTGGTGGTATCGCGAGCTGGACGGTTGGTCAACCAGCATCTGATCTGCTGATTGTGGTCGATGAGGCGCTCTACCACGCCAAGCGCACTGGCAAGAACCGCCTTTGTCGCGGCAATAAGTCATGATGCTCATGGCATATCACCTCTTGATGTTGGTTAAGGGTCGTGGGCACTCAGGATGGGATAAGATGTGCCTGGTTGATCAATGCCGAGGCAAGGCGGCCAGCACTCAGGCCGCTTCTCTTTTCTTAATGACCACTGCATTGACCCTTACACCAACCCCTGGGGTATAGGCCTTGGCCTAAGGCTTGGCAGTCCCGATCTTGGCGTCGATTAGCGTGTCCTTCGCCATTTCCTCGGCTCCCTAGTACCACGAATAAAGGCACCAAGTTTTTCCAGTAGAACTAGTCATGGCACCAGTTGGTTGGGGCTCATGAGAGCCAGTTAGTCTGATTTAGACAACAAAAAACCCGTAAAGCCTTAGGCTCTACGGGTTTCTGGTCTTCTGTGTTCCAACTCGGAACCGAATATGGCTCCCTCGACAGGACTTGAACCTGTGACATACGGATTAACAGTCCGCCGTTCTACCGACTGAACTACGAGGGAAAAGTGGCTCCTCCTACTGGACTTGAACCAGTGACATACGGATTAACAGTCCGCCGTTCTACCGACTGAACTAAGGAGGAATTGCCTGTCTCGTCGAGACGGTGCGGATATTAATAGCCTGCCGGTCGGGTGTCAACCCGTTAACCCGTGCAAAAAATGGGTTTTCGCCCCGTTTGCCCAAAACTTGGACGTTGTGGACTATTTTCAGCACAATCAGCAGCTTGAGATGAGCCTGCCCGGCGTTTTTGGATCCGTTGCTCATGGCCTGTCTGAGTCGTCCTGGCCGGCGACGCTGGGGATATGGCGAAGGGCAACAGCGGTTGGTCGGCAGCTGCCCATGGGGTGTGCCGAACGGGCAAACAAGCAGTCCCGGCGCTGACTGTTCAGGGGGAGGGCTGATGTTCACGGGATCGGTGCCGAGCCGTCGCCAAGGCTCAGGCTAAGTAGGGGAAAAGGGTGGCTAATGGCGGGAAAAGTAGGCGATATGCGGCCAATCAAGGGTCATCTCGCCTGGTAATGCCCATTTATTGATCCCGGCCATCGAAATATCTCGCCGGCTCGGGTAAGGTTGCTCTCGATACCATCGCCGTGTCGACAGCTCTGCCGGCCCTTGATGATGATCGGGTGCCGGTTCACTCCGGCCTTTGTCTCCTCCTTCTGGTATTACCCTATACATGCACAATCAAGCTTCCTTACAAGGCGTGAAGCTGGCTATCGCATTGCGCCAATCCTGTCTTGACGAACCCTATAGCGTGGCGCGTTTCGGCCGCGACCTCATCGCTGGCATCACGGTCGGCATCATCGCCATTCCGCTGGCCATGGCGCTGGCCATCGCCAGCGGCGTCCCGCCCCAGCATGGCCTCTACACCGCCATCGTCGCCGGCATAGTGATTGCCGTGACGGGGGGCTCGCGCTTCTCCATCTCGGGGCCGACCGCCGCTTTCGTGGTGATCCTCTATCCGGTGGCCCAGCAATTCGGGGTGGGCGGCCTGTTGATGGCGACCCTCATCTCGGGCTTCTTCCTGGTGGCCATGGGGATGGCGCGGCTCGGCCGCCTGATCGAATACATCCCGCCCTCAGTCACCCTGGGCTTCACCGGCGGTATCGCCATCGTGATCGCCACCTTGCAGATCAAGGACTTCTTCGGCCTCACCGTGGCCGAGATGCCGGAAACCTACGTCGGCAAGGTCGAGGCGCTGGTCCTGGCCCTGCCAAGCTGGCAGTGGGGGGATACCCTGGTGGGGGTGGCTACCCTGGCCGTGCTGCTGCTCTGGCCCAGATTGCGGCTGCCGGTGCCGGGCCATCTGCCAGCCGTGTTGGTAGGGGTCGGGCTCGGAGTGGGCCTGCACAGTGTGGGCGTGGATGTGGCCACCATCGGCAGCAAGTTCAGCTACACCCTGGCCGATGGCACCCAGGGCATGGGGATCCCGCCCATAGCGCCGACCCTGATGATGCCCTGGTCCCTGCCCGGGCCGGACGGTGCGCCCGTGGTCTGGGATCTGGCGGCCATTCAGCGGCTGCTGCCTGCCGCCTTCTCCATGGCCATGCTGGGTGCCATCGAATCACTGCTCTGCGCCGTGGTGCTGGATGGCATGACGGGGCGCAAGCACAGCTCCAACGGTGAGCTGGTGGGGCAGGGGCTGGGCAATATCCTGGCCCCCTTCTTCGGTGGCATCACGGCGACGGCCGCCATTGCGCGCTCCGCCGCCAACGTGCGGGCAGGGGCTACCTCGCCCATCTCCGGCATAGTGCATGCGCTGGTGGTGCTGGCCGCCATCCTGGTGCTGGCCCCCTGGCTCTCCTGGTTGCCGCTCTCCGCCATGGCCGCGCTGCTGCTGTTGGTGGCTTGGAACATGAGTGAAGCCCACAAGGTGGTGGATCTGATCCGCCGGGCGCCGCGCTCGGACGTGCTGGTGCTGCTGGTCTGCCTCTCCCTGACCGTCATCTTCGACATGGTCATCGCCATCACCTTCGGGGTGATCCTGGCGTCCCTGCTGTTTATGCGCGAGATCGCCAAGATGACCAAACTGCACAATCTGGCCGAGCACAAGCGTTATGCCAGCGAGGTACCGGCGCAGACCCTGATCTACAAGATCAACGGCCCCCTGTTCTTTGCGGCGGCGGAGCGGGTCTTCGACGAGTTGCTGGCCCAGGTCAAGGATCACAAGGCGCTGATCCTGCAGATGGAGGCCGTCTCCATCCTCGATGCGGGGGGCTTGTCTGCCTTCCAGCAGTTTGCAAGGCGGATGGCCAAGGCGGGTGTGCCGCTGAAGGTGGCCGAGTTGCAGTTCCAGCCCCTCAAGACCCTGGCCCGGGCCAGGGTGCGTCCCGTCCCGGGTGAGCTGGAGTTCTACGGCTCGCTGGAGGAGGCCATCAAAGGAGAACACTTGCACGAAGTGTCTGAAAATTGACTGAAAGGGATAGGGAATGGCATCTTTTTGGTCAGTTGGTTCGGTAATTGAGCAATTGATTGCAAAAAGTAAAAAATGAGATTGACCGGTCTGCACCTATCCCTTATCTTACGCCCCGTTCCAGCGCAATAGCGACGAGAACGGCGTGGTGATTGGACACGTTAAAGCGCAGTCGAAAATTTGGTGAGGTGTCCGAGTGGCTGAAGGAGCACGCCTGGAAAGTGTGTATACGGCAACGTATCGAGGGTTCGAATCCCTCCCTCACCGCCAAATAAAGTAAAAGGCCTGTCTTGCGACAGGCCTTTTACTTTTTCCGGTGACGGGCGGCTCGGTTCGGCCCCTGGTTTGACAAGCGGGCAGGATAGCCCGCTTGGACAGCCGCAGGCTGCCCGCAGGGCGAGCGCCAGGGATGGTGCGAGTCAATCCTGACCCGCCGCCAAATAGCAAAACCCGACCTTATGGTCGGGTTTTTTGCTTTCTGGGCTTCCGTCTCAACTGTGGATGGGTGAAGACTGTTGCAGGTTCGAGCGCAGCAGCTGGCTGTGACAATTTTCCTCAGGCCGCCCGGTAAAGCATCCCCCTGCCAAATAACAAAACCCCGCCTGCAAAGCGGGGTTTTTGTTTTTTAGCCCGACCGGATAACACCTCACGCAATAGAGCCGCATCGCTGAGGGTGCCGCTAGGCTTCTCTGATCACCTCCCGCTGTCGGCTCTTCGGGCCTGGCAGCGGCTTATACGCGCCGTATTCCCGCTAGGGCCCCGCATCAGAAGATCACCCCGACGAGCCGATCGAGCAGCACGTCGAAGGGGAACAGGGTGAGCAGCAGAGGCAGGAAGGGCACCACGGCGGCGAGGATCAGCTGCAGGAACATGTCCCGGCTAAAGGGCATGGGCCTGACCTCCTTGATGACGGCATAGGCATTGGCCAGATCGGCGAGGGACTGGATGTCGGCGGCGCCGAGCAGGGATTCACCGTCTCTGTCGGCCGTGCGCAGCCAGCGCCGCTCGAAACTGCGGCTGTATTCCGCCGCGAGGGCGCCGTATTCACGCAACCCCTGGCGCTTGGCCGCCATGATACGGGGAGCGAAGACGCTCAGCGGTGCCAGCACGAGCAGCAAGCCGAAGCCGGCCAGCAGAATGATTTCTGGTTTGTAGGCGGTCAGCACGGCGGCGTCATAGAAGATCCGGTTGGCGATGAAGCCGGCCAATTGGGCGCCAAATGCGGTCAACAGTGGTGCATAGGCATAGGCCGAGGCGCCGAGAAAACCGAGGCCACAGTTGCGATCGGGGTGGGTCGGGATGAGGTCGAGCCGGATCCTGGAGACCTGCCAGAGGAACCGGGTCCAGATGAGGATCCGATAGAACCAGCGCAGGATCAGAAACTGGATGAGGGGGTTGCTCACCCAGAAGAACCAGAAGCCGGGCAGGGTCAGGGCCACGTTCTCCCCATGTATGGTGGCGTACCAGGTAGAGGATTGCAGGACGAAGGTGTGGATCCGGATGAAGTAGCCCATCGAGAACACAAACAGGATGAGCCCGACCTCCACGGGGATCGAATTGCGCCAGCGCATAGCGCCCTGAATGGCGTCGTGAAAACGCGGCAAGGAGAGGGGCGAGATCAGCCCCCGCTCGATGAACTGGCGGACGATCAGCCGGATCCGCTGATGGACAATCAATTCGGCGTAGACCAGCAGCGAGACGCAGATCAGGAAGCGGACATGGGTCTCGATATCCAGCAGAAAGGGCACCGCGACCCCTTGCAACAGCTTGCCTTCCCACCCGCACAGCAACAGCAGGGGCAGCCAGCAGAGCCCGCTCAGGATCAGGATCCGTCGCCTGATATGGGCATTGATGTCGCCGAGATGAGCTCGGTTCCACAGCTGATAGAGGGGACCGCCCAGGATCAGGGAAAAGTCGTAAGGATCGGACAGGGGTTGGCCATGGGGATCGGGCGGGGTGACGGGCCTGTGGTGCGACATGATGAAACCACCTTGATGTGCAATGTAGCAGGGACTTGGTCGCCTCATCGCCGGTGATGAGGCTCCGGTGGGTAGTGAGTGCTGTTTTAGGGTGGAACAATGGCGACCCTTGAACGAGGCACCGCCAGAGTCCGAGTGTAGGTGAGAGAACCTGGATGGGCAGGGATGGGGAGAGGGTAATCACTGCAACTGTCGGATGCCATCGCCACACACCTGCTCAAGAGTCCATGGTTATAGGTATAGCGTTTGCGGTGGTCAGATGGAGCGCACAGCCATCAACAATTTATAGCCAGCCGGGATCCTGCTTCTGGTCACGGTCACGGTCACGGTCACAGTCGCTCGTGCCGATGGCGAACCTGAGCCATGTCTGGAGGGCGACCTGCTATCGGCGTGACAGCCGCGCAGAAGGAGCTCGGTCTATGGGTTGTCGTTGGTGATAAGTTCTGTTCAAGGCAACATGTTGCTCTAATACTGGATTTAGATACTGCAGTTGCAACAAATGCTGGCGGTATATGCCAGGAAAGCAAGGTATTGCGGCATAAAGGCAGGAGAGGAAGGTAGGGTTTTGTGTAACTATTTGTTTTAAAGGTAAAAAACTGATTGGCATGGTCGCTGCTAATGGTTCGGTCGAGTGTCATTACCGTTCAACCAATCAGGAGCATACTCATGCCAACTCCATGTTATATCAGCATCGAAGGTAAAACCCAGGGCAACATCACCGCCGGTGCCTTCACCTCCGACTCCGTCGGCAACATCTTCGTGCAGGGCCATGAAGACGAGATGCTGGTGCAAGAGTTCCAGCACGTCGTTACCGTGCCGACCGACCCGCAATCCGGTCAGCCGGCTGGTCAGCGTGTCCACAAGCCGTTCAAATTCACCGTCGCGCTGAACAAGGCCGTGCCGCTGATGTACAACTCCCTGGCCTCCGGCGAGATGCTGCCGAAAGTGACCCTGAAGTGGTATCGCACCTCGGTCGAAGGCAAGCAGGAGCACTTCTTCTCTACCGTGCTGACCGATTCCACCATCGTCGACATCGACTGCCAGATGCCCCACTGCCAGGATCCGGCGAAGTCTGACTTCACCCAGCTGATCCAGGTCTCCCTGGCCTACCGCAAGATCGACTGGGAACACACCGTTGCCGGTACCTCCGGTGCCGATGACTGGCGTGCCCCGATCGAGGCTTGATGCAATAAAGGAGCATCCATTTGGGTGCTCCTTTTTCTGTGTGTGGAGCACAAGGCAGCGTACCAAGAGCTCCTTCGCCTCGATAGCAACGCACCAATCCCTTTGCTGTTTATCGTCGACGCCATGCCGATGCTGCGTCTTTCTTCTGTTTGTTTGCCCGGGTGAGCGAGCACAAGAAAGAACATGACGACGGATCCCATTGCACGCCTCCGGGCGTGCGGTAGCCATGGCGGTGAAAAAGTGACAGCCATGGCGGATCTCTCATCCACCTCAGGTTACCCGGCAAGATTGCGGGGCCGGGCCGATAGCAGAGGCGTGCCGATGGCAGACAGCACAGGATTACAATTTACCGTCAAGGTGGGGGCGCTGCCCGAGACCACCTTTGTGGTGGCCGAGTTCATGCTGGAAGAGGCGTTGAACGGTCCCTTCCAGCTGCGACTGGAGCTGGCCAGCCCCCAGCCTGACATCGATTTTGGCGCCGTGCTGGACCAGCCCTGCGAGCTGCTGGTGTGGTACCAGGGCGAGCTGCAACGGCGGGTGTGCGGGGTGGTGAGCGACATGGCGCAGGGGGACAGCGGCTTTCGCCGCACCCGCTATCAGCTCATGGTGCAGCCGGCGCTGTGGCGGCTCTCCTTGCGCCAGAACTCCCGCATGTTCCAGGCCCAAAAGCCCGACGAAATCCTCAGCATCCTGCTGCAAGAGCACGGCATCACCGACTACGCCTTCGCGCTGAAAAACGAGCACGCCCAGCGGGAGTACTGCGTGCAGTACCGGGAGACGGACCTCGCGTTCGTCAACCGGCTGGCCGCCGAAGAGGGGTTGTTCTACTTCCACGAATTCGAGCAGGGCAAGCACCGCATCGTCTTTGCCGACGACGCGGTGGCCCTGACTGCCGGTCCCGAGCTGTTCTTCAATCTGGGCAACCGCTCGCTGGAACAGGGCCCCTACGTGCGCCAGTTCCACTACCGGGAGGCGGTGCGCCCCTCAGATGTGGAGCTGAAAGACTACAGCTTCAAGAGCCCAGCCTATGGCCTGTCCCACAAGAAGCTGGGGGCCGAGCTTGAACACCAGCGCGATACCTACCAGCACTTCGACTACCCGGGCCGCTACAAGCTGGACCCGAGTGGCAAGGCCTTCACCCAGCATCGGCTGGATGCGCTGCGCAACGATGCGGTGACTGGCAGTGGCAAGTCCAACTGCGCGGCCCTGCTGCCGGGCCAGACGTTTTCGCTGACCGAACACCCGAACGGTGGCTTGAACACCGATTGGCAAGTGGTGCGCATCAGCCACACCGGATTACAGCCCCAGGCGCTGGAGGAAGAGGGCGGCAGCGGCCCGACCATCTACCACAACGAATTTGCGGTGGTGAAGGCGAGCACCAGCTGGCGTGCCCGCATCGGCAGCCCACAGGCGCCCCACAAGCCGATGGTGGACGGCCCGCAAATCGCCACCGTGGTGGGCCCGGAGGGGGAGGAGATTTACTGCGACGAGCATGGCCGGGTGAAGCTGCAGTTCCCCTGGGACCGCTACGGTTCCAGTAACGACCAGAGCTCCTGCTGGGTGCGGGTGAGCCAGGGCTGGGCCGGTGGCCAGTACGGCATGCTGGCCATCCCACGCATCGGTCATGAGGTCATAGTGAGCTTTTTGGAAGGGGACCCGGACCAGCCCATAGTCACAGGCCGGACCTTCCACGCCACCAACCGACCCCCCTACGAGCTGCCGGCTAACAAGACCCGCACCGTGCTGCGCACCGAGACCCATCAGGGGGAGGGGTTCAACGAGCTGCGCTTCGAAGACCAGGCGGGACAGGAAGAGATTTACCTTCACGGCCAGAAAGACCTGAACGTACTCATAGAAAACGATGCCGCCTGGCACATCAAGCACGACCAGCACACCGACATTGACAATGAGCGGGTGACCCGCATCAAGGCCAATGACCATCTCACCGTGAATGGCGAGAAGCGGGACCACATCAAGGCCGATTACTCGCTCACCGTGGATGCGTCTCTGCATCAAAAACTCGGGCAGAGCTGGCTCACCCAGGCGGGGCAGGAAGTACACGTCAAGGCCGGTGCCAAGGTGGTGTTGGAGGCGGGCTCCGAGATCACCGTCAAGGTCGGCGGCTGCTTTATCAAGGTCGATGGCGGTGGCGTCACCCTGGTGGGGCCCACCATCAAGATGAACTCCGGCGGCAGCCCGGGCTCGGGCGCCGGTTGGGCGGGCCAAATTCCCAAGAGTTTAAAGGAAATGCTGGATGTCCCTCAAAACCGCTGGATGAAGTTTTATCACCTCGACTCCGAGTTGATGCCGTTGGCGGGCACCCCCTACAAGGCCGTATTGAGCGATGGTTCGGTGCGGGAAGGGACCCTGGATGGTGAAGGCATGGCGCTGCTGGAAGAGGTGCCTGCCGGTACGGCATCCGTGACCTATGACCTGGAGGACAACTTTGTCGACTTGCCCCGTGAACCCATCTCGGCCCTCTCTGGCCATCTCGATAGTCTGAGCGACGAGGGTTGATATGTTTGGTAATGATCTGTTTGAGCGGCTCTATGACCATCTGGATCAGGCCGTTTCCGGCGGCGCTGCCTATGTCAAACAAAGTGCCGATGCAGTAAAGAAGGGGATAGCTTCTAGCCTGCAATGGATCTGGGAAGCCCTTCAGGGGGATTTCAATCCCAATCAAAGCGCGGGGCAGATTGCCGCCAATGCCGTGTTGGGGTTGATCCCCGTTGTCGACCAGGTGCTGGACTGTCGCGATCTAATCGCCAATGCACGAGATATTTCCCGCGATCACAAACAGCCTGAGAAGTGGGTTTACCTCTGTTTCACCCTGATAGGTCTGATCCCGTCACTGGGCTCTGCCCTCAAGGGGGTGCTGAAGATCATCTTCCTGTTTGTCCGCAAGGCGGGTGGGGATGCAGCCAAGGCTATCAGACCCGCAATGGCACCAGTGCTGACGTTTCTCAGTGATCCCAAAGTCAAGAAAGTGCTGGGTATCTCGCGCATCGATACAGTGCTAAAAAGGTTTGCCGGTCAGATCCGGGGGCTGAGAGGGCAGATATCAGTCAGTGCGCTGCTAGGCTATTTGAACGATGCTGTCAGCTCTCTCACTGGTTTGATTAGCAAGATCAAGGGGTTGGCTCCCGCTTCGGTCAAAGTCTGGCTTGAGCAATCCCAGCGTATGGTGCTGCAGATGCAGTCACAGGCCGGCCAGATGCTGCCAGCGGCCATGGGGCCCGTGCTCAAATCCCTCGATGAGATTGCCGCAGGATTGGAGAAAGAGGCGGTCAAGCATGCCCCAGGTTACAAGGCTGTGCCCGGTGGCACCGTTATCCACCCGCTGCCGGATGATGTCGTCAAAGTGGATCTCAAGATCCTGAGCCGCTCCAAGAAAGGGATTTATGGCGAGATCATCAGCGACAACTGGATGGCAAATCACAAGTTCGAGAATCTGTTGCCAGAACATCGCCGGGTACGTAGCCTGAACGACAAGCCCAGAGGGCGGGGAATCGATGGTATCTACAAGAACACCAATCCTCCGCCTCCCTACGTGGTGACCGAGACCAAGTTTCGGACTGCAGGGGGCGAGTATATCGATGAGGATGGCACCAAGAGTACCCAGCTGTTGTCGATGACCAAGGGGTCTGGCAAGCAGATGAGCAATTTGTGGATAGAAAGACGGTTACCGGATGAAATAACAGATAAAAAGGTATTGGCGGATATCAGAAAACAAAAATATGAATCTTGGTTAATGATCGTCGATGAGTCTGGTGAGGTGATTCAGATCACCAAGTTGAATAAGAATGCCGATGCTATCGGTACTATCCCGGTCAAGTAGGAGCAGAGAATGAGTTCATTTATTGAGCAGCGTCGAGATCCACTGTTATCTGAAGATTTCTTCTTGGTTCAGCTAGAAGACTACAAAGAATCGCTCTATTTTGACCAAGAGTGGTGGAGCTGGATAAATGATCCTCACCATGAACGTTGGAGTGACCCAGCAGGATTACCTACTCGCTCTGGTGCCAGTGCTGGAATGTTTATGGATAATCTTGAACATGTAATCTTGCTTTATTCTGGTGGAGTCTCTCATGAAGAGGTTATTGCTCAACTGAGCGTCGTCACTAAAGAGTTTCTGCGCCATAAAAAAGAGTTTCCAGATGAACAGTTTTATTACTGGGAGCAAGATGCCTATCAATATCTGCTCTGGATGTTCTCATTAAGCATCCTCTATGGGCAGGATGAGATGCTGCCCGAGCTGGTGCGTTATATCAGTAAAAATCCGGAAGGGGACGACGACCCGCTGTGGAGCATGTTGTTGGCTCGCTTGGGCTATCCCGGTCTCCCCCGTGGTCCAGAATCCTATATCCCCGAGGTTTATCGCCCGCTGTTTGATGCCATCAAGGGTGATGGTGTGAATCCCACCAGGGTTGAGCGTCAGGCGAGCATCAAGCAATATCTCAAGGGGTGGTACAAGGGATGTAAAGAGTGTTATTGGTACGACAGGCACAAGGCAAAGCATGCCATCTACTTTGGCTATTGGGCTTTTGAAGCGGCGCTTGTCACCCTGCTCTATGAGTTGGACGACAGCGGTTATCGGGATATGCGCTATTACCCCAAGGATCTGGTCGATCATGCCAGAGCGAATGGTATTGCAGAAAAATGGCAGGCACTGCGAGTGGTTCAACATCCCATTGCCATGCCGGGCTCTGTGGTGGAGCAGGATGGCAACTGGCGGTGCAACCTGACCGATGAACAGTGGCAACTGCGAAAAGGACAGAAGTTGCCTTCCCAAACCCATATCAACAAGGATGACATGTTGTTCTGGGTACAGGAGTAGTCTGCATTTTATCGATCATGCACAGCCTGCATGGTCGATATATCTCGATGCCCGAGTGACGTTTGATGTTATTGCGCAGGCTCATTCATGTTAGGCACGAATTGCCTAGCACCCTTGGCTCTGTATGAAAAAAATAGAGGAAGAAGAGTGAAGGCGATAAAAGAACTATTCCTGATCCTCTCTGTCATCATCTTGTCTCCCCTGTTAATTCCCATGGTTTATGTCGAAAGACGAAGAAAAAAATGGTTTCTATCGACTTTACTATCCCCTCTGCCTGAAGACATCAGAGTCGGCAGAGTGAACTATCTGATGAATACGAACGCCGATGCGCTACAGGGTCGTATCGTGTCAACACTTGTTGAGCTGAATTCCGATGAGCGTTGGGTATGTCTCAATATCGACTGGCGAGACGTTGAGGAAGTTGAGTTACAAGGAAACGCATTGGCGGATATTCATGGTTTGAAGGAGCATTTCATGTGCTCCGAGCCGGATGAGGACGCATCGGTTTGGAGCATGCTGGTACTTTATAACCTATGGTTGCAAGCGCGAGGATATGGTGTCGTGCTTTTGGATATCAGCTCTGATCAATATACAGGTTTCATTTGCCCATCAAATATTCTTGATAAGCTGTTAAATGAGGGGGGTAAGCTGGGTTTGGAGCTGGTCAAGTTGGACCATGTGAACGAACAATAATATTCTGAATCAGTATGAATCTTCTGGAATACGATTTATTTAAAGACAGTTGATGAGAAATAGAAAATCAATCAAGTTGTAAGAAAGTGTTATGTACGCAACCACCCCTACCATCCTAATTATTCGCAGATACAAACGATGACATACCGCACATTATGGTTGGTGCTGGCGAGCCATTGGCTCGCCGCTTGTACCACAACGACGTCACAGACCGAATCCGAACTCTCTCAAGCCGCCCAGCAGGGTCAGGGCAAGGCGCAGTATGAGCTGGCCAATCGCCTGGCGACCAAGCCAGATTATCCCGATGCGATGCGCTGGATGAAACAGGCCGCCGAGCAATCAGGGCCCCTGGAGGCGGATGCCGACATACGGGGAAAGGCGGCGCTGCAGGTGGGGAGCTGGTATCAGGCCGGCCTGGGTGAGCCGAAGAATCCCAAGTTGGCCCATGAGTGGTGGAAACGCTCGGCCAAGCTGGGCAATCCAGAGGCCAGTTATCAGCTGGGGGCTGATTGCCAGCAACAGCATAAAGGAAAACTGGTAAGCGAGTGCCTTGACTGGTTCGAGCAGGCAGCCAAGCGGGATCATGCGACGGCACAGCTGGTGCTGGGAGAGTGGTATACCAAACAGCCCGGCGCCGATGCCGATGCGGTTCAGTGGCTGGAAAAGGCTGCCGAGCAGGGCAATCGTGAGGCCCAGTATCAACTCGGACTGCGCTATGAGCAGGGGAAAGGGGTGAGCAAGCGTCCCGACCTCGCCCTGCGTTGGTACGAGAAGGCCGCGGCCCAGCAACAACCGGATGCTTTGTTGACCTTGGCTCGCCGGGCAAGTAAGGCCGAGGCATTCCCCCTTTATCAGAGTGCCGCCAATGCGGGATCGCCACCAGCCCAGCTGTGGTTGGGGCAAGCCTACCTCGTTGGCGAGGTAATAGCGCAGGATCTCGCACTCGGTCGTTACTGGCTGGAGCTGGCAGCGAGTCATGGCTCCCATGAGGCTGAATATCAGCTGAGTCTGCAACAGAGCGACCCGTCGGCGCGAGAGCACTGGCTAACGCTGGCGGCCAAAGGCGGGGTGAGCCAGGCACAACTCGAGCTGGCCAAGTTGCAGCAGGGCAGAGGAGAGCTGAAAGCGGCTCGTCAGACTGTCTTGCTGGCGGCGGCACAGGGGAACAGCGAGGCCCAATATGCCTACGGTGAGGTGCTGCGGCTGGGGCTCGGCGGTGAGGCGGATTATGGCGAGGCATTGAAGCAGTATCGATTGGCGGCGAATGCCAATCACCGACAGGCGCAGTATCGCATGGGCACCATGCGTGAGAAGGGTTGGGGGGCTCCACGTAATAGACTGCATGCCTATGCATGGTACTTGCTTGCCGCCACGGATGGAAATACCGATGCGACCGCCGCCAGCCGTGAGCTGGAGAGAGGCATGACGGAACAGGAAAAAGGTGCCGGTCAGAAACTGGCGCAGCACTGGTTTACGACACTGACGAGCACGCATCAGTTGGAGCAGTCGCAAGACATAATCAAGACAGAATATAGAGTCGTGGAAACCGTCAGTAACGATAAATAAATCTATTTAATGAGGATGTATTCCTTAAGATGGCTAGCTTCTTTTTTAAACAAAAAATGAATTCTTTATGAATTTTTTTGTGAAGGCTCCTTATGAAGCAGAGGTTCGTGTTTCCCTTTACATGTAAATAAGCGTTTCAATCAAGGGTTAGCCCGAGAAAATGACTGGCCTGTCATTGTGTTTCGCATCTTTAAATGAATATCCACCATATTTATTAACAACATTGAATCTAGATTTGTAAATTTCACATAATTCTTCTAAGTTATTGATTTTTATTGAATTAAAATTTTACTGTAATATTTTATATCTGTTGTTGATTGGTGTGTTGACGTTGTGACATTTAAAAATATACCATCTACCGTAAATGGCCCCTGGCCAATAATGACCTCTAACAAAGAGTAGAGGCATGATCGGGTTGTATTAAGTAACAAGATGCATATTGCATTTTTGATCATCAACGCTTCGGCTTGTCGTATATCAAAAATGTATCGTCGGTTAATGTTTTTCTGTCAGGATCTCTGTTGATCCCGTCAACTGTCATTTCTTACAGTTGCTGGCAAAGACATTGGCTATAAGCTTTGGGGTCTTAATGGATCCTTAACTTGGTATTTAGAGCATGGGAAAAGGAATTGATGGCGCCACTGTTGCGCCCAAAGAGCGTATTAATATCAAATATGTGCCGGCAACCGGCGGTCAGCAGGCGGAAATAGAGCTGCCGTTGACCATGATGGTGGTTGGCAACATGAAAGGACGCACGGAAGAGACCCCTATCGAGGAGCGTCAGACCGTGTCCATCGACAAGAATAATTTTTCTTCTGTCATGAAAGAATCTGCACTGGAGCTGAAGTTTTCCGTTCCCAATCGCCTGGAGGAAAACAGCCAGGACGAGCTGCCCGTGTCGATCAAGATCCAGTCTCTGGAAGACTTCACTCCCGACAGCGTTGCCCAGCAAGTTCCCGAGCTGCGCAAGCTGCTGGAACTGCGTGAGGCCCTGGTTGCTCTGAAAGGACCCTTGGGAAATATCCCGTCCTTCCGCAATCGTTTGCAGGATCTGCTGTCCAGTGACGAGGCTCGCGAGCAACTGCTCAAGGAGCTGGATCTGATTAAGCCTGCCGAGTGATCCGCAGATTAATTGACTGATTGATAAGGAAAAAATATGTCTCTGGTCGAAGAACAGGTTAAAGCGGGGGCGAGTGCTGCTGCTCCCTCGTCCTTGCTGGACGAAATCATGGCGCAGGCGCGCATCACCCCGGTCGATGAGGGTTACAGTGTCGCCAAGCAGGGTGTCGCCGCCCTGATCGCCAACATTCTGGACAGCGGTACCACCACGGATCCGGTCAACAAGGCGCTGGTGGACAGCATGATTGTCGAGCTCGACAAGAAGCTGAGCAAGCAGATGGATGTCATCCTGCACGCCAAAGAGGTGCAGGAGCTGGAATCCTCCTGGCGTTCGCTCAAGCTGCTGGTGGATCGCACCGATTTTCGTGAAAACATCAAGATCCAGGTGCTGCATGCGACCAAGGAAGAGTTGCTGGAAGATTTCGAGTTCTCCCCCGAAATCACCCAGTCCGGCCTCTACAAGCATGTCTATTCGAGCGGCTACGGCCAG
This sequence comes from Aeromonas sp. sif2416, assembly GCF_019218665.1. Classification (NCBI taxonomy): domain Bacteria; kingdom Pseudomonadati; phylum Pseudomonadota; class Gammaproteobacteria; order Aeromonadales; family Aeromonadaceae; genus Aeromonas; species Aeromonas sp. sif2416. The sequence goes on from NZ_JAHUXC010000001.1 coordinate 743,419, forward strand.
TTTGGTGGCCAGCCCATCGGTGCCGTGATCGGCGACTACGCCTTCACCCACAGCTCCCCCGACATCAAGCTGATGCAATACGTCAGTGCGGTCGGTGCCATGGCGCACTCCCCCTTCATTTCCTCTGTCGCCCCGGCCTTCTTTGGCGTGGACAGCTTCACCGATCTGCCGTCCATCAAGGATCTCAAGTCGGTCTTCGAAGGCCCGGCCTATACCAAATGGCGCGTGTTGCGTGAATCGGAAGATGCCCGTTATCTGGGGCTGACCGCACCGCGCTTCCTGGCCCGTCTGCCTTACGATCCGACCGAGAACCCCATCAAGGGCTTCAACTATCAGGAAGACATCAGCTCGGATCACGATCACTACCTCTGGGGCAACACCGCCTACCTGATGGGGACTTCCCTGACCGACAGCTTCGCCAAGTACCGTTGGTGCCCGAACATCATAGGTCCCCAGAGCGGTGGCGCCATCCAGGATCTGCCGGTGCATGTCTATGAGGCCATGGGCCAGCTGCAGGCGAAGATCCCGACCGAGGTGCTGATCACCGATCGTCGTGAATATGAGCTGTCGGAAGAGGGCTTCATCACCCTGACCATGCGCAAAGACAGCGACAATGCGGCCTTCTTCTCCGCCAACTCGGTGCAAAAGCCCAAGGTGTTCCCGAACACCAAGGAAGGCAAGGAAGCGGAAACCAACTACAAGCTGGGTACCCAACTGCCCTACATGTTCATCATCAATCGCCTGGCCCACTACATCAAGGTGTTGCAGCGCGAGCAGATCGGCTCCTGGAAGGAGCGTCAGGATCTGGAGCGTGAGCTGAACGGCTGGATCAAGCAGTACGTGGCCGATCAGGAAAACCCGCCGGCAGACGTGCGTAGCCGCCGCCCGCTGCGTGCCGCCCAGATCAAGGTGCTGGACGTGGAAGGCGAGCCGGGCTGGTATCAGGTCGCCATGGCCGTGCGCCCGCACTTCAAGTACATGGGCGCCAGCTTCGAGCTGTCTCTGGTGGGTCGTCTGGACAAGGAATAATGCCCGATGCCGTATCTCTCTTCTTGGGATAGAGGAAATGCGGCCAGTCTGTTTGACAGGATCCGGGGGGAGGGGCTGGCCTCTTCCCCCCAATCGGACGTTGAGGAGCTGATCGATTCGGTCAAACGGCAGCTCGATCAAATCCTCAACACCCGTCCCGGTAATTGTCGCAGTGCCCCCGAGCTGGGTGTCATCGATCTCAATGACGCCACTCAGGGCAGTGCCGACATCAAGGGGCGGATCCGTGAGGCGATCCGGCAATGCATCCGTCGCTATGAGCCGCGGATCATTCACGTGGATGTCCGTTCACCAGACCATCAATCGAGTCCGCTCGAGATGTCGTTTCAGGTGACGGCACACGTGAGACTGGATCACATCGAACAGGTTACCTCGTTCAACGTCCATATGGACAGCCACCGTCACTACCGCATGGTCTGATCAATGTCGCTGGAACATTACTTCAGGGATGAACTGGCATTTTTGCGCCTGCAAGGGCGCGAATTTGCCGATGCCTATCCCGAACTCACCCGTTTCCTGTCGGAGCAAAATACCGATCCGGACGTGGAGCGCCTGCTGGAAGGCTTCGCGTTTCTCACCGGCAATCTGCGCGCCAAGATCGAGGATGAGTTCCCCGAGCTGACCCACGGTCTGCTCAATATGCTCTGGCCCAACTATTTGCGCCCCGTGCCCAGCATGACCATCATGCAGTTCTCGGTCATTCCGGGTGCCATCACCCAGCCGGCGCTGGTCAAGCAGGGTTGTCAACTCGACAGCCTGCCCATCGACGAGGTGACCTGTCACTTCCAGACCAGCCACGATGCCTGGATCTACCCGGCCGATATCCGCCATATCGCCTCCCAGAGTGGCAATGATCTCTCCACCATCTCGCTGGATATCGCCCTGCATGCCCCCTTGCCGCTAAGCGAGCTGCAGCTGGACAAGCTGCGTTTCTTCCTCGGTGGCGACAGCTATACCGCCTATGAGCTCTATTTCTGGCTCTCCAACCAGCTCTCTCATATCGAGCTGGAGATCGACGGCAAGCGCTTTCGCCAGGAGGCCAAGGCACTCAAGCCCATCGGCTTCGAGCGCGACGATGCCCTGCTGCCCTATCCGAACAACGTCTATTCCGGCTACCGGATCCTGCAAGAGTATTTCTGCTTCCCGGAGAGTTTTCTGTTCTTCGAGCTCTCCGGCGGTGACTGGCCGAAGCAACCCCTGCCGGTCAGCGAGTTCAAGATCCACTTCTGTTTCGACCGGCCTCTGCCGGCGGAGCTCAAGATCCGGCCCGACTCCTTCATGCTCAACTGCGTGCCGGCCATCAACCTGTTCCAGCACGACAGTGAGCCGGTCAACCTCAACGGCCGCCAGGCCGAGTACCCCCTCAAGGCGAGTTACCGCCACGCGGACAGCTTCGAGATCTTCTCGGTCGACGAGGTCGAAGGCTGGGTGGAGGGCAACCTGGGCCGCTCCCGCGGCACGCCACGCATATATCAGCCGTTCGAGAGTTTCCAGCACCAGATCGAGCGGGCCAAGCACCGCCTGGCGCTCTACTACCGGGTGCGGGTCAGGGAGGCGGTCAGTGGCGACGGCTTCGAGCATCAGCTCTCCTTCGTGCGGGGGGACGAGACCACCACCGTCGATCTCGATGAATCCATCTCGGTCACCCTGACCTGCACCAACCGTTCCCGCGCCGCCGCCCTCAAGGTCGGCAACATCTGCGTGCCGACCGGCAGTTCGCCCTCGTTTGCCACCTTCCGCAATCTGATCCGGCCGACCCGGCCATTGCGCCCGGCACTGGATGGCAGCCTGCACTGGACCCTCATCTCCAACCTGTCCCTCAACTATGTCTCCCTGCTGCGTCGCGATGCCCTGGTGCAGGTGCTGCGCACCTATGACTTCCCGGCGCTGCACGACAAGCAGGCCGAGCAGGCCTCGCGCAAGCGGCTGGCGGGGATCGAGGAGATCGAGACCACCCCGGTCGACCGGCTGGTGCGCGGCATGCCGGTGCGCGGACTCAAGTCTGTGCTCTCCATCCGCCAGTCCGCCTTTGGCAGCGAGGGGGAGCTCTACCTGTTCAGCACAGTGCTGGCTCACTTCTTCTCGCTGTATGCCAGCGTCAATGCCTTCCACCTGCTTGAGGTGGTCAATCTCGACAACAAGGAGCGTTACCAGTGGCCAGTCCAGATCGGTCAGCACTCCCTGATGTGACGTCCGCCAGGGACGCCCCCCGCTTCAATTTCTTCCAGCTGGTCGAGTTGCTCAACCGGCTGGACGGCACCGATCAGGAGCGGGGGCTCGATCATCTGCCGGGCGATGAAGGGATCCGCTTCAAGGCGACCGCCTCCCTCGGCTTCCCCACCAGCGACGTGCTGCAGATAGGCAAGGATGGCAAGGGGCGCCATGAGCTGGAGGTGGCCTTCCTCGGCCTGCACGGCAGTCAGTCTCCCATGCCCGGCTACTACCTGGACTCGCTGGCCTGGGAGTACGCCCAGGGCGAGCAGAAGCTCGGCCTGTTTCTGGACTTCTTCCACCACCGCCTGCTGACCCTGCTGCACCGGATCTGGCGCAAGTACCGCTACCACGTGCGCTTTCAGGACAACGGTGAGGATGGATTCTCCCGCCTGATGTTCGCCCTGGTGGGGCTGGGTAACGAGGCGGTCTGCCGCAGCCTGCCGGTCAACCGCGCCAAGATGCTCTCCTACGCCGGCATGCTGGCCAGCCCCAGCCGCTCCCCCGAGGTGGTGGCCGGCCTGGTGGCGCACTGTTTCGATCTGGCGGATGTGACGGTCAGCGCCTGGCAGTGGCGCCGGGTGTCCATCCATCAGGATCAGCAGAACCGGCTGGGCAGCGCCTGCGCCACCCTGGGGGATGACTTCGTCATCGGCGACAAGGTGAACGATTGTGCGGGCAAGTTTTTATTGAAGATCAACAACCTGAGTTTTGGGCAGTTTCTCGGGTTTCTCCCGAACGGAGAGCATTTCCACGCCCTGGTGACCTTTGTCTCCTTCATCCTGCGCGACCAATTGGCCTGGGATCTGCGGCTTGGCTTCGGCCAGGAGCAGGCCAAAGGGCTGAGGTTGGGGGAGGAGCAGAGTGCGCGCCTGGGCTGGAGTACCTTTCTCGGTCAGCCGCCGAGTGAGCCGTTCGTGACCATTTGTGTGCAGGAGTGAATGTGGACGACTTTAACCAGCAACTTTCCCTGGTGGTGCTCAACAGCGAGCAGCTCGATGGCAACCAGCAGGTGCAATACCGCTTCGATGAGATGGGCGGTTCCCTCGGGGCCTCCGAACAGGATGACTGGCAGCTGCGCGACAGGTTGGGGGCGGTCATGCCGGCCCACGCCCGAGTCGAGCTCCATGACGGTCGCTTCTGTCTGTGCGATCTGAGCGGTCAGACCTATATCAACGGTGCGACCTCACCCATAGGGCGGGCCCGCAAGGTGCATCTGGAGCAGGGGGACGAGCTGATCGTCGGTCCGTTCCGGCTACGCGCCTACCTGGGGGCCATCTCGGCCGAGCAGAGCCTGCAGCAGGTGCTGGGCAACCGTCTCTCCGAGCAGCTGGACGAGTGGCTGAGCGGGGAGGCGCATCGGCCGAGCCAGGACGATCCGCGCGCCCTGGCCGTCGATCCCTTGCTGGCGCTGCAGCATGAGCGCAACCCCCTGACCCCGCTGGTCGATCCCCGTCGCCAGAGCGACTTCCACCCGCAACCGGATATGGAACATCCGTCCCTGTCCCCCTTTTCTGCCGTCGAGGACACCATGAACCAAGAATTTCTGGATATGCCCACCATCGAGAACCATCCCGATTACGCCCATCCGCTGGAGGGGGTCGATCACGTCGCACTGACGCCCTTGATGCGCGGGCTGGGTCAGCCGTTGCAGTTGCAAGATACCCAGCAGGCCCACGACATGCTCGAAGAGATGGGCAAGACGGTACGCGCCATGGTGGAAGGCTTACTGAAACTGCAAAGCGATCAGGCGGCGCTGGCGGACCGGCACCTGCGTCCCATCGAGGACAACCCGCTGCGGCTCGGGCTCGACTATGACGAGACCCTGGCGGTGATGTTTGCCGAGCAGAAGAGCCCGGTGCACCTGACCGCCCCGGCGGCGGTGGCCGAGAGCCTGCGCAACGTGCGCATCCATCACGTCGCGAATCAGCAGGCCATAGGCGCAGCGCTCGACAGCATACTGCAGGCCTTCTCGCCGGATACGCTGCTCGGCCGCTTCGAGCACTACCGCCGCACCGGTACCCCGGGCATGGCCGACGAGGGCTGGGCCTGGAACATGTACCAGCACTACTACCGCGAGCTCACCTCTGCCCGCCAGCAAGGGTTCGA
>NZ_JAHUXC010000020.1:0-22241 GCF_019218665.1 Aeromonas sp. sif2416
ACCCACAATCACCGCACCGTCATTGACGCCGGTGATGGTGATGGTCACGGTGTGGCTGGTGCCATCCAGGCTCTGTACGGTGAAGGTCTCGACCTTGGTCTCACCCTGGCCCAGGTACTGCACCTTGTCGTTGGCGACTTCATAGTCCCACTTGCCATCCGCGGCAATGGTCAGGCTGCCCAGGGCATTGGCACTCGGCGCGCCCAGGCCCGGCTTGAACTCAGCCTCGTCGGCCCCGTCCACGTCGGTCACGCTCAGGGTGCCGGTTTCGGTCAGGGTCGGGGTAGTGGTGTCCTCGATCACCGCACCGTAGTCGCTACCACTGATCACGGCCACATCGTTCACGCCGGTGACGGTACCTGTCACCCCTGCGGTAGCGTTGTGCAGGCCGTCGGTGATGGTGTATTCGAAGGAGATGCTGCCATTGAAATCTGGTGCTGGCGTAAAGACCAGCTGACCATTGCTGAGGGTCACGGTGCCATTGTCGATGGCCACGGAGCCGCCTTCGGCGATGGTCTGGCCGTTGATGGCGTTGATGGTCAGGCGATCGCCGTCGACATCGGTATCGTTGCCGGTCACATTGATGGTGACTGTGCCATCCTCCGCCACGCTGAACTGATCATTCACGGGCGAGGGTGGGGCGTTCACTATGCTGTTGTCGGTGCCTTTGGGCGAGGTATTGCCCACCGGATCGGTCAGGGTGGCATCAACCGAGATAGGGCCGTTGATCGGCAGATCGGTCGTGGGGATTGTCAGATTGACCTGAGCCTTGTTGATGTCATCTGTGGTCAGGATGGAGCTGCTGTCAGGCACGCCATCACCATTCCAGTCCACATCGAGGCGATCGCCCGCCTTGGCGTCGGCAGGCAGGTGGATGATGACATCCACCCCATGCTCCCGCTCGTTGGCGGAGATGACGTTGTCCGCGCCATCCTGAATGTCCACCAGCGGTGCAGAAGGCGCCGTGCCGTCCACGCTGCCATCATCGGTGGCGGTGCCGGTATTGCCGTAGGGATCGGTCACTGAAGCCGTCACCGTGTAGTTACCGTCGGTCAGCGGGGTGACGACATCCACGCTGAAGGTGCCATCCGGCTTGACCGTGGTGATCAGGGTCTGCTGCTTGCCACCGGCATCGGTGACCAGCAGGGTCACGGTGCTGCCAGGATCGGCATCCGTGGTCCCCGTCAGCGTCGGGGTGTTGTCGTTGGTGTTGTCCGGTGCCGACACCGTGATGACGGGCGCAGTGAGGTCGGCGTTCTCGTCCTCCCCACCCCGCGCCTCGGCAATGACACCGACCTCGCCCGGGTTGGCGGTATCGAAGCCGGCGGCGGCGATGGTCACATCCCCGGTCCGGTCGATGCTGACGAAGCCGCCGTTGCCACTGGAACCCTCGACACCACCGATGTTGCCCGCAGCCGGTGCCCCGCCGGCGGCTGAAGCCTCAAAGGTCTTGGTCGGGTCTGTGCCTGCCAGTATGGCCTGCTGCAAGGCCGCCACATCATCAGGAGTCCCCGCCGGCCCGTTCTGCGTCAACAAGGAGGCATCATCCGCGGCCGGATCGAGTTCCTTGGTCGGGCTCAGGGTGAAGATCTCGCTGCCCCCCTGGAAGCTGGCCCCATCCGGGCTGAGCACCACCGCATCCTTGGGAAGCACATCGCCTTCGGTCAGCAGTGTTTGACTCCCATCCGCGGCAACCAGATAGACTTTGCCTTTCAGCTGGGTAACGACGACGTCCTGATCCAATACGATGTTGTGGCTGCTCATGCTTTCTCCTGAATACCAATGGGCAAAAATTTCCAGCGTCTAATGTGCCCGCGAATCCGACCATAAACCAGTGAGAAAATTCGAACGGATAGACCACTTTGAGACTGAATTAGGCTTAGAAACCGAAGGGTGAACTGCGAGGAATAAAATTAATTAAATCAATAATATCGACTGGGGCCAATGGAGACGGGAACCCCAGTGAGGGTTCCCGTCAGATGGGTGCTCAGACCCCGGCCCAGAGCAGGATGGCAAGCAGCTGGGGCGAGATGATCCGCAGGAACATCACCAGCGGATAGACGGTGGCATAGGACAGGGCGCTGGCCCCGCTGGTGGGGTGCATGCCGTTGGCGAAGGCCAGGGCGGGAGGATCCGTCATGGAGCCCGCCAGCAGACCGCACAGGGTGAGGTAGTTGAGCTTGCCATAGTGGCGCGCCAGCACCCCGACCACCAGCAGCGGGATCAGGGTGATCGCCATGCCGTACATCATCCAGGCCGGACCATCGCCGTTGATCAGGGTGTCGATGAAGCCGGCCCCGGACTTGAATCCCACCACCGCCAGGAACAGCACTATGCCGATCTCGCGCAGCGCCAGGTTGGCGCTCGGCGGCATGAACCAGTAGAGCTTGCCGATGCTGCCGATGCGCGACAGGATCAGCGCCACCACCAGCGGCCCCCCCGCCAGCCCCAGTTTCAACGCCGCCGGAAAGCCCGGCAGGTAGAAGGGGATGGAACCGAGCAACACCCCAAGGCCGATACCGATGAACACCGGCAGCATCTGCACCTGCTGCAGCTTCTGCTGCACGTTGCCGACCACGCTGGTCACCGCCTCGATGGCCTCGAGCCGTCCCACCAGGTTGAGAATGTCGCCAAACTGCAGGCTGGTCTGGCTGGTCGGCACCAACTCGATGCCAGCACGATTGAGCCGTGAGATGACCACATCGTATTTCTGCTTGATGTCGAGATCCCGGATCCGCTTGCCGAGCACCTGCTCGTTGGTGACCACCACCCGCTCGACCCGCAGCTCGGTGCCCCGGGTGGAGAGCGAGGTCTCCACCTCCTCCCCCAGCACCAGCAGCACCTTGTGCAGAGCATGGCGCTCGCCGACCAGGTGCAGCAGATCGCCGAGCTGGATGCGTGAGTCCGGATTAGGCACCATCAGCTCATCGTCGCGCTTGAGGCGGGAGCAGATCACGTCGGCCTCATCCAGGCTCGGGATCTCGCGCAGCATCAGGCCATGCATATTGGGGTTGCGCACCGCGATGTTGATGGTCTGCAGGCTCTCCTTGGTCTTGCCTGCCTGTTGCTCGAACGCGGCCGCTTCTTCGTCGATCTTGATGTGAAAGAACATGCGAATGAGCCACATGGTGAGCAAGATGCCGCAGATCCCGAACGGGTAGGCCACCGCATAGCCCATGCCCATCAGCCCGGTCATGTCCGGATCGGCCCCGAGCTCGGCCAGGATCTGTTGGCCGGCCCCCAGCGAAGGGGTGTTGGTCACGGCGCCGGAGAAGACCCCGAGGATCACCGGCAGCGGCACATCGAACAGCTGATGCAGGGCCGCCGCCACCACGCAGCCGAGCAGCACCAGCAGGGCGGCGAAGCCATTGAGCTTGAGCCCCGAGCTACGCAGGGAGGAGAAGAAACCGGGACCGACCTGGATACCGATCGTGTAGACGAACAGGATCAGGCCAAATTCTTGAATAAAATGAAGTGTTTGCTCATTTAACTGCAAGCCGGACAGGCCTGCGAAGTGACCCACTATGATGCCGCCAAACAGCACCCCGCCGATCCCCAACCCCACGCCATAGACCCGCCAGTTCCCCAGCCAGAGTCCCAGCACCGCCACCAGCGACAACATGCTGATGGAAAGCGCGATCTCACTCATTGTGTGCATCCTTTGCAAGCCGAACTGTCCCTAGCTTGTCAGCAAATGCGGGGGCCAACTGTGTGATGCCGCACGAATTGAGGCTTTCGTACGCCAAGAAATACCAACTAAGGGTTAGACGTAGCCATAGATGGCCGCGAAGTGACAGAGGCTGCCCCCCAGCACGAACAGGTGCCAGATGGCATGGTTATAGGGGATCCGCTTCGCCACGTAGAAGATGACGCCCAGGCTGTAGATGAGCCCGCCTATCCCCAGCAGCAGCAACCCCTCTCCCGCCAGGTGGAGGTAGAGCTGATAGATGACCACCAGCGACAGCCAGCCCAGCATCAGGTAGGTGAACAGGGACAGTCGCTTGAAACGGTTGATGAAGAGCAGCTTGAACACCACCCCGGCCAGGGCCAGTGCCCAGATCACCACCATCAGCCCCTGGGCCAGCGGGGTATCGAGCGCCACCAGCAGGAAGGGGGTATAGGTGCCGGCGATCAGCAGGTAGATGGCGCAGTGATCGAACACCTTGCACCAGCGCCTCGCCGCCCCCGAACCCATGCTGTGGTATAGCGTCGAGGCGAGGTAGAGCAGGACCAGGCTGGCGCCATAGAGGCCGTAGCTCAGCAGCGCCTGGGGGCCCTGATCCCAGCCCTTGTGCAGCAGCAGGATCAGACCGAGGATCCCCAGCAGCAGCCCCAGCCCGTGGCTGAGGCGGTTGGCCCACTCCTCCCGTGGGGAATAACCCGTCACATCACTCATCAGAAACTCCTGTTCAGATTCGGCTCACTCTAGCGGCCCTGATTTCAGGCTACAAGTGTTAGCTCAAAAATAAAGGCGCTGCCTGCCAGGGACTCGCCGTCGCCAGGAGAGGGCTGCCCCCCCTGTTCCTTTGGTGTATGCTCTGCGGCCGACGCACAAGCCTGGCCGCGTCTGCCCGGCACCCTGGTCTGGAGAACCTGATGAAGCTGACTGAACTCTTTACACAACCGGATCCTGCCTTCGGCCAGGCCATGACGGCCCTGCTGGAGACCTTCCATCACTCGGATGACAGTCAGGCTCCCTACCAGCGTGATCACTTCGTTCATCAGCTCGATCAGTCCCGCATGCCCGCCGCGGGCATGAGCACCCAAGCCTATCTGGCGCGGCTGGCCACCCTGGTGCCCGGCGCCTCTCACCTCACTTCCCCACGCTACATGGGGCACATGACGGCGCCGTTACCGGCCTTCACCGCCGAGCTCTCCCGCTTGCTGGTGATGCTCAACCAGAATCCGATGAAGATGGAGTCCTCCCGCCTGCTCAGCTTCCTGGAGCGGGAGGTGCTGGCCAAGCTGCACCGCCTCATCTATCGCGAGAGGGATGACTTCTACGAGGCGCAGATGCATGCCAAGGATGCGGCCCTCGGCGTCATGACCAGCGGCGGCACCATCGCCAACGTCACCGCCCTCTGGCTGGCCCGCAACCGCGCCTGTGGCGACAACCTGTTCGCCCTCTATGAGCAGGGCTACCGCGGCGCCGTCATCTTGGGCTCGCGGCTGATGCACTACTCCTTCGACAAGGGCATGGATCTGCTGGGGCTGGGCGCCGGCAACGTCTGGCGGCTCGATACCGACGCCGACAACCGGCTCAGCATCGCGGCCCTCGAGATCGCGCTGGCCCAGTGCAAGGCACAGAAGCTCAAGGTGCTGGCCCTGGTCGGCGTCGCCGGTAGCACGGATTTTGGCTCCATCGATCCCCTGCCCGAGCTCGCGGCCATCGCGGCCCGCGAGCGGATTCACCTGCATGTGGATGCCGCCTGGGGCGGCCCGACCCTCTACTCCCCCCGCTATCAGGAATTGCTGGCGGGGATAGAGCGGGCCGATACCGTGACCCTGGACGGCCACAAGCAGCTGCTGGTACCACTCGGCACCGGCATGTTGCTCTGCCGCCGGCCGGATCTGATGATGACGGTCAAGCGGGAGGCCCCCTACGCCATCCGCGCCAGCTCCTTCGATCAGGGCCGCTTCACCCTGGAGGGCACCCGCCCCGCCAATGCGCTCTATCTGGACGCCGCCTTCCAGCTGCTGGGCCAACAGGGTTATGCCGAGCTCATCGAGGCCAACTACGACCGGGCACGGCTGATGGCCGCTCTGATCGAGGCCGATCCGGCCTTCGAGCTGATGTCGGCGCCGGTGATGAACCTGCTCTCTTACCGCTGCATTCCACCGCACCTGCAAGGCCAAGTGCTGGATGAGGCGGCCAACGAGCAGATCAACGCCTTCAACGTGGCGCTGCAAAAAGCCCAGCGGGCCGAGGGCCACAGCTTCGTCTCCCGCACCCAGCGGGCGGTGGGGCGCTATGGCAGCCAACAGCTCACCCTGCTGCGCGCCGTGCTGCTCAACCCCTTGATCGAGGAGCGGCACATTCGCGAGCTGCTGGCGGATCAGCTGCGGCTGGGCCAGGCCGTTGCAAACCAGCTGTTTGACACGACCGCCTGACTAAATCGCAGACGCCTGGCGCGGCCCTGACAACGGCCGGTGGCGGGTCTGGATCTGGCATAAAGATAGAGTGGAACCGACGGCAATCCGGATGGTCTTATTCATTTGCCGTTGCCTAACAGGCAGGTACACTGAGTGAAATTTTGAGGTTAATGAGCCCAGCATGAAGCAGTTTATTGAATTTATTCCCCTGATCGTGTTCTTCGCCGTCTACAAGTTCTACGACATCTATACCGCCACCGGCGCCCTGGTCGCCGTCACCGGCCTGCAGCTGCTCTACAGCTGGGTGCGCTATCGCAAGGTCGAGAAGATGCAGCTGTTTACCTTCCTGCTGGTCGGCTTCTTCGGCGGCCTCACCGTCTTCTTCCATGACGATACCTTCATCAAGTGGAAGGTGACCGTCATCAACGTGCTGTTTGCCCTCGCGCTGCTCATCAGCCGCTACGGCTTTGGCAAGAACCTCATCAAGCAGATGCTGGCCAAGGAGCTGCAGGCCCCCGACCGCGTCTGGGACAACGTCAATCTCGGCTGGGTCGGCTTCTTCGCCGCCTGCGGCTTGCTCAACCTCTATGTGGCCTTCAACCTGTCGCAAGAGATGTGGGTCAACTTCAAGGTGTTTGGCCTGCTGGGCATGACGCTGGTGTTCACCCTGCTGAGCGGCGTCTATCTCTATCGCCACATGCCGGCCGAGCAGAAAGCAGAACAGAAAAAATAACCGCAACCAGAAAAGGATTCTCTCATGTGGTATCTGATCTATTCCGAAGACGCCGCGGGCAGCCTGCCCCAGCGTAAATTGGCCCGTCCCGCTCACCTGGCCCGTCTGCAGGCGCTGCAGGATGAGGGGCGCCTGCTGACCGCCGGCCCCAACCCGGCCATCGACGCCGAGGATCCGGCCGATGCGGGCTTCACCGGCAGCACTGTGATCGCCGAATTCACCAGCCTGACCGAGGCCAAGGCCTGGGCCGATGCCGATCCCTATGTGGCGGCAGGCGTCTACGCCAGGGTCACCATCAAGCCCTACAAGAAGGTGTTCTGAGTTCAGACCCACTCGCACCCGCGGTAGAAAATGCAAAAGGCCGGACAATGTCCGGCCTTTTTACCTCTGCACGCCCTGGCGGCGACAATCAGGCCCGCGCCACAAACCAGGGATTGAGGATATCCGGCTTGTTGTATTCGAGCGCTGAGCCATCGAGGCGGGTCACCGAGCCCCCCGCTCCCTCCAGCACCGCCTGCGCCGCCCCGGTATCCCATTCACAGGTGGGGGCGAGGCGCGGATAGAGCTCGGCGTCCCCCTCGGCGATGATGCAGAACTTGAGCGAACTGCCCATGGAGACCAGCTCTATCTCGCCCCGCGCTATGTCACCAAAGCGGGCCAGGTAATCCAGGGTGGCCTGGGACAGGTGATTGCGGCTGCCCACCACCCGCCAGGCTTGTCCATCCGCATGGGGGCGAGTCTTGATCGCCACCGTCCTCCCCCCGTCGATGCGCCAGGCGCCCAGGCCCTTGCCACCGTACCAGAGCCGGTCGGGCACGGGGGCATAAACCAGGCCCCAGACCGGCCTGCCATCGTCGATCAGCGCGATGTTCACCGTAAACTCACCGTTGCGGGAGACGAACTCCTTGGTGCCATCCAGCGGATCCACCAGCCAGTAGCGGGACCAGCCGAGCCGGGCCTGCATCGTCTCGGCATCTGACTCTTCGGACAACACCGGGATAGTCGGTGTCAGTCTGGCCAGCGCCTGCGCTATCACCTCATGGGCCCCCTTGTCGGCGGCGGTGAGCGGGCTCTCGTCGGCCTTGTACTCCACCGCGAAGGGCTGATGGTAGATGGCCATGATGGCCTCACCGGCGGCGCGGGCGATGGGCTCCAGCTCGGAAATGGCGGGTAAGAACATAGAAAAGATATCTCGCTCAAATGGTTAGCCAGTGTACCTATTTCGGCTCTATCTGGCTTATAGCCGTTTGCACTGACTTATAAAGTGTAAAAAATGACAGACAAAAAATGGCGCAGCTCGACTAGTTTTCTATAGCCATACGGCACCACACAAGGACGTGAAACCATGAACCTAAAGACCCTGATCGCCGCCATGTTGCTGAGCGGACTACCCCTGCTGAGCCAGCCTGTGCTCGCCGCCGACAAGCCGGCGGCCAAGCCCGCCACGACCGTCACCAGCACCAAGGAGGTTGGCAAGATCAACCTCAACACCGCCAGCGCCGCTGAACTCGCGGAGCTGAAGGGGATCGGCGAGAAGAAGGCCCAGGCCATCGTCGACTATCGCGAGAAGCAGGGCAAGTTCACCTCGGTGGATCAGCTGGCGGAGGTAAGCGGCATAGGACCAGCCACCCTGGATGCGAATCGGGACATGATTATCGTCAAGTAACCGATCAAGAGCCGTTTCGTTATGAGGGCAGCCGGTGGCTGCCCTATTTTTCTTCGGGTATCATGAGCTCACTTTGTACCTTTGGACTCATTCCATGAAAAAGACACCGCTCGTTGTACGCAAGGCCGTTCTCCCCGTCGCCGGTCTGGGTACCCGCATGCTGCCCGCCACCAAGGCCATCCCGAAAGAGATGCTGCCGGTGGTCGACAAGCCGCTGATCCAGTATGTGGTGCGCGAAGCCATCGCCGCCGGCATCAAGGAGATCATCCTGGTGACTCACTCCAGCAAGAACTCCATCGAGAACCATTTCGACAAGAGCTTCGAGCTGGAAGCAACCCTGGAGAAGCGGGTCAAGCGGCAACTGCTGGAAGAGGTACAGCACATCTGTCCCAAGGACGTCACCATCATGCACGTGCGCCAGGGTGAGGCCAAAGGGCTGGGCCATGCCGTGCTCTGCGCCCGCCCGCTGATCGGCGATCAGCCGTTCGCCGTGCTGCTGCCGGATGTGTTGATCGACGAGGTCGCCAGCAATCTCAAGCTGGACAACCTGGCGGAGATGGTGCACCTGTTCGAGGAGGAGCACATCAGCCAGATCATGGTGGAGGCCGTGCCCGAGAGCGAAGTGGACAAGTATGGCATCGCCGACATCAAGGGCGAGGCGTTGAGTGCCGGCATGTCACTGCCGATGCAGGCCATCGTCGAGAAGCCGCCGCGTGATGAGGCGCCCTCCAACCTCGCCGTGGTCGGCCGCTATGTGCTCTCCGCCAACATCTGGCCCTTGCTGGAGAAGACCCCCGCCGGTGCCGGTGACGAGATCCAGCTGACCGATGCCATCGCCATGCTGATGGAACACGAACAGGTCAACGCCTACTTCATGAAGGGTCGCAGCCACGACTGCGGCAGCAAGATGGGTTATATGAAAGCCAACGTGGAATATGCAGTGCGCCACTCGGAACTGAACGGTGAATTTACGGCCTGGCTGAAGCAGTTCGTCAAACAGTTGTAATACCTGAATATTTACGACATTGATAGAATAAAGAACTGGGCATCATTTGATGCCCTTTTTTCATTTTAAAAACAAATATTCAACCATTGATAGATAAATTATCCCTAAAACCTCTCATTGTAATTCAATCACGCTTGTTTTATAAGGAATAAGGCTTGTTCCTAGCCCTTGCATAAAATTCCTAAAAAAATATAAGACACAGGTGGAAGTTCCAATGAATAATCCGTCCAAAGGGACCTTTTTAGGTCACCCTAAAGGGCTTTTTTTGCTCTTTAGTACCGAACTGTGGGAGAGATTCTCCTATTACGGCATGCGTGCCGTGCTCGTCCTCTATCTGACTGACATGACGGCCAATGGCGGCATGGGCTGGACCCAAGCCGACGCCCTCAAGCTTTATGGCATCTATACCGGTCTGGTTTACATCACCCCCATCATCGGTGGCTGGTTGGCAGATACCTTCCTGGGTCAGCGTCGCGCTATCCTGTTTGGTGCCGTGCTGATGGCCGCCGGTCAGTTCACCCTGGCCCTGCCGCACGCCATGTTCCCCGACATGGTCAACACCGTCTTCTACGCGGGCCTTGGCTTGCTGATCCTGGGTAACGGCCTGTTCAAGCCGAACATCTCCACCATGGTGGGTGACCTCTATCAGGCAGGTGACCACCGCCGTGACGGTGCCTTCACCATCTTCTACATGGGCATCAACCTGGGTTCCCTGCTGGCCGGTGTGATCTGCGGCGCCGCCGCCACTGCCTATGGCTGGCAGGCTGCCTTCGTCAGCGCCGGTATCGGCATGCTGCTCTCCCTGGTAGTCCAGGCCACCATGGCTCAGCGTTTCCTGGGTGACATCGGCCGTGTGCCGGCCGCCCAACGCGCCGCCGAGCAACGCTCCAAGGAGCAGAAAGCGCCGCTGACCAAGCAGGAAGTGGATCGCATCAAGGTCATCCTGGTGCTGGGTCTGTTCACCATCATCTTCTGGGCTGGCTTCGAGCAGGCCGGTGGCCTGATGAACCTGTACGCGCAGGAATATACCGACCGCATGATCGGCAGCTTCGAAGTGCCGACCGCCTGGTTCCAGTCCCTGAACCCCTTCTTCATCATCACGCTCGCACCGATCGTCGCGGCCATCTGGATCAAGCTCGGCAGCAAAGAGCCGAACTCCCCGGTGAAGTTCGCCATGGGTCTGCTGTTCCTGGCCGTGGGCTTCCTGTTCATGATCGGTGCCGTGCTGGAGCAAGGTGGTGATCAGGCCGTCAAGACCTCCATGTTCTGGCTGGTCGGTGCCTATCTGTTCCACACCCTGGGTGAGCTCTGCCTCTCTCCGATCGGCCTCTCCATGGTGACCAAGCTGGCGCCGCTGCGTCTGGCCTCCCTGATGATGGGTGCCTGGTTCGGCTTCGTCGCCCTGGCCAACTACATCGCCGGCTTCGTCGGCTCCTTCGTCGGTGAGTCCGGTGCCATCGCCATCTTCGGTGGCATCGCCATCGCCGCCGTGATCAGCGCGCTGATCCTGTTGACCATGGCCAATCGCCTGGTCTACTGGATGCACGGTGCCGAGGGTCCGGCCAAAGAGTCCGACGAGCAAGACAAAAAACTGCAGTCTGCCACCGTCTAATAGGTTCAGACTGAATAAAACAAGGAGGGCGCCCAGTGGGCGCCCTCCTTGTTTTCGTCTTCCTGGGTCAGTGATGGCGAACCTGCATCTTCAAGGCGCTGCCGCTATCGCTGCGAAACTGCAGCTCGAACGGCTCGTGCCAGCTGCGCCTGTGCAGCGCATAGCGGGTGCTGCGCATCAGTCCGAGCGGCAATCCTCCCGAGCGCATCAGCCAGTGGGGCGAGGTGAGGCCCGCATTGGCAAATACCAGCCCATCTTCCTGATCGAACAGCAGCGCCGCCATGGCGAAGGAGTGACGCAGGCCCGATTCGAGCAATTGCAGATTCAGGTAGTCGAGCAGACGGTGCGGCTGGGTCAGCAGCAGGCTCTCCTGCTGCTGGAACTGGCGATAGGGCCCATTCATCAAGGAGCGCACCAGGGCGCCGCAGAAGGCGGCATCCATCCCGAGCAGCGGCAGCTCCATCACCAGCACCAGCAACTTGTCATCCAGCTTGAAGGTGTCGGGAATGAAGAGGTTGCCCATGCCGGCGAAGGTCACCTGCCAGGGGCCCCACTCCTGCAAACCCGGCGGTGTCAGCCAGGCCAGCAACCGGCTGGAGGCCCTGTCGTGAGCCCGGAAAAAATCGATGTGATCCATCAGCTCCAGCTGCTGGCTCTGGTGCAGGCTTCCCGTCAGGCATTGATCGATGCTGCGCCGGATCTGGCTGTAATCGGACACCGGCTTGATGAAGAAATCCCTGGCGCCCGCCCGCAGCGCACGCTCGACCGATTCCATCTTGTCCTGGCCCGAGATGACGATGACGGGCACGTCCGGATAGCGGGCGGTCAGGCAGGCGATCACCTCATGCCCATCCATGTTGGGCATGTTCAGGTCACATAATACGATATCGGGGTGATATAACGCGGCGGCGGAGAGGCCTTCGATCCCGTCTTCGGCCTGAAAGACACAGGCCCCATCATGCTCGAGATAAGTGACCAGCGAATGGCGAAAAACCGCCTCATCCTCTACCACCAAGATCCGTAGTCCGGCTTCTGACATCTTGACAAAGCTCTTATTAGTCAAACGGTTATTTGAGTATTAAGCCTAGTCCAAGCGCGGTCAATTTAGCCAGCCCGATCTCGCCGCCAGTCAGCCGAAACCGGGGTGATGCTTTCCAACCATTTGAAATTATCGAATTATTTCGCCAATATTTTCTGGCTCAATCAGCGGCGGCCCTCGCAGGCAAGCGCAAGCCGGTGGGGGCCCCCCCCATTGACTCACCGCCTCATCATGCAGGCCAGCCATGAATTGTATGCGACTCCGCCATGAGGGATAATGCCCTCACTCCAGCCCGTGAAGAACACCATGACTCCAGCCGAATACAGCGCCCTCGCCCATCCCAGATTGTCCCACCCGGCCCGCAGCCTCTACACCCTGCAGCTGCGCAGATTGGTGCTGGAAAATCAGCTGGCCAGGCTCAACTACCCCGAGCTGGGGCGGGCGCTGGCGGTGGTGGATCCCACCGATCCCAGCGGCTTCTGTTTTCAGGTCAATGCCCGCCAGCTGACCGAGCTGCTCGACGAGTTGATGGAGGCAGGACTGTTGCAGGTCGAGGCCCAGCCCGACAGTGAGCACTACCATCAGAGCCCGTTCCAGCTGCCGTTGCTGAGCCAGCGGGTGCGCAGCCCGCTGCCGGAGCGCCCCTTCCAGATGCACCTGCAGTGGCGACCGGATGAGGAGCTGCCCGCCCTCGCCCGCCTGTGCGGGGTGATCGACGCCAGCTACAACGAAGAGGATCTGGGGGAATTCATCGCCTACTGGCTGGGGCGCCCCGAGGTGTTCGACTCCCAGCATCAGTGGATGCTCAGGTTTATCCGAGCCCTCAAGAGCCGCCGCTACGCCCGTCGTCAGCCGATGGTGGTGGCGGGCTATCAACAGGTCACGCCTGCCCCCGCCGAGTCTGGCCCGAGCAAGCGGGCACAGGAGATGATCGAAGAGGCCAAGCGCCTGGCCCAGACCCAGGAGCCGGATAATGATTGATCCCGAACGCCCGCAACAGGCACTATTAGCCCCTTGCCAACCCAGCCCCAGCAGAAGGAGCCTTCCATGACTGACCCGCACGATCCCCTGCGCCAGGAGCTGGAGGAGATCGAGGCCAAGCGCCAGAGGATCGCCAAAGCGAAAGCCAAACAGGACCTCCGTATCCACGATCCCGAGCTGAGCCAGCACGTGGGCGGCCTGCTCGAGCGCATTCGCCGCCTGCAGGCCCAGACCGGCGGCAGCCAGTACGACTACGAGACCCTGCGCAAGGAGTATGACGCCAAGGCCAACGCCGAGGTGCGCGAGCTGCAGAAGACGGCCCGCCAGGAGCGGATCCAGAAGCTGATCGCCCAGGCCGACCTCAACCCGGACTGGATATTCGACAAGATGGACGCCACCGATCCGGCGCTGCAATACCCCATGGAGACGGCCCGCTACTTCATCAGCGGCTTCGAGCACTGGGAGAAGAGCGGCGGCGGCTGCATGCTCATCTACGGTGACTATGGCACCGGCAAGTCCACCCTGGCGGGCGCCGTGGCCCATGAGCTGATCGCCCTGCATCAGAAATCGGTGATCTTCCAGCAGTGGGCCTCAGTGGTGGACCGGCTGTTCTTCAACGTGATCCAGGATCAGGAGGAGCGCAATCAGTACCGCCGCGCGCTGGAAGAGGTGGATCTGCTGATCATCGACGAGGTGGCCGCCAACCGCACCAAGATGGCGGAGAGCCAGTCCAGCTTCCTCGGCCACCTGTTGCGCCGTCGTCGCAACCTCTCCAAGAGCGTCATCATCATCACCAACCACAGCCCCCAAAGCCTGCACCAGGCCATCGGCGACTTCAGCTTCGAGGCGATCAAGGCGTTCAATCCGGTGGATATCCACCTGAGTGGCCCCAGCCGCCGCCCCAGCATAGGTCACTACAACGGCTGATCCCCAAGGGCCGGCGTCAGCGACGCCCGGCCCGTCGTTTCCCCCCGCCCCTCACAGATAGAAACAACTCTCATTTACATAGCGCCGTCGAGCCCCTAGGCTAGCCCTTTTGTCCAAGGGAGATCTCTCATGCCAACCACACTCATCTTCGGAGCCAGCCGCGGGCTGGGCCGCGCCTTCACCGATCAGGCCCTGCGCCAGGGGCACAGGGTCCTGGCCCTGGTCCGCAACCCGGAGGCGGCGGCCGAGCTGCGCGCGCTCGGGGTCGAGGTCCTCGAGGGGGATGCCCTGGATCCGGCTGCCGTCACTCGCGCCTGCATCCTGGCAGGCAACGAAGCGCAAGTGGTCTCCACCCTCGGCAGCTTTCGCCAGCCGCAGCCGGTGGACTATCAGGGCAACCGCCATGTGATAGACGGAATGGAGCAGGCCGGGCTCGAGCGCCTGCTGCTGGTGACCTCGCTCGGTTGCGGCGACAGCTGGCAATATCTGCCAGAGCGGGCCAGAACGGCCTTCGGTCACGAGGTGCGCTTGAAGAGCCTGGCCGAGAGCTGGCTGCAGAGCAGCACACTGGCCTGGACCATCTTGCGGCCGGCGGGATTGCAGGATGGCGAGGCCACCGGTCAGGCCGTGCTGAGTCAGGGGAAAGAGGTGCACGGCCTGGTCAGACGCCAGGACGTGGCCATGCAGGGTTTGCGACTGCTCACTGACGAGCAGACTCTCGGCCAGATCTACGCCATCGGCGACCCCGACCTGCAGCGCAGCTGAGCCCGTCCGCCCAAAAAAACGGTCAGCCTCAGCTGACCGTTTCCATCTTGGTCTCGGCGGCCTGTCGCTGGCGCCACGCCAGCAACCAACAGGCGAGCAGCGCGTTGAGCAGCGTCAGGCCCCACAGTTGCCACCAGTAAGGGGCCACTTGAGTAAAATCGGCCCCCATCTGGTTCAGGCGCAGCAGTCCCTCGATGGCCGGCGTGCTCGGCGCCCACTGGGCCAGCCAGTTGAGCGGCGTCGGGATCAGTTCCAGCGGCCAGATGAAGCCGGCGAGGAAAACCAGCGGCAGTGATGAGACCAGCACCACCTGGGTCGGCAGATCGCGGCGGGTAAACAGCGCCCCCAGCACTATGCCCAGCAAGGTGGTCGCCAGCAGGAAGGGCAGGATGAACAGCCACAGCTCGGTCGGCTCGGCGGTGCGGGCTATGCCGTAGTAGTCGAAACAGAAGCCGAAGAAGTAGCTCACGGGCAACACGAACAGCCCCCCCAGCACCAGGGTGCGGGCCAGCAGCAGAGGCAACACCGGCACCTTCTGCCAGTAACCGGACTCCCCGCGCGCGCTGCGCTGGTTCTGGGTCGCCCCCAGGATGCTGGCCCCCATCAGCAGCACCTGGTGCAGGATCAGCACGAACACCGCCGGCACCACGTAATTCACATAACCCATGCTGGGGTTGAAGACCGGCAGCACGTTGAGCCCCACCGCGTTCCACCCCATGGCCGCCTGTGGCAGCGCCTCGCCCTGGCTGAGCAGACGCGCCACCTTGATCCCGGCCGCCAGGGTGCCCCCCGCCTGGGCCAGCCCTTCGGCGATGGTGCCATAGACCAGGAAATAGGAGGCATCACCGGCATAGCTCAGGGTCACGCTCTTGCCCAGCATCAGATCCCGGTAGAAATGGCGAGGAATGTGCAGGATCCCGCTCGCCTTGCCGGTCAACAGCCACTGACGGGCCTCCTCCAGGCTGCCGACCCGCGCCACCAGTTTCACCTGGGGCGTTGCATCGGCCATGAACTCCAGCTGACGGGAGAGCTGGCTGCCATCATCGTTGACCACCACCACCGCCTCTTCCCGGGGCAACTGGTGCAGATAGGGCTGCGGATAGAGGAAGGAGTAGAAGAACACCCCGCCAAACAGGGTCAGCATGATGGCGCGGTCCGCCAGCAGGGTACGCAGCTCGAGACGCACCAGATCCCAGAAACCCATCATAGTTCCGGCTCCTTAATGGCCAGCTGGCGGGCGGCCTGGGCCTGCGGTTGATAGCGCCGCACCACCAGTAACAGCGGCAGCAGGAACAGCAGCAGGGCCCCGAACTGGGGCAGGGCCGCATCGAGCGGCAGGCCGTAGTTCGCCTGCCCGACCTGCAGCTCCACATAGTGGGAGATGGGCAGCAGGCTGCGCCAGAATTGAGCGAAGTCCCCCATGGCGCTGACCGGGAAGGTCACCCCCATGAAGGCGAAGCCGGGTGCCGTGTAGGCGCCCGCCAGCGACAGGGCGCGGGCCGGATCCCGGATGACGCCGTAGAAGAAGGCCCCCATGCTGACACAGGCGGCCGAGGCCAGCCCCAGACCCAGCGTCAACACCAGCCAGCTCCCCTGCATGGGATAGCCAAGCGCCCTGAACAGCAGCAGGCTCCACGCCAGCCCCCAGACCCACCCGATGAGCACATGAGGCAACAGGGTGCGCCAGAGGCCGAACCAGACCCCTTGCGTGGTCCAGTCCAGGCCGAGTCGATCGGCCCGGGCCAGGGCGTTGATGCCATAGAGCACCACCAGGATCTGCCACACCGCCGGCAGCAGGGCACTCAACAGAAACTGGGCGTAGCTGGAGTTGATGTTGTAGAGCGCCGTCACCTGGCTGGCGATGGGGACGGACTGCCCCAGGGCGCCCGGCAGCGCCTTGCCATCGGCCATGGCCGCCAGCACGCCGACCTGGCCGTTGAGAGTGCCGACCACCTGGGCCAGCGCCGCGTTGACCAGCTTGGCGATCAGGATGAACTGGCCGTTGTTGAACACTGTCACCTTGGGCTGGGTGCCCTGCCGCGCATCCCGCTCCAGATGGGCGGGGATCACCACCAGGGCATAGACGTCGCCGCCGCGCAGCGCCCTGGCCCCCTCGTCGATGGAGTTAAACTGATCGCTCAGGCGCAGACCCGCGGAGCCATCCAGCGAGAATGCCAGCTGACGGGAGAGCGCGCTGCGATCCAGATCCACCAGACCCACCTTGAGATCCCGCGCCAGCCCGGCCGAGAAAATCCAGCACAGCAGCCCGATCAGCAGCAGCGGGATCCAGCTTATCAGGGCCCGGCTGAAGGGATCCTCCCACAGCAGCCGCCATTCGCGCCGCATCAGAGTTCGACCAGCACGCTCATGCCGACCCGCAACCCTTCAACCGGTTGCAAGGGGCGCGCCTCCACCTGGAAGCTCTTCATGTCGAAGCCCTGGCGGGTGTCGGTGGCACGCCAGGTGGCGAAGTCCCCCATCATCGCCACGTGGGTGACCTTGAAGCGCACCGTTTGATCCCCCAACCCGGGGAGGCTGGCATCGAACTCGGTGCCGACCTGGAAGCGGGGCAGCAGATCCTCGCGCACATGGAACTGGGCCCAGGCATCCTCCATGTCGAGCAGGGTCACCACGGGGAAGCCCTGCGGTGCCAGCTCGCCGCTGCGCAGCAGCACCTGCGCTACCTCGCCGGCATGGGGGGTGGCGATGCGGGTGTCGGCCAGATAGGCCTCCACCTCGGCCACCCCGCCTGCCGCCATCTTGGCCTGCTCGCGGGCCGCGACCTTGGTCTCCTCCCGTGCCCCTTCCAGGGTCATCTGATACTGCTGCCAGGCCATGCCTTCGCTGTATTTGGCTGCCTGCCAGGCGGTCCAGGCCTCGTCCCGTTTCTGCAGCGGCATCACCCCTTCCCGGTGCAGGTTGGCGATCCGCTCATAGGTCTTGCCATGGAGCTGGGCCGCCGTCCTGGCCTGCTGCCACTGATCCTTGGCCGCCGCGATCTGCTGGGCCCGTGCCCCCTTCTCCGCCTCCTGCGCCATGGCACCGGCCGCCGCCTGCCCGGCCTTGGCCTGGCTCAGCTTGGCCTCGATCTCGGGGCTGGCCAGGGTGAATGCCAGCTGACCCTTGGCCAGTTGATCCCCCTTCTTCACCAGCACCTCGTCGATGCGCCCCGCCACCTTGGAGGAGACCGAATACTGCTGCGCCTCGATCTGGCCCTGCAGGCGCACCGGCTCTGGCTGATAGGCCAGCCAGAAACGCCAGCCCAGCCAGATGACCAACAGCACCAGGGCCAGCGGCAACAACAGCGGCTTGCCCTGGCTCATCTTCTTCTTGATGGGGGGATGACTCATGAATTCACCTCTGTCGCCTGAGCATGCTGATATTGATTGAAACTGTTCATCTGACCGGAGAGCGCCAGCAGGCGGGCCAGGGAGATCACGTATTGATAGGCGGCGGCGGCGCGCTGGGTCTTGACCCCGGCCAGCTGGTTGCGCGCATCCACCACATCCAGCGAGGTGGAGAGCCCCTGGCCGAACGCCTTGTCCCGCAGCAGCACGTTCTCCTCGGCCAATGCCTGGGTCGAGGAGAGGGAGTGATACTCCTCCAGCCCCTGCGCTGCCTCGCGCCAGGTCTTCTCGACCAGCAGCTCCAGATCCTGGCGGGTCTTGGCCTGCAACAGGTTGACCTGCAGCTCGGCACTCTTGGCCGCCTGCACCGTCTCGGAGCGGCCATCACGGCTCACCAGCGGCATGCTGACCCCGACCCCGACCAGCCAGTCCGGCGTGGTCTTGGAGACGATGGAGTCATCCTCATAGAGGTTGTAGTTGCCGAACAGGAACAGCTCGGGGGCGTACTTCCCCTTCTCCAGCTTGATCATCCCCTGCGCCTGCTCCTTCTTGGCCGCCAGCAGCTTGAGGCCGGGGTGCACCGTCAGGGTCTCCTGCACGAAGGGAGCGAGTTGCGGCATGTTCTCGTTGATGAAGAGCCGGCTGTTGGGCTCCGCCTGCTTGATCTTGAGCATGTGACCGAGCGCCAGCTGGGCGATCTCCAGGCTGCGCCTTGCCTTCTGGGTATCGATGCGGGCCCTGTCATAGGCCGACTGGGCGGAGAGCCGCTCGACCCTGGCGATCTGGCCCTGTGCCTCCAATTTTTGGGCATGATCCAGATGATGGGCCAGCCCCTGCTCGATCTCCTGCTTGGTCTGCACCACCTGCGCCGCCAGCACCACCCCGAAGTAGGTCTGGGAGAGGCTCTCGAAGCTGGCCTGCTGCTTGAGCACCAGCAGCTGTTGCGCCTCGCTCACCTGGGCCTGGCGAATGTCCTGGGCCGCATCGATACGCCCGCCGACGAACAGCGGCCACAGCATCTTGACCGAGCTGGTGACCACGTTCTGTTTGGTCAGGGGGGTGACGAAGTCGCTGGGGCTGAGGTTGAGCGCCTGCATGACGGGGCCCAGCACCTTGCCAAATTCGGGATGGTTGGCGATGGGGTTCAGATCCAGCATGTCGAGTTCCATCGGTTGATCGAGGTGTGTGTAGCTGGCCCCCACGTCTACCTTGGGCAGGTACATGGCCTTGGCCGCCTCGCGCAACTGCTCTGCCCGCTCCACCCCGGCCTGCTCTGCCGCCAGTCCGTCATCCTGCTGGATGACCCGGCTCCAGGCCTCGGTGAAGCTGACGGTCTGCGCCTGGGCCGAGCCTAGCATGGCTCCCAGCAGGCACGGACAGAGCGATTTGATAAACCTTGACGTCATACATCCCCAATTTCTGTTTGTAATAAAATTGTGTGGAGCCTTTGCTCGATTCAGGCTCGCTATCATAACGCAAACCCGCAGCGGAGGGAGACAGACAAATGAATGAGTCCCTCACTCATTTGACCCCGAGTATGCTCCCGGACAATCTGCCTGATTTTCAAGCACTCCTGAATTTGCAAGCCTTGGCGCGACGTTTTTTTCAGAAAAAAGTGGCTGACGCTCAAATACTAACCTTTTCTCCTGACTAAAAAATGCGTAATATACGCCGCCCTAAGCCGATGGTAACCGTGGAATGCAGATAGGTCCCCACACGCTTGAAACTCCCTTGATTGTGGCTCCCATGGCCGGTGTAACAGACCGACCATTTCGTGAACTTTGTTTACGATTGGGCGCTGGCATGGCCGTTTCCGAGATGCTGCTGGCCAACCCGGATGTCTGGGATACCCAGAAAACCAGGATGAGAATGGATCACTCTGCCGAAAGCGGACTGCGATCGGTCCAGATTGCCGGAGCCGACCCCGAGATGATGGCGTTTGCCGCCCGCTACAACGTGGAGCAGGGCGCTCAGATCGTCGACATCAACATGGGTTGTCCTGCAAAAAAAGTGAATAAGAAGTTGGCAGGCTCAGCCCTGCTGCGCCAACCCGATCTGGTCAGAACCATCTGCCGGGCCGTGGTGGATGCAGTGGAGGTGCCTGTCACCTTGAAGATCCGCACAGGATGGGATCCGGATAACCGCAATGGCGAGGAGATCGCCCGAATCGCCGAAGATTGCGGTATCGCGGCCCTTGCCGTGCATGGTCGTACCCGTTCCTGCCTCTACCGGGGGGAAGCGGAGTACGACACTATCAGGGCGATTAAGCAGGCCGTATCGATTCCTGTTGTCGCCAATGGCGACATAGACAGCCCGGAGAAGGCCCGGTATGTCCTCGACTATACCGGCGTCGACGCCGTGATGATCGGCCGTGCTGCGCAAGGACGACCCTGGATTTTCCGGGAAATCCGTCATTTTCTTGAGACGGGCACCAAGCTGCCGCCTCCCGACAGGGAAGAGGTTCGCACCCTGATGAACGAGCATGTTACCAACCTGCACCAGTTTTACGGTGCATATCTGGGAGCGCGCATTGCCCGTAAACACGTGGGCTGGTATCTGGATGAAGAAGAGACGGGCCGAGAATTCCGTAAACATTTCAATGCCCTGGATTGTGCAGATGCACAGCTGACGGCACTTGAAGTGTATTTCGATGGATTAGGTTAACGCATAACTCGCATAACTAAAGAGCCGACCGAATATGTTCGAACAAACCCTGACTTCTGATGCATTGGTAACAACTACTCACAATCACGCTGCCGAGCCGACCCAGCGCCCCCTGCGTGACTCTGTGCAACAGGCCCTGCGTAACTACCTGGCCCAGTTGAACGGTCAGGAAGTGATTGATCTGTACGATATGGTTCTCTCCGAAGTCGAAGCTCCCATGCTGGACGTGATCATGCAGTACACCCGTGGTAACCAGACTCGCGCCGCCGTGATGATGGGCATCAACCGTGGTACCCTGCGCAAGAAACTCAAGCGTTACGGCATGAACTGATCTCCCGATCAGCCTTGCTGCAGTGCAGACGAAGGCGTATTCCAGCGATGGGATACGCCTTTTTCTATGGCCGCGATTTACTCCGTCGCCAACTTGATGCCGAGCCCGACAAACAAGCCCCCCATCAAGCGGTTGAGCCAGCGCCCCAACCGGGCAGGCAGGCGTACCCTGCGGCTCGCATAGGCGGTCGAGAAGGCCAGCAGGTGGCACCAGATCATGCCGTTGAGGTTGAAGATACAGCCCAGCAGGATGAAGGCCAGCGCCTTCTGTGGTGCATCTGGGGCAATGAACTGCGGGACAAAGGCGAGGAAGAAGAGCGCTACCTTGGGATTGAGCACATTGGTCAGCAGGCCTTGCCGGAAGATCCGCCCATAGGAGAGCGCAGGCAGCGTCACCGCAGGCTCGGTCGTCGCAGGGGACGTTGCGCCTTGCCTGAGCAGGGAAATCCCCAGATAGACCAGATAGAGTGCCCCCATCAACTTGATGACCACGAATAGTTCGGCCGAGGTACTCAGCAGAGCCGACAGCCCCAGGGCCGCCGCCAGCACGTGCACCATGGTGCCCGTCCCTATCCCCAGCGCCGCCACCGAGCCTGCTCGCCAACCCTGCGAGCCACTGCGCAACATGATGAGCAGGGAGTCTGGCCCAGGCATCATGTTCAACAGCAAGCCAGATACGATAAACAACGCCAGATCATGGATCCCCAACATACACAGCTCCCTTGCCGATGAAACTCACAGTCTATGGATCCAGCCCGCCTTGTCACTCCCCCATAACGGCAATAGTGAGCATAAATGGAAGGCATAGCCAGGCGCTATGAGGGTCGGCAGCTAGGTAGCTGTAGATATCGGAAAGGGGTCAGAAGGTGAACAAGTGGGTAAACAATGGGCCATTGTGCGGAATAGATGACTTGGGCATTCGCTGGTTCAGAAACAAATCAGCGCTGAAATGGCCAATTTCAGGCAATAAAAAAGCCCGCTCGATTGAGCGGGCTTCTTCAATTGGGTGCCTGGCAGTGTCCTACTCTCGCATGGCGAATGCCACACTACCATCGGCGCTACCGCGTTTCACTTCTGA